>CAYUQO010000004.1:0-210892 GCA_964446945.1 uncultured Bordetella sp.
TTGGCGATCTTCAACACCTTGCGCACTTTTTCGAGCGGCATGGCGAGGCGATCGGCCAATTCCTCCGGCGTCGGCTCGCGGCCGATTTCATGCAGCATCTGGCGCGATGTGCGCACCAGCTTATTGATCGTCTCGATCATGTGCACCGGGATACGGATCGTGCGCGCCTGATCGGCGATCGAGCGCGTGATCGCCTGCCTGATCCACCACGTCGCATAAGTCGAGAATTTGTAACCGCGGCGATATTCGAATTTGTCCACCGCCTTCATCAGTCCGATATTCCCCTCCTGGATCAGATCGAGGAATTGCAGGCCGCGATTGGTGTATTTTTTGGCGATGGAGATGACCAGCCGCAGATTGGCCTCGATCATTTCTTTTTTCGCCTGCCGGCTTTCGCGCTCGCCTTTTTGCACGGTCTGCACGATGCGGCGGAAATCGGCAATCGACTGTCGCGTTTCCTGGGCCAGCGCCTGGATGTTGTCGCGGATTTCCTTGACCTTCTCGCGGTCGTCGTGGCCGAATTCCTTCCAGCCCATGCCGGTCAGACGGCCGACTCGGCGCAGCCAGTTGGGGTCAAGTTCATTGCCGAGATATTGCTTCAGGAATTCGGCGCGCTCGACTCCGCGCGCTTCGGCAAGACGGACGAGGCGCCCTTCCAGCGAGATCAGCCGCCGGTTGATTCCGTACATCTGGTCGACCAGAGACTCGATACGGTTGTTGTTTAACCGCAGGCTTTTCACGAGATCGACAGTCTCGTTTCGCAGCTTCTGAAACCGGCGCTCCTGACCGGCGGAGAACTCCTCGGCGCCGATTGCCGCTTCGACCTGGGCGTCCTGCAACTTTCCAAGACGTTTATAGAGAGTCGCGATCTGGTCGAGGGTGGCGAGCACCTGCGGCTTTAACGCCGCCTCCATCGCCGACAATGAGAGATTGCTTTCATCGTCGAAGTCATCGTCGATGCCCGGCGGCATTTCCCCACCGGCGGGCGCTTCGGCGCCATTGCCTCCGTTGGCTGACGATACCGCAGGTCTTTCCAGCGGCGGAACGGGTGGCACCGGCGGGGCTTCGATCACCGGTTTGCCGAGTGGAGGCTGGGCGCCGTTGAGAGGCGTAGCGCCACCATCACCGACCGGGGGTGGCGTCAAACCGGGCACAACTCCGGCCAAACCCTGGCCCAGTGGACCTTCCGCACCCGGAACGCCGCCATACATTGCTTCGAGATCGATGATGTCGCGAAGCAGCGCCTTTCCTTCCATCAGTTCGTCGCGCCATACAGTCAGCGCTTCGAATGTCAGCGGGCCTTCGCAGAGCGCGCCGATCATCAGCTCACGGCCGGCCTCGATGCGTTTGGCGATCGCGATTTCACCTTCGCGAGACAGAAGTTCGACTGAGCCCATTTCGCGCAGATACATGCGGACGGGATCGTCGGTGCGGTCGTAGGTTTCTTCGGGCTTCTCCGGAACTTCGGCCACCTGTCTTCCGGCCGCGGTCGCAGGCAACTGTTCGCCGTCAGCTTCCTCCTGCTCCTCGCTCTCAATGACATTGATGCCCATTTCATTGAGCATCGCCATCGTGTCTTCGATCTGTTCCGAAGACACTTTGTCCGACGGCAGCACGCGATTGAGTTCGTCATAGGTGACGTAGCCGCGCTGTTTGGCGCGCGTGACCATCTTGCGCACTGCGGCATCGGACATATCGAGCAGTGGAGCATCGGGATCGTCTTTTCCCGGCGTCGGAGTTTGCGGAGTCTCACCAGGAGCCGCCGCACCATTCTTCTTTTGCGGCTGCAGTTTCGGATCCTGCTTTGCCGCAGCTTTCAGTTTCGCCTCGGACGCGGAAAGTGATTTTGATTCAGCCGGTGCTGCCGATGTTTTGGCCGGTTTGATTTCCGGTGCAACCGCTGTGGCGGACGGCCTGGCAGCCGCTGCGGCGGACGCCCTGACGGCGTGCTTCGCGCTCTTGTCTGCCGTGGAAGAAGCTTTTGCCGGTCTTGAAGGATGCTTCACCGCTGGTTGTTTTTTTGTCGCCGCGATTTTTTCCGCGGTCGTGGTTTTTTTTGCGCTGGTGCGGAGCGCCTGGGTCTTCGGCTTTGGATGTGTTTTGGCGGCCTGGCGATGGGGTTTCGTCGCTTTGGCCGCAGGCCGGCCCTTCCCGATGGTTTTCTTGTTCACTTCAGATTCCGTTTCCCGTGCGCTCCAGATGAGCGCGAATTTCATTGTTCAATCTTTGTACTGCATTCCAATCTTCGTCGGTTCCGCGCTCCAGATATTCCGCAAAGGCCCGCCTGTGGCGTTCTTGAAGCTGGCCTAGTCCGGTGGAATCCGCGCCTTCCAATTGCGCCCGCAGTCGCTGCCAGAGGACCTCGCGACCGGCGGCATCCGCGTGCTCGTTGAGGCTCGCAATAACGACCAAATCGTCTTTGAGGCTTTCGGCAACGGTACCTAATCCTTGGCAGACGAGGTGGTTTTCAATCGTCGCCGTTTCAAGCCTCTCATGCCTTGCTGCGACGTTTAAAAGCTCGCTTTTAACTCTGTCAAGTTGCGGATCGTTGAACTCCCGCTGAGCTAAAGTTTCGACGTTTTGCTCGAGAAAATCGGGTTCCCTCATCAGGAAGGCGATAAGCAGCCGTTCGTTAAGATTATGCGCCGCCGAGGCGCCGTTGGTCGCCAAAAGGCTTCGCCTGACATCGGCTGAAACCGTGCCATCCGACTCGCCGGATTGCCTCTCGCCAGGCTTTTTCCCCCGATTGGGGCGGAATTTGCGCTTCTTGAAAGCGTTGAAAACGCGTTCGTTAAAATCCCGGCGATAATAATCTGCGATTTTGGGATCGCGGATGGTTTGGACCAGCCGGTCGAGTTCCGCTTCCAGTCCGGCCCGGCGCTCCGGCGTGGAAAATTCCCGGCCCTCGGTTTCTCCGCCCCAGAGCACATCCGCCAGCGGCTGGGCCTTGGCGACCAGGTTTCGCATGGGCTCCGCACCCTGGGACCGGATCAACGAATCCGGATCCTCACCACCGGGCAGGAAGACGAAGCGCAAGGATTGGCCGGGCGTGAGATGGGGCAAAGCCAGATGGCTGGCACGCCTTGCGGCGCGCAGCCCCGCCTCATCGCCATCAAAGCAGAGAACGGGCTCGGGTGAGGAGCGCCAGAGCAGCGCGAGTTGATCTTCGGTCAAAGCCGTGCCCAGCGGCGCCACGGCTCCCGGGAAACCGGCTTCGACAAGCGCAATCACGTCCATATAGCCCTCGGCGACGATCAAGGGCGCGCCTTTGTGAACGGCTTCGCGGGCGAGATGCATGTTGTAAAGCAGATGACCTTTGGAGAAGACCGCCGTCTCGCCGGTATTGATGTATTTGGGCTTGGCATCGGCGGTGAGACCACGTCCGCCGAACGCAACAATCCGGCCACGGATATCCGCAATCGGAAACATCAGCCGGTCAAAAAAGAAGTCGCGCGCCGGGCGATCGTCCTCGGCGGCCCTGGCCAGACCGGCGTCGATCAGTGCGGCGAGTTCAATGCCTTTGCCGCGCATCCAGGCCAGCAGCGGAGAATTCCGGCCGCCTGGGGCATAACCGAGACCAAACCGGTCCGCGGCGTCTGCTTTCAATCCGCGGCTTTCGAGGTAACGCTGCGCCGCCGCTCCGGCGCTGCCATGGAGCTGTTCCCGGTAAAAGCCGGCCGCCAGAGTGATGATTTCGTAGAGAGACTTGCGGCGGCTGGCCGACTCTCTATCCGCTTCGCTTGGGGCAGGCAGCGCCACTCCGGCTTGGGCGGCGAGCCGCTCTACCGCCTCCGGAAAAGGCAGACCTTCGGTCTCAATCAACCACTGAAAGGCGCTGCCGCCGGCACCGCAGCCAAAACAATGATAGTTGCGGCGCTCGTTATCGACCTTGAACGACGGCGATTTTTCCTTGTGGAATGGGCAAAGACCCCAGAAAACCCGGCCCTTGCGCTGCAGCCGGACGCGCCGGCCGACCAGCTGAACCAGGTCTGTGCGCCTTATGATTTCGTCGAGCAGATCGTCGCCAAAGCGCATAGTCGGTCCACTAGCATGATTCGGGCGGGCGCCGATGCGGCCGGGCGCTCCGCCCCCTCAATTGCCGAAAATTACGCCTTTACAGACGCTTTCCATCAGGAGTTCGGAGTTGCCAACAGCTCTTTCGCGACGGAACCTGCTTTCGCCATGTCAATGGTTCCGGCATGGCGCTGCTTCAGCGCGCCCATGACTTTGCCCATATCTTTCGGCCCGGCTGCCCCGGTCGCTGTGATCGCGTCACGAACTGCAGAGCGGATTTCCTCATCGGACATCTGGCGCGGCATGAATTCGCGGATGATGGCGATTTCGTCGCGCTCGGCCGTCGCCAATTCGGGCCGGCCCGCGGAATCATAGGTCTGCGCCGACTCCTCTCTTTGTTTGACCATCTTGACCAGCACAGCAACGACATCGTCGTCGGAAAGTCCGGCTGCGGGCGCGTCGGGGCGAATTTCCCGGTCCTTGATGGCAGCCATCACCAGCCGTAGCGTCGACACGCGGCGCGGATTGCGCGCCTTCATTGCCTGCTTCACATCCTCGTTCAGACGGTCCTTGAGAGTCATCTGTGACCCGCTTTGGTTTCGCACATCTATTTAGGGAATGGTCCCGGCGGCGGCAAATTGGCGTCGATCCGCGGCTTGACCGCGCAGCGGCGCGTTCTTATCGTCCGGCCGCATCCACCCATTGGGATTTTCAATGAGCGACGGCATCCGCGCGGCCCGCCCGTACCAGAGCGCGCCGTCGTCTGAAGGGCGGGCACCGGCCGTGCTGATTCTCGCCGACGGTACGGTGTTCAAGGGTTTCGCCTTCGGGGCGCCGGTCACGGCGGTTGGCGAGGTCTGCTTCAACACCGCCATGACAGGTTATCAGGAAATTCTCGCCGACCCGTCTTATGCGGGGCAGATCATTGCGTTCACCTTTCCGCATATCGGGATTGTCGGCACCAATGACGAAGACATTGAATCGATAAACCCCGCCGTGCGTGGCGTTGTCGTGCGCGCCTATTCCAGCGATCCCTCGAATTATCGCGCACTGGTGACACTCGACCGCTGGCTGAAACGCCACAACGTGCCGGGAATTTCCGGGGTCGATACGCGGCGGCTGACGTCGCGCATTCGCGAGAGCGGCATGCCCCATGGAGTCATCGCCCATGATTCCGGCGGCGGTTTTGATCTGGCCGATTTGCGCCGGCAGGCTCAGGCGTTTCCCGGCCTCGAAGGGCTCGACCTCGCCAAACAGGTCAGTTGCCGGCAGATGTTCACCTGGGACCAGACGCCCTGGCTGTGGGACAAAGGCTATGGCCGGCAAACCGACCCGACCTGGCGTGCGGTGGTCGTGGATTATGGGGTCAAGCGCAACATTCTGCGTCTGCTGGCAGGTTCAGGTGCGGCGATCACCGTCGTTCCCGCCGAATCCAGCGCCGAAGATGTTCTGCGCCACCGTCCGCACGGCATACTTTTATCGAATGGTCCGGGCGATCCGGCGGCGACAGGCGCATATGCTATCCCGATGATCCGTAACCTGATCGATTCCGATATTCCGCTGTTCGGCATCTGTCTTGGCCATCAGATGCTGGGCCTCGCTCTAGGCGGCCGCACCCGCAAAATGGCGCAGGGCCATCATGGCGCAAATCATCCGGTCAAGGATATCGAGACCGGAAAAGTCGAGATCGTCTCGATGAATCACGGCTTCACCGTCGATCGCGAAACGCTGCCGCGCGGAATCCAGGAGACGCATGTGTCACTGTTCGACGGCACCAATTGCGGGTTGAAGGTCGAGGGCCGGCCGATCTTTTCGGTGCAGTATCATCCGGAAGCCTCTCCGGGCCCGATGGATTCGCATTACCTGTTCGACCGGTTTGCCGCTGTGGCCCGCAAGCGGGCCGGATAGTCTCGTTACACTGCCGCCAAATACCGCTAATATCGCGACTCCTATTTCCGGAATCGCTGGAGGGCGCCGTGGGCAAGAAGCAGGACCTGACCGAATTATTTGGCGAGCCGGTTGCCGGCAATGGCTTGCTGCACCGCCGTTTCTTTCTGCAGAGTTCTGCCGCGCTGGCCGGTGCGGCAGCGGCGGCAACCCCTGCTTTGGCCGACAGCATCGGGGCCGGGTCTCCTCCAACCATGTTGAAACCCGGTGCGCAATTCAACGCCTATGGCATGCCGTCGCATTGGCGGGACAATATCAAGCGCATCATTGCCACCAATGTGCCGCCGGCCCGCGAGGTCACCGGCAGCATCCGCACGCCACTGCAATATCTCGAAGGCACGATCACGCCGGCAGGCCTGCATTATGTGCGCAATCACAACGGCACGCCGGACATCGATCCTTCGAAACATGAACTGCTGATCCACGGCATGGTGCGCCAGCCCTCGATTTTCACCGTCGATGCGCTGATGCGCTATCCCATGCGGACCGAAATTCATTTCATGGAATGTGCCGGCAATTCCGGTGGCATTGCCGGAGCGGCCACACCGCAGCAGACGACGGCAGGCGATCTGCACGGACTGCTCTCATGTTCCGAATGGACCGGCGTAAAGCTTTCCACCCTGCTCGATGAAGTTGGCGTCGATCCGCGCGCGACCTGGATGCTCGCTGAGGGCGCCGATGCCGCGGGCATGAGTCGCAGCGTTCCAGTCTGGAAAGCCATGGATGACGCGATGATCGCACTCTACCAGAACGGTGAGCCGATCCGCCCCGAGCAGGGCTTTCCGATGCGCCTGCTGCTGCCAGGTTTTGAGGGAAATACCAATGTCAAATGGGTGCGGCGGCTGAAGCTGCTCGACGGTCCCATGTACACGCGCGATGAGACGTCGCGCTACACCGAATTGCTGCCCGACGGCAAAGCGCGCGAATTCATGCTTCAGATGGAACCCAAATCGGTGATCCTGAAGCCGTCCTTCTCAGTCGATATGCAGGGACCCGGCTATTACGAGATCTCCGGCGTGGCATGGTCCGGGCTTGGGCGTGTACGGAAAGTCGATATTTCGGCTGACGGTGGCAAGACCTGGACCGAAGCGGCGCTGACCAATCCGGTGCTGCCGAAAGCGCTCACGCGGTTCCGGCTGCCATGGATGTGGAATGGCGGGCCTGCCGTCCTGATGAGCCGCACCACCGACGAAAAAGGGCGCGTCCAGCCGAGTCATGCGGAGTGGCTTGCGCAATATGCGCCGCGCCAGAATTTCCACTTCAATGCGATTCAGAGCTGGGCAATCGGCGCCAACGGCAAAGTGAGCAATGTCTATGTTTAAGACCGCGCTGATTGCATCCATCACTCTCGTCACGGCCGGCGCATTCGCCGCCGACATCGCGCCACCGAAGCTCGGACGGCCGGCGACTCCCGATGAAATCGCGAAAGCCGATATCAGCATTCCGCCGGACGGGAAGGGCCTGCCGCCGGGCTCCGGCTCGGTCGCGCAGGGCGCGCAAGTGTTCGCCGCCAAATGCGCCGTGTGCCACGGGACCGACGCACAGGGCACACCCAACGGTGATCGCCTCGTTGGAGGAATAGGGACGCTGGCGAGCGCCAACCCGGTGAAGACGGTATCGTCTTACTGGCCATACGCGACGACCCTGTTCGATTATATCCGTCGCGCGATGCCGCTGACCAATCCTCAGTCGCTCCAGAACGACGAAGATTATGCGGTGGTGGCGTATATACTTTCGATCGATAACATCGTGCCGAAGGATGCGGTACTGGACGCCCAATCGCTGCCGAAAGTGCAGATGCCCAACCGCAACGGGTTCATCAACTGGGAACCACGGCTGATTCGGCCTTAAGTAAATGAATCATCTCACGCGGAGACGCGGAGATGTCGAGTGGTTCACGGCAATTGGCTCCATTCGCGGGCACGTCAGTGGAATCTCCGTGGCTCCGCGCCTCCGCGTGAAAATCTTATTGTGCAGTCTTGATTGCAAACTGCCCCTGCTGCGCAGCCTTTAGGCAGGCGGAAGTTTAGTCGCCGTTCTCGGGGGCGATCCAGCCCCTCAGGTCCTGCGTCTGCGGCATCCCGATGATGTTGTAGCCGGCGTCAACGAAATGCACTTCGCCGGTGACGCCCGAAGACAGAGACGACAGCAGGTACAGTGCAGCGCCGCTGACATCATCGAGCTGGATGTTCTTCTTCAGCGGGCTATGCGCCTTGTTCCATTTATACACGATGCGCGCATCACCGACGCCGGCGCCCGCGAGCGTGCGCATCGGGCCCGCCGAAATGGCATTGACGCGAATGCCGTCTTTTCCGAGATCAGCGGCGAGATAACGCACGCTGGCTTCAAGCGCGGCCTTTGCCACGCCCATCACATTGTAATTCGGCATGACGCGGGATCCGCCGCCGAAAGTCAGCGCCACCATGGCGCCACCATCGCGCATCAGGGGCGCGCAGCGGCGGGCGACGGCGGTAAACGAATAGCAGGATATGCTCAGTGTACTGAGAAAATTCCCGCGGCTGGTCTCGACATAGCGGCCTTTGAGTTCATTGCGGTCGGAATAGGCGATGGCGTGCACCAGGAAATCGATGCGATCCCAGCGGCGGGCAATCTCTGCAAAGGCGTGGTCGATCTCCTCGTCACTTCCGACGTCGCAGGCGATTGCGATGTCTGACCCGACGCTCCCGGCAAGGGGCAGCACGCGCTTGCCCTGTGCTTCACCCTGATAGGTGAAGGCGAGTTCCGCGCCATGCGCGGCGAGCGAACGCGCAATGCCCCAGGCAATCGAATGATCGTTGGCGACACCCATGATCACGCCGCGCTTGCCGGTCATCAATCCGGGAGTTGAAGTGCTGCTCTCCGCCATTCGTCCCCTTACCCGCCGAATGGCCGGTCAACTATAACGCTGAAACACCAGCGACGCATTGGTGCCGCCGAAACCGAAACTATTGGACATGACCGTGTCGATCGTCGCGTTGTCGACACGCCGGCGCACGATCGGGGCATCCGCGATTTCCGGATCGATCTCCTCGATGTTGGCGGATTCGGCAATGAACCCGCTCTGCATCTGCAGGATGGAATAGATCGCCTCATGAACGCCAGCGCCACCCAGCGAATGGCCCGTCAGTGACTTGGTCGAATTCACCGGCGGCATCCTGCTGCCGAACACTTCGCGCATGGCTTTGATTTCGGTGACATCGCCGACTTGCGTCGATGTGCCATGGGCATTCACGTAATCGATCTCGGAAACCAGATTGCCCAGTGCCTGCTTCATGCAGCGCACCGCGCCCTCGCCGGATGGAGCCACCATGTCATGACCGTCAGAGGTGGCGCCGTAGCCGATAAGTTCGGCGTAGATTTTGGCCCCGCGGGCTTTCGCATGTTCCAGCTCTTCCAGCACCAGAACACCGCCGCCGCCGGCAATGACGAAACCATCGCGGTTCTTGTCATACGCGCGGCTGGCGCGTTCGGGTGTGTCGTTGAAATGGCTCGAGAGAGCGCCCATCGCGTCGAACAGCACCGACAGTGTCCAATCCAGCTCCTCGCCGCCGCCGGCAAACATGATGTCCTGCTTGCCCCAGGAAATCAGTTCTGCAGCATTGCCGATACAGTGCGCGCTGGTCGCACAGGCCGAGCTGATCGAATAGGACAGACCCTTGATCTTGAACCAGGTCGCAAGCACTGCCGAACAGGTCGACGACATGGCCTTCGGTACGACGAAAGGTCCGACGCGCTTTGGTCCCTTACCCGGTTCTCGAGCAGTATCCGCGGCGGCGACCAGGGCTCGTGTTGAAGGTCCGCCTGAGCCAATAATGAGACCCGTGCGCTCGTTGACGATCTCATTCGATTCCAGTCCGGAATCGGTCAAAGCTTGCTGCATGGCGAGAAAAGTGAACCCCGCGCCATCGCCCATGAAGCGGCGCGCGCGGCGGTCCACTGTTGCGTCCAGATCGACTTTCAGACTGCCGGCAACCTGACTGCGAAAGCCCAAGCGCCGATAGTCCTCGGCCGGAGTGATTCCGGAGCGGCCCTCGCGCAGACTCGCAACAACTTCCTGGCTGTTGTTGCCGATCGGGCAAACAATCCCGAGCCCGGTGACCACAACACGTCTCATGGGCGATGACCTGCCTGTATTCGCTTGCGAAGCGGGGTCTTATGCGGGGGCTGTCTGCCCATCTTCAACGAATAATCCGACCCGCAAATCCTTGGCTTCATAGATCGGCCGCCCGTCCACTTTCATGATTCCATCGGCAACGCCGACCACCAGACGCCGCATCACCACCCGCTTCAGATCGATGGCATAGCTGACCACTTTGGCCGAGGGAAGCACCATGCCGGTGAATTTAACCTCGCCGACTCCGAGTGCGCGGCCCTTTCCGATTCCACCGAGCCAGCCGAGGAAAAAACCCAGCATCTGCCACATCGCATCCAAGCCAAGACAACCCGGCATCACCGGATCATCCTTGAAATGACACTTGAAGAACCACAGATCGGGTTTGATGTCCAAATCGGCTTTGACTTCGCCTTTTCCAAACAATCCGCCGACATCGCAGATATGGGTGATACGGTCGAACATCAGCATCGGCGGGAGCGGAAGCCGGGCATTGCCGGGACCGAACAATTCGCCCCGCGCGCAGGCCAGCAGCGACTGGAAATCAAAGGAGGCTTTGCGTATCTGCTTGTCCACGTCTCATCCGGGTGAGCTTATCGCCGCGCCCGCCTGACCAAAAATTGCGCCGGCGCCGTTTAGACCAATTCTAAATTCTCTGGCCGGCCGGTGTGCATTGTTCTAGGATGGTGCCGGTTAAGGCCGTGCGCAAGGTGCGCACGGCGGAATTTTGACGCGGGCTTCGCAGAAATCGCGTTTTGGATACCATGAGCGTGACCGCAAAACACCCGACGGATGCGGATTTTGTGCCCCGGCTGCGTCAAGCCGGGTTGCGTCCGACTCGCCAAAGGTTGGCCCTGGCGAAACTTCTCTTTCAGTACGGGCATCGCCATGTGACCGCAGAGGACCTCCACGCCGAAGCGCAAGCCGCGCGTGTGCGGGTCTCGCTCGCAACGGTGTATAACACCCTGCACCAGTTCACTGCGGCTGGATTGTTGCGCTCGGTCACGGCCGAAGGATCGAAAAGCTATTTCGATACCAACACCGTCGACCATCACCACTTCTACTGTGAAGAAGATGGCCGCCTTCTCGATATCGACGGCAGCGGCATCCGTGTCGCCGGCCTGCCGCCACCGCCAAACGGCGCAATGGTGGAGCGCGTCGAAGTCATCGTCCGGCTGAAATCAAAATAGTTTAGAATAGTTCTAAACTATTGACTCGAGGCGCTGCCGCTGCCATTTTCCGTGTCGGCGCGCACTATTTTCATGAAGGAGAACTGATATGGCGAAGCTTTCGGGCAGCAAGACCGAACAAAATCTCAAGGACGCATTCGCGGGCGAGTCGCAGGCGAATCGCCGGTACCTCTATTTCGCCCAAAAAGCGGATGTCGAAGGATATAACGACGTTGCCGTCGTGTTCCGGTCGACTGCTGAAGGTGAAACCGGTCATGCCCATGGGCATCTGGAATTCCTCGAAGTCGTCGGTGACCCCGCGACCGGCAAACCGATCGGCTCCACTGACAAGAATCTGGTTTCGGCGATTGCCGGCGAAACCCATGAATACACCGACATGTATCCGGGTATGGCGAGAACCGCTCGCCAGGAAGGTTTTGAGGAAATCGCCGACTGGTTCGAAACTCTCGCCAAGGCGGAGAAGAGTCACGCCGGCCGGTTCCAGAAGGCGCTCGACGCGCTCGGAAAGTAACCTCGTCTATTGTTCTGACGGGGGACTTGCGTATGCCAAGTCCCCCAAATTGTTTTCTGAAGCGGCCCTCTGGGCCGCTGTCCACCGTATGCGGCCAATGGGCGAGCTCCCGCGTGGGGAGCGGTCAACGAGGTAGAACTCAATGTCGCGCGAAGGCAGCCTCGAGGCTCCGACCCGGCACCCCATCCGGTGGCAGGATCCTGAATTCACCGATCCGGCACGTCTGGATGCAGAAATGCGCCGGGTATTCGAAATCTGTCACGGCTGCCGGCGCTGTTTCAATTTGTGTGATTCGTTTCCGCGTCTGTTCGACCTGATCGACAGCAATCCGACCGAAGACGTGGATGGCGTGAAATCGGAGGATTTCTCCAAAGTCACGGAAGCCTGCACGCTGTGCGACATGTGCTTCATGACCAAATGCCCGTATGTGCCGCCGCATCCCTGGCAGGTGGATTTTCCGCATCTCTTATTGCGCCACAGGATCGCCGGCGCATCGGACAACAAAACCGGCTTCACCGCGCGTCAATTGGCGGAAACCGACCGCAATGGGCGAATGGTGCGGCCGATTGCTCCACTGGCGAACTGGGCCAGTGCGAAGAGCAACAGACCGTCGCGCCGGCTGATGGAAAAGCTGCTCGGAATCGATTCGCATGCCGTGTTGCCGAGATATGCGTCGCGGACATTTGTGATGCAGGACCGCGACGCGCCGGTGGCCCCGAACGCACAGGCGCCGGCGTTCGGAAAGCGCAAGGCGGCGCTGTTCGCGACATGTATCGTCAATTACAACAAACCGGCGACCGCAATGGCGGCGCGCGCAGTGCTCAATCATATCGGTGTCGCGACGACGGCCGCATATCCCGGCTGCTGCGGCATGCCATTCCTCGAACAGGCGGAGATCGAAAAAGTCGCTCAGCAGGCGCGCAAGATTTCCGCGGAACTTTGCCGGCTGATTGATGATGGGTACGACGTCCTGACGCTGACCGCTTCCTGCGGGCTGATGCTCAAGTTCGAATGGCCGCTGATCGTCCCTGAGGACGCCAATGTGAAGAAGCTCTCAGACGCGGTGTTCGACATCGACGAATATGTGCTGGACATCTCGAAACAATATGGCTTGCCGCCGGGTCTCACGCCACTGCCGGAAGGCGTCACAGTTCACATGGCCTGCCACGCAAGGGCGCAGAATATGGGTTCGAAAGCAGCCGAGCTGATGCGCCTGATTCCCGATACGCCGGTTGACGTCATTGAACGCTGCTCCGGTCATGGCGGCACATTTGGCGTGCTGAAGGGAACTCATGCGGTCGCCATGAAAGTGGGCCGGCCCGCGATGCGCGCGGTAGCAAGCCAGGCGCGTGGGCACGTGATTTCCGATTGTCCGCTCGCAGCCGAACACCTGTTTCAGGGCGCGCGCGAACTCGCCGCCAGTGACGGAACGGAACTTCCCGCACCAAAATCCGAACATCCCATCGAAGTCTTCGCCCACGCCTATCGACTGATGTGAGGCCGAAAATGCCAGCCCGAGAACACCGCATCACCGCTGCAGATCTGCTCCCGCCCGAAACCTATGCCGCCGAACGCGACGCCCGCCGCCGCGCGCTGATTCCGGCCAAACGCGACCGGCGCATCGAAGTCGGGCCGTTCGTCACGTTCTATTTCGAGAGTTTCGCAACGATGCTGGCCCAGGTGCAGGAGATGCTGCACATCGAGCGGGGTGGCGACGCGCAGATCACGGGCGAGCTGGAAACCTATAACCCACTCATCCCGCAAGGGTCGGAACTGATTGCAACCATGATGATCGAGATTGATGAGCCGGCACGCCGGGCGGCAACCTTGTTGAAGCTCGGCACCATCGAGGAGTCTGTCTGGATGCAAATCGGGCCGGAACGGATCGCGGCCAGCCCGGCCGATTACGCTGATCGCACCACGCCGGATGGCAAGACTTCGTCGGTGCACTGGCTACGGTTCAGGTTCACGCCTGAGCAAATCGCCCGGTTTCGCGATCCGGCCGAGCCGGTCGTGCTCGGAATCAGTCACGAAAATTACGGTCATATGGCGAACGTCGACGCCGGCAAGCGCGCCGAATTGGCGAAGGATTTCGACTGATCGCAGAACTGAATCATCACACCGCGGTGGAACCGCTGCGTACAGCTCGCGTTTGCGAAGTCAGGAGCGGGCACACATGGCAGGAGATGAATGATGGCTAAGACCTCAGCCCGGCAACGCAAAACCGCCGGTCGAGTGATGCACGAATATAAACACGGCGAGCTCAAGAGCGGCAAAGGCGGCAAGGGCGGCAAGGTGAAGAGCCGTAAACAGGCGATTGCCATTGCGCTGCACGAGTCCGGCTCCTCGAAATATCAGACCAAGTCGCAGAAGCGCAAAAGCGCGACGAAGTCACGGCGCAAGGAAGCCAGTGGGCGCACCGGTCAGCAGGAACGCGAAGGCAAGTCGCATGTCGGCGCTCGCGGGCGCCGCGAAAGCTCCCGCGCGATGGGCGGCAAAAGCGCGAGCCGCACCCGTCACAAGACCCGCAGCTCGTCCCGCCGGTCGCACAGTTCGTCGACGCGGGCCCGCAAAGTGACGTCATCGAGCCGTAAGCGGAAATCGAGTTCGTCGAGCCGCCGCCGCAAGGCATCCTGAGATTCGACGCACCTCCTCAAACGAGAAGCGAGAGCGAGATTGCTTGGGATTCGCTGGCCGCAACCCACACGCGCAAATCGCCTTCAGCGATTTGTTCTCCGCGCGTGGGCCCCGGCGGGGCTCAGCGAAACTCGCTTCTATAATCTCGCTTCTCGTCTACGGTCCATGTTTGATGCGGTCGGGCGCCGGAATGCAGAACGGCCCGAATTCGGATTCCTCACAGCCATAGGCCTGGCCCGTCCACCGGTCGAGCTTCCATGCCACGTTGTTCCCTGAAATCGTGATGATCGTGTAGCGTCCGCTGTACATCGCCGCGGCGCTGGCAATCGCCGTCGCGACGACAATGGTCAGCCCGATGATCAACACATTCATGGTGCGCATTCTCTGCCCCTAAATTTTGAATTGGCCATTACAGATATTCTGGTACAGCTCCGGCGTTAGCGTGCGGTATTGGCCAGTTGCCGTGTCACGCACGAATAGCGGATCAGCCGTTGACCATGGATCGAAGCCATCCTTTTGCAGCTGAATTTTGCGTTGCTTGAATGTGCTGGTCGCTTCGATCTGCTTCTGAAAGCGCAAGAACACTGGGCGGGCAAAAAACGGCAAATTGCTGTCGAGATATTCCGGCAAGCGATCGAGATCGAATTTGGGTCCGGTGACCATGGCCGCCATGCCGGCCTTACCCTCTGCGCCCGGCACTTCAACTCCGTACACATTGGCCTCGGTGACACCAGGATATACTGAAAGCACCTCTGCCACTTCGGAAGTTGCGACATTCTCGCCTTTCCAGCGGAAAGTGTCGCCGGTCCGGTCGATGAAGTAGAAGTAGCCGTGTTTATCGCGCCGCATCAGGTCGCCGGTGCGAAACCATGCGTCGTCTTTCTTGAATGCGTTGCGCAGGATTTTCTTTTCCGTGTCGGTGCGGCTGGTATAGCCGTCGAACCGCGAGCGCGGATCATTGGCGTCGATTTTCCCGATGGCTTCGCCGATTTCATTATTGTCGGTTTCGCGGCAGAAGCCGTCCTCACCGCGCACAACCTCGCCTTTCACGACGTCATATTTGACCAGACGCACCTTGAGAACGCCGCGCGCATACCACGGAATCCGGCCGATAGCCCCGATCTTGCCGTCATAATTGATCATGCCGACATTGCCTTCGGTTGCGCCGTAGAATTCCATGACGCGCGGAATTTGGAAGCGGTTTTGAAAGCGCGCCCAAATCTCCGGGCGCAAGCCGTTGCCGACGGCAATGCGCAGCGAGTGCTTGCGCTCATAAACATGCGGCGGTGCGTTCAGGAGGTAGCGGCAAAGCTCGCCGATATATTGGAACAGGGTCGGCCGGTATTTCCGGCAATCGTCCCAAAACTCGCCGGCGGAGAATTTGCTTCGGATGATCACCGATCCACCCGCGAGAAAAGCCGGGCCGAGTGCCGCGATGCCGCCCGCGGAATGGTACAGCGGCAGCACATCATACATGCGGTCGTTGGCGCTGCCGTTCACGGCGCCCTGAAACGCGCTCATGATGTGCAACAGGCGCATATGGCTGATATTCGCCGCCTTGGGCAGGCCGGTGGTTCCGGAGGTGTAGATATAAAATGCGCGGTCACGGCAGAACACATCCTCCCGCTCTTCGGGCTTAAGCGGCAATCCGGATTGGCGGGCCAGCGCGCCATCGAGATCTTCGAAGCCAGGCTTCGGCCCGCCGGTTAGCCACAAGACGGGATGAGATTCCAGTCCGGCGATCGCGGTGGCATAGGCGTCACACAATTCCCTACCGAGGATCAGATGTTTCGCGCCCGCCATGGCCAGGGAATGTGACAGAGGCTGACCCGTGAGGTGGGTGTTGACGAGCGCCACAATGATGCCGCGCTTCACCAGACCGAGCCAGGCGATGATGTATTCCGGGCGGTTGTCCATAAACAGAGTGACAACATCACCCTTCTTGAGGCCGATCTCCCGGCTCCAGCGCGCATAACGATTGGCGGCTTCGTCGACGTCAGCCCAGGACAGCACCCGGTCCTGATACAAGAGGGCGGGACTATTCGGTTTTTGCCGGGCCCATCTTTCTGTCCACCGGATGATGGAAAGCTTGGCATCGGGACGCACGCGACGCGTCAACAGCAGAGTTCGCGCGATCGCGCTGACATACATGACTTCGCGAGCGATTGCCCCAGGCAGGGCCATGGCGCGTGCACTCCATCCGCAATACCGACACTCGTGTCGTGGTTTCGAAGTTCGCCTGAGCTTGATATAGGCTACTTAGCGAATTTCAGAATCGGGACACTGGGTCCAGCATAGGTCCAAGGCCATTCCGGTCAAGCGCATACAGAAATGTCTGTTCACAGACGAACCGGTATCCGTCCGGTTAACGCAGGGCGGGCACCGCCCCTGTCTCACTTGAACTCTTGCCTTGTGGCAACGGTCGCAGAGGGCTAATTTCCCCGCCCTTCGCTTCCCGAGAGTTTGCCAGCCGCGTGCGAGACCATATCCAGAACACCCGTTCGGCATCGGATGCGCTGGAAACGCGTTTATCCGCCGTGACGAATCTGCAGGAATCCGAAAACCCGCCCCCTGAGGGCGAGACTGTCACGGTGCAGGATCCCGTCCGCCGCCAGGCCGCTTTGACCCTGGCAGCACTGGGCATCGTCTATGGCGATATCGGCACGAGTCCGATTTATGCGTTCCGCTCGTCGATACAAGCAGTGCAGGCCATGGCTGATCAGACCCGCGCGGTGCTCGGCGTCGTGTCGCTGATCCTGTGGTCGCTCATCGTCGTAGTGACGGTGAAATATGTCATTTTCATCCTGCGGGCGGACAATAACGGGGAAGGCGGCGTTCTGGCGCTGTCCCAGCTAGCGCATCGCTCCCCTCGACTCAGCCGGCCGATGAAATCCGGCATCGTTCTCGCGGGCGTGCTGGGACTGGCACTGTTTTACGGCGATGGCCTTCTAACTCCGGCAATTTCTGTCCTGAGCGCCGTCGAATTGATGGCAGTTGATAATCATGGGCTGCAGCCGCTGGTGCTGCCGCTGACGGTGGCGATCCTGATTGGCCTGTTCCTGCTGCAATCCCGCGGCACGGCTCGCGTCGGCGGGATGTTCGGTCCAATCATGATGGCATGGTTCGGTGTTCTGGGCTATTTTGGCTTCGTCTCCATTGTTCAGACCCCAAGCGTCCTTTTCGGCATCAACCCGTGGTATGGCGTTTCGCTGGTGGCCGGAAATCCGGTTTTGGGTTTTTTCACCCTTGGAGTCGTCTTTCTCGCGGTGACAGGCGCCGAGGCGCTCTATGCCGACATGGGGCATCTTGGCCGGCGCGCTATCCGTATTGCCTGGCTATGCCTTGTGTTGCCGTCGCTGATTCTGAACTACCTCGGTCAAGGCGCTGCGGTCCTGCGCAATCCCAAAATTGGCAACACAGTGTTCTTTTCCACATTTCCCGGCTGGGCGCATGTGCCGATGGTGCTGCTTGCCATGGCCGCCACAGTTATCGCGTCGCAGGCTGTCATATCCGGGGTCTTCTCCATCACCCAGCAGGCAGTCCAATTGGGACAGCTGCCCCGGATGGAAATTCGCCACACCTCGGCTACAGAGTTCGGCCAGATTTATGTGCCGCGGGTCAATTGGCTGCTGTTGTTTGGCACAGTGCTGGTGGTGCTGATGTTCAGGTCTTCAGACGCGCTCGCCTATGCCTATGGCATCGCGGTCAGCGGCCAGATGGTGATCAGCACGGCGCTGGTGGCGACCATTGCTCGACGGCAATGGAAATGGGACTGGCGCGTTTCACTGCCTGTCTTCGGATTGTTTGTCATCATCGACCTGACATTTTTCTCCGCCAATGCCCTGAAATTCGTCGAGGGCGGCTGGTTCCCGCTGCTGGTCGCCGCTTGTGTCAGTATACTGATGAGCACATGGCGCACAGGACGGCGTGTGCTGATGGAAAAAACCTATGGCAGCGGGATTTCAACCGAACTTTTTCTCCAGCGTGCCGACCGGACGCCCGTCCGGGTCGCCGGAACCGCGGTGTTCATAACGCCCCGCCTCGACGAAGTCCCGGGCGCGCTGCTGCACAATCTCAAGCATAACCAGGTCCTGCATGAGCGCGTGATCTTCCTGCGCGTGGACGTTCAGGACGTTCCGTTCATTTCCCAGGAAAAGCGGCTGACGGTCAACAAACTCGGAAAGGGATTTTATACCGTCGAAATTCACTTCGGCTTCTTCCAGACACCCAATGTTCCGGAGGCACTGCAAGGCGCGCGGGCCTATGGTCTCGCGATCGATATCGATACGACGACCTTTTTCATCCGCCGTGAGACGCTTGTTCCCGCCCGCGTGTCGGCCATGGCGCGCTGGCAGGTAATGCTGTTTATCCGCCTTTACGCTTCGGCGCTCGAAGCCGCCCGGTTTCTTGGCCTTCCGCCCGGACGCGTCGTCGAACTCGGTTCACAGACGGAGATTTAAACACGTCGGCCGCATCCCTCGCGCGAAATTCGCCTCCGGCGAATTTTTTGACGCGCTCGGGAACCTGAAGCGGCGCTTCATAACGATTCGTGCAACCTCAAACCACTGTATAGACGAGCGCCTTGAGATAGGAACTTTCGGGTAGCATTGGATGAACCGGGTGATCCGGTCCGGCGCCGGCTGAGCGAATCAGTGCCGATTTTCGTCCTGTGCGCCCAATGCCGGCCGCGCATTCCGCCGCGAACCGTTCTGCGGAAACATTGTGCGAACAGGAGGCCAGCATCAGAAATCCGCCGGGCTCGACCATTCCAGCGGCCAGCCGCGCCAGCTTGCGGTATGCCCGCGCTGCGGGTTCCAGATCCTTGCGCGAGCGGGCAAACGGCGGGGGATCGCAAATCACCGCCGCAAATCGCTCGCCCTCACTGTTCAGCCGTTCCAGTTCCTCCATGACATCGCAGCGTGTGAACCGGCACTTCGTGGCGACATCATTCGCCGCTGCCGCCTCGGACGCAAGGGCGAGAGCCGGTTCCGATGAATCCAGCCCCATGACCGAACTGGCGCCCATCATGGCGGCGAGAACCGCGAAGCCACCAGTGTAGCAATAGGCGTCGAGAACCTTCGCGGCGCCCAGCCGCGCGACGAACAGGCGATTGTCACGTTGGTCGTAATACCAGCCGGATTTCTGGCCTTTGGCAGGATCGGCGAAATAGCGTGCGTCGTTTTCAAAAACCGTGATACGCGTTGAAACATCGCCTTTGGCGAGGCGCGAATAGAGCGGCAGCCCTTCGAGGCTTCGTGCCGGCGAGTCGTTGCGCAGCATGATCGCCGCGGGCGCGATGGCGCGGTTCAGCGCAGAAATGATCACATCCAGCAAATTCTCCATGCCCGCGGTCGTGATCTGTACCACGCAGATATCATCGAACCGGTCGATGATGAGACCGGGCAAGCCATCGCCCTCGGCGTTGATCAGCCGGTAATACGGCGCTGAGTAAAATGTCGCGCGCAGTTTCCCGGCACGTTCGAGCGATGCTGCAATAAATGACTCGTCGATATCCGTCCGGGAAGGCGCGAGCAGGCGCACCGAGATCAGGCTGTGCGGATTGAAATAGCCGCAGGCGAGCCCGGCGCCTTCTGCCGATTGCAGTTCGACCAGCATGCCGGGCGAAAGCCCTTTCGCGGTTTGGTCCATGTCGATTTCGTTCGAGAATACCCATGGCGAGCCATTCCGGATTCGCCGGTCTTGTCCTGAACGCAAGCGGATCGCTGGCCGCTTCGAACTCATCGCGGCATGACGGTGGCTGGCACCCGAACCCACTGCGAGAGCAGCCATTTTTCGCCATTGACCGGCGGCAGCCCGGCATGCGCTGTCCGCGGGTCCGGTCTTCCGTCGGGTTCGACATTCCAGAAGAACAGCGCGCTTCCGGTGCGGCCCTTCCAGCGGCTGTGCAATTGGGTGAATTCCGTTTCTCCGCCTTCATAACCTTCATTGAGAACGAGAAGGAACGTCAGGACGCGCTGTCCCCGTTTTGCAATGTCGAGTGCATGCCCCGGATGCTCCGTATCAAGAAAATCCACATGCGGCAGGAATTCCTCGCCCGGCGCGTAGTGCAGGACCATCGGGACTTCCATCCAGTCTACCGGCAGTTCAATCACCCGCGAGACACGCGCGCGCAACAGGGCGAGGATCAGATCGCCATCATCGCGTTTGAAATAGCACTGGCTGTTGGTACGCACTTTTTCGGTGCGGGGCTCACCGGTATCGTGGTCGAACACGGTTGCGCGCGAAAGACCACCGCGCGCCCGGTCGATCAGCCATTGGCACGTCTCGGGTGATGCGAAGCTTTCGACAACTGCGATGCGCGGACTGGCAGAGACGATCCTTTTGGGCGGCGACTCTAGCCAATCGGCGATGCTAATCCGTTGCCTGAGCGCCGTCCAATCCGCCTGGGTGATCGTTCCGGCAACGAGTTCGGCCGCGAGCGCCCATTCTCCAGCAAGTGCGGCCATTTCTGCCCGGGCCAGTTCCATCCCTTGCTCTGCCGCGTGCTGGAGATGATTCAGCGCATCATCCCAGCTCTGCGGCACGCCGGCGCCCTCTGCAGCGCGCATGGCCATGACATGCAAAGCCTCCGGGCCTTGCAGTGAATTTGATTCCTGTGGATTCACGGGCGTCCGTCGGGGGGCAAAGTGATGCTGCGGCAGCGGATGTGTTCCAATTCCCAACCGGCCGCAAGAGGAATATATTGCGAACCTGGTACGGCCCGGAGCCCACCATGAAAATGTCGCTCCCGATTGAGATATCTGCCGCAGCAGTTGTGGCGATAATCGGTATTGCACCAGCACAGGCGCATCATTCCTTTGCGCTTTTCGATGTCACCAGGACAGTCGAGCTGGAAGGTACGGTGAAGAGCTTTGAGTGGACCAATCCGCACAGCTGGATCCGGCTCGAGGTCGCCGGTCCTCACAACACAACCGATGAATGGCTGATCGAATTGCCTCCCGCCGGAATGCTTGCGCGCGAAGGCTGGAATCCGAAGATGGTGAAGGCCGGCGAACGCCTTGTCGTTCACATCAACCCGCTGAAGAATGGCGGAATGGCCGGGAGCCTCGCGAGCTTCGGCTTCGAAGATCGCCCGAAATAGGGTGGCGTAAAAAAAGCCCCGCCGAAGCGGGGCTTTTCGTCACCTGACTTTAGCCAACATATTTGAGGTCGATGGACCCTAGACCGGCGGTGACTTCGGTCCCTCTCAGCCCTTCCACGCTCAGCGGCTGCAACTGGATCGCGCGATTGAATCCGCCGACCATCAGGTTGGCGCCAACGCCCGCTCCGAGTGCAACGCTCCCCGAAACGCCGCCATAGGTACCCGACAGCGCGCCGGGGCGCATGTCTGACGACGGCGCAAACACGGCCCAGGTGATCACGCCACCCTTGGTGTGGCCGATATCCAGGCCCAATTTGGAGACGTGACCCCTGTAGAACGTGCTGAAGCCATTATTATCGGTGAAGCGGCAGTTCAGATGCTGCGATCCACCGATGATAAAGCCCCATCCGGAGGACTCACTGCAGGTGAGAACGCCAACCTGGACGCCTGCCGGCTGCGCCTGGGCGGGGAGAGTAAAAGCAGTGCTGGCCGCAAGTGCAGCCGCGGCCAAAGCCAACGCGAGCTTGCTTTTCATAAAAAAACCTCCTGCATCAGCGCGTGAGGACCGCCTGCGGTCATCTTCACGCTTCATCGCCTTCGGAAACGCGGCCTCGTCCGGACATGTTCCAGGTGTTCCGGCGTTCAAATCACATTCCAGAGGGAACGAATATCAGGCTGGTTGAATGCGCACATGCTCGGGGCGCACGCCCATTCCGATCAGCCGCGCCGGAATGCGGCGCAAAAATGGCACCCGGTCGAGAAGCTTCAGCGCCATCGGCGGCCGCGGCTCGCGCTGCAATTGCAGAATGCGAGTCATCGCCCGGTTGTGAATTAGTATCTGCATTTGCTGAATGACGCGTGTCGGCCATGTGCGCCGCTTTTGAACTCTCCGTAAATCGCGCAAGCTCGGGGAGCCACGCCGCAAACTGCCGGCGAGAATGTTGGCAGCCGCGACGGCATCCTGAATCGCGAGATTGATCCCAACTCCGCCGATCGGCGACATGGCGTGTGCGCTGTCCCCGATGCATAGCAGCCCCGGACGATACCACTGGCGCAAGCGATCGATCACCACCGTGAGCAGCTTGATGTCATCCCAATCGCGCAATTCCGCGACCCGGTCGGAGAACTCCGGCGCGACGCGGGCCAGCACATTACGAAATGATTCGATCCCGCTGTTGCGGAGCGCTTCAGCGCCGCCCTTGCGAATGACGAATGCGCATTGCCAGTAATCGCCTCGGTCGAGCGTGACGAAGATCGCGCCTGCCGCGATCCGCCCCAAGACTGCATTCGCATCACTGGGCCGTTTCGGCAGCCGCATCCAAAGCACGTCGATCGGTACGCCGAATTCATCGCGCGGCAGGGCCGCTGCTTCGCGTATGGTGGAATGGCGGCCATCGGCGCCGACAACCAGATGCGCTGTGATGGCAATCGGCCCATTCGGCGTTTGCGCTTTGACTCCGGTGACCTTTCCATCGTTCTGCAGCAATTCGGTGACTTCCGCTTGCATCAGGAGGTGGAAGGTCGGATAGCGCCGGGCGTGGCTGGAGAGAAAATCCAGAAAATCCCATTGCGGCATCAGGGCAACGAATTTGCACCGCACCGGCAGATGCGAAAGATCAGCGATCTTGAATCGAGAGCCTCCCACGACGCCGGAAATTTGCCGCAACTCCTGATGCGGCCGTTTCAGGAATTCATCCAGCAGACCGAGTTCGGACATCACCTCCAGTGTTGATGGATGCACCGTGTCGCCGCGGAAATCGCGCAGGAAATCCTTGTGCTTTTCGAGCACATATACGTCGACACCCGCGCGGGCGAGCAGCAGGCCCAACATCATGCCCGCGGGACCGCCGCCGACGATGCAGCAAGCGGTTGGATACGTGGTCCTTGTCGAACCGCCGGTCGGATTCAACCCGGTGTTGCTAGCCGCGTGGGACGGCAACGTTCACCACGTCTTCAGGGCTCGGCGCGGGCTTGGACCAATGGACGTCACCTTTGATTCCGTCCGCCGCGTTCGAAAGCGTGATGGTGTAGTTCTGCTGTTCTTTCGGAGCGAGACTCGGAATTGTCCACACCACCATGTTACCCTTCGTTCCCTGATATCCGGCACCGGTCGCAGCCACCACTGTTGTGCCGGCAGGAATCTGCAACTGCACCGTCACACCCTCGGCACTGATGCCTTTTCCCGCCATGCCGCCATTGGCAACGGTCAGCGGATAAGTGACACCATTGGCCGCCGGCGTCCCGCGGCCGAGCCGTGCCTGCAGGAATGGGCGGAAACCAATCTGATTGCGTGCCCAGTCGTAGATTTGGCGCAGGTCCGCTTCGGACAAGCGCGTCCGGCTGAAATTGCCCATGTCGAGATTGGCGCCATTGGCGGCATTCACGCCAAGCGACGCGCGATGCACCGGCGTGGCCGTAGTGTGGTTGTAAACCAGGTTGGCGAAATATTCGAAATCGGCGTTGACCGCGCCAAGATTGCCGCGTGGCCCCTGGAAGTTGGGCGAATGGCATTGGCCACAGCCCATATTGATCAGCATCGCTTGCCCGGCGGGCATGTCCGGCGTTGCTTCAAAGCGCCATTTCGCCGGCGCGGGGCGCTTCGGCATGCTGGCGAAAAATGCTGCCAGATCGTTGGCCTGTTGTTGATTGACCTGTGTGTCAACGAAGGCCGGCATGACGCCCCAGGGCTGATGCGCTGCGCGATAAACCTGGGCGCCATTTAAACCGCGTCCGGCGAGATCGGGTCCAAATCCTCCTTCGCCCGCAGGTCCGTGGCAGTTCCTGCACTGATGCAGCGGACTGGTCCAATATTGCTGACCCCGCGTTGCATCGCCTTCGGCTTGCGCGAATGCAGCCGTGGAAGAAAGACAGAATGCGGTGATGGCGACGGCGAACCTTTTCATGGATGTCCCCTCCAAAAGGATCCCAACCGGGCTGGATTTTCGCACCGGGCCACGATTCCATCAATCCGCTTTTTCAGTGCGCCAGCGGATCGGGACGGAGCTGAAACCGCACCGCACGCGGACGATTGGCTCTGCCGCCCTCGAGATGGAACATGGTGCGATTGCCGTAAGTGGACCAGAGCGCCTTGCCTTTCCAACCCGTCGCCGGATCGTCGACCCGCCCGTCGACATTCTTGGCAAAAAAGCCCATCGGATAAGGCACTGTGGCGCGTATGAACTTGCCGTTTACCAGCGCAAGAATGCCACTGTTCTGATTGCCCATCGCAATCGGCACATCCTTGCCCAATCCAAATGTACCGAAACGATCCACCCACACATAGTAGCTTGCTTCCGCGCTGCCCTGGTCCTGCACGCCCTGCATCTGCGGGCCCGGGAAAGTGTAGAGGCTCCACCCTTCGGGACATTGAGTACCAGCGACCGCCGCGGGGCCGTTCAGGACCTTGCACTTGCGGCGGTCAAAGCTTGCCAGATGTCCACTCGCCAGCGCGACCCAGTACACGCCCTTTGAATCAACATCGCCTCCGCGCGGGCCGTAACCAGGAAGCGGCACTTGATACACCTCGGCCAGCGCCGTCTCTGAGGGATTAGACCCCGGCGCCACGCGGACAATGCGGCCGGGATAGGCCACTTCCGTGCCCCACACCGCGCCATCCGACGGGCTCACGGCGACAGCGTATGTCGTTACCAGCACCCGCGCGTCTTTTTTCGGATCGAGCGGCTGACCAGGCTCGGTATATGCATCGCGCTTGCCGTTGCCGTTCGCATCTACGACGAACGGCGTCCAACCCTGCGCTTTGGCTTCATCGCCAGTCTCGTCATAGACCTTCCGATCAAACCAACCGAGCACGCCCGGCCCGTTGAGACCGCCTGAAAGCCAGATCGTGTTGTCGGCATCAGACGCCATGTTCAGGTGGTGCGTCGTAAAACAGGTGTTGATCAGCGTGAATTTTCCCGACGCCGGATCGTACACCGACAATTGGCGCCCCGATGCGTCGAGCGGGAATGCCTTGGCCGACGCAAGATTCGATCCTTGCTTGCAAAATGCCGGATTGGGCGCCGGGCGAATGCGTGCCGTGAACCACACCCGGCCTTTCTCGTCCATCATGGGATTGTGCATGATCGTCTTGCTGTCCCAGATCGGTTTGTCACCCCAATAGGCCGATGGCGCGAACAAGTTGCGCCTGGTAGACGGCGTCTTTGGATCGCGCACGGGATGCAGGACTTCCGTCGCGGTATTGCTCACCGGATCGAGAATTGGAACGTAATCGGACGAATCTTCCGGCGAGCCGTAAAGCTTGCCATTTGCATTGACCCGCGGATTGCGCGGATCGGTGGAAATCTCATCGTGCAGATAGGCTGTGTTTCTGCCCCACTCCCATTCCGTGACGACAATATTGCGTTCAATGCCCGCGGGGCGGTCCGGTTTGGCAAATGGCAACTCGCCTTTGGCAATGCGCGTCGTCCAATCGGCAAATAGTGTGATCGCGCGTGCCGGTTCGAGACTTCCGATATCGCGCGCCATTTGCGCCTCCGCGCCGCCCGATTGAATGCGCCGGGTCCATGCATCTATTGGATTCTCGAACTGATCGAGAAACTCCTTGGGTACGACGCGCGTGCCCGGCGTTCCCAGCCCGTGACAAGAATTGCAGCCGCCGGTTTTGATCGTCTCCAGCCAGGCCTGCTGGTTTTGCACATGTCCAAGCGGGAATTCCTTCTTCGCCGGCACATGCAGCATCGAGAACCAGTAGATTGAGGGATAATATTGCGCGGCTGCGGCGGCGTTGGGGGCTTCGATGGCAGCAAGGTTGAGCATCTTGCCGGGTGCTGCGGGGATGCGCGGAGAATCGATCAACCCATAACCACGAACCCAGACGCTGTAATTCGCTTTGGGAAGATCGGGAATCAGATAGCGGCCGCGATCGTCAGTCACGACAATCTTGGTGAATTTGGTTGGCAGATCAGAGGTCTCGGCGATCACCCACACACCGGCTTCGGGACCATTGCGGCCCGTGACCACACCGGCAATATCGCTGGCGCCGGCAGTGATGCCGGGATTGGGTTGGGCGGCCGCGTGGTTGCCAGAAAATACCGCAAACATTGCCGCCGCCGCGGCGCCGGCAAGCAGTTGCTTCCTTGCTGGTGAAGGCATGTGCGTCACCCCGCTGTTTCACTGTCAGTCTATGCTATGCTGCCGCATGGGCCAATCTGAAACCCGCCGGTCGATTCTCCTGGGTCTCGCGGCGGCGGTCGCTTGTCCGGGCCGGGTTCTTGCCGCAGCGGATGCGTTTTACCGCGGCAAACGAGTGACCATGGTTGTCGGTTTTGCCCCCGGCGGAGGCGTGGATACGGATGCCCGAATCTTCGCTCGCCATCTGCAGCGATTTATCGCCGGATCGCCCGGATTTCTCGTCGAGAATATGGAGGGAGCGGCGGGAATCATTGCCGCCAATTATCTCTACCAGCGTGTCGCGCCGGATGGTTTGACCGTCGCGGTACCCGGCCGTTCGTGGTTCGTCGAAGGTGCGATACGAACCGAAGGCGTGCGCTTCAATCCGTCGAAATTCAGTTATATCGGCAGCCCCGGCGCGGTGAACTCGGTCGTCTATGTGCGCTCGGCTACCGGGGTCCGCAATTTCGAAGACCTCAAGAAATCGCGAAAAACCATCGTGTTCGGGGCCCTCGGGAGTCTTACGCCGACTGCGATGGTGCCGTTCATGTTGGCGGAGCGCGGGTTGCCCGTGCGCGTGGTCGCTGGATATGTCTCGAGCGCGCGTATCATCGTCGCCCTCGAACAGGGCGAGATTGACGGTTACTTCACGGTCGAGTCGACCTTCGGCTTGCGGGAAGAACTGGTCGAAAAAAAGCTGCTGGTGCCGATACTTCAGAACACCAATGTTCATCCCGGTCTGCCGCTTGTGCGTGACGTTTTGCCGGCCTCGGACGGGCCGCTGCTCACGGTCGTCATGGCGATGGAGACGTTTGGTCTGCCGGTGATTGGGCCACCCAATATGCCGGCCGAACGCCTCGCGGAATTGCGCCGTGCTTTCCTCGCGATGTGCGCCGACAAAGAGTATCGCGCGGATGCGGTGAAGGTCGGTCTCCCGGCCGAAGGTGCGATTTCCGGTGAAAAACTGGCCGAAATGATGCGCGAACTGACCGAAGCCGCAACCCCCGATGTCATCGCGCGCTATAAGCGCTTGGGTTCCAACCGATAGAAAGATGTCGTAAGATGCCGTTACTGGCTGGAGGACAATATGCTGAAACATGGATTCGCCGCTTTGGGTGTCGTTCTATTCGCCGCATTACCTGCAGCGGCGCATCATTCCGATGCGATGTTCGATTCCACGAAGGAAGTGGTCATCAACGGCACCGTAAAGGAATTCCAGTATACCAACCCGCATTCATGGATTCAGGTCCTGGTACCCGGCCCCGCGGGCGCGGCGCCGGTCGAGTGGAGCATCGAGACGGCGGCGCCAATCGTGTTGTTGCGCGCGGGAATCAAGCCGACATCACTGCAGGCCGGCGATAAGATCTCACTCCGTATGCATCCGCTCAAAAGCGGAGCTGCCGGCGGCAGCCTCGTTGAGGTGAAAAAGGAAGACGGCTCGACTTTGAGCCTACGGGGACCGTCTGCCTACTGATCGGGGTTTGCCATGACTGAATCATTCCGTCCCGACCGGCGCGCAGCGGGCGCCGGCCTGATCGCTGCCGCGGCATTGTCTGTTGCGCCTCGTCCCGCAGGCGCGGCCGAATGCGTCGCCGACGACAGGGTAAAGGCGTTTGCCGCGCTTCCCGACTGGTCCGGAATTTGGACCACCCGCGGTACGATTGTCGACCAGTCGAGGGGCGTGGCACTGGCCAACGATCCCAATGCGAGGGATTACCCGCCTTACAAGCCGGAATGGGAAAAGGCGTACACTGAGTTCCTCGACACCGTGATCAAACCGGAGAAATTCGTCGATCCGCTGACCATCGGCTATCCCGGCGGATTCATGCGCATGTTAGCTCCGGCGCGCGGATTGCAATTCGTCCTGCGCCCTGAACAGGCATGGATCATCTATGAACGCCCGGACGTGCGATATATCTACACCGACGGCCGCCCCTTCCCACCGAAGGACGAACTCTGGCCGACTTTCGAGGGTTATTCGATCGGTCATTGGGAAGGCGACACGCTGGCGATAGAAACCGTCAGCATTCGCGGCGGAATTCCCATCGACCGCTCCGGCGCCGCATTGAGCGACCAGGCGCACATCTTCGAGCGCATACGCAAGATCGACGACAAGACTTTGCAAAACGAGCTCACCATTGAGGATCCGGTGGCGTTCACCCAACCGTGGAAGGTCACGCGGCGCTACACCAGGCGGCCCGACAAGTATCCCCGGATGGAAAACGTCTCCAGCCTGGAAAATCAGCGCAATCCGCTGGTCGTCGGGCAAGGCGGAGTCTCGACCGGAATAGCGCTGGATGCTGACGATAACTCGTCGCCCTATCCCGTCGAAATCCGGCCGTTTGCCGTTCCGAAGTTTCCGTTCCCCAAACGCTGAGTCACCTCTCCCTCACGCGACGCGTGTCGGGAGAGGCACAGCGAGCACGGCAGGGCGTGTTTTGCTTTACGCGCCACTCTCGCGGGCGACATAAACGCCCCGCGGCTCGGCTGCCTCTTCCTCTGTAAACGGAACATCGGGCCGCAGCCGCAGCGTCAGCACGGCGCCCAGCAGCAACAGCAGAATTGAAAGCGCAAATGCCACGGTCCATGTACCGGTCGCATCGATCAGCACGCCAAATGCCAATGGCGAAACGATACCGGCCAAACCGAAGCCGAAATTCATCATGCCGCTGGCGGTGCCGGCATAGCTTGGGGTGATATCCATCGGCACGGCCCAGATCGGCGCCACAATCAGTTCGCTAAAGAAAAAAGCCAGCGAAAGCGAGATCGATGCCACTGTCAGATTGTGCACCAGCAAAACGGGCAGCATGCAGATAAAACCGCCGATAAACCCGGCAAAGATCACACCGTTGCGCGCCAGTTTCAGATTGCCGCTCCGCTTGAGGATATGGTCGCTGACGATTCCCCCAAGGGTGTCCCCGATAACGCCCGCGAACAGAACGCCGGCCGAATAAAGTGCGGTGTGGCTGAGATCCAGTGCGTAATTCTGGACGAAGAATGATGGAATCCAGCTCTGGAACAGCCAGAGCGTCCAGCCGTAACAGAAATCGACGCAGGTAACCGGGGCAATCCAGCGCGCCAGTTTCAGCCACGGCACGCCCTGCCGTCCACTACGGTTACGGATCGGCAGAGTCGCGAGATCAGCGGCGGTCATGCCGGCATGATCTCCTGGACGATCGCGGAAATACCACAGCCACACCGCCATCCAGACCAGGTTGACCGGCGCCAGCAGATAAAAGGAAGCGCGCCATGAGATCAGCGCAATCAGGCCCGCGATGATCAGCGCGGTTGCCCAGTTACCGAGACGCGATGATGTGTGCGTGATGCCCTGCGCGAATGCCCAGCTCCCCTTCGGCATCCACACCGACATTGCGCGCGTAGCCGTGGGGAACGCCGCGCCTTCACCAATTCCGAGCGCCACTCTTGCCATGAATAAAGACAGCAGCCCGGCGGCGGCGCCGGTCCATACCGTGGCCAGTGCGACCGCAAACGACGCCACCGCGAGTGTCATCCGCGGCCCGAACCGGTCGCCGATCATCCCGCCGAACAGCTGGAATGCCGCATAGGGATAAGCGAAAGCAGAAAACGCCAGTCCCAGCTCCGTATTGGAGAGATTCAAATCGGCTTTCATCAGCGGGCCGGCAATCGCGATGTTCGTCCGGTTCACGAACAGCAGGAAATACATCGCGCAGAGCAGCAGCAGCACGATGCCCGGTGGCCGGAGAAGTCGACGCGAACTCCGGGTCATGCCGCCGGCCTCACCTCGCCCTTGATCTGGGTACGGTGCATGATCCGCCGATCGCCGGCGTCGAAGGAGTCACGCCGATGCATCGTGCAGCGATTGTCCCACAGCACAAGATCGCCGACCCGCCACTGATTGTACCAAGTCAACTCATCGCGTGTGGCATAGGACCAGACCTGATCCAGCAACGCCTCCGACTCACTCACCGGCATGCCGACGACATAAGCGTTGCGCCGGCGCCCGAGATAGAGGGCGCGACGCCCTGATTCCGGATGCCGGCACACCAGCGGGTGAACCGCGCCGACGGAATTGACCGGGTCGTCCACTGCCTCGACACCCTGCCGGACATAACCACCACTGTTGTAAGTGCCGTCATGCTTCAGCTTCAGACCGTCGATGCGCCGCTTGAGTGTGTCCGGCAGAGCCTCATAGGCGCGGTACATATTTACAAAGCCCGTATCACCGCCTTTGGGGGGCACTTCCAGCGCGTAGAGCATGCTCGCTTTGGGCGGATCGGGGATATAGGACATGTCCGTGTGCCAGACCGCTTCGCCCGATCCGAGGCTGCCGATCGGCACGCCGTTTTCGGTCACGTTCGAAACCACATAGATTTCCGGCTTTCCCTCGACGAAGCGCCTCCCGGTCTCCTGTACCGGCGCCCAGTCGAGTGCGCCAAACCGCCGGCTGAATCCGATCAGATCATCATCCGTAAGTTTTTGACCCCGGAACAGAAGCACCAGATTCTCGATCCAGGCGCGGTGGATTTGCGCGAATTCGCGTTCTGACACCGAACGCAAATCCGCTCCGATGATTTCGGCGCCCAGCGCGGCACCGGTGGGTACGACCTGTAAGCTCATGAACACTCCTGCGGCCGGACATTGCCGCGATGCAAATCGGGATACAATCCGATTCCGGCGTCACTCCGCCAGATGCCAAAAAGCCGGCTTGTGCCAGTCCACGAGATTCGCATGCCTAAGGAATCAACTGGCGTGATTTCAGATAGGCGATTACGCGATCGGCCAATTCCTCCGGCGTAAAGTTTTCTGTCGCGAGCGCCAGTTCCGGATCCAGCGGCGCTTCATACGGACTGTCGATGCCGGTGAAGTTCTTGAGATTTCCGCCGGCGGCGCGCGCATAGAGTCCCTTCGGATCGCGCGCCTGACAGATCTCCAGCGGCGTATCGACGAAAATCTCGTGGAACTGGCCGGGCTTGAACAATTCCCGCGCCATCTGCCGTTCCGCCGCAAATGGCGAGATGAACGACACCAGCGTGATCAGCCCGGCATCGACAAACAGGCGCGAAACTTCGGCCACCCGGCGAATATTCTCGATGCGGTCGGTTGCGGTGAATCCGAGGTCACGATTGAGTCCGTGCCGCACATTGTCGCCGTCCAGCAGATAGCTGCGCCGCCCATCGGCGAACAGGCGCTTCTCGACCAGATTGGCAATGGTCGATTTGCCAGCGCCCGAAAGTCCGGTGAACCACAGCACGCACGGCGTTTGGGCGTTCACCCGCGCCCGCGCTTCGGCATTCACTTGCAGCGCCTGCCAGTGCACATTGGCGGCACGGCGTAGCGCAAAAGCGATCATCCCCGCCCCGATCGTCGCATTGGTCTGGCGGTCGATGATGATGAAGGCGCCGGTCTCACGGTTCTCTTCATAAGGGTCGAACGCCACCGGCGAATGCGTCGCGAGATTGCACAGCCCGATCTCGTTCAGATGGAGCGAACGGGCTGCGACGTGCTCCAGTGTGTTGACATCGAGTTTGTGCTTCAGCGCGGTGATCCGCCCGGGGACGGTCTGATTGCCGAATTTCAGCAGATATTCGCGATGCGGATACAGCTCATCGCGCGCAAACCAGATGATATGCGCGGCAAACTGATCCGCCGTCTCGCAGCGCGCCTGGGGCGAGGTCAGAACATCGCCGCGTGAGATACCGATCTCATCGGCAAGCACCAAAGTCACCGCCTGACCGGGGATCGCCTCCTTCAGGTCGCCATCTTGCGTCACGATGCGCTTGACGCGGGAATGCGATCCCGAGGCCGCGACGGTGATCTCCTGACCTGCTGCGACCACACCGGAAAGAACGGTACCGGCGAAGCCGCGAAAATCGGCATTGGGCCGGTTTACCCATTGCACCGCAAAGCGCAGGGGCTTGCGGGTGTCGTCCTCATCGATATCGACAGTTTCCAGATGTTCCAGCAGAACCGGACCTGAGTACCAGGCCATCTGCTCGCTTCGCTGCACGACGTTCTCGCCCAGCCGCGCAGAGACCGGTATTGCAGTGATGCCGGCGAAGGACAGTTTTTCCGTGAACTGATGAAATTCTCCAGCAATCTCCGAAAATACGGACTCGGAATAACCCACAAGATCCATCTTGTTGATGGCGAGAATCACATGGCGGATGCCGAGCAGCGAAGCGATATGCGCGTGCCGCCGGGTCTGCGGCAGCACGCCCTTGCGCGCATCGGCAAGAATGACGGCGACATCAGAATTGGATGCGCCGGTGGCCATGTTACGGGTGTATTCTTCATGACCTGGGGTATCGGCGATGATGAATTTGCGCCGCGCAGTCGCGAAATAGCGATAGGCCACGTCGATGGTGATGCCCTGCTCGCGTTCGGCCTCAAGTCCGTCCAGCAGAAGGGCGAAATCGATGTCTTCGCCGACCGTTCCAAATTTGCGGGAATCGCGTTTCAGCGCGGCAAGCTGATCGTCGAACACCGCACCGGTTTCGAATACCAGCCGCCCGATCAACGTCGACTTGCCGTCATCGACGCTGCCGCAGGCCAGCACACGCAACAGGCTTTTGGCGGAATCGGAAGATGGAGATTCGTGCGGAAGGGGTCTCATCAGAAATACCCTTCGCGCTTTTTCTTTTCCATCGAGGCGCTCTCGTCGTGATCGATGGTGCGTCCCTGGCGCTCCGAACTGGCTGCGGATTGCAGCTCCTGGATGATTTCCGGCACGCTCGCGGCGGTGGATTCGATTGCGCCGCTCAGCGGATAGCAGCCAAGGGTGCGAAAACGGACGAGCCGCAACTCAGCCCGCTCGCCGGGTTCGAGCCGCATCCGGCCGTCGTCGACCATGATCCACGAGCCGGCACGGCGAACCACCGGCCGCTCTTTAGCAAAATAAAGCGGCACGACCGGAATATTCTCCAGCCGGATGTATTGCCACACATCGAGCTCGGTCCAGTTCGACAATGGAAATACGCGCATCGATTCGCCGTCCGACAAACGCGTGTTGTAGATGCTCCACAATTCCGGGCGCTGATTTTTCGGATCCCATGCATGGCCCGCGGAGCGGAAGGAAAACACGCGCTCTTTGGCCCGGCTCTTTTCTTCGTCGCGGCGCGCACCACCGATCGCGGCATCGAATTGATGCTGGTCCAGCGCCTGGCGCAGCGCTTCGGTCTTCATCACCTGGGTGTGCAGACTCGAACCGGAGTCGAACGGGTTGATCCCGCGCGCCGCTCCATCGCGATTAACGTGCACGAGGAGCTCGATGCCGAGCCGCTGTGCCGTCACGTCGCGAAATGCAATCATTTCGCGGAACTTCCAGGTAGTATCGATGTGGAGCACAGAGAATGGCGGCTTGGCCGGATAAAACGCCTTCATCGCGAGATGAAGCAGCACCGACGAATCCTTGCCAATTGAATACAGCAGCACCGGATTGCGAAATTCCGCCGCGACTTCCCGGAAGATCCGGATCGCTTCGGATTCCAGGCGCTGCAAATGCGTCAGGCGCGGAACGGATTCAGCAGCCGGTCGAACACATTTCATAGAATCTTTCACGCCCCACCCATTAGTTCACTTTGGACTACTGGCTTCCGCTATGGAAGCATTTCCACGATATTGTCGCGCCCACGCTTTTGCTATCGGCCGCTACGCAGCTTTCTGATTCGCGACTGAACCCGGCACATTGGCTCCGCGCTCAAGGATCGCCTTGCTCCAAAACACGAACAACGGCATCGCCAATTTGCAAGGAGGCCGTCAATCCTGGACTTTCGATACCGAACAGATTTACGAGTCCGGGAATCCCATGAGCGGCCGGGCCGATGCAAAATCCGAGGCGGGCTCGTTTGGGCCACTGATCTTCGGTCGAATTCCGGAGTAAGCCGGCTCGAGGGAGCCATCGGGGAAGCCGGGCCAGTAACGGCGGATCGCGGCATAAAATTCGAAGCCCGACCAGGGTCGACGTCGTAAAATTCTTGCTTCACCCACTCAGGTCAGGTCCGAAGCGGGCTCGCCCGCTCAAATCAAGCGTAAGATGGACACCGAGACCGCTATCGTCTGGAACCGGGTAGATCAGCCTTGAAAACGGGGAGCGGCCCCGCACCTGAAGTAGCTCCCTTTGCACAAATACGCATGCGGTATTGTGTCTTCAGGGATGCCGTCGATCGAGCGTGCGACAAGCGGGGCATATAGTCCTGCGGCATTGATGAGCAACCGACACTCCAGTTGCATTGGGTGGGGCCCGCCCACTGAGAGGCGAAATCCCCGTTCAGTAACGAAACCATTCTCGACGGGAGCCTGAAAAGCGATCACGCCACCCGCCGCCTCCAATTCGCCTTGGTAAGCGAGCATCAGCGCGTGGCTGTCAATGATTCCCGTTTCCGGCGAGTGGAGGGCACCCTCGGCACGGAGCTCCGGCTCCATTGCCCTCGCTTGTTCACGAGATAACATCGTCAGTTCTACACCATTGGCGGCGGCTTGAACCCGAATTGCTTCCAGCCGTTCGCTTTGTTCGTCAGTGCTGGCAACAATCAGTTTGCCTGGCTTCGCGATTGTGACGTGGTGGCGATGGCAGTAGTCGTACAGCGCAATACGGCCTGAAACACAGAGGCGCGCCTTGAGGCTTCCTTTCGGATAATAAATTCCTGCGTGCACAACCTCGCTGTTACGGGATGAAGTTGAGGTGCCGATCCCGCCGGCCTTTTCGAGGACCAGTACGTCGCGGCCTGATTTTGCCAACGCCCGCGCCGCCGCCAGGCCGACCACTCCCGCGCCCAGCACAATCGCCTCAATACGCTCAGCCACGATTCGATCTCAACAAAAGCATCCGCGGGGCGAGGTCATGACACGTCATGCAATTTCGAACCGCTCCGGCGTGGTGCAGCCGCAAATAATGCGACGACAATTCTTTTAACATTGTGTGCAGTAGCATTGATCTGGGTGCAGAAGGAGTGGTGAAACTGAAGCCGAGGAATGGATTGCGCGGCAGCTTGGTCCGTGTTTTTAGAGTTGCGTACGGGCTTGTGCTTTCCCGCCTCCCGACCCGCTCCTTATGCCACTTCACGCGCTTTACACGTTTTCAGGTTTTATTGTCGGCTTGATTGTTGGTCTGACCGGCGTAGGGGCGGTTCGCTGATGACGCCGGTTTTGATCCTCGTGTTTGGCATGCATCCGGCTGCGGCGGTAGGTACTGATATACTGTTTGCATCCGTCACAAACTCTGCGGGCAGCATCGTGCACGGTTTCAACGATACCGTTGAGTGGCGCGTCGTTGCGCGTCTTGCTGCGGGTAGTATTCCAGTGACTATTTTGACTTTGATTCTGTTCGCGAGGGTTGGCTCAAATACGGCCAGCACGAATTTGCTTGTTACATGGCTTCTTGGAATCGGTCTGTGTGTGACTGCCGGAATATTAACTTTACGCACACAGATCGAAACCATCATCAGCACAGGTTGGAGCAACACTACGACAGGCAAAACGGTCGCCGCGACCGTTTTGACGGGAGCGAGACTTGGTTACTGGTTTCCGTTTCATCGCTCGGCGCCGGGATTGGACATTGGGTGTTGGGGCTGTCCTCCTTGCCGGTATTATTTCTAATGTTGGCGGATTCAATTCCCGGCATCGTTATCGGAAGCTATAGTGCGTCCCGGTTTCCTGATCGCACCTTGCGCTATATTCTCGCCGGCACGCTTCTGATCGTGGGAGGCCGACTCGTATTTTAGGCGGCGGAATCAGGGGGAGGCATGAGAATCTTAATTACCGGGACGGCAGGTTTCATAGGATACCACGCAGCTGCCGCCCTGCTGCAGAGCGGCCACACGATCAAAGGCATTGATTCCCTCAACTCGTATTACGATCCGCGCCTTAAACAGGCGCGGCTGGAGCAATTGAGTCGGTACGAAAATTTCACCTTTGAGCACGCCGATACTGCAGACGCCGGAGCGCTTACCAAGGCTGCGGGAAGCCAAAGATATGATGTCATATTGCATTTGGCCGCCCAGGCTGGCGTACGCCACGCGCTCGCTGATCCCGATGCGTATACTCAGTCCAACCTTGTCGGCCAGGCCAACGTTCTGGAATTGGCGCGGCACATGCAGGGGCTTCAACACCTGGTCTATGCGTCATCAAGTTCCGTGTATGGAAACGACACCAGACCGCCCTTTTCCGAAACTGCACGTGCTGACCGCCCTATCTCCTATTACGGGGCGACAAAGCGGGCGGCCGAATTAATGACTCATTCCTATTCAGAACTCTTCGGATTACGGGCAACCGGGCTACGCTTTTTCACGGTATACGGTCCATGGGGCCGTCCCGACATGGCATATTGGATGTTCACCGACGCAATTCTCAACGGCAAGGCCATCAAGCTCTTCGGAGATGGTCAGTTGAGGCGGGATTTCACCTGGATCGGCGACATCGTGCCCGCAATTTTAGCTGTGTTGGGACGGCCGCCTGTGGGAAGCGGACAAGCCCCACATCAAATCTATAATCTCGGGAATAGTAAGCCGGAGAACGTCAACGCGCTGGTGTACTGGATCGAGCAGGCGATAGGCCGATCCGCGAGAGTCGGATATGCGCCCGGACCTGCTGGCGATGTACGGGAAACCTATGCCGACATCACGTTGGCGAAGCGCGATTTAGGCTTCAATCCCCGCACGACGCTCGAACAGGGAATTGGCGAATTCGTGCGCTGGTTTCGCCAGACCTGGCTCCCTAAACGATTGCTCGCGTAGCTCTGCAGGCAGAGGACTCAGTCTTGATGGCGGCCGTATGCAAGAGGCCGGAAATACCTCCCTCGAACCTGAACGAAGCCTCGGCACACCTCGTGTGATTCGGGGCAGCGCTGGACGCGCGACACCGAGGCTGGTTCGCTTGGGCCGGGGCGACTACGCGACCGTGCTGACGGCAACCCTTAGGCGTGCCTATTCCAGACCGCTCGACACGAACTACCGGCCCAGCAACCACTCATTGGCCGCAGGAATTGGCTGCAGATTCGTAGGTGTTAGCTGCGAAAAGCGAGCCTAGCCGCCGCCAGTCGTAGTGGTGACAGCAGTGGTAACGCCGCTCGTTGCTGCATGTGCTTTGGTAAAGGCACCCATGATTGCGGCAATCGCAACCCCCATGCCCGCGACGCCCAGCAAGACGACAGGGCCACAAATCCCATCAATATCGTACCCACACGACAATGTATCCACAACCGTGCCTTGGGCTGGCGACACAACGACCGGCCCGCCCGGGGCAAGTGGGCCCGTCTGAACAGACGGGGTGGCGCTGACGCTGGCCGTATCGGAGGCAATTGCAGAGACTGAACTGGTAACCATCGCGGCGCTGATGATTATGGACGTAATAGCTTTTTTCATTTTTTCCCCGCTCGTTCGGTCCAAGTCTAATACAGGGAACTTGGCTTCAACGCAACAGTTTATCGGTTCCGTCGATCGGGGGGCGCCAGGCCAGCGACATTTTTGCGACACCCAAGCCGCTGTGTGAACATGCATTTTGCAATTGAAGAACTTACGGCGCATTCGGGCTGAAGCGACAGGGGCGGGTCGTGCTACTCTGATCGCCCGCAGGCGAACTGCGCTTATTCGCGCGAAGGTCCCGCAGCCGAATCGGCAAACATTTACCGGTTTCGTTCCCTGCCCAGCGTCCGCCCATTCACATTCGAAAGCCTAAACCACCGTCGGCAAAGATACTTTCGGCAGTCGTACTCCTCGCTGCGCACCGGCAGCAATGCGGGGGGAGGAGTGTCAGCTCTGCGTCGAATCACGGTCATCAGATTCGCCGCATGAATGGCTTTCGCTGCGGAATTGATTTAATATCCAACTACTTCACTTCCTCAGAACCGAGTTGGACGCGCGCTATTGTTGCGCCCATCCAGGTGCGCCGAGGCTACCTTTCGCGAAGATCCGCCGAGCGCCTGTTGAGCGCGCCCCTTTCGGCAGAAACAGGCATTCGCCCGGACTGCGACGACAGCCACTCTGTTGCTGCTGGCGGATATTGATTTTCTGTGAGCGCGGGTTGGGATGCGCGCGCGACACGCGAACTCATGCGGTAACCGACGACATTGGCTGCCGCCGCCCTTCCTCCGTCGCTTGGTAGCATATGTATTTGCGGCTAAGCATCAAACATTTGGATTTTCGGCGATTGCCACTTGGTTTCTTCCATGCAAGCCGAACTCTTGCTAGAGAAAAATTGGAGCTCAATGGCCAACCAGTATGACGCCTGGCAGGACCAACAGTAATGACTCAGCGCTGCGGCACCGGAAAATTCTGGTGACAGGCGGATGCGGCTTCATTGGCTCGGCGCTTGTACGGCATCTCGTCGGGTGCCGTGACGCAGAAGTTCTCAACATCGACAAGCTGACTTATGCAGGTGACCGGGCGACGGTTGCCGAAGTGGAACGCTTTGCGAGATATCGATATGAACGCGCAGATATCTGTGATGCGGCGACGATAGCGGAGGCATTTGGCCGGTTCGAACCAGATGCTGTTGTGCATCTTGCCGCCGAAAGTCATGTCGATCGTTCGATCGACGGGCCCGCGGAATTTATTCATACGAACGTGCTCGGGACTTTTACACTGCTCGAGGCCGCCCTCAACTGGTACCGCACGCGCAGTTCAGACGAACAAGAACGATTTCGGTTTCTGCATGTGTCAACGGACGAGGTTTATGGAGCGCTCTCGCAGCAGGACGGTGCATTCACCGAGCGGTCGCAATATCAGCCGAATTCTCCTTATGCCGCGAGCAAGGCGAGCGCCGACCACCTCGTCAGAGCATGGGGCAGGACCTTCGGGCTGCCGGTTATCATCAGCAATTGCTCGAACAATTACGGGCCGTTCCAGTATCCCGAAAAAATGATCCCGACGCTGGTCCTTTGCGGTATGCACCGCGCGCGGATGCCGGTTTACGGCACAGGCGAGAACATCCGGGATTGGTTATTTGTTGAAGATCACGTTTCCGCCCTTGAGTGGCTTCTGGCTCGCGGCAGACCGGGGGAAACCTATCTCGTTGGGGGCGGCGGCGAAATGCGTAACATTGATCTCGCCAGGAATATATGCGCGATTCTGGATGACTTGCGGCCGCTGGATGGAGCCCGGCATGAGATGCTCATCCAGTTTGTCGATGACCGCCCGGGTCATGATCTGCGGTACGCAGTTGACAGCAGCAAAATCAGGTCCGAACTCGGTTGGGCGCCACAGGTGAGCTTTTCGACAGGCCTGCGAAGGACCATCCAATGGTACATTGATCACGAGTCCTGGTGCCACAGTCGATTGGCCAATCGTCCCATCGGTGAGCGATTGGGTCGTGCTAACGCTACTGGGTCGCGCAAAATTGGCGGCTTGGCGTAGATCGGATTCAACTGGAATCGTTGACGGCTCGCCTGCACGGAATCTTAGGCACTGATATTCGGCTCCTGCTTCAGCAGCGCATCGAAATAGGCGACGGTCTGCCTGAGACCCTGATCGAGCTTTACTTTCGGCTGCCAGCCCAGCAGCTCCTTCGCGCGGGAGATATCCGGCTGTCGCTGTCTCGGATCATCCTGTGGGAGCGGCAAATATTCAATTTTTGAGCGCGAACCTGTCAGGTCGATCACGTGTTCGGCCAGATGGCGAATTGTGAATTCGCCGGGATTACCGAGATTGATCGGACCCGTGATCGAGTCCCGCGAATCCATCAGGCGGATAAGCCCGTCAACCAGATCATCGACGAAGCAAAACGACCGTGTCTGGCTCCCATCGCCATAGATCGTGATCGGCTGGCCCTTCAACGCCTGAACGATGAAATTTGAGACCACGCGCCCATCGTTCGGGTGCATTCGTGGTCCGTAAGTATTGAAGATGCGCGCGACCTTGATCAGCAGGCGGTGCTGCCGGTGGTAATCGAAGAACAACGTCTCGGCGCAGCGTTTGCCTTCGTCATAACACGCACGCGGCCCGATTGAATTTACGTTTCCCCAATACTCTTCTGGCTGGGGATGAATGGATGGATCGCCGTAGACCTCGCTGGTCGATGCCTGAAGTATCCGCGCTTTAACGCGCTTCGCGAGGCCGAGCATGTTGATGGCACCATGCACTGCCGTCTTCGTGGTTTGCACCGGATCCCGCTGATAATGGATCGGCGACGCGGGACAAGCCAGATTGTAAATCTGGTCGACCTCTACATAGAGCGGAAACGTCACATCGTGACGCATCAGTTCAAACCGCTTGTTGTCTCTCAGGTGGTCGATGTTACGTCTTGCCCCAGTATAGAAGTTATCTACGCAGAGGACATCGTGGCCGCGCGCGAGCATCACCTCGCAAAGGAACGAGCCAATGAATCCTGCTCCACCTGTCACCAGAATACGCCGCGTTTGCTGCATTTTCCCTTCGCAATTACCGATGTCAGCCGAGGTATGGCTGACCGTCCGTACGCTATACGTCCAATTCTGACGGAATAAGCAGATGCCGGTCCACCAGAACCGGAACGCGCCCGCCCATAATGTCCAGAAGAACGCGGACACGCTGCGAATCATCGAGGCGCTCAAGCTCGCCGATCAGATCCGCGAACGGTCCCGCGAGAATTCGCACCCGCTGCCCTTCCGATAAATCGCAGCCCTGGATCAATACGCCGCGTTCGTCACAGGCCTGACGCAACGCCTCGACTACTCCAATGGGAGCCGGGGCTGGCATCTCACCGCGCATCACAACGCGGGCAACGCCATACGTCCCGTTGATGCTGCGCCACCTTTCTCGCGAAAGATCGAGGTGCACAAAAAGATAATTCGGGAAAAACGGCACAAAGACCGTATCGAGCTTGCGCGCGTGCCGGCGCGTCTTCATGCGCCGGGGCAAGAACACTGAATACGATTGATTCTCGAGATGCGCGAGCGCCGCAGCTTCCCGATGGGCAAGGCATTGTACGGCGTACCATCGCCGTTCACACAGCTCTTGCGATTGTATCCCGCCGGCCGATTCGTCCGTCATCCCCTCACGCCCGCTCACCCATGATGGATCATTAGCAGGAAAGCTCCAGTTCCTGTACGGCAAAAACATTCACGGCCCGAACGATCTTGCGACATGCGACCCCCGTCAACTATTGCGATTCCGAATTTGAGCTGCCGGACGCGTCAGCACGGCAATTGGGCGACTATAATTTTATGGCGCCATGGGATAAGGCCTGCTCAATTAAGAGGAGGCTGAGCCGCTCGACGGTACCGTTATTTATCGACGCTAACGGCGCCGCGGTTCCCCGCATTACGGACGCGCTGACGAAACAGCGCGAGTGACCTGGAACAATCCAACCAGCTCGTCGCCCTGAAACCGGCTGAACCGCTGCCACAAAGCTACCGGGAATTTGGCGGCTGTCATCCAGACGTTGCGGCCCCGGAACGGCAAAAAACCATAAGATTCCAGCCTAAGCGGCTCAAAGCCGGAAACCGCGAAAAGCCGCGTCAGCGCGCGCCGATCAAAGTACCAGACATGCTGCAGCGGGATAAAGCCGCTCCACGAATGGCGCAGAAACAGCCGCACGATGACTGAGCCGTAATTAGGTACCAGAACACATATCGTGCCGCCGTCGGACAGGTATTCCGCTAGGGTCCGCAGCAGCTCGGCCGGGTCGACGATATGCTCGAGTAAGTGACTCAACAGCACAAGATCGAACTTGCTGCCGCCGGGAATGGCCGCCAGATCTTCCACCACCTGAACGCCCAGGGTTTGCCTCACGAACTCCGCAGTCGTTGGATTGCGTTCACAGCCGGTCACGTTCCAGCCCTGCTGCATAAATGCGTGCAGCCCGTAGCCGGCGCCGCAGCCGACCTCGAGCAACCGACCCGTCTGCACGCCAAGACGGCCTAACCGCTGGGCCAGTAGCCCGAAACGCTGCGCCGCCAATCTGAAACCTTCGGGGCCCCCGGCGGTCCGCCGATGTCGCGATCGTAAAGCCGCGCGAGATCCTCCGCAGTCGGAGTGTCGCTCGACCGAAATGCGCCACACGATGCACAGCAGCAGATTTCAACTGGCCCGAGATGGCTGCTGTGAACGGCAAAGCGGGAAAAATCGTGTGATCCGCAAAAACAATTCATTCGGAACCGTTTTGCCGCGCCGCCGGCGCGTTTGCCAAAAGTTCGTATCGATGTCATAAGAAATTATCTCACGCGGTATCGCTTTTTTTAATACCGGTAGGGTGTTAACGCCATGGGTGTGTGTTGGGGCGACAATCACGCGGCTGGTACAGCGGCTGGGTTTCAAGCAGGCCAAGCTTTGGCTGAGGTTTGGACTCGTTCATGGTAAAGGCTGAGGTCGGAACCCGCAGCCGCCGGCATCGTTTCCCCTCTGCGTCTTTGTGAACGGCCTGCCCTTTGCAGGCTCCGTAACGCCAAGATCAAAGCGAAAGGAACGGGGCATGTGGACGAAAATGACACTGGCATTGCTCACCGCCGCGACGATGGCAGGGGGCTTGGCTCAGCCGGCTTTGGCATACAGTACGCCCTTAGCAGCGTGTCCGGCGCTGCAGGTCAATAATGATACCAACAGGGCGGTCCCACCCGACCATGTCTTCGACACGACAATCCAGCAGTGGCTGGACCCAAACACCCCGGGTGCAATGGAACAAGCGTTTGCGCGTAATGGTTGCTATTACGGGTACGCCGCTCGCGGACCGGCACGACGGTATAGCGAACGTCGTGCGTACGAAGAACGGCGGCGCGCTGAAGAGCAGCAACGCTACTACGATAACCAAGCGTACGGGAATTATTACGATCCCTACGGCTACAATCGCTACGGCTACAACCGGTAAATACGACTAATTGAGTCTGTCCCTGCGCTCCATCAGCGCAGGGACAGCCGCGTCAACGGACTTCTCGCCGCTTATTCCCGATTCCAAACTGAATTGCGAGTAGCCGGAGCTTACGCTTCGGATGAATGGGCTGCGCCTGCGGTGTGAGAAGGCGCCGGACTCAGGTGCCAAATTGTTCCAGGAAAATTTTGGCGTTCAGAAAATAAAACAGGAATTTGCTTTCGCTGTTCGGCAGCTCTGCCCGTTCGAGGAGAGTCTCAATCCGGTCGCGATGCACCATTGTGAAGATCGGGCTGTCGTCGAGGATCCGGTCACGTACTTCGGGATCCTGAACATTCAGGAGTTCGAAAATCGGCGCGTTGAACCCAACCTTGCGGGGGTTATCGATGATGGCATCCGGCGCTATTCCGCGAACGGCTTCTCGCAGCAAAGCCTTGGCGCGCCCGCGCCGGACCAGGTGGCGCGTCGGAATCCGCATCGTGAGTTCGAACATCGCACGATCGAGAAAGGGCGAGCGATTCTCAATCGAAAAATACATCGCGTTCAGATCGTCTTCATGCAGAATCGGCGGGACGCTCTCATGAAATAGCTCGTTGAGCATGCGGTTTCGCAATGGTTCGGGCTCGTAGCTCGCTTCGGAAAATGGCTGCGACCACGAGTTCGTCAGGTAATCCGAAAATTCATCTGCATTGAGGAAAATATGCCCACGTTCGCCAGAATTGCGAACGAAGACCTCCGGATCCTGCAGGTATGGATTTCGCACGATGGGTGCGACAAAGCGTTCCCAATCGCGAAGCGCCGCTCTGTAGAGGTCAGGAATATCGCGAACATGCGCGAGGTAAAAATTGTGATGGTCATAATAACCGCTGAATAATTCGTCAGCGGCGGTACCGCTAATCGACACTTTGTAGCCCGACTCCGCGATTCGCCGCATCATCTGCCATTGGATGTAATAGCTGATCGTGTACACCGGGGCATCGTGCTGACAGACGAGCGCACGCAGATTCTCGAGAAAACCGCTGTGGTCGATCGGTATGGCTGTGTGCCTCAACTGCAGTTCCTGAACGGCAATATCAACCATTTCCCGTTCGTCGTAGCGCGGGTCGTGATTCACGATCGTGAAAGCATGCACATCGTAGCCCAACACGCGCTTGGCTATCGAAATCAGCGCATTAGAATCAACCCCACCCGACAGGCAAAAAGCAAGCGGTACATCCGATCGCAGTCGCAGCCGAACCGATTGGACCAACGCCTCGCGCACCAATGAACCGCAATCCTCGAACGAAAGATTTTCATCCTGAGCCAATCGCGGTAGCTGCCAATAACGGACAGTTTCTGTTCTTCCAGCCCGATCACACATGAGGCAGCTGCCCGGCGACAATTCGGTGACACGGTCAAAGAAAGTGTTGCCGTCCTTGTAAAGCGCCTTGTAGCCGTTCACGAGATAACGGCAGAGATGATCTCGATTGACAGAAGGCGAGTAGCCAGCGAGCGCCGCGATGAACTTCACCTCCGAACCGAAATACAGACCGCCGTCCTTATCCCGCAACAGATATAACGGCTTCTCTCCGAAACGGTCCCGGGAGAGCAACAACTCCTGCCGGCTTTCATCATAGCAGGCAAACGCCCACATCCCTTCGGCTCTATCGAGACCCTTCCAGTTTTCATGATGGAGCAAGGCGACCAAGGCCTCAGTGTCGCTCAGCGTCCGCAGCGGAAGGTCGGCGCGACGGAGTTCCTCGCGCAACTCGACATAGTTGTAGATTTCACCATTCAGAGTGATGACCTTGTCCGAGTAGCGGAATGGCTGATTGGCGCGTTCGTCGAGATCGATAATCGCGAGTCTTCGATTCAGCAGCAGAACGTTCGATCCTGTGGACGTCCGCGAGCGGTAAACGCCCGATGCGTCCGGCCCGCGCGGATACATCAACCGGAGGCATGATTGGACGGCGTGTTCGTCTATGTGCCGCGGTCCGATGTAACCGGCGATGCCACACATTTAGACCACCATAATCCGCTTAAGGTGAAATAGTGATGTTCCTAGCGGATTTGTGCCGTGCTCGGCCGTAGGACAACAAACGACGCCGCGCTGCTGCAATGCCGAAATGACTTCCGGCGAATAGCAATGCGCGAGACCCTCCGGATAGGAATAATGCCGCGGGCCGACGTCTGCCCGGTCCTTTAACAGGTTTAAACTCACATCAAGTTCTTCTGCCAAGTGAGCAGGCGACAAAAAACTAAGTATCGGGTGCGTGTGACTGTGCCCGCCCACCTGAAACAGCGGATCGTTCGCGAGTTCGCGTACCTCGTGCCAAGATAGCTTCCTGTCCAGCGGGTCATCGCTGCTTTCGATCTTTCGCCCGCATGCGGCGAACACTGTGCTTACAAACTCTTCAACGTTTATGGCCCTGTTGCTTTTGACAGCCGAGCGTATCTCCGCCAGCAGTTCAACTTTCTCTGGTATGGCCTCGGCCTCAACCATTTTCGCGCTCCATGGAAGCGGCAGCGCTACGCGCGGAGTGTTCTCCACGCACCATTCGATCCGGTCAATCCATGACATCGCATTTTGTTCAATGAATAAAGTTGTAACATAAAATGTTGCCGGTACCTTCAATTCGCGTAGAACGGGTGCGGCAACCGTTAAATTGTTCTGAAACCCGTCGTCGAACGTAATCGCAAACGACCTCGGCGGGAGGGGGTAGCCCGATGAGGTTGCTTCGATAACGTCATCCATGCTGATTGGCGTGCCAGCGGCGCACAACGCCTCAAGAACGCTGCGGAATTGTGCCCGATCAATATGCTTCCGCGTGTAGTTCCGGACAGCGTGCCGGTGCTGCTCGATCACACCATGGAACAGAAATATCGTGAGCGCTTCGTCGCGCAGAAATGCCACTGGCTTCAAGGCAGCTTCCCGGTGTGGCGTGCAAAGCGCTCGACGCAGACGGTCTTAAGATCAGTCGGCATTGCGGAATAATATCGTCCGATCGCCTGCTGCGGGCGCGAGTCGAATCGGCCATATTTCGCGAAATCGGAAATGGCGCGTCGTGCAAGATCTACGCACGTATCCGTGTTTGCGACGCGCAATTCATGGAGCTTCATGTTCCGGCGCAGTGGCACGGCTTGCTTCGCGATGACCTCTCCATTGTCCAGCTGCGCATCCAGGCGGTGCAGTGTGGTCACCAACTGCGAAAATTCGCGATGCCAAATCGCCCACAGATGCGTGTCCAGGCCGCGATAGGACTCCGGATCTCCTCCATGCAGGTTCACGATCCCACCCGGATTGACTGCAATCAATTCACTTGAGATGCGGCGCGTGCCGAACACAATGATGACTTGTGGGTCCATTTGTCGGAGGGTGCCCTCAACGGCGGCCTCATTAACGGTATCAAATATTTTGGTTCTTGCGATTTCAGCGATCCGCACATCCCGGCCCGAAAACCACAGGCCCCGTTCATAGGCGTCGCGATCCGCTTCAAATGAATGCGCGGTGGAATACGATGATGGTGGCGAGCCGGTCTCAAGCAGAACGCTGAGTTCGTGGCCGTCCTCGCTCAGACACCGCACAAAACGGGCATGATGCAGAGTGTCTGTGGTGAGTATTACGATCCGCAATTTTGTTATACGAACATTTCGGGCGACAGTTGCTGTCCCGCAAGTACTGGCATGCGAAGGCGGCGTCCGAGGATTGCCGTTTCGGAGCCTGGGGACATGCCGCCGCCGGGACGGACCCACGTCAAATCGGCAAGTTCCAGAACCTTTCCCTCTGGCAAATCATGCGCGGCAATGATCGATCGCCGAAATGCCTGCATGTTTCGCCGCTCGGAGGGCTGCGGGACCTTTTCTCCATCCCCGAGCATTTGCTCAGTCAGTCGGATTTTTGACACCATGAGCTCGAGCTCCTGCGGATCCGCGGACAATTGATGGTCGCGGAAATCCGAATAATTTTTGTCGAGCGTGAAGTGCTTCTCAATAATCCGCGCACCCAGGGCGACCGCAAGGACGGACGCGTCTATGCCCATTGTGTGATCGGAATATCCAATCGTGACGCCCAACTGTTGCAACGTGTGGATCGCACGGAGGTTGGCCTCCTCGGGTGTAACCGGATAGTTGGCGACACAATGCAGGATCGCCAGCCCCGGATCTATTCCAATCTCACTCCAGACGTCATAGACGACACGTTTTACGGTCGACAATTCCTCCAAATTGGCGAGACCACCGGAAACAACAATCGGTTTCCCGGCTGCTGCGACACGTCTGATCAACGGATAAAACGTGTTATCGCCAGAAGCAATTTTGAAAACCGGGACCAGCGGATCGAGAATATCCACGCTGGCCAAGTCAAATGGCGTAGAAAAGAACAACACGCCGTGCCGCGTGGCGGTGGCTGCAAGCTGGGCAAATTGATCGGCCGTCAGGCGGAATTTGCGCAGCCGCGCGATGCGCTGGGTGTCCGTCCTGCTGACATAATGGTCTGGATCAAAGGTCTGAAACTTTACGGCGTCCACGCCGGCATCGGCAGCCCGCACTATCAGCTCTTCGGCGCGCGAGTAATCACCTTCGTGATTGTTGCCAATCTCAGCAACAATCAGCACTTTCCTGTCGAGGTCGTACGGGCCGATTCGCATGATCAGCCCCGGTGGAGGTGCAGGACATAGTGGGCGGCCACGGTCCTGAACCCAAGCGTTTCATAAAAACGGAGGGAGCCGAGATTTGCGGCCTGGGTGCCGACGCGCAATCGCTTTACCGCGGGCAATCCGGCCAGGAAACATATGCAAGCTGCCCCAAGCCCCCGGCGGCGGGCCGACTTATCGACCGCGATGAGGTCAATGGTCGCCGTTCCACCGGTTGGGCCCAATGCGAGGAGGAACGCTGATGGGCGCCCGTTTGCATCTGCCACGATCATTTGGTCACCGCGTGCGCCATCGAAAAAATTGACTGCCCAGCTTCTTCGCGAAGTATCGGCGATGTCCCGTGGCACCTCGGGGTCGAGATGAAGCCGCGACCATTCAAAGGATTCGGCAGCGATCTGCCCGACACTGTGGCGGTCCTCCGGCCGGGCAAAGCGCGCGCCAGCCCCGACCGGCTTCAACCGGTCGCTGTCAATCTCGAGCGTGATAGTTGTATCTACCAGGTGAAAGCCGGAATCCTCGAACCGATGCACGGCTGCAATATCATCTGCGGGAATGCGCGTGAAAAACATCGCCGGGCCCGGATCGGCTGCCGCGAGAGCAGGGCCCGGGTCGCAATCGCGCGTCAACTTCCAGACTGCCCGGCCAAGCTGCGCAGATAACCACTCGTCGTTCGATGCAGCCGCTTCGGCCACTCCTGATCCCAAATTACGCGCTCCGGACGAGGCGCAGCCGGTTCGACTTGAACAGACTCTTGTACCACTCGATGTAGCGCGGGAATCCCTTGTCGATCGGAAATTGCGGTTCGTAACCCAACAGTCTTTTTGCTTTCTCCATGGCCAGCGTCCCGCGCGCGGGCATCAGTCTGTCGCGCGGTGTGTACTTCACCGCGATCCCGGGAATATGCGACCTGAGGATGTCCAGCATATCGGCGATCGAGCGTGAGCTTCCATAGGTCATGTTGAAGATCTGATTCCGCGAATTCTGATTCGAAAGAATCGCAATTACGCCGTTCACGACGTCATCGATATAGGTGAAATCCAGCCGGTCCGATCCGTCACCCGCCACCTGAAGCTCCAAACCCTGCAATGCGTTTTCAATGAAAACCTGTCCCACCCGGCGGCTGACGCAACGTTCCCCATAAAGCGCCGACGGCCGCACAATCGTGTAGGGAAGGTCAAATACCTGATTGTAGGCAATTACCATCTTTTCGCCGGAAAATTTCAGGGCGCCGTAAACGCCGAGCGGCTCACATTGCGTGTCTTCCGTGACCATGCCGTCGAGGAAATTCCCATACACCATGCTTGAGGAGAAGAAAATGAAATGCGTCGCGGCAGCCCGTGCGCGCACTGAGTCCAACATGTTCTCCAGTGTTCGCAGGCTGTGGTCGAAGGTCGAATACGGATCTTTATTGGCGACATTGGCATGTGCCACGGCTGCAAGATGCACAATGGCGTCCGGCTTTATATTGGCGACAGTCCTCGACACCATGTGATAATCGCGAAGGTCGAGCACGTGTACCGGAATATCCGCTTCGTAGAGCAACTGGAGCCGGTCATGAATCAATTGCAGGTAGAGATCGCGATTCGGGATGTTATTTACGTTGCTGGCAAAGGCGCTGAGATTGTTCACCTGCAGGCTGTCCATGACTTCAACCTTGGCACCCAGGCGGTGCAGCGCAATGGCCATATTATGGCCGATGAAGCCCGCTCCGCCGGTGATCAGTATACGCTTGCCCCTCAATGCTTCTGTCATTTCAAGAACTCCCCTACTGTCTCTAACAGAGTGTCGGCGATGTAGTGCATGTCGTCCACGCCGAGATGCGGCCCTACAGGCAGCGCGATGGAACTTTCGCTGATCAACGCGGCATTTGGGTAGCTGCCTGAGCTATACCCATATTTCTGACGGTAATAGCTCATATGCGGCACCGGCTTTGGATAATAGATGCTCGTGCCAACACCTTTTGCATTGAGCCGGCTGACAATCTCAAAGCGGCTCGAAACGATCTCCGGCTTCAAAATCGCGCTCAGGCAGTAATAACTGTTTTGCCCACAACCGGAAGGTTCAAACAACCCGATGTGCGGAGATTCGGCCAGGCGTTTTGAGAGAATGGCAAAGTTTGCGCCCCGCACTGCGAGGAAACCGTTCAGGCGCTTGACCTGTTCAGTGCCGATGGCGGCCTCGATTTCATTCATGCGGTAATTGAAACCAAGTGCGTTTACATCATAAACACCCGGGATTTTTCTTTCGCCCTGATGGCGATCGACGCCAAAAGCGCGCAGATGCTTCAATTTCGTGGCGAGGTCCGCGTTGCGTGTGATGATCATACCGCCTTCCGCGGTTGTCATGTGCTTGACCGGATAAAAAGAGAAGCACCCGACGTCCCCCAATAGTCCGGCATGATCGCCTCCGATGCGGGTGCCAATCGCCAACGCGCAATCTTCCAGAACGAAAAGCCCGCGCGGTTTGGCGATCGCGTTGACCGCCGCCATGTCCACCGGGACACCGAGATAATGGACGACCGAGATTGCGCGCGTCCGCGGCGTAATGGCGGCCTCGATGGCCGCGGTGTCAATGTTGCCGGTGCGCGGTTCGGCGTCCACAAAGACGGCGCGCGCGCCGGTTAATTCGATAGCATGCGCGGTGGCAGTGTGCGTTTGCGCCGGAACGATGACCTCGTCACCCGCGGCCAGTCCAAGAGCGAACCAGACAAGGTGCATCGCGGCGGTGCAGGATGAGACCGAAATCGCGTGCGGTGCGCCGGTCCATTTGGCGAAATTCTCCTCGAATTGCGCACTGCGCGGCCCATGGACCAGGATCGGCCCGCCGAGAACATCGGCAACCGCCTTGCGCTCCTCGTCCCCGATAATCGGTGCGCCAAACGGGATGTTCCTCATGCTTCCCCTGCTCCAAAAATTTCTTCGACCCTCACCGGCCGTCGCTCAGCGAGCGAATAGTCGATCGCGAGACCAACCGCCATCGCCGCGAGAACGTCATCTTCAGTGACCAGCGCCCGCCCCTTGCCCACAACAGCATCGACAAAGCTCGGTATCAAATCACCTTTTGCGACACCAGGATAAGCTGTGTCCAGCGTCTTGGGGGCTGCCGATGGATCGCGGGTTTGCCAAAGCAGACCCGGCCCCCTGCCGTTTTCGAACGTCGCCTTTGTCCCATACAGACAAAGGCGATGGAAATGCGGGTAAACGCACGCGAAATTGCCGGACACTTTGCCCGTCATGCCGGACGCAAAGCGGAGCAGCGCGCTCACCTGGTCATCTCCGCCGTAAGGTGATCCCTGGCTGGAAATTCCGTTGCCCATCGCAGTCACTTCGACGACGGTCTCCGACGTCAACCAGAGCAACAAGTCGATCAGATGGATCGTGCCTCCAAGGGTCACAGAGTATTCGGGAATCGTCCCGCGCCATCCCTGGGTCAGTTTTTCAAGCCTGCCGTACAGATAATCCCCTTCTACGTGATACAGCCGGCCCAGCTCGCCCCCATCGACGAGCTGCTTCAATTGAATGAAGCGAGGAGATCTGCGAAGGATTACATTCGATGACAACCTCAGGTGAGGTTTGGCGCGCAACTCGTCGCGAATGGCGCGAAAGTGGTCGGCGCGTAAACAGAGAGGCTTTTCCACAAAGACATGTTTCCCCCTGCGAAGCGCGCGCATGACCTGTTCAAAATGAACATCGTCGTAACTCGCGACTGAAACAATACCGATCCGATCGTCGTCAATAAGACGGTCGGCATCTGAGAGGACCTCCAGTTCCGGATAGGTGGAGCGCAGGCGCGAACGAACTGCCGGATCACTGTCGCACAATGCGACCACCGTCGCGTCCGGGTGACTGCGATATCCGTCGATATGCTTCTCGCCGACTCCGAGACCGATGATGCCGGCGCCGATCATGGGTTACCGCCCGCGATTTCATCGGCAAGTGCGATAAGCGCGGAAAGGGGGGCGAACCCGGCAAGGCTTTCTGAGCGGGCGAGAATAGCCTCCGCCAGCGCAAAATCTTCCGGCGTATCCACCGACAATTGCAATTCCGGCCGTGGCGGATGGTGGGCGAAATTAACGATCCTGAACCGCTCCGGATGCGCATAAGCATAGCGTGTCACGTGCTCGCGCTCTTCGGGGGCGACAGCCTCGCCTGCGAGGCGATCAAGTGTCGCGCGTGTTAGAATTTCCACCGACTGCCCTTTAGGAAACGAGCGCGGATACACATTCGTCACGACGTCCGCAGAATTTCCGGAAAAGAGATCGAGCGCCTGTTCGATGATGCGGGGATCGAGCAAGGGACTGTCCCCTGTAACTCGTACGATGGTTGATGCGTTGCTCGCCGCCGCAGCCTGAGCCATACGCCCAAGCACATCATCTAGCGGCCCTCTCCATATTCCAACTCCCGCTGCGACCGCAAACTCGGCGACGCGACCATCGGCCTCATCAGTTGAGGTCGCGATGATAATTCCATTCAGACGTTGAATTGTCCGAAGCCTGTCGATGAGATGCAGCAGCATCGGACGGCCAAGCATCGGCATCAACACTTTTCCCGGTAACCGCCGGGATGACAGACGCGCGGTCACGACACAGATGGCTGGTCCATCAGGGGGCATATGGAATTGTGTTCCGACGAGTGCAGTTGGCGTGTCTTGTCGCCATTCGACATGCGTGATACTCGACAGAATGACGCAAGACAAACTTACAGCAGCTTTTGCCGGCGCGGATTATCCATTACGTGAGAGAGTGGTCCAATGAGTAGCAATTCGGCTTTCGAAATCCTGCATCGTGCCATCCTCGACCGGACAGCCGTCGCAGGCGTGATCGGTCTCGGTTATGTCGGGCTTCCGCTGGGCGCTGCGATGGCCCGCACAGCATTCCGCATCATCGGCTTTGATACAGACGAAGCCAAACCACCACAGTTGAATGCGGGGCGCTCGTATATCGGAAGTGTGTCAGACGCGGAGCTCGGCAAACTGGTGGAAAGAGGGCGTTTCACGGCGACCAATGATTTCCGCCGTCTCGGTGAATGCGATGTTATTGTCATTTGTGTTCCGACGCCGCTTACGCGTTACCGGCAACCGGATCTCTCGCACATCGAATCGTCCGCCCGGCAAATTGCGCGACACCTGCGCAGGGGGCAACTGGTAATTCTGGAATCGACAACCTACCCCGGCACGACAAGCGAAGTTCTGGTGCCAATTCTCGAGACCTCGGGTCTGTCTGCCGGACGCGATTTTTTTGTTGGCTTCTCTCCGGAGCGGGAAGACCCGGGTAACCAATCTTTCGAGACTGTGACGATTCCAAAAGTTGTTTCGGGACTTGGTCAGGATGCGTCAATTCTCGTGCGGGACTTCTACGGCGCTGTGGTGAAGAACATCGTACCCGTCTCGTCCACGGACGTCGCGGAGGCCGTCAAAATCACCGAAAACGTTTTTCGGGCGGTCAACATTGCGCTCGTCAATGAATTGAAAATCGTGTTTTCGGCGATGGGCATCGACATTTGGGAAGTGATCGATGCGGCGAAAACAAAGCCTTTCGGTTTTATGCCGTTTTACCCTGGCCCTGGCCTCGGCGGGCACTGCATTCCGATTGATCCTTTTTACCTGACATGGAAGTCCAGGGGTTACGAGCTGTCCACGCGCTTTATTGAGCTCGCGGGTGAAATCAATGTCGCGATGCCGCAATACGTCATCGACGCGCTGGCCCGCGAACTTGACCAAAGGCAGGGGAAAGCTCTCTCCCGCTCCCATGTGCTGCTTTCAGGGCTTGCCTACAAGAAGAACGTGCCCGATATCCGTGAAAGCCCATCGTTCAAGCTCATGGAAATCCTGCAACATCGCGGCGCCAAAATCGACTTTCATGATCCCTATGTCCCCGTCATTCCCAAGACTCGCGAATATTCGCATTTTGCGGATTTACGATCGGTTCCGCTGAATGCCGAAAACATCGCCGCCTGCGATGCCGTGGTGATCGCCACCGATCATGATTCGGTCGATTATGCGCTTATCGCGAAGCACGCGAGGCTGATCATTGATTCGCGAAATGTGATGGCGCGCAACGGGATTTCCGCTGCACACATCGTCAAGGCGTAGCTCATGCGGCGACTGATTTCCGCGGTACGCGATAATTTGCGCAATACCGAGGCTGTCGCCCGTGCCCTGTATTGGTACTCCAGAACCGGTCGTATTCCGCACCAGTATTGGGAGCAGCTCCTTGCGGCGCACTGTTCGACAAACGGGCGATTCACAGAAAACCTGAACATGGTTACGCGCATCGCACGCCCGCCGCGGCGGCCACGGCCTGCTTCCGGTTTGCTCGGTGTTTTCAGCGTCCAGGAGCAGAAGGAGATTGTTTCGGCGCTGGCACGTGATGGCTTTTATGTCTTCAGACACCGCCTCGACGCTGCTTTCTGCGATGCGTTGCGAGATTTTGCTGAATCCGCTGAATGCGACATTGAAACCAGCGGCAATGCGGGTCAAAAGCGTATCAAGTATGACCGCGAATTGCCGATATCTCGCACCTACAGAATTTCCGAGCAGGACTCGGTGGGCGATCCTGCGCTTCAGCGGCTTATGGCCGACGAAGTGTTTTTGGCGATAGCCGAACGATATCTAAAGACGCATCCTGTCGTTGGTGGGGTTGATGTTTGGTGGAGTGCACGTTTCGGCAATGAGCCAGGAAGTGATGCCGCGCAGCTATTTCACTTTGATTTCGATGCCCCGCCAGCCTGGCTGAAACTGTTTGTATATGTCACGGATGTAGGCCCCGAAAGCGGTCCCCACGTCTATGTCAGGGGGTCGCACAAGCCTGGAGTTGCAGCTGCGAGTCACTTGCGCGCGCGTGGTTACGAAAGAATTCCTGATGACGATATAGTCGCAGCTTTCGGAGCGGATGCGGTCACAGAGATCACTGGGCTACGTGGAACAGTGTTTTTCGCGGATACACGCGGATTTCACAAGGGCAAGCATCCGACCGGGGGCGACCGCCTGCTGGCGCAACTTCTGTACTGCTCACCGTTTTTCGCGGAGCATGGTACTCCTGCGAGGCTACCAGGTAATGTGGATGAATTCTTAGCGGCTGCGATCGCAAAGACTCCCCGCATCTACGACCGCTTTCGCTGATGCGAGGCATTTACCGCTTTTGCAAAACATAGATGCTCGGATACATCAATGGGTTATGCGAGGTACCGAGGACCCTTCGCTCGACAATGTTCGCACGGCACCGCCTCACGGCTGCATCAAAATCCCGCAGATAATTTACCTTCCAGTGATCTATCCGTCCAACGAGCCCTCTCCATGTGATCGGATAATTCTCCGGCACCGGCTCGAGATGCACCGTGCCACGGATGGAAAGATCGAGGATGTTCGCCAGCGCCTGATCAATACCCGTCGGGATCTGCTCCAGCGAAAAGCAGGTAAAGGAAACGTCCGCAGGGCCGAACAATTTGCGTCGATCCGATATGTTTAAGTAGTCGAGCTGCCGGTACTGAACGTCGAGTCCGAACTTGGCGGCGGCCGATTGCGCGACGTGCACCCCCTCTTCGCATAGCTCATAGCCATAGATCTCGGCTGCCGGCATCAACGATTTTAGCCATAATAGATTGCGGCCGACGCCGCATCCGAACTCGCATAGGGATTTTACATTCATAAAGTGCGTATTAATCGCCTGTTTTATGGTTTGGCGGTAAAATGCACCTGTATCAACCGGTTCCTGGAGCAACTTTCCATCTCGCTGGGTCCAGCTAGCAGAATCTTCAAGGCCCTTGATACGTAGCCATTCATTGAGGGTCGCGCACTTCTCCAGTTGTCGGCCATAAAATGCCCATCCTTGAGAATACTCCTGAACGACATCCTCTGTCGTGCGCGGGGAACGTGGCCGGCTCAAGCTTTGTTTTGTGAGCCGCGCCGTTTGAATTGCTCGTTCGAGCATCGTCAATTTCACCTTATCCAAGCTTCAATTTGCGGATTGGCCAATCAGGACTCGAGGATACCCCGGATTCGCCGTGCCGAAGTTCATATGGCAGGGACACCACGCCCATGCGCGCGTGTATGTCTTCGTTATCAGACCGAACAATCAAGTGTGGCAGGTCGACATTTGAATCGACAACGTCGAATCCAATCATTTTTTCGACGTGAAAGAGGTCGGCGCGAATCGAAAACTCCCCCGGCCTCAGAGCTATTTTCGGCAGCCTGAGCTCTATCGAACCTTGGGTGCCTGGGTTTAGCAGACCGCGAGTAAGCACTTCCTTCATAGTCCAGATCGGCTGCCCATCAAGCGAGTTGCTTAGATAGAACAAGAAGGCCAGACCACGGACCGGCTCCACTACCTGATAATCGAACCGAAAGCGCACGTCTTCGCCATCCGCAAACTCCCAAGTGGGGTTACCACGGGCATCATCGACGGTAAGGCTCATAAATCGCGCTGCGCCCGTGGCACGGTTTAACCTGTCCTTCAACGAAACGTCGCGCAGGTTCACCTCTCGCGATGCCGCTCCGAGGTAGTGAGCAATTCCATCGCTCGTCGACCCATCGAAGACTAACTGCCCACGTTCGAGTAAGAGAACTCTTTTGCAGAAAGTGCGAATTGCACGCAAATCGTGGCTGACAAAAAGCACCGTACGGCCGTCGGTTTTTGACACTTCGTTCAAGCGCCCGAGCGATTTGCGCTGGAATCCGACATCACCGACCGCGAGAACCTCGTCGAGCACGAGAATCTCCGGCTCCAGAAACGACGCGACAGCAAATGCCAGCCGCACGAACATGCCTGAAGAGTACCGCTTCACCGGAGTGTCGATAAATTTTTCGACCTCCGAAAACGCGACGATCTCGTCGAATTTGCGGGCCACCTCGCCGTAACCCATCCCGAGAATTGTACCGCTGAGGAAAATATTCTCCCGGCCGGTCAGCTCCGGATGAAAGCCCGTGCCGACCTCGAGCAGGGTACCGACCCGGCCGGAAATGCGCGCGCGCCCTTGGGTTGGTGCGGTGATTCGGGACAGAAGCTTCAACAGCGTGCTTTTGCCGGCCCCATTCCGGCCGATGATTCCGACCGCTTCTCCCGGCCGGACTGTGAACGAGACATCCCGCAGCGCCCAGAAGTCATTCATCGGCCGCCGCTGAAACCACGAGCTCCGACCATTCACCGTTCCGGCCTCGGTGTTTTGCGTGACGCGATAGCATTTGCCGAGAGCTTCCGTCTGGATTGCAAATTCCGTCATCAAATCCGGTCCACCGCCGAGCGTTCGAGCCGCGCAAAAATGTGCAGTCCCGACACAAGCAGAACAATCGTCACAGCCACTGCCGACGCGATGCTCGGCCAGGTTGGCGGCTCAGCGCCTGAGATTACAGTCCAGCGGAAACCCTGCAGGATCGGCACAAGCGGGTTCAGCGCGTAAAGGGACTGCCACTTCGCAGGAATAGCCGAGGGCGCATACATAATCGGCGACAAAAACAGCAAAGCCTGCAGGAATGTCGGGATCAGAACACGCAAATCGCGATAAAGCGCATCGATCACGGTAATCCACAACCCGGCAGAAAGCGCGAGCAGGAAGCTCAAAGCGACGAAGAGGGGGGCGACGAGAATCAAGATGCTGGAAAATCGGCCGTAGAGAAAAACCGTGACCTCAAGCAACGCAAATACTGGCAGGAAATCCACCAGCGCCGTGGCGGCGGACGCGATAGGAACGAAAATGCGGGGAAAATAGACTTTCAGGATCAGGTTGCTGTTACCGGCAAAAGAAGAGGAAGAGTCATTAAGCGCGCGCTGGAAGACATTCCAGATGGATGTGCCGGCAAAAGCAAAAAGAGCATAAGGCGAGCCGCCGGAGGGGGCTTTCAACAGAATACCTGCAATTACGGTAAGCAGGCCGGCCATCAGCAGTGGCTGGAATATGGCCCATGCACCGCCAAGCAGAGTCTGCTTGTAGCGTACCATGACGTTCCGGCGCACCAGCGTCCATAGCAGGCCGCGAAAGCGCCACGCCTCGCCCAGATCGGGAAAGTATACTGCCCGCGGCGAAATTTCGACGCTCTGCCTGGTAGCGCTCATGTTGGTTCGAATTCGCTTCGGCGCGCAGGCGGGAGACGTGAGGCTCTCGCGGCCATTCCCCAAACTGGGGAAAGGGCCTGCCGCACCGACCTACGTTGCGAAGAGCTATTCATGGTGCGGGCATTCTTGATCGCACGGTGTGGTCATGGCATGTCGTACCGGTGCACAGCCAATCGAACGAATCATCAGCACATTTCCTGCACGCCACTTGAGATGTACCACCTGAGAGCAGCTCCGAATGACGATACATGAACATGCCTGCGATGTATGCAGCAGTAATGATTCCGCCGCCATCGAGGTCACGCGCTTTTACACAAAAGCCGAACCCATTGCGGTGTGCCGCAATTGCGGCTTCGTGTACGCGCGCTGGCGTCCCTCGCCCGCGGAAATCGCGGATGCCTGGGCGACCGAGGTGTTTTCGGGCAAATTTGATGACGGGCACTATACTGCGCGCGGCATACCCGCGGTCCGCGCCCGACACGTCTATGTGGCCGAGTTCATCCATGGGACGGTCTCGCTGCGCGATCAGGAAACGGTGGATATCGGCGCAGGTGAGGGCGTATTCCTGCAGCTGCTTGCGAGCGCCGATTATCGAGCGAAACCATTCGGCATCGAGCTTTCAGCGGCCAACTGCCGGCTGGTGGATGCGGCCGGTCTTCAATGTTTCAACGGAACGATCGAAGACTACCTCGCTTCGAAGGGAGCGCGCGCCGGTGCGTTCGACCGCGCCACCATTGTTTGGACGCTCGAGAACACAAGTTCCTGCCGCAGCATGATGGAGAGTGCACACGCTCTTCTGAAACCGGGCGGCTTCCTCACCGTCGCAACCAGCAGCCGGATTCTGGTACCATTCAAAAAACCCTTGCACTACTATCTGAACTCCCGGGTCAGCGCACTGCATCCGTTCTTCTTCAGCGCGAATGGCCTGCGCAATCTCTTCACCAATGCCGGATTCCATGTGGAACACGTCAATCGATTCATCGACACTGATTATCTTGTCATGACCGGGCGAGCAATGCCGGACGCGGCGCGGCCCGCGTTGGTGAAGGAGGATTGGCGGGAAGTGATTGATTTTTTTCAACGCTGGCATGACGAGACGCAAAATCATTATTCTGGAACGTGACGCTCTGCGTAAATTGCGTGCTCGGTTATTGGATCGCAAGGTCGCGGCAGCGCTCATAGAGTTCGGCCATCTGCCTGCTGCGGTCAGGAGCGATCTCGTCCAGGGGAACAATGCGATCTTTCGGCGGCTCGCGCACGGAATCGATCAGCCTTGGAGTCTCGGCCCCGAAGCGCTCGCCAAGCGACTCTGCAATACGCCCGAAATACTCGCGGGGGCGCAGTAAAAGACGGTCGAAATCGACGATAAGACAGTCCTTGCGGGTGGCCAGATGCCGGTACTGCTCAATATAGCACATAGCGCACCGGTCAGCTTCGGGGGCACCCTTGAATTCCTCTACGAGCGAGTCCGGCACCCAGGGCGGAATTCGAACGGCTTGACCCGGCAGATTCCGGAATATCCACTCCCCACCCGGCTGTTCTATTTGGCGATCCGAGTACCAGCCGCGTTCGATGAGTGACGCCAGAACGCTTTCGGGACGGCGCAACATCACCAGAAACGTCATCTTTGGATAATAACGGCGCAGGAGATCAAGTTTTGGCACCGTTTCCGGCATTTTGAACGCAAGCCGGTAGTTCAGCGAGCGTGGTACCAGATCGTGGTGGCGGTGCGTCCGGGATAGTCGTTCCGCGATTTCGCCGCGCGGTCGTGAATGATAGACGCAGGACTCATCATGCTCGTTGAAATTCAGCCGGCGTCCAGCCAACGCTGACAACAAAAGCTCCTCGAACACGAAGCTTTCTAGCAGAAATTTCCACTGCTGCTCCTCAAGCTCGTCGATCATGTAAAAGAACGCGTACAGAAATGCAGGCTCGTGGAAGCACTCCACATGATCGAGCGAATAGATCAGGCGCCCCATTAGCGTCGTGCCGGTGCGTGTGCCACCGCTAATGAAAATTGCGTCTGCAGTTTTTTGAGAAGCTTCGGCAAGTAATTGATACTTCACTAATGGCAACTCCAAATACCTGACTTTCTTATTCCGCGGGGGCCAGATCCGCTTGAAGTGCGGGATTGTGCGCAGCAAGTGAGGCAAGGCGCGCGCACATGGGAGAATAACGGGTGTGGAGGCGCCCACCCCAGGCATAGGTACACTGCGCGCCCATCATTGCGAAGCTGCCGTCCAAATCGCGTGCGCCTGCCGAACTGGTGCCGATGTTCAGAGGCACGTCGGAGGGCGGAGGCTCGCCGGTAAAGACTGTATGGATAATGCGTCGCAATTGGCGCTTTACGGCCTCTGCTTCTTCATCGCGACTCAACCGTTTCGCAGCAAAGCCCGACGCTTCCCGATTTACCGTCCAGACGGGGATCTCATCAAGAATAGCGCGCTCAAGTTCGCGGGCGCGCTCCGGATGACGGAATGGGGGAAGTTTCGAATACCATGGTTCGGGAATCACGTCGCGCAAGTCGATCGATGAGGTAAACCGCGAATAGCCGTAGAAGCGCCAAGCCCGGATCAACCGGTCGAGATCCGGCGTCCAGCCCAACGCCTCATTCATGGCCGAAAGAACGCCGCGATGGGTCGCAGCCGAAATCGCGAACTCGCCTTCCGGATAGCTTTCATAGCCACGAAAAATCTTGATGACCGGAACGCCGAGGCGCGCTGATTCGAGACCAATCGTGCTTGACCACACCTGCACGAGGTCTGCCACTTCAACGAGATCATAGCTCGATACGGGATCTTCCGGCCAGACGACGGTGACATACGGCGGCAAGTCCGCCAGGTTGTTGCGCAATAGTTCGAGGTGCCGCGAAACGAACCGGTCGCGCTTATTTGTGCTCTCGCGGGGGTGAATGCGAATCACAAGCTGCAGGTCATTGCGCTTTTCGATTTCCTGGCTGAGCGATTTCAGCCATTCGATCTGATCACGATACGGCCTCTCCGGCGCCTTGTCGGCGGGAAAACCCAATACCTCGTCCACCAACTCTTCGGCCTGATATTCGTCGAGGCTGCTCGTGAACGCGACTACAAGGCGCCGGGAACGATCCAGGCCAAGGGAGGTAAAAGCGTCCTGATCCCGCGTCTTTGGGGGAGAATAAGTGGTGTAGGAGGTAGCGCCAAAACGCACTAGTACGTCATTACCGGTTTCTTCGATTTCATCGCCGGCAAGCGGAATGTTGCGCCACGCTGGCCAGGCGGCGATCATCTGCGAAGTCCATACATGCCCATGCCGATGGAAAATCAGAATCCGGCGGCGGTCGACTCCCAGGTGGTTGACATTTGCCACCAGGCGCCAGTTGACCCCGGCTTTTTGTGCAGCGCAGATCACGGCAATGTTCGAGGCATATTGGCCGTACAACAGCACATCCGTGATGCCGGCGTGGGGCAGAAAATCTTTCATGCCCAGGTAAGTGGCGATCGTCGTTCGAAGGTGCTGCCGCAGATAAAGCCTGTGGTCGCGTTCGAGCGGCGTATCCAGCATTAGCTTCTGATTCAGTACGAGATCGTGCCAGCACAACTGCCCAAGTTTGATCCCGTCAAGTGAAAAGCCAGCCAGTTCCCCGTCGGACAGCCGGTCGACAATTTGCCTCGCCTTTTCCCGTATCTCATACGTAATCACGTTTTCAAGCGAGAATCCATCTATTCCCGCCGGTTCCAGGAGTTTGAACCGGGTACTAATGCACAGTACACAGAATTCCGCACCAACGCCTTTTGCGTCATTCGGCATCATTTCTTTATGGACGCAGCGTTCGAAAATCCCTCGGCAATGCGACAACCGAATCTGGTGCCCTGCACTGGCGAGAAGGCGGGCGATGATCTGCAGTGTCAGAAAGTGCTCCGGGACGGTCTCGGGGCTATACACAAGGATTCTGTGGCAGTTTAATTCGCCATTTCGCGGGGTCGGCGATTTGATCATAGAGTTGCCGCGATGCGATATCCGCCACCAAATCAGGGGGTTCTTCCACCATAGGAAGCGCAGCGGCGTGACCGCCGGATGTTGCGCAAGTTCGGCCGATAGCGCCAATCCGCGCCGGGCCGCAGCAATTACCGCCGGCGGCGCATGCTTCTTAATGAGGGATTTCATCTGCATAACTTCAAAGGCGGACTGGAATTTGCGCATTGGCAAGATAGGCCTTCGCGCTGTGAATGCTTGCTTCGGTAAAGTGGTAGATGTTCGCCGTGCACACTGCGGATGCGCCGCCTCGCGCGAATCCTTCAACGAAATGCGCCCATTTTCCGGCGCCGCCGCAGATCAGGACCGGTAATTCAACTGCGTCAACCACCTGCCGGCACAGTTCGATGTCATAGCCCGACAGCGCCCCGTCGCGTTCGACTGAGGTGACAAGAATTTCTCCCGCACCCAAATCCTGCGCGCGGCGCGCCCACGCGGCCGGTTCGCAACCTGTCGGGCGCGCAGCAAAATGCGTGAAGGCTTCGTAGCGGCCATTGGCGTGACGCCTGGCGTCGATCGAGCACACCACGCTCTGGCTGCCATATTGGGCGGCGATCTCGCCCGCCAGTTTCGGATTTTCCGCCAGGGCGCTGTTGATAACGACTTTGTCGGCGCCGAGCGAAATCACACGGTGAACATCGGCCATGGTGCGAATACCGCCTCCGACTGCAAGCGGTACAAAACACTGACTCGCGAATTTCCGAACCACGGAATCAAAATTGGCAGGATCTCCCTGCCCCGGCCGAGTGACATCAAGAATAACAATTTCGTCCACCGACCATGCATCGACAAAATTCAGCGTGTACCGGTAGTCCGGATTGAACAGCTTGGTGCGAAACAGCACTCCATCATTGAAGGTCAGCACCGTTATCAGTCGTTTGTGGAGCACGTTCGAAGAATTGCTCAGCCCGTCCTGGTGATGAAGTTGTGCAGCAGTTTCAGCCCGTGCTTCTGGCTTTTTTCCGGGTGGAACTGGACGCCGTAAATTTGGCCGGCGCAAAATGCGGCAGCAAAGTTTTCACCGTAGTCGCACGAGCCGATCACGGATGTCGAACTCGTGCAGTGAATCGCGTAACTGTGCACGTAATAGAAAAGCGCGTCGTCTGGAATTTCTTCAAACAGCGGCGAGGACCGCAATCTGGCAAGATTGTCCCATCCTACATGCGGCACACGTAACGATGGATCCGCGGGATGCAGCCGCCGGACCTCTGCGTCAATCCACCCAAGCCCTTCGTGCCTGCCAAATTCTTCACTGACACCGCACATCATCTGTGCGCCAAGGCAGATACCCAGGATCGGACGGTTTTTTCGCGCCTCCTCAAGCACGTCAACCATTCCTGCAGCGCGCAACTGTCGCATGCAATCGCCGAATGCACCGACGCCCGGGACAATAATGCGGTCTGCATCCGCAACAGCATCCGGATCGGACGTAATCGAGGGCTCAAAGCCGATCGCGCGTATCGCGCCCGCAACAGATGTCAGGTTTCCGGAGCCATAATTGATGATCGCAACCTGCATCATGCCGAATCTGCATGCGCATACGGAGTATAGCGCAATTTCCAGTGGTTACCTTCAAACTTCCAGACCTCAGGATTTCGATGCTTGTCGACGAGCGCGTAGAAGTCCGGCTCGGTCAGGTTCAGATAGCCAAGATGTTCGTCAAAGTACGTCTTTGGAAATTCGTCGTCGTAGTTGCGGGCGATTTCCAACGCCTGTTCGCGGGTCATTCTTCCGCGGTAGATCTGCCGCGAAGCATCCCGCGATGCGCGGCCAAATCCGAACTTTATCATCTGCATGTAGTAGTAAAGATTGTCGATCTTGTCGTCTAAACTGTCAAAATCGGTGAATGTCCCATCGACCCGTCCCTGCGGCCACGTCCTGAAATCGATCTGCTTCCGGATATAGTTGAAGTTGTCCACCACGTCCCAGGGAAAAAAATAACCGAAATAGAGCGCCTTGACACCGACCCGCTGAATGTCCTCAGCCTCCGGATAAATATAGGGGGCAAGGTCGCGTTCGCTGATATCGCCGCCAACCCAATTGCTCGGGTGGTCCCCGATCTGGTGTTCAAGCACTTCGGCGATATCACGAATCTTCGCGTGCTCCTCGCTCAAGAGCTTTCCACCATATTCGCTTTCACCATGTTCGGCATAAAAGACCAGCGGAACGTTGAGGTGAACAGCCATTTGTACCGGCGCTGCATTGACCCCTGCATCCCAATGCACCTTCGGATTGCCGCGCTCGATAAAGAACCTTCGCGCCAGTTCGCGCGCAACCTTCTGGTTTGGGCGCACCATCACATGATCGAACCCGGCTTGAATCAGCGCTTCGCGATTGTGCACGCCGACATCCGTCGGCATCAGCGGCGAAAACGTGACCAGGAGCGGGTTGAGTCCGAATTCGAATTTCAATTTGTGCGCGATTGCGCTGGAGTCCTTCCCGCCCGACCAGGGCACAATACAGTCGTAAGGCCCGCGCGCCCGATAGCGGTCCACCAGGGAGAGAAATTCAGCGCGCCGGGCGCTCCAGTCGATGTCGGACTTCGCCGCCGCCGTGTGGCATGCGTTACACACGCCGTCCTCATCGAAGACAATCCGTGGGCGCGAGTCCGGCATGAGGCAGGTCGCACAAAACCGGATCATGGGCGAGGCCGCGTGGCGCGTGGCAACGGATGGCTCTGGCTTCGCATCCTAATGTATTCACTCCAGGGGCTGCATTCCCGCACGATCGGCATGTTAGCGTTGATTCGCATCCGCGTATAAATAGTCGTGATGCGACCACTGATCGATCCGGCGGTAACCTTGGGCGGTAAGTAAGCTATCGATGCTCTTAATGGCTCGCGCCTCAATGAGAAAACAGCGCGGGCGATGCCGGCTAAAGTCGACACCTTTGAGCACCTCCAGCTCATATCCCTCCACGTCCAATGAAAAGAAATCGACTGTCGGGCTGCCGGATTCGTCGAGGATGCGGCTGACCGTCATTGCCGGCACGGCATAGACCTGCGACCAATTGTCCGTATCACTGGCACGGATCTCAAGATCGTGCGTCGAGAGCAGACTTCGTGATGGATCGTCGACAGCGCTCATCAGGTTCGAATAGCGAATATCGACGGTTTTGGAAGCAGTATCGTCCGCTACCAGTGCGGCATTGACCGATTTCGCAGCCGGCCGGTTGGCCACACAGCGGGCAAATTCGGAGGGCAGCGGCTCGACCAGAATCCCGCGCCATCCGCGGTAGCGCTCGAGGTAGGCGGTGTTCGACTGCGTCAATCCGTCATTCGCTCCCACCTCGAAGAAGAATCCATGCCGGAATGGAAATTGCTGTTTGATTTTCTCGTGCAGCGGCGGCAGCGCGAATATCTGGCGCGGCGGCAGCAACTCCATTGCGCCGCTGCGGTAGCCGGCTATCCACCGCGCGGCCGCCGGTGACACCCGCCGCAATGCACTGCCCATAAAACTCATCAGCAGGAAGACTTTATCCCAAGCTACCGCCGTTTGGGTGAGAGCGCCCACCCAACTCTGTCTTTTGGATCTGCAGCCCGCTTATATCGGGCGTGCAGTAAGGGTCAGCCCCAGCAATGCCGGCGCAAGGATACGTCCGGCACCGAATTCTTCGACCGCTGCAGCGAATGTTTGATGGGCTGCGTTCAACTCCGTAATCAGTGCGCCGTCACAAGCTGCAACAATTCCTGAAAGCGCCGCAACCACAGGCACGCCAACGAAGCGGTCTTGCCGCAGACCTGCATCCACCAGCGCGACGATCTCAACATCGGCTTCGCGCGCGCAAATGACGGAAATCTCGGCGAGGTCGGAAGCGCCAATCAGCACGACTTTGCGCCAGCCCCTGCGGCGGGCTTCAGCGAATACCTGAGCGTAATCGGCGCGGGCCCGGCGGAACTGTTCAAGCTGGTTGCCGAGCAAGACCAGTGCGAGGCGCGACTTTTCCGCCAATCCTTTGGGTGTCAGCAGATAGACGCGACGGTGCGCCGGCATACGCCGGACTTTGACGTATCCCTTCTTGGTGCAGATTTTCAGGTACGCGTTGATCAGCCCTACAGCTACGCCAAACCGCAGCGCCAATCCACGCTGCGATTGGTTGCTGTCGCGATCTACCGACTCCAGCAGGTCGAGCATAATCCTCGAACGTGCGAGCTCGTGGCTTCGCGTTCCCTGCCCCTCTCGAGTCACATCCGGCAGGCTGATCCCCGCATTGCATTCCCCGGATGGATGCTATGATGTTCAAAAGTTGAACGCAACACGTTCACGTCATGAACACTCAAGGCCACGGCGAGGGACAGCATCCCCAAGCGTTAACAGCGATCAAACAAAGCCGCGCTCCCTCCGGGGAATCCGTAGGCGGTCAGCCCGATCCATTCGTGAACTGCCCGTTCCAGGTAATCGAGGTTGTCGAGAAATTGCAGCCCAAATGCGCGAGGGTTGCCGGTCCGGTAATCAAGCGGCCAAGGCAGCATTTTCCAGCCGATCCTCTGTGCCACACGATAGCCCGTGGAAAGTGAGAGGCCGCCGGGTCGGGAGCGATGCACGGTTTTCTTCAGTCCTGCCGTTGACGGGTTCACCCTCCTGTCCGTATGAAGGAAATGCAGGCATCAGAACGGCATAGCGAAGCGCAAAGCCCATGGCATCCGACGCGAATCCCGCATTCCCATTCGGCCGGATCTTCAACCGCCAGCAACTGATACTCGCGGTATGGCACGGTTGGAAATTCATTCTGTTCTTTGCCGCGGTCTGGTTCTGGTACGAGCTGGGTATCCTGCACCACTCAATTCCGGTCTATCAGGCACAAATGGAAGTGACGACCGCTCAGTCCAGCGATGCGAGTGCGCCCAGCGGGATCAATATTGCTACGACGCTCGCAAGTTTGGCGTTTCCAGCGCCGCAGGAAGGTTCGAATTTTCGCTTTTATGTTGACAGCCTGACCTCACGCGACCTGGCCGATGCGCTCGCCAAAAATCCCACCATCATGCACGAGATCTTCGCAGATCAGTGGGATTCGCAAAGGCAAACCTGGCATGAACCTGCCCCCAGCCGGAATGACCGGATCAGGGATTCCGTGAAACGCTTCCTGGGCCTCCCGTTAACTCCGTGGCACGCGCCGGATGGGGAGACGCTGCTTTATTTTATGACCTCAAATGTCGGAATCATTCAGGACCCCCGCAGACCATACATTACAAAGATTACGTTCGATTCTGTGGATCGGAAATTCGCCGTCGATTTCTTGTACGCACTGCATCAGGCTGCGGACGGCGCTCTGCGCCAGAAGGAATTGAAGCGCACGACGCAAAACATCGACTTTCTTTCCAAGAACCTCGCGACGACGACTATCGCCGAACACCGCTTCGCGCTGGCGCAGGCGCTTAGCCAACAGGAGCAGGTCGCGATGAACGCCCGCAACACGGCTCCGTTCGCCGCTGAATTTTTTGAACAACCCTGGGTGTCGACTTTGCCGGTTGCGCCACAGCCCATGCAGCAATTGACGTCTGCCGTATTTTTCGGCGCGGTGGTTGGCGGGTTAATCGCAATCTTGCGCTGGAATACCAGGGATTGGACACGCGCGTGGTTGCGCCGTCTGTTTTTCAGAAAAAAGCCGATCGGCGCCTCCGGGTAACCTCTGGCTGTTCCTATACGATTACCTCGTTTGAATCCCCTTTGACGGGCCGCTCTGTCGGCGTCCGCTGCAAATGTCGGTCTATGAGTTCGAGGGTGAGACAGATTTCCGCAAAGGTACGCTGTAAAACGTAATACCAGCCCGCCCAGCCATCCAAAATGCATCTCTTCCAGACGAGCGTGTAAAAAAACACGAGGATCGGCGCAGGCCAGAGAAGAAGCCGGATGCGATCGACCGTGGGCAGGTTTTTCCCATCACACTGCAATAGGTAGTCAGCCTCAACGGTGGCATATTTCCGCTGCGAGGTGATCCATCGCGAAAGCGGCTTTCGATCATCGTGATAGATGACGCCGTTCAGGGGCAATACAAGCCCACTGACCTGCACACGCTGAGTGTGTCCTTCATCGTGATACATGGCCCGCTTTGGCCGGTAGAGAACAATGCGCGGCGGATACAGTGTCCCGCGCAGATTTCGACCGTAGACCCGATACACGAAAGAGGCGCAATAGCCGCTGTTGTTTTCTTCCGGTGACAAGTGCTGCAACTCGGCAATCAGATGTTCACTCAACTCATAATCGGCATCGAGCGACAACGCCCAGGGTGTACTGACTTTCTGAAGGCCGAAGTTGCATTGTGCGGCAAAGTTTTCAAACGCCCCGGTAAAGACCTTCACGGCCGGATACCTGGACACCAACGCGATTGTATCGTCCGTGCTGCCGCTATCCACGATAATGATCTGCTTTGCCCAGGCCAGACGATCCAGTGTGCGCCGGATGTTCGGCGCCTCGTTGTAAGTCCGTATTACAGGGGTAATCAGCTCAAGCATGTAAAGTTGCGCCTCAATAACGCCGGCCAGCCGGACTTTCCGCCATCCTGGGTTTCCTACTTGGGAATCCGGATTATAATGACTTCAGTGGATGCAGCGCATTTCAGCTGCGCCGGACAAAAGCGGGACAGTCTGCTGCACCTGCAACCCACAAATAAAGCGCGACAGTATCGCGCGCGACTCGAATCCAGGAGAACTCTCGCTCAGTCCAAAGTCGCCCTTTTTGCCCCATTGCCTTGAGATTCCCGTCTGGAATGTCCAACGCGGCTGACATTGCCGATGCGATGGAGTCGACGCTGTGATCCACCCACCAGCCGCACCCTTCGCTGACAACATTGTTCCACGGTGTTCCCTTTGTGGTGATTACTGGAATGCCACTCGCGAGAGCTTCTGCGACGGCGACGCCGAAATTTTCACTCTTGCTAGGCAACACGAAAAGACTTGCATTAGCCAGTGCATGCGATTTTTCCTCGCCATAAACTCCACTCTCAATTGAAACGCGTGGGATCTCTTGTGTGGCGGCAATGGATTTGAGCAAGTGCACGTAATCGCGCTCTCCAGGTCCCAATACGCGAAGGCGCCAATCGGGATATGACGCTGAAATTTTTCCCCAGGCCTTCAGCAGCGTTTCAAGACCTTTGATCGGGTGGATGCGTCCCAGATAAAGAATCGTACGCGGCCCTCCAATCCGCTGCATCGCGATTTGCGATTGTTCCGGGAAGTCCACGCCATTTGGAATGATGGCGACGGGCTGATCAAATCCGGCCGCCCTGATATCCCTGTATTCCTGTTCACTTGTGGCGTGGAAACCCGCAGCACGCGCAAGTGCTGCTCTTTGCAGCAGATGCCAGAAAGCACGCTTTTTGAGCTGCGAAATTGAAAGCGCCGCAGGGCTCAGCATTCCGCGTGGGGACACGATAAGCGGCCTGCCTCCGCGCCTGGCTTCGTGCGCGACATAGATATTGGGCATAAGCCAAAGTCCGTGGTCGTGAAATATTCGCCACTCGGCTGTTCCTTTGCGAAGCGCTTGCCGCATGGCGGACGAGGCGCGGATTTCCCGCAATAGCGGAATTCGGCCGAAGTCCCAGGGGAACCGGCGCTCGGAAAACAACCCATCGGTGTCGCTGCTCGGGCCGGCTTCCGAAACCGTCAGCAGATCGACTTTCGCTCCTTCCGCCGCCAGTGCACGGCACAAACGCGGGACGCTGTAATTGGGCCCACCGTCGGCGATTCGTAACCCGGGCACGACGTGCACAACGCGGATGCCGGCTACCATAGATCGGCGTGCACTACTCGCCCGGCTGAAACTTGGGTTCGGGTGCATTACTGAACACCTGGGTAGCCGTCAGGATGCGTGACACGACTAAGGCCCCGATAAGCGCGACCAAAATCTCGAGGAGATTGCCGCCCGGCTGGATCAGCGTAAGGCCGGGCATCGCACAGAGAATCAGGCGGCGCAGATCGGCGGTTTGCAAGGCCCTGAGAATGGCCAGATCGAGCCGCATCAGAACGTAACCTAAAACCAGAAATCCGGCGATGATCCCGGGAGTGGCGAAGTTGACATAAAACTCAAACACTTGCCCGGCACCTACGCTGGTGCCGGGCTGGAATACGATGCCGGTGAAATTCGTCACGACATCGAGCCCGCCGCCAACTGGGGGCTTGTCCGGCCAAATGAAGCGCGGAATAAAAGCCCACCATTGCACGGTCGAACCATAGGCGAGTTGGATACCCCGGCCGAGGTAGCGTTGTGCGGCAAGCCCGACGAGATAGTTCTGGTTGAGCCGTGAATCAATTGCGAAAACCAGCAGTGGATTACTGAGATCGAGCAAGCTGAAATATTCTGGAATCTTCGCGATGCTCTCGAGCCGGTCCGTGAGGCTCGACTGCGCGTTCCACACGACGTCTCGAATATTCGTCCGCAGTGCGAGATAGGTTGCAAACAGCGATGCGCCCGCCACGGCTGCGAAGGGCATTGAGAGGTAGATCCAAATTCGCCGCCGCACGAAGACGAACAGAAACGCACCCACGGTCAACGCCCACGAGACGCCGTAACTCACAATCCCGTTGTTGGTGAGAGTGGCCACGGGCAGTATCGGCACTAGCGCCAGCGCCTGGACTGTTTTGAGTCCGCTATGTTCTACATAGGCAATGTAAAAGCGAAGCCCGAGCCCGAGAACGATCAGGGTGCCCAGCGACGAAACAAGGGCAGCGCCAGAAGGAATAAAACTCGCTCTCGGAATGAGGAAAAAGAATCCAATTGCTCCGAGCACAATCATCGTCCACACATGTGGAGTGAACACCGCCGCGATTTCGTTTGGCGTCTTTTGCAATTCCGTTGCATTGATTGCAGTCGTCCAGCGCGCGGCTACGACTCCAGCAACGAACGCCGCCATTCCAATCAGCGTCAACTGAAATCCTAATTCCGTTTCTGCCCTATGTGGACCGACGGAGCCCGGGTCGAGATAAATAAGCGCGCCCGGCACATGGATCAGGGAAAGGCCGAGAAAATACGACAAGACGAGTACGCCGCCCCGACCCGGCGCACCCACCCCGAATATCACGAGTGCTGCGAACAGTCCGGCCCAGATGAAAACCATTTCTGTCATGAAATGATCCGTGACATCGCGCCAGTCGGGATCGCCGTTTCCACCAAATCGCTGCGTTCGAGTATGGGCCCGACGGTCGCCAGCATTGCACTGAGACGGTCCCGGTAGGTATTCTTTCCCATCGAAATCTTTGCGTGCAGAGCTGACGACAGCCGCTCACGTTCCGATGATCGAGCGATCAGCCACAAAGCACGTTCAGACGCCTCGATCGCATTCCGGAAATACAACACCGTTTCTCCGTCAGGGCCAAAGATATCACGGTGCTCATCCGTGTCCTCGGCCAACATGCAACCCCCAACCGCCCCGATTTCGAAGCTGCGCATGACGTGACCGTCGCGATTCGATCTTCGGACCAGACACAGATTGACCTTCGCGGACGCCGTCAACGCTCGCAATGTCTCTGGCGGTTTGTGCCCAATCGCATAAGGCCGCGTTGCCGCGTAGCGATCCCAACAATCTCCGACAAGGCTAATGGATGGACAACGTGAAATGAATTCCGACATAAAAGCAACTCGATCGGGGTCAGCGCCGCCAACAAATAGCACTTCCGAGCCTGCGGACGTTACCTGAGGAGGGTCGAGCGAACGGAAGTGACGTTCGTCATAACCAAATGGCATGTAGCTTACGTCCCGGCAACCCAGCCGGCGAAGGTCATCGACGTTCGATTTTCTCGGCGTGAAGACAATGTCATACGTCGGTAAAGCTTGGAGGTGCCAGGTGGACCGAAGCACCGGACTCCACGGGTCATCCGTAGCGTAATTCATGCACAGCGCGCCGCCCCTCCGGATCTGCTCCAGATCCGCAGCGACCAACGGCGCCGATCCGGTCGTAATCAGTACGGAAGGCCGGTTCTGCAGGCACCAAGTGCGTACACTTTTCGAAAATTGATGGAGTCGCCCCGGCCTGCGATCGAGGAACCGCCAGGAGAATGAATTTATGATTCGCGGCGCGCGGGCTTTATACGCATCAAAAAACGTTACTGAGTGACCAGCCGCGATGGCTGCGTGATTGAGACTGTCACCAATGTTGGTGCCGCCACGATTGCCGACGATCGCCAGCCGCACGTCAGCTGGCCCGCAATTCCTGACGGCGTCGAAGTTGTTTGGCTTTGGCATAGAGCCACGGTCTAAGCCGATCGAAGAGAGTGAGGGGGGTCATCAGGCCAAGAAGACCGCCCAAAAGATATGACGACCAAAAGCGCCGGCGAACGGATCGCGTCAATTCAACGCCCTGAGCCAATCGCGATGGCCGCACACCGAGCAATACCCCGAGTGCATATCCCCAGGAATGGATGCGGCGAAATTCGATTGTCCAGAAAGGAAAGATGAAGCGATACAGCTGTTGCGCTACTTCCGTGAGGTTGCGGGCGCGCACGGCGCCGGAGTGATAGGGCTCAAGTCCACCCGCCACGACCCGAAATATTTCGCTGAGCGGCAAGCGGCGCTCGACAAGTGGGAAGGAGGATATCCGCGGTCTCTGTCGGTAACTGTCTACCGCCTGCCCCGGTATTTGCAGGTCTTTGTCCACGCAAATCCGATCGATGGCCAGAAATCGGCCACCGGCAGCCACCAACCGCGTCCCGAGATACATCTGGTACATCTCGCTTCCGTCACAGACTGGCGATGCCTCCCGGCGCGCAGCATCTCCGTCAAAAACGATGCCACTGACAAAACTGTAGCGGCGGAATGTTGCGACAGCTGTTTCGGGGCCCGCGCCAACCACTCGCGTTCCAATGACCCGGCGATTGACCGCTCCGGATTCCCATTCACGGTAATTCGTCACCGCAACCGTGACAGGCTGATGCCGCAGGATCTCGTCGTGTAATGTCTGTAGTACGCCGGTATCACTGAGCGCGTCATCGTTGCCCATTAGGAGCACATACTGGCCGATTGATAAGCTGATCGCACTGCGTAAATTGCCGTCGTAACGAAGGTTACGCTCAGTCCTGACAAATGCATATGAGACGCCGTTCTCATCCAGAAATCGCAGAAAATCTCCGGTTCTTCCGTCGGTCGAACAGTCGTCGCTAATACAGAGTTCGAAATCCTGGAACGACTGCGAAATGTAGCTGCGGCAGGCAGCGATGAGGAAATCCGTGCGATTATATTGAGGAATACAGATTGAAAAGAACGGGCTCGCTCCTTTCCGCCGGATTACCGGATCGCCAGGAATATCGCCGGCCGTGACCTCAGGCATGAGGCACCGGCCGAGCAAGTTCGTCCATGACTTTCGTCAGTGCCACCCGCCAAGACGGCGGCACGATACCGAATTCGTGCTCCAGCCGGCCAAGGTCAAAGAGCGAATACGCCGGCCGCTTTGCGGGGCGCCGGAAATCGATGGTCTTCACCGGTCGAAGTTCTTCCACACGCAATGACATCCCGCGCTCTCGTGCTTCCTCAAAAATGGCCGCGGCGAATCCGAACCACGTCGTTTGGCCGGTACACGCCACGTTCAGCACGCCCCCGCGCTGACGAAAATATCCGTCAGCATCGGCGCCCAATTTTGCTACCGCAGCTGCAATCACACTTGCAACCGCAGTTGCCGAGGTCGGCGCGCCGATTTGATCGTCCACCACATCAATCACGTCGTGTTCCTTCCCGAGGCGCAGCATTGTGAGAAGGAAGTTGCGCCCGGAAGACGAATAAATCCATGACGTTCGCACGATTAGATACGGCGCGCCGGCTGCCGCTACCGCGCGTTCGCCATCCAGCTTGGTTTTCCCATAGACGTTCAATGGTGCGCAATTGTCCGTCTCGTGATAGGGTTCTTTCGAGTTCCCGTCGAATACGTAATCTGTGGAAATGTGAACCACGGATGAGCGACATTTTCGTGCTGCAATGGCCAAGATTCCGGGGACAATACCGTTGAGCACCGCAGCGCGTCCGGTTTCATTTTCCGCGTCATCGACCGCAGTAAATGCGGCGCAGTTGATCAGTAGATCGGGGCCGACATCTGCGACGTATGCCTCGATGTCATCGATGCGTTCAAGGTCGAATTCTGATCGCGCGGGTGCAACGACTTCGTGATTCGACAGACGCGATTTTATCGCGCCGCCGATTTGACCAGAGCCTCCGGTCAGCAAAATCCGCATGCCGAAAGCTCGATCATCCGCCTGTGAACTGCGGCACGACTGAAAGATTCCCCAGCCGAATGCCGGCGGCATCACGCGCAGACAGAAAGGGACCGCCTTCTGGAATCGGCCATTCGATCGAGAGGTCAGGATCGTTCCACAGCAGAATGTGTTCATATTTCGGTGCATAATAGGCGGTGCATCGATAGCTGACTTCCGTGGCATCGTGCAGCGCGACAAATCCGTGGGCAAAACCCGGCGGTATCCAGAGCTGGAGATGGTTCTGGGCGCTCAATTCAATGCCAAACCACTCGCCGAATGTCGGGGAGCCCTTCCGAATATCGACTGCGACATCGTAAATTGCTCCGAGGATCACCTCGACCAGTTTGCCTTGCGCAAACGGCTCCTGAAAATGAAGTCCTCGCAACACGCCTCGCCGGGAGTGCGAACGGTTGTCCTGAACGAACTCCGCCCTGACACCCGCCTCTTCATATTCTCGTTTCTGATAATTTTGCTTGAACCAGCCACGCTCGTCCTCAAACACCCTGGGCTCGATCAACAGCACGTCCGTGAGACCTGTGCGGGTCACTCGCATGTCTTATTTGCGTTCCAAAAGCGAAAGCAAATATTCGCCATAGCCTGACTTGCCCAGTGGCGAAGCGAGGCGCCGCAGCTGTTCATCATCAATCCAGCCATTTTGCCAGGCGATCTCCTCGAGGCAGGCGATTTTCAGCCCCTGCCGCCTTTCGACGGTGGCGACGTAGGTCGCAGCATCCATCAGCGAATCCACGGTCCCCGTGTCGAGCCAGGCACAGCCACGACCCAGGCGCTCGACATGCAATTTGCCGGACCGCAGATAAAGATTGTTCAAATCCGTGATTTCGAGTTCTCCCCGTGCCGATGGTTTCAATTCCCGGGCCAACGTGGATGCCATCGCATCGTAGAAATAGAGACCTGTAACCGCCCAATTCGATTTCGGAATGCGTGGCTTCTCTTCAATCCTGACTGCAGCGCCATCAGCGTCGAATTCAACAACGCCGTAGGCCTCAGGCATACTGACATGATGAGCGAATAAGGTCGCGCCAGTAAAACGACGGTTCGCGGTGGCCAGCTGATCGCTGAGTCCGTGGCCATAGAATATATTATCGCCCAGCACCAATGCCGACGGGCTGCCGGCCAGGTATTCTTCGGCAATCAACAGCGCCTGTGCGATTCCGGCGGGACTTGGCTGCTCGGCATAGGACAGCCTTAGTCCCATTTCTTCGCTGCCGGCCAGAAGTTCCCGAAATCGCGGCAGATCATCAGGCGTGGAAATGACGAGAATATCCTGGAGCCGCGCAAGCATCATGATTGACAGCGGATAATAGATCATCGGCTTGTCATAGATGTGGAGCAGCTGCTTCGAGACTGCCCGCGTGATGGGGTACAGCCGCGTGCCCTTTCCGCCGGCTAGAATTATTGCTTTGCGGGAACCGTCCATATTTAAGTCATCTGCATGTCTGAAGGGCCGCTATCCAATTTGGATCTGCCGAATCATGAGCCGTAACGCTGCTGAGTATGAGTCGCGACAGATCACACATAATTCGCACAATTTAATGCGGGGCATGCTTGCGCGGGGCGTGCGACAGATCCGCGAGCACGGAAGCAAACGCCGTGTCGTAATTCCAGTCCAGAGCGATCTTCGCGCGTGCTCTCGAACCCATCTCGAGAAGCTCGTTAGGATGATCAGCAAACCATTGCAGTTGAGCTGCAATCGATTCGCATTTCTGCGGTTCGCAGGGTCGCGCATAGCCTTCGTCGACGAACAGACTCTGCCATTCGGGCAGATTTGGCACCAGCAGAGCCATTCCTGCCGCCATGTAATCGAAGGCTTTGTTTGATGCGCCTGCAAGGTGGCGCATGTTGACATCCGGCGAATCGAGCGGCGCCAGTGAAACGCCAACATGTCCCATCTGAGCAGCATGGCTCAGCAGTTTTTCCCGCGCGATCAGGCCACCAAAATCGATCAGCGTGTTTCCCGAGTCGTCACGGGCGCAGTCGCGCAGCTTCGCCACATAGTCCTGGCCGCTCGGGGTTTCGTAGCCGGCGATATGTAACCGGACGCGCCCCTGAAGTACGGACAATGCGTGCGCAAAGGCGAGCGGTATGCGGTCTGGCGTGATGCTGCCGTGATAATACGCAACAAGCGGAGATTGCGGCGTGGCGCTCGCGACAGGAATTTCTGCACGCCGCGGTAAGTTCCAGATGATCCGCAATTGATCGTCACGAAAACCGAGTTCCGCCTGCGCGATGAGTGCGCGTGCTGCATTGGGGAAAACAACCAGCTGCGCCTTTCTTGCGGCTCTTTCCCGCCATTGCTGCAACCAGGAGTGATACGCATTACAGGGCGGTGAATCGTGCTCGTGGTAGACCAGACTCGCTCGGGCAAGGCGTGAGGCGAGTAATCCAGGCGCGGCGCCAAGCGGATCGGACGCGTAAACGACATCCGGCCTGCTCATTAGCGCAATCCGGGCCGATGCGAGCATATACTCCGCGAACGCCGGCTTCCCGACGATATACGACGGCCTTCGCCGCAGATTGTGGATTGTGACCCGAGGATGTGGCGGAAACGTCAACTCCCTTCCCGCGAATGGTGAATTCAGAATCGTGACATCCCACCCCGCTTCGGCCATCAGCAGCGATGCGTGGATAATCGGCGGATAAGCGGCCACTTCGGTCGGTTGCACAAAGAGAGCGCGGCGCGTTCTCGACCGACTCACGTTCGGGCCGGCGCCAAACCATAGATATTCATCATCTCCGTCGCAGCGTCGCGCATTGTTCGCGGCGCGCGTACGCCTTCTCTGAGACGCTGAACACTGTCACGATCGCTTGCAGTCGATGCAATTATTCTGGCCCAGGCTCTCACCTCCGGGCGCGGGACAAGAATTCCGTCGACATCATCCCGCACCAGTTCTGCAATTCCGCCAAGGCCGGATCCAAGAACCGGCGTACCAGCGGCAAATGCTTCATAAACGACGAGAGGCCCCGTTTCGAGGCATCGCGATGGCACTGTAACCAAATCGCACTCAGCCATTGCTTCGAGCACCGCGCTACCGGTCACCGGCTCATGGAAGCGCACACGGCGATCCGCTGCGGCCGCAAGGTGTCGGACATAGTCTTCTGTTCCTGGCTGACGAATGCCAAATATGTCGAGTTGCACTGGTGCGTCCGGTATGCGCGTGAGCGCTTCAACAATCAGGTCCGCTCCCTTTGCCGGTTCCAGGCGGCCAAAGTAACCAAGACGAAGTGGTTCGGATTTGTCGCGCGCTCGGCCGATACGGGCCGCGCGGATGCTCGGCCGGAATAGCCCCTGCCGGCAGAGAACGACTTTCTCGCGATCAACGCCGTTCGTGACGAGCAATTCTGCGACCCACTGGCAAACCGCGATAATTCGATCGGCCTTGCGCCAGAAAGTGCGCAATCTCTCGTGTGCATCAGCCACCAGGGTCGGCATTCGAAGCGCCGTAAACACTCCACCCGAAACTCCGACGCGCCCCAGTGCGTACCCAAATGCTCGCGGCACTTCCGCCAGCAACCTCCCAGTCCATAAGGGTACATTGTGTTTCGCCAATGTACATTGTGTACACACGCGCGCGTTAAGCAGGCCATCGCAGGGGTCGCGGCCAAATTTCATCATCGTCTCGCGCGTGCAGCTGACTGTCGCTGTGTGGTAGGTGGAAAATACCTCGGCGCCATTTTCGTGTGCTGCATCCGCCAGCAGGTGTGATACGGCGGAAGTGTGCGCATGCAAATGGACGATCCGGGGCTGAACTTCCTTCAGTATTGACCGGAACGACCTCGCAGCCGCCACGTCGGGTTCGCCATAGGCACGGGCGAAATTTGCGACCGCCTCACCTGCAAACCGGTAAACGGCCATACCGTTACGCCGGTAAGAGGTGTTTGTCGCACCAGGCGCAGCGACAGCACTTGAAATCCCGCATCGCGCCAATTCTGCACCGAGCGCTGCGACATAAAATTCCGTCCCACCCGCAGTGTCCGGAAAATACGTGTAGGGCACATGCAGTACGTCGGTCCGGTACGCCGGCATCGCTCGGTCAGCGAATTTTATCGTGAATCACGCCGGGTGCGCAAAATCTGCTTCAACCTGAGATATCCGCGCTCAGACAGGCCGGTCGCCGCAAGGCGCCGCAACAACGTCAGCGACAGCAACCGGGCCGGATCGTTTCTAACCGCGCGCAAATAGCAACGGCGCGCATCGGCGGCCATCCAATGGCCAAAATATTTATCCCCCAATCGCGCAAATTGGGCTCCATAAATCTTTCCGCGCACCGATTGCTTTTGCCGCTGTAAATCCTGATCAGCTTCCGCCTCTGCGAACACGGATTCGAGGAGCCGCACAATCGAATCTTCCTCGGTGCGGTCGCGCACAATGCGGACATGGTGGTTTGCCGCATGAACCCGGTAGTCTGCCAGGACGTTGTTGACATAAGAGAACGGACGCCGCCGTGCCATCATGAGATTGAAGTACCAGTCGTTGAACGCGATCCCCGCAGGCAGCGGCAGTGCTTCCAGCCACGCTTCGCGCCTGCCAATTGCGGTCGGGGCGCAAATGAAATTTTCCATCAGTAGCGCGATGAACTCATTGCCTTCGAAATCTTTTCCGTCGTGCAGGCTTTCAGTGCTTTCGGCGCAAATCCGCCCGTCGGCATCAATCAGTGCGGCATTGCCGTACACCAAGGCCAAATCGGAATTCCGTTCCAGGCGCGGAATGGTTTCAGAGAGAAACCATGGACGATACCGATCGTCAGGATCAATGCGCGCCACATATCGTCCGCGCGCGGCAACAAGGCCTTCCGTCATGGTGACCACGTGGCCCTTATTCTTCTCATGACGGAGAATTTGCAGTCTCGAATCCCGATAATTCGACAGCACCTCGGCGGTATTGTCCGTGGATGCGTCATCGATGGCGATGATTTCGAAGGAATATTTTCCATCCTGCGCCAAAATGCCGTTGAGGCAGTCTGGCAGAAAGCGTGCGTAGTTATAGCACGGCACGACGAAACTGATGTCGGGATTGACCATAACTAGGCGTGTCGCCGGATTATCCGGGCCGGAACTCCAACCGCAGTGACTGCGGCCGGAATATCACGAACTACCGCGGCGCCCGCACCTATGACAGTCCAGGCACCGATGGACACTCCGTCCTTCACCACCGCGCCAGCCCCGATATAGGCGCCTTCCCCAATCTGCACTGATCCGCACACGGTTGCGCCGGGATTGATATTGACGAAATCGCCTATATCGCAATCGTGAGCGACGGACGCTTTCACATTCAAAATGCAATGTGATCCGATCGAGGTCTGCGCCGTCACAATCACCCCCGGCGCGAGACAGGAACCGGCGCCTATCCGCACATCTTCGCCCAACGATGCCCTGGGATGAATCAAGGTCCACGGAATCATACGGCCATGGAACCTAGCCTCCACGTCGGCAACCACCCGCCGCCTTACTTCGTTCGATCCAAAGGCGGTCAGATAGTGCGCCTTTCCGAGAACCAAAAGTCGGTTCTCAATTCCAGCAATTGATCCGAGTACGTCAAGCCTCCGGTGCACGCCAGGCGCGACGTTGTCATCAAGAAAGCCTAGCAACCTGCCGTCCCAGCCGGCACGGCGAAGGTCCTCAATATAACTGTGCAGTTCGCGTCCATGCCCCCCCGCCCCCAGGATGTACAGCTCAATCACCTGCGGGTCTTCAATCTGCGGTCAGGCAATCGCCGGAATTTTCCGGACGTTGTTGAAACTTTCAATCAAGCCTACGACCTGCAGATGATCGCGTGACCCAATATTCGTAAGCTCTTTGAGCCACTTCGCGTTGCGATAAAAAATCGACTCCGGATCCGGAATCATCCCGCATACGATCGCTTCGACCATCGCTTCCGCGCCGGCTTCGATATCGAATCTTGGACGGAAACCTTCGTCGAGCATGCGCTGGGCCGAAACCCGGTAATCCCTGCGATCCGGATCATCGGTCGGAACGAAGGTCACTTTGATCGAGGGATTGAGCTTGCGAAAAATCGCCGCAACATCGACAACCCTGAGATTCTCGTGACTGATATTGTAGGTCAGATGCGCCAGATTGCTTTTTTCGGCGAAAAACACGAACGCCCTCGCACAATCGTGGACACTGACGAACGGACGCCATTGCATCCCGTCGCCGAAGACCCGGATTTCGTTATGAATTGTGCTGTAGAGCGAAAAAATATTGATCACAAGGTCGAAACGCATCCTCGGCGAATAGCCGTATAGCGTTCCGTTGCGCAGGATCACCGGCCGCCACCGTGGCGTCGCCATCCGGATGAGTGCGTTGTCGGAATTTACCTTCGACGTGGCGTATGCCGTCAGCGGGTTCACCGCTCCTTCCTCGGTCAAATCGCCTTCGGCTTCTCCATATACAGAACAGGACGAAGAGAACACGAACCGGATGCCGCGCTCGCGCGCCGCTTCCGCAAGGGCAACCGTTGTCCGGAAGTTCACCTCATCGGTCAGCTCTGGATGCAGTTCGGCGGACGGGTCATTGGAAATCGCTGCAAGGTGAATAATGCAGTCGCAATCAGCAATAATCTGGTTGCGGAACGCCTCATCCGCGATCGCCCGGCGCAGATCCTCCCGAATGATTTCGACCGATGGCGTGATGCTCCGCAAATGGCCCATTCCGAAATAACCGATATCGACGACCCGCACCTGATGCCCACGCATCGCGAGCTTCGGGACCAGAACCGAGCCGACATAGCCGGCCCCGCCAGTGACAAGTATTTTCAAAGGAACGCCCTCTCAGCTTGCTGGAGCTTTTCGACCATATACTGCATTTGATCGTCCGAAAGTGTCGCAAAAAACGGCAAGGTAATCACCTGTCCTGCCAGCTTTTCCGTCATCGGCAGTGGCCGTGGCGCGAACTTGCGGAAATATTCCTGTTCATGCACGGGTGGATCAAAATAGGACCTTGTCTCGATCCCCTGTTCGCCGAGAAACCGCACGATGCCATCTCTCGCCTGACGGGACGCATCCTCGGGGACCAGAATCGTGAAATCCTTCAACGCGTGGATGACGTGCTGCGGCCAGGCGGTAAGCCGAAACGCCGTATTGCTTTCGATCAGATACTGGAACTTGCGCGCACGCGTCTGCCGTTCCGACAGGAGTCGATCAATCCGCGCCAGGTTGTGAAGTCCCACAATCGCGTGGAATTCACTCATCTTGCCGTTCGCACCAGCAAAATGCGCGTTGTAGTTCGACTGAATGCCGTAGTTACGCATTGAACGAATCCGCTGAATGAGGTCCGCGTCCTGCGATGCGACCAGCCCGCCTTCCACCGTCACAAGCACTTTCGTCACCGACAGCGAAAACACCTCGGCGTCGCCGAACGTACCGACCTTCTGACCCTCGAGCGCAGAACCGAATGCATGCGCAGCATCGAAGATCACCGGAATCTTTCGGCCCTTGCGTTTCGATGCTGTGGCTGCCGCCTCTTCGATTTCGCGCGCGCGCGCGGGCAGTCCGTACATATGCACGGGCATCACTGCGCCGACGTCATCGTGCGCCGAAAGCAGATGTTCGAGATCATCAACCGAAATATTCAGGTCGGGTCCGATATCGGCAAACAGCGGCACACCACCCGCATACATCACCGCCTGAGCGGTCGCGACGAACGTGAATGCCGGCAGAATCACCTTTTGACCGGGACGCAGTCCGAGTGCGCCGAGGGTAAACAGCAATCCAATGGTGCCGGAAGAGAGTGCGACCGTCCTGGCGCCCAGGTAAGCCGCAGTTTCCTCTTCAAACCGCGTTACATATTTCCCGAAATTGGTGATCCTGCCGTTGGCAAGAATCTCCTCCAGCGGGCCGCGGATATCTTCGAGCGCCGGCAGGTCCGGCTTGATCAGGGGAATATGCATTGGGCTCCTGTAACGAATGAGGGACAATCTGTAGGGCTCGCCAAAGCAGAGCACAAACCAGTTTGGCTTTCAGCTAAGTTTCTGCACATCGATATCAGGTTATACAATCAACTGGCGGACTGGCCGGGCCAGACAGTGATAAATTCTGGGGACCTCGGGGCCATCCGGCACTTTCTTTCCCTTCATGTCGAGAATGTCATAACCCGCCCTTACGAGGAGTTGTCGCGCATTCCATTCCCTCTCGTTGTGGAACTCAAGAAGGACCACAGGCCGCGATTCCCGCAAGGTGCGCGACATCCCATTCAAAACGGCCGCCGCCCCACCCTCTACATCGATTTTCACGAAATCGACCCGCTGTCCGGCGAAATATTGATCCACGGAGACGGCCGGTATCTGCAACTCTGGCGCGGTCTGGACGCCATCGAGGTCGCGCCCCACGACGTTCCATTCTGACGAACTTCGTTTCCGCCCCGCAAACAGTGTGACTTTGTCGCTGGCCCCATCCGCTACGGCCTTGTTTTCCACCTTGATGCGATCCCTGTAGCCCGAACGATCGATATTCTCGCGGAGTATCGCAGCGTTTTGGGGATGCGCCTCGAATGCTGCGACAAGTCCCGTCCGCCCCACCAATTTTGCAAGCAGAGCCGTTATGACGCCGTGGTGCGCACCTATATCTGCACATACCCAGCCGGGTCGCACTGTTTTTAGAATATTGGCACAAACTTCCGGTTCGTAAGACGAATCCGCTTGAATGGCATTCCCCAGCCCAAGCGTTCTTGCGGCCCGTTTGATTCCATTCTTCACCGGCATCGGAAGTTGACGACGCGCACATTCGAGAGCCGTTTGTCGTACGATCATTAATCCGTTGGCCAAGCTTTGCGAAATCTCGGCGACCTACTTTCGGGTGATTTGGCTCATTCTTTGGTTTTGCCTGTGTCTCGTTTTTTTGGTTGCGGGAGCTCTGAATTTTCGCCGTTTGCGGCGGCTTATCCCGTGATTTGCAGCTGGGCCTTTGGCGGACGGTTCAGCAACTGCCGCCTCAATGCTCCCAACCAGAATCTGTCCAGCCTTGTGACCGGTTTGCGCAAGCCCAGGAGCAGCATGCGCAATGCGAGATGTTGTCTCTGCTTGCTGTTTGCGCTCCACTGGGAAAGGAGCCGGTGCCAGAGAACCCGGCGCAGCGTCTTTTGAACGGCTCTGCGATCACCGGCGTCGGGTAATGTGCGACACAGCTCGGACAAGATCGCAATCCCCTCTCTTCGGAATGCCGTCTGGCTGCGAATGGTTTTGGACGATTCGTGCAGCCGGAAAAACGCGACCGGTTCCCGGATATATTCAACGCCGGGATGCTCTCTGAGATATCGGAGCGCAACCTGCCAATCGAATGCGTAATGCAGCAGCTTGTTGAATCCGATCGATTGAAGCGCCTGGCGCGGTAACCAAAATCCCGGTTGAGAATAAACGCATCTGTCGTTCAGCAAATTGTCGAATGACAGCCGGCAGTTCGCGCGCTTCGTCGCAGTGGCCAGGTTTGGTCCCTCGAGAATTGGCGCTGCCACTGCATTCCTGCGGAATCTTTCGCCCAGACGGCCCAAGGCGCCCTGCAGCAGTAAATCGTCGGAATTGATCCAATTGAACAGCTCTCCACTGCACAGCCGCAACCCCTTGTCGATCGCGTCCACCTGCCCGCTGTCCTTTTGGCTGACCCATGCGGTCAACCAGGGTTCGTATTTTCGGATGACCTCAACCGAGCTGTCGGTCGAACCGCCATCAATCACCAAATACTCCAGACGTGGATAGCCCTGCAGCAGTACCGACCGGATCGTCTCTTCGATGAATTGCCCCTGCATGTAACTCGGAGTGACGACCGAGATGACGGGCCACGCTGTGCCATCGCGGCGGGTCGAAGGCAGTGGCGGCGTTTCAATTGTCCATGGCCAACCTGACTTTCCGGCGGACGGCGCAGGAAGTTGCGAAAGACGCGCACAGGGCATTCAGTTCACTGCCGGACACGCGCGGGATACGCGCTCCGTCCGTTGCGGCGATTCGACCAGGCGGGAGAATACAGTGCGCAAATTGGAGGCAAACACTTCGCGACCAAACCGCGCCCGCACCCGGTCGGCGAGCAGTGGCGGCGTTCCAAGAGGCTCCGAAAGCATGCGGTCAATTTCATCCACCAGTCTGGCTTCGTCCACGGCATTACCCAATTCGCCGTCCGCCAGAGCATCTCGCGCGCCGCCTTTAGCCAGACCGAGTGCCGGCGTCCCGCAGGCCATCGCTTCGAGAAAGCTTATTCCGAAACCCTCGCCGGTAGATGGCATGACGAAAAGATCGGATGCACGGTAAAAGTCGGGCAATTTTTCGGCGTCGCATTCGCCAATAAATTGTACGCGGTCACCCACGCCGGCATCAGCTGCAATCCGGCTCAGACGCTCCCGGTCGTCGCCGGCACCGACGATGACGTACTGGATGTCGTGCCCGCGCGCGAGGAGGGCCGGAATTGCTCCGATGACTCGATCCTGGCCCTTGTAACGCTCAGCCGATGAAAGCCGTCCAACAGTCAGTAATACTTTTCTACCATCCCACCCGGCAACCTGCCGCAGCTCTCGGCCGCTTCCTGGACAAAAGCGCTCTCCTACCGTGTTTGGGATAACAACAACGCGCTCCGGCGCGATCAACGACCATTTCAGCAGGGCTGATCTGGTGTACCGGGAAACGCAGAGGATGACGTCGGCGGCGTCTACGGCAGCGCGCTGGATTGGGCTTCGCTCTTGCCACGCTTCATAACCGTGCGCCTGAAGGATAAGTTTTGCTTTCGCAATTCGCGCGGTCAACGCTGCCAACGGAGCGAAATGGATATGGCCGCAGAACACGACATTGTACCTGTGCCGCAACGCCAAGCAAACTGCTGCAAATGCATAGCCCGCCTTTCCTCCTCGTGGCTTCCACTGTTGGATACCGTTCGCAACCATCCAACTTGCGGGCGCATGGAGGGCCACTGCCATCACTGAGCTTGCCGCCTTTGACTCGATGAGCGCTTCCAGAAAGTCGCGATTGTACTGTGCAATTCCTCCGCGCCAGCCATAGGCATCAGGCACCAGAGCAAGTACACGAGGAGCATCGCTAACGCCGGGCATCATCTGACCCGATCAAGCGGCACGGCGCAGTTCGGCCGCTAAAGGGAGCTGGGCTCCCAGCACCAACTGTGACCATTGCCGGTAGATCAGCCCCTTGCTTCTGCTGCCGGCGGATTTTTCCATCCACTGCCCGGTAGGCACACCAAATCCGCTTTTTTTGCGCGCAACAATTTCGCCGGGTAGCTGAAGCGTAGGAGCATTCGCCAATGCGGCCTTGCCGGCGCCGGGGACCAGAGTACAAATGTCAGCCGCTAGCGCTTGCAGCAAAGTGAAGTCCACCAGCGGAGTACGAATCTCAACGCCGTGCGCCATACCCGCCCAGTCGGAATCCCGCAGCAGCTGGTTGCGCAGGTAATGAGTGCTCTCAAGTGCGCAAACTCGACCGACGTCAGTTCCCGGATCAGGTTGCAGCGTCAATGCCAATCGTGGAATTGGATTCAACCGGCGCAGTCCCGACCGGACAAGTTCGCGATCAAGCAAATGCCAAAGCTCTGATGGCAAAAAAACCGCGCGACGCAGCAGATAGGCCCCAGCCCAGCTCCCCCCATATTCCAGGAAGCCTGCGGCTTTCGGATGGTTCCGGACCAGCCCTGGAAGTGCTGCCCGGGCAATGACGCGGCCAAGTCGGCCCGCACCTGGCAACCAGGAAACTTTTCGCGCATGTCGGCGCCAGCGCGGCAAGTCGGCAAAGCTTGGATATCCTGCGAGAAGCTCGTCACCGCCGAGACCTGAGATCGCAACCTTCAGTCCTGCTTCTTTCGTTGCTTTGGCAACAAACCAGGTGTTCACGCCATCGATCGAGGGTTGGTCCATAGCCTCGAGTATGGCCGGCAATTCGTCGCGAAACTCGTGCGCACCGACTTGGCGGACAATATGCCGGGCGCCGTAGATCTTCGCCACTTGTGCGGCGAGCGGGGCTTCATCTTCAGGCGTTCCCCTGAATTCCTCGAATGCAAGTGTAATGGCCAGCGTTTCGAAGTGGCCCGCATCCCGCATCAATCCCGTCAGCGCACCCGAATCGACACCTGCCGAAAGGAATACGCCGACCTCGACATCCGATACGAGATGAGCCTTGACGCTGTCGAGGACGGCCGCGCGCACGTGCTCGCCCAGTTCGGCGGGTTGGGCGCGATTGGCAGCGCCTGCGGCGAGAACTTCTGCAAAATTGACGAAGCGCTTCGGTTCATAAGCGCCGGAACAATCGATCCACTGCGTGTGTCCCGCCGGCAGGACGCGGATGTCCTGGTACAGCGTGAACGGCTCCGGCACAGAACCGAAGATCGCAAACCCGACAATTCCGGCCGGCTCTGGATCACGCGACACACCAGCACCGGCAAGCAGCGCCTTAACTTGCGATGCGAAACGGAAAGTCCATCCGTCATTCGCTATATAAAGCGGCTTGATGCCGTAGGGATCGCGCGCCAGAAACAGCCCATTTCGCCGCCCATCCCAGATTGCGAATGCAAACATTCCGCGGAGGCGGTGCACCATTGCCTGTCCCTCGCGGCTGTAAAGTTGGAGCAGCACCTCGGTGTCTGATTGCGTCTTAAAGACCGCGCCGCGGGACACCAGTTCCGCGCGCAGTTGGCGGTAATTGTAGATCTCGCCGTTGAACGTTATCGCGAGTTTTCCGTCGCCGGAAACCATCGGCTGAGCAGCGCGGTCAGACGTATCGATGATCGACAGGCGGCGATGCCCAAGCAGACAACGCCCATCTTCGCTGCTCCATTCACCTTTGCCGTCGGGCCCGCGTGCTCGCATAAAGTCGCGGGTGTTCAGCAGTTCGGATTGTTGCGGAACACCGGCAGCAGGATGGTACGCAAAAATGCCATTTACCCCGCACATTGCGCTACCGTCCCTGTCAGATCAACCGTCGTCACGTGTGCACATATGAACGGCCCCAGCATCGCCGGAACGGCTCGAACTCGTCGATGACGTCACAGACCTGCTCGACATAATGCTGTGGCGTCCGCTGCGCCGCGAGCGCATGGCCACGTTGGACCAGAACGCTTCGCACCTCATCGCGGCGGATCGACCGGATCGCGCCTGCAATGGAATCCGCATCGAGCGGGTTGAAACGAATGGCCGCCTCGCCGAACTGCTCCGCTGCGCCGTCGATATCCGATGCAGCAACGGGACAGCCGCTCGCAAAGGCTTCCAGCGGCGGCAGATTGTCCGGCCCGAAAAGCGTGGCATAAACCAGTGCAACTGCTTCCCGGTAAAGTTCGACGATTTCGGCTGCCGGAAGAAATCCCAGGATATGCACTCGCTCCGCCAGGTCCAGTTCGCCGATCATATGGCGGACGTGGCTGAGATTGCCTTTATCGCTCCCGCTCAGCACGAGATCGAGTGGTTGTGCTGCACCTTCGTTCACGCGCTGAAGAGCCAGCAAGAGATTGACATGGTTCTTGTGCGGCCAGAACTGCGCCGGATAGAAAATGAACGGATTTGCCAACCCGTATTTCTGCCTGACACCGCAGGACTCGTTGGTGCGTTGCCGGTACGCATCCGCCGCCGGATGGGGAATCACGCGCACATTGACCGGATTGACGCCGTAGAACGCGATGACCTCCCGTTTTCCCGTTTCGGTTCCAGTCAAGACCCGCGCGGCACGCGGAAGCAGCGTGCGAAAGTTCTGCTCACGTGCATCCCATGTCCAGCCGGTCGTGCTGACTTCCGGAAAATACGGTTGCTTGCGGTGTTCAAGGTCCCACACCGTCGCGAAATAGGGAATCGAAACCGGCTGCGCCACCGGCCACATAAACCAGGCGATGTCGATTCCCGCGATGCGTATATGCTGCTCTTCGGCGGAGGCCGGTTCGGATTCGGGCGAAAGCGTCCTCAGCGACTGCCTGATTCCGCGTGCAACAGGACCAAGCACGGGATTCGAACTGATCCGCTGGCGCGCCCGGGACAACACTGACGGGGCTGCAACTCCGTTGCCGTGACTTTCTTCAGTCCTGAAAACAATGAACTCATGACGCATTGAATTTGATTCAACAGCGCCGATCAGACTCGAACGCAGGGTGTTCCCGCCGCCATCCATGGTCCCGAGCGGACCGGTGAAAACCCCAACGCGCAAGCTCCGTCAGCCCGCCCGCTGGTCCGCAGCTTTGCGGAAGACCGCCACGACGTGCCAGGTCGTATCCGAAACCTGCTCGTTGCGGGTGAACCCCGCATGTGCCGAAAGAGGCTCAAACCCGTGTTGCCGCGCAAGTGCAACGATCTCGGGCACGGTGAAAAAACGTGCCGTGTGGCGCTCCTGCACGTGGCTGTATGTACCATTATCGCGCAAGGCGTAGACGTTGTAGGTGACATGGGCGAGTGATGCGTCGCGCTCCAGCTCCGTCTCCGAGATCCGCAATATCGTAGCTTTATCATGCGCAAAGCGGCGCACGCGGACTGCGTCAAATCCGGATAGCATCGCCGGAGCGTGCCAGAACTCGACAATGAAAATTCCGCAGTCGCGTAGACTCCGTGAGATGCCATCGAGAACCGCACTCACGCCGGAATCGGTCTGCGCATAGCCGATGGAATCGAAAAGACATAACGCGGCATCGAACGGATCGTCCGCCGCCCGAAGCTCTCGCATGTCCCGCTGCTCCAGCTGGATTTCGGCGCCATTCCGGTCCGCTTTTTTTCGTGCCACGCCGATCATGGCGGCAGACTGGTCAGTCGCTGTAACGGCATACCCCCTTTTTGCCAGCCGGATGGCGTGCTCGCCCGTACCACACGCGATTTCCAGCACGCGCGATCCGGGCCCGACTCCTTCGGCTATTAGTCGATCTGCGAGGAACCGAGCCTCCGCGTCATAGGGCTTATCCCGGTAGAAGAGGTCATACAGATCGGCATAGCCATCAGAATATGGCGCTTGAGTCACGCCCGCCTCTGCTGAATGGCCCGCATGGTTTCGCCGATGAACTGAATCTGACCGGCCTCAAGTGTGTGGCTGGAGGGCAGATAAAATCCCCGTTCCCAAAGCACATCCGCCACCGGAGTAGGCGTTTTACGGAATCGCGGCATGGACTGAAAACAGGGCTGCGCATTCATGGGACAGAAGAAGGTGCGTGTTTCGATTCCGCGCTGCTGAAGCTCGCGCATCACTTCATCGCGGCTCATGCCGAATTCTGGTTCGATAAGAATTCCGTACATCCAGTATACATGCCGGGCCCAGTTCGCCTCGGTCGGCAGCCGCAAACCCGGAATGGACGCCAGCACCTCGCGATATCGCGCGCCCATCTGCCGTTTCGCGGCTACGATCTCCTCGAGCTTTCGCACCTGCACCACACCCATCGCGGCCTGATAAGCGGTGAGGCGAAAATTGTATCCGGCAACCTCATGCCAGAACCGAGGTTTGATGAAACCCAGGTTCCGCAGCAGTCGCAGACGTTCGGCGAGTGCGGCATCATTGGTGACGATCATCCCCCCTTCACCGGTGGTGATGATCTTGTTGGCATAAAAACTGAAACAGGCCATGTCACCGAAACCACCCACGGTTCTCCCGCGGCAGCTTGCGCCATGCGCTTCGGCGCAATCCTCGATGATTTTCAGACCGAACTTTGCGGCAATACCGCAAAGCCGATCCATGTCGACCGGATGACCGAACAGATGGACGGGAATGATCGCCCTGGTGTCCGGGGTGATCAATTCTTCGATCAGGTCAAGATCCAGATTCCAGGTTGCCATCTCGGAATCGAGCCCGACCGGAACGGCACCGTTGTGGTATGCCGCAAGGCCCGTCGCGATATTGGTGGAGGCGCTCATCAACACCTCCGAATTTGGCGGCAAATCCAGCGCTGCGATCGCAAGATGAAGAGCTGTCGTGCCGCTTGTAACGGCAATGCCGTATTTGCAACCGCAATAGGCGGCAAAGGATTCCTCGAACTCCTGGATCGTTCGGCCGAAAGACCCTGAAATATCCTTCCGCCGCAATGCGGCCACGACCGCTGCGATTTCGTCCTCGCCGATATCGGGATCAAAGACAGGAATCATCGACGCGGTTTCACCTCCACATTGACTTTGTCGTTCTCCATCCCGAGATACGGTCCTTGCTTCACGCTGATCGCCTGAAAATCCTCTATCACCCGCAGAGCGTGAACCCCATGGATCAGCACGATTGCGTCTCCGGCCTTGAGTGTGATTTCTCGCAGCAGTTCGCCGTCATTGCGGTATAGCTCGACCACGAGTTGACCGCGCTGCATCACGAACATCTGCTGCAGGTCATCGATCTGGCGCGGAAATGGCTTGTGGTAATGCGGCGGCTCGACGAACCCCGCCTCGTGCGCGAGCAGCCCAAACTGGAACGAAGATTCGGGCGGAGAGAAAAACCGGGTTGTGCTCACCCGCGCATCGGCGCGAATAATTTCGGCATATTTGATTCCCGAATCTTCAATGACTTCGATGCTCATGAAAGGACGCTCGTTCAAATTGTTTTTTTACCGGTTCCCGGGCGGAGCACCGACCACGGCGGATGGAAAATCAGATTTCTTTGATTGCTCGATTGATAGACGCCTCACGGCTGCGAAAAAAGCCCGCCCGCAAGTCTATCGGCAACATAGTTTGCGCCGAACGCAGAAAGATGATGCATATCCCGGTAAAGCAATTGACCGTCAACCATGACTTCGCATTTGATTTCCCCGCACATGACCTGACGGGGATAAACAACGGTGACACCGTAAGTTTTCTCGAGATACCGGAGTTCCGAATTGACGTGCGCTTGCCGCTGCAGGAACGCAGCCGTATCCACCCGGACATCCAGTGGTCTTCTCCATAGCGCGTTCTTGGCCAAAGCCTCCGGCGCATTCCATTTCAGTTCAGGAACCGACGCAATCAATACTACGCGCTTGCCTGCGGATGTCAGCGTCCGAACAATTTGTTCCATTCCGCGGTCAAATACAGGCTCGTTTTGACTGGGCCGCGAATAGGGGCCGTTCGATGATCCCGAATCGTTCAGGACGAGTTGACGCTCGCCGCTGATATAGGCCGTTCCTTCGGCGTATTCCGCCCAAACCGCGTCAAGAAAGACGTCGTGGATTTGGGGTTCGAGCGCGCGTTTGAGGATTACGAGATTATGTTCTTCACAGTTGGGCGGATTGGAAAAGTGAATTCCGAGCAACGGAGGGCAGCCGGGCTTGTAGTTCCAAATTCCACCCCGCCCATGACGTTTCGCGACAAAATCCATTCCGGGAACAAGCGCTGCCGCGTGCGAATCTCCCCACAGGATAAAGTCGCGTGTCGCTCCCCGGTCTCCAAAACTGCAGATCGCACCATTTTGCATTTCCGCGTCCGAGACGTGTTCAGAGCAATCGTTGAGAAAAGGATCCGGAACGTTTTCTGCCTCAAGAAACGCATTGACTTGCCTGGCGGTCGCAGGGGACATCCGTTGCGGTAAGCCGTGGGACATGAAGAGGATTGCACCCGCGGCCGCGATTACACCAGCGCCGGCCGCCGAAAATCCGAATATTGTGCGCGTATCGAATAATGCGTTCCGGCCCCGGAACGGACGTTCGACAAAGCGCCATGAACCGGCGGCAACTGCGACCGACAGAACGATCGCAGCCGTCATATCCATCGCCGTAAGCCCGCGCGGAGCGGCGTAATTGACATAAACCTGGATCGGCCATGACCAGAGGTATAGCGAGTACGAAATGAGCCCGATGAACACCAGCGGGCGCAATTCCAAGATCCCTGCTGTCTCCTTCGGGCGTCCCATGCCGGCATAGATAATGAGCGCCGCACCGAGGCACGGATATAGTGCGTTTGCTCCGGGAAATGGCGTTGCGCCGGAAAATGCCGTAATCGCATAGCCAATCAACAGCAGACCCGCTGCGCGAATTCCGGTTCTCGCGATCCTGCTTTCCGGCGCAGACCATTGCCCGAGAGCGAGAATGCTGCCAAGCGCCAGTTCCCATGCACGCGTCGGACCGGAAAAAAAATCCAGATACGGGTGCCCTCTCAATGCCCATAGGCTGAGCAGGAATGATCCAAGAGCAACGGCCGCGACCACAAATACGAGGCGAATGCGATCCAGCTTGCGCAGCGCGAACAAGAACAGGGGAAACAAAACGTAGAATTGTTCTTCGACAGCCAGCGACCAGGTATGCAAAAGGGGCTTGGTGACGGCGGCCGGCGCAAAATAACCGGAATCTTTCCAGAACCCGACATTCGAGACAAACAGCATCGCCATGACGACGCTCTTGCCGAATGCCGCGAGGGCGGCTGGCAGAAAAAGCAGCGTCGAAACGATCAGGCTTGCTGCTGTCACAACAAACAACGCCGGCAGAATTCTTCGCGCCCTGCGCTCGTAAAATCTGACGAGGGAAAATTTTCCGGCCTGAATCTCATTGTAGATGATGGTCGTGATCAGAAATCCCGAGATCACAAAGAAAACGTCGACCCCTACGAACCCACCGGCAAAACCCGGAACTCCGACGTGAAACAGGACTACCGGAATCACCGCCACCGCCCGGAGACCATCGATGTCACGCCGGTGCGCGATGCCGATCCTGGCACGGTCGGCGGCGAGACCGGCCATTTCCGGTCGCAGGTATGCAGCAGTGCTATCGCCTGCTGACACAGGTGCTCGTAGCAGCCCGGCCAGGGCGCCTATTGCCATTCCCACTGCCCGAGAACGTCGCTGTTCGAGGCGCGCCAATATGCCTCGTGACGTTCGAAGCTGCCGGACAGGCGATATTTCTGAGATTTGATCCGGACGAACCGGAAGGCCGGTAACAAGATCGAACGAAAGTCGTCGTACGTCATGAAATACTGTAAATGGTCATCCCCATCAACACCGAGACTTTCAGATCCGCAGAATACTCCCTCCGGCTTGAGTGCCCCGGAAATTTTTTTCAAGACCTCAATCGACCCATTGCGCGAAAAATGGCCGATCGCACCGTCGAAAACGATGACATCATAGTCCGCTCGGGGGAATGGCTGCAGCACCGCGTCCAGTTTCTGAAATACGATATTCGGGGCTGCATTATACCGCCGCGCATAGCCGATGGCGCTGTCTTCGAGATCGATCGCATCAACATGCGCAGCGCGCGGCGCGTAGAAGCGCTTCGTCAGTGAGCCGTCACCACAGCCGATATCAAGAACGACCGCGCCCGGCCGAATAACTTCGGCGGCGAGAAAAGCCCGCGTGTAAGCATAGAGGGCCTCGCCACTCGCCTCGCCCAGAGCGATACCGGCGAGTTGCGGCCGATGGACGAAATAGTGTTGCTCGGCACCATTCGCCCAATGCTGGCGCGATTGCCCCCTCATAACGGCGAGGAGCGCTCTTTTGAGCACCGCTTCGCGAAAGGTTCCCTGCCGAATGTTCTCGGCCGCCAACCGTGCTGCGCGCACAATCCTGTGCGCCGGGACTTCTGCTGCTTTCATTTTGCTGCCGATCTTGCGTGAATCCGACATGAGTGCGATAGCGCTACGAACTGCGTCGAGCGCCGACCATTGCGTAAATCGGCGGACGTTCCGCCAAAGACGGGCAACTTACTTCCTATCGCATTTACGAAAGACTTTGCCCGCGCCATGTCATCATCGCTATGCCACCCGCCGACGGATTTCCGCGCGCGCGATTTTCAAAGCCCCCACGACGGAGGGCGGGAGCGAATCGCGTGCGACACGGCGCAGACGGGAGTACACAGTGGCCGCCGCCGGCCTCCCATAGGAGTGCTCCTGCTCGAAGGCATCCGCATCCGCACTCCTGAAGATGAATGGCGGATGCTTTAAAGGAAACGACAGTTCATCGGCAGGCAAGCAGGACTGCCAGTGGTCCGTCTCTGTCGTATGCGTGGACTCTTCGCCAAAACCGATATTGGACACCAGATTGCGTTCGGGCAGACAGCTCAGCCCGTTATGGGCCCAACAGGTGAACAGGAAGCGGTAGGCCCAGGAGTCGATCTTTCCGGCGGCAGCCGCATCGAAGATTTCCGTCCAGTAGCGGGCAAATGCGTCGTCTCCATCTGACCAGGCTCGCAAACCCTGCGCGTCGCGGAATTCGGGCCAAAGGGCCATGTCGCGATCGTAAAGGCGCCAGGCGCGACGCCAGGTTGCCCAGCCCCAGCAATGCATATAGCGGGAGAGATAATAGCTGTAGGGCGTGACGGATCGGCCGCGCTGAAAATTGTCACCCGAAATGCACATGATGCGCTGGTCGTCGCGAAACCGCTCCAGCAATTCGGCGCAATAGGGGAAGAAGCTCGCCGACGGCACGCAGTCATCCTCAAGGATGATGCCTTCCTCCTCATGTTCGAAAAACCAGTCGATCGCCGTGCTGACTCCAACCCTGCAACCCAGATTGCCGCTTCGAAACAGGGTCTGCACGACGCAGGGCCAATCGACGGATGTCGCAATGCGCCGCGTTTCGTCACACGCCTGCGCTTCTGCCGCGCGGTCTCTTCGTGGACCGTCCGCCGCTACATAGAGACGGGAAGGCTGTGCCTTGCGCACAGACTCGAACATCCGGCGCGTGATCTCCGGCCTCCGGAAAATCAAAAGCAGAATCGGCGGCACTTTCGGATCAGGCTGCACGGCGCTGCAACATCAACCCGACAGCCGTACGGATCTGGTCCGGTTCGATTTTCAGGTCCTGTTCGCTGGGCGATAAACATTCGCCGCCGCATGCTTCAGCGAATGCATAAAGATATTTGTGACGCAGAGCCGCGGCCAGCGTGTAGTAGCAGAGATTTGCCGCATCGCCCGCACGCCGGATTTCGAGCACCGATGATCCCTCGGGCATAAAGAGCATATTGGTCAAGCCGGCGCCGTGGGCTGAAACCACATACTCCGCACCCGCTGCAAGGCGCACCTGTTCGGCAAATTTCAGCCCCTCGAAATGGACCGTCCGAAATCCAAAAGCGGCGAGCACGTTTTGCAGTTCGACCTCATTTGCGATACGCCGCCGGTTGGCTTTGGCCCTGCTGATATAAATCCTGTCGCGGCCCGGACGGGCACTTGCGGCGCCGAACGACTCGCGGAGCACCTGCCCCACCGTCCTGATGGTTTCTTCGTTGTAGTTTCCAGTCGGCGAAAGGTGATCCGGCACGACCAATTGGGGAACCTGCACCACTGCGTCATCCGGTATGGTGCATACGTTGTTCACGCCAAACGCCCGAAGACTTGATCCTATGAACTCATCCCTGAATTTTTCGGGCAGCAGTATAGTGAAGTGTCCATCCTGCAGCCGCGCCGCAAAAATGCGGGGAAGAACATCGCACAGCCAGTGGAAATATGAATTTGACCAGTAATCGAAGGCGAGCAGGAACTTCTGGTCCGCGGGCAACCGGATTTTTTTGCACCTGTATCGTGCCAACAGATATTTCGGCCCAAACCAGCGTCGATGATCCTGATGTATCAGGTTTTCGCGGCGTACTTGGAAATTCTTCAGGATCAGCCCGTCACCCGAAACCAGCACGTTGCGGAGGCGCCGGAGATAGACAGGTGGCAGCCGTTTTTGAAATTCGCCGGAGAAAAGCCGTTCCTGTTCCGGGACGAGATTCTCGGGAGGCGGCCGTCTGATGATCAGTTCCGGATAAAGCAGAGAAGCGCGCCGAACCGGACCAAAGTTTAGTGGCAGAGAAATACCATCACCCGCTCGATGTTCGACCTGCGTCGAAGAAACTGACGCCATTTCCCTGCTGATTGAATCCGGCACGCTACCGCCGTTCGGGTGAAAGGCGTGTAACTGCCCCACCCGCCTTCAGGCATCTTGCCGTCGCCAGGACCGCCGGAACTGTTAGCCCCCCGAAAAGACCCCCGGCCTGCCCTGTGATCAGCCCAAAAAACCTATAAAAATTCTGGCGTTAAAGCACAAGCCTAAGAAGTTTAGCACACCGGCACTAGCAAGGATTTCCATGGGGGTTTCTGGCGGAATGCCCACCTGAACAGGTAGCTTGAGCGAAGGCGCCCGAGACCGGCCTTCAGCTGTGTCGCCCGGCTGTCGAGCTCATCGCTCGCCTGGCGACATCGTTGCACGCACTCGTCCGGCCCGACGCGTTCCGCCCGCTACAGGCGAGGTGTGTTGGTTTGCCGTCACTAGAACTGAAAATACACGAATGACTGCGGCTCTCCGCTGTTGGTCAGAATAAAGAAGAGCATCAAGCCGAACAGTGGAGCCTCGAGATAGATCCTGCGGAATGCCGGAAGGTGGTCCCGAAATCGCCGGATCAGATGATATCCCACGACAGGAATCGAATATGCGGCCGTGTAAAGCAGAATGTCCCGATCCACTCCCCCATTCCAATTCGCACATATCGTGCGGATGTATTCAATGACATGAGAAAAATCCGTGAGCTTGAACAACAACCAGGCAAGCGTGACATATACGAAGACGATCAGCGTTTTTACGGCCTTGAGCACGACATGATCCGGCCAGCGGATCCGGTCTGCGAACATTCGTTCTGTCGCCAGTGCAGCGCCGTGCGCTCCGCCCCATGTCAGATAGCTCCACGCCGCGCCGTGCCAAAGGCCGCCGAGCAGCATTACTGCGAACAGGTTCAAATATGTGCGCAGCTTGCCGCCGCGGTTACCTCCGAGCGGAATGTAAAGATATTCTTTCAAAAAACTCGACAGCGACATGTGCCAACGCGTCCAGAATTCTGAAAAGCTTTGCGACAGATAGGGTGCATTGAAGTTCTGCGGAAGATAGTACCCGAACAGGGCCGCAATTCCGATCGCGATCAGCGAATAGCCCGCAAAATCCGCGAATATCTGCATCGAATATCCGAAGAGCATGGTCAGCAGATCGGTGGCAGAGCGCCCGATGAAGTACGGATAGGTGATCCAGAACGTCTGCTGAGCCAGGTTGTCCGCAATCACCATCTTGAGGAAATAACCCAGAACCAAATTGCGAAATGCATATTCCCAATGCACGTCGTGCAGCCGTTTTGTGCGTATCTGCGGCAGGAAAAACCGCGATTTGGTGATCGGACCAGCCACGAGTTGCGGGAAGAACAGAAAATATATTCCCACTTTCGCAGCATGACGCGTGATCCGCGACTTGCCCGCGGCCGGCGCATCGCGGCCGCGATGCTCGCGGAAAGTGTCCACCAGCAGAGTGATTCCGTGGAAGGTGAAAAACGAAATGCCCAACGGCAATGGCAGAGTGACGATGAAAGCACCCACCGATCCGGTCGTGAATGGCAGCGTATTCACGATCAGGGCGCCGTACTTGAAAAATACCAGCACACCGAGATTGAAAATGACGCCGAGCGCGGCATAGGTCCGCCGCCGGCCCGGTGATCCGGCCATCACAAGATGGCTGGCAATGATGTTGATCGACAGGGTCAGCAGCAGCAACAGCAGGAGCATTGGCTGGAAGGAGCCATAGAAGATCAGGCTTGCCGCGATCAGGAGGGCGATCTGAATGCGCGATAGCCCGGGCGCATAGTAAAGGACGAAGGTCCCTGCAAGGAGCGCGAGAAACTCAAAGCTATTAAAGAGCACCCGCACCTCCGCGACCTATATCAAGCGCTGAGGTCTGTAACAATCTCGCGAACCGCGATGTGACTTTTTCCGCCTCCTCATTGGTCATATGCACGCCATCGGACGTCCTGACCGATTCGCAGTCCGCGACGCGAATATAGGGGGCGGCGGGAAACTGCGCGCGGACCAGCCCGCGGAGGGACGCCTGGAGCGGCAAGTCGCATAGCTGGGGATTAATCGGGAGTTCGAAAAACACGACCGCTACTCCGCGCTTCTTCAGCGCTGCAATATCAGTTCCAAGCTCATTTGCCAGACGCTGCCGGCTAGCCGGTGTGAGGGATTTTTCATAGTCGTGCTTTTGGATGAGAAGCGCCTGCTGGAAGAGTGCTGAAGCATTTTGTAGCGGTACGTTCGAAGGCAAGGCTACGTCCGGTGTCGCTGACGATGGCGCAGAGTCACCAGAGTGGCGGAGAAATCTCAGGGATTCGCGCAACAAATTCACCCCGACGCTCGCCGGCCGGGCGCCGTCGCGCAAGCCAACCAGGTGCCTTCGGAGTTCGAACAGCGCTGGCCGCATGACGGCATCATCGAAATATGGCGAAGAGTCCCGCTTGAGCACATTGGATTCGATCAGCACGATCCGGGGCCGCGTACCGGCCCGCAAAATGAGATTCAGACCGTCAAACGCGCTTAGTCCTCCAAAGGAGAGGTTGAACACGTCGCGGGGAAGAAGATCATTATGGAGACGATCGCTGAGGGAAGAGCCCACAATCACGATTTGCGCGTCGGGCCGTTCATACAAATATTTCTGTGCCGCGACATAATTCGCGATCCATTGATTCTCGGGGCGGCCGGTCAGACGAGGATAGGCGGCGCCCAAAATAGCGTCGTAGCCGAATAAAATAAGTAAACAGCTCAGGACGGAGCAAATCAGGAATCGCATGGATACCCCCCTGCCCTGACGCCAGACACAATCGCACATTGCGCCTGCGCTCACAATGCAACGTTACCATGCCCAAGGGCATCAGCGTTGCGCCGATATCGTATCGCACAGCGGGCGCTTCGGTCTGAGACTGCAATCATATCTGCGGCGACCGAGCGTTCCGCTGTGTTTATGGCCCCGAGGTCCTCCCATGACTACCTCGAATTCGAAAGGCTTGGTGAGCTTCCCGGGCCGCTCACCCCGATGGATGCAATTTTCTCGGAGATAACTACTGCCATCCGGGCGATGCCGGACTCCGCGGCTCAGGCTCAGAACGAAGGGCTAAACAATGTCTGGCGGCTCTGATATCTTTGCGCTAATTTGCTTTAGGAGGGTGAGGTAATGGACGCCGTGCAGACGCGGGTCCGTTCGAAAATGACGCTGTCCGTCGTTACGACGCTTTACTATTCGTCCCGCTATCTCGATGAATTCTGGCAGAGAATTCGCGCGGCGGCCGAACTCATTACACCTGATTTCGAACTGATCCTTGTAAATGACGGTTCGCCGGACGACTCACTCCGCCATGCAGTCGGCATGCAGCAGACCGACAGCCGGATCATCATTGTCGATTTGTCCCGCAATTTCGGGCACCACCAGGCGATCATGACCGGCCTGGAAATGGCACGCGGCGATTTCGTGTTCCTGATTGACTCAGATTTGGAGGACCGCCCCGAATTCCTGTCGACGTTCTACGCCAGGATGCAGGAGCAACACTGCGACGTGGTCTACGGCTATCAAACTACGCGAAAGGGCGGAGCCGTCAGCCGCTGGGGCGGGTCTGTTTTTTATTGGCTCACGAATCACATGAGCGACATCAAAATTCCCCCGAACGCGACCATGGCCCGCCTCATGACGCGCCGATATGTTGACAGTCTGCTGCAATTCCGGGAGCGGGAAATATCCCTGTTCGGACTCTGGGCCGCCGCCGGCTACGAACAGATCGGCGTACCGGTCGTCACGGCGTATAAAGGTGCGACATCGTACACCTTTGCCAAGCGCCTGGCGGTAGCGCTCAGACAGATAACCTCCTTTTCGAGTTTGCCATTGACACTGGCAGCAGTGATGGGCGCAGGCATTTCCGGAATTGCTTTCGTTGTCATGCTTTTTCTATTTGTCGATTGGCTTGCGGAAGGAAGTGCAGTGGCCGGGTGGCTGTCCATTATCGCGTCGATCTGGCTTCTAGGTGGCATGACTATTTTCTTCATCGGCATGACGGGCTTATACGTCTCCAAGATCTTTATGGAAGTGAAGCAACGCCCGCATGCCATTGTCCGGCACATTTATCGCCGCGAAACCGTTGCTGCGGAGTGACGGGTCCGCCGTTCCCGGAGACAGGGCCAGCCTCTGCTTAGCCGCGGCAAATGCCGTCCGCTAGAGTGACCGGCTTCAGGCCAAGCCTGGTCTATCGAAGCAAACTAGCTTACGAATTGGTTATGCTCGGCCTTTATGGGCGGCACTACCGGGCCCGGTATGAAACGATTGCGGCGCTTATCCCGGATCACGCCAGCGTGGTCGAATTGTGCTGCGGGCCAGGAATTCTTTATGACCGTTTTCTCAGGCCAAGGGCGGTGAATTATCTCGGATTGGATATCAATCCGGGATTCGTCCGGTCTCTGTCGCGGCGCGGTATCCAGAGCGAAGTGTGGGACCTGCGAATCGAGCGGCCACTGCCAACCGCAGACTACGTCGTCATGCAGGCAAGCCTTTATCACTTCTTGCCTGCCGCGCATTCGATCATCGCCCGAATGCTGGCTGCCGCCCGGAAGCAGGTCATCGTAGCCGAACCGATTCGAAATCTCGCTTCCTCGGATATCGCGATCGTCGCATACATCGCCCGAAAGCTGACGAACGCCGGCGCGGGCGCATCACATAACCGCTTCGCAGAGCGAGCTCTGGACGACCTCGCGCAGCGTTTCGGCGATCATTTTTGCCGGTCATTTCTCGCGCCTGGCGGCCGGGAAAAAATTTATGTCTTCGATAAAGTCTCGCGTCCGCAATGAAGCCGGCCGCCTACCGGATCATGGAGGAGAGCGAGGACACCTATTGGTGGTATCGGGCAAGACGAGACATTATTTCTCACCTCATCCTGCGGACGATCCCTGCCGGAGAGTTGATCGTCGATTACGGTTCGGGGACGGGCGGGACATCCGCTCTGTTGCAGGATTTGGGATACAGGGTCCTCGCTGCCGACATTTCGGACGAGGCGCTGGCAAAGTGCAAACTGCGCGGGCTTTCCACCATTGATCTGACAGAAAGATCTCTGGACGACTGTTCTGCCGATTGCATCCTCGCCGGAGACGTTTTGGAACACGTGAAGGACGACGTGGAGCTGCTCAAAACTTTCCGCCGCGCGCTGCGGCCCAATGGAACGCTGATCGTAACTGTGCCCGCATATGAATTCCTTTGGAGCGGCGAAGATTACGTTTCCGACCATTGGCGGCGCTATACCCGCCGCCGATTGAAGCAACAGATCCGCTCGGCGGGTTTCGAATGTGTCTGGTGCAGCTACTACAACACTCTGCTATTCCCGGCCGTGCTGCTGACGACGCTCGCAAAGCGCGTATTTTTTCCAAGAGAAATGTACAGCAGCAACGTCAAGCCTCTCACCCGCTGGCAAAATCAAGTGCTCTACCGTGTCTTTGCATCCGAAGGGCATTTGCTGAAGCCACTCCGGTTCCCCCTTGGCGCCAGCCTTATCGCAGTCGCCCGAAAGATTTAATTTCTTCGAATGACTGCATTCAGAGCCAGTGCGCGCTTGAATGCGGACTCGACTCACGCGGCAGGACCACTCGCGAGATGGTTTTGAGCGTTGCCCCAGGTTCTACACTGCGGCTATCGTGTCTGCGTAAGCGCAATCACCTACTCACGGATACCCTCGTAACCCTTAAGTCCATCGTATGCCAGACAAGTCTTTCATTGGCCGATTTAGTTCATCTGTCCGGCGCCGCCGGCGCGTGGCTTCAGTTTTTCTGTATGGCTCCATCAATTTCCTGCCGAGGCTGACCTCCGGACTGCTCGCGATCTTCTACGCGCGGGTATTTGCTGCCGCAGAGTATGGGAATTATGGCGTTTTTGCCGCGGTGATCTACCTGCTGATCATGGCAATGGATTTTGGAATTTCATCAGCGGTACTGCGGAACTTTTACGCCGCACGGAATCAATCGCGGGAATACCTTGCCTCGATTGTTCTAAGCGCGCGCGTCCTTACTCTGGCGGTGTTACCTCTTTTTGCAGTGTTGCTTTACGTGTCCTGGGGCGCGCTGGGTGTTCGTTTTACGCAGGTCTGGATATTTGGTTCGGCGCTGCTTGTTATCGCGTATCTCGGCCGGGCCATGGATATGCAGGCGACCGTCTGCAGGGCATTGGAGCAACCGACTTATTTTGCTGCTGGGCAAGCCGCACAAGCGCTCGTCTCCACTCTGTCCGGGATCGGGCTGGTGTTCCTGCTACGGCTCGGCGTCGGGGGGGCCCTGCTGGCGATGATAATTGGGCAATCAGCCAGTGTGATTACTTACGAGATTCTGCTCAGAAAAACGCTCCGCTGCACGGATGCGCGTTTCGATTGGCCGGCCATCAGGGAGTGCCTGTCTTTCGGCTTGCCGCTTGTACCCGACCGCATTGCCATTTGGGCTCGCTTGCTGGCCATGCGCCCGATACTCGCTCAGCTGGTCTCGTTATCTGCTGCCGGGCTTTTCTCTTTGGCATCGGCAGTTGCGGTTCTCCCAAACCTTGTCACTTCTGCGATCGATCTTGCGCTTACGCCGATATACTTCCGCCAAAGAGAGGCCGGCGACCCGGTAACCTTCCATTCGAAAAACATGGATTTCGGCGCTATATATGCCGCGTCGATGCTGCCGATTTGGACCGTGGCAGTGTTGTTTTGTCCGGAGTTCATCCGAACGCTCGCCGCGCCGAGATTCGCAGGTGCAATTCCTGTGACTGCGATCCTGCTTTGCGCGAGCTTCGTCCGCTTTCAGATTCCGTTCCTACTGCGCCAAATTCAATTCCTTAAAAGGACGGGGCTGCAGCCTGCGATTACCGTTCCATGGAGTCTTGCTGCCGTCATTTTGACCGCGGTGGTTTGCCGACAATACGGAATTACCTCTGCCGCCTGGATTACCTTTGCCGCGGATTTCGGCATTCTGATCTCAACTGGTTGGGTAGTTCAACGGCATGAGCGTATCGGATATCCCATGCTTACAGGAATACTGTTTTCCATTTTTCTTGCAGCTCTGGCGGAGTGGGTGGCCATCACGGGAACCGCGCAAGAAAGCTGGGCCGTGATCTTCGCGAAAGCGACATTAACGGGACTGGTGACTGCTGCCTCCCTTTCGATTTGGATTTGGCCCAAAAGAGGTTTGATTCTGGAACTCGCGAGCCGTTAGCCCTCGGCTGCCGAAGGCGCGAGCACCACGTTTTTCCAACAATTCCTAGCGCGGATGACCTGAGCCCTGAACTTCCTCCAGATTTGGGTAGAGTCCGGGTCCTTGGAAGGGGTACGGACGATGAAGCGTTCGCGGTTCACAGAAGAGCAGATCATTGGGATTTTGCGCGAGCACGATGCGGGGATGAAGACCGCAGATTTGTGCCGCAAGCACGGGATCAGCAGCGCAACATTTTTCAAGTGGAAAGCGAAGTTCGGCGGAATGGACGTGTCGGATGCGCGCCGGCTAAGGGCCCTTGAAGAAGAGAACCGCAAGCTGAAGAAGCTGTTGGCCGAGACGATGCTCGACGTTGCCATGCTGAAAGATCTCAATTCAAAAAAATGGTAACGCCCGCTGCCAGGCGGCAGGCTGTGGCGCACGTCTGTTCGGCGTATGAGGTGAGCCAGCGGCGGGCGTGCCGGACGATCGGTACCGAGCGGACGTCGATTCGCTATCGCAGCATTCGTCCGGATGACGAGGTGCTGCGCAGCCGCCTTCGCGAACTCGCCGCGCAACGTCGCCGGTTCGGTTACCGGCGCCTTCTGGTGTTGATCCGCCGTGAGGGCTTGAACGTGAACCATAAGAAGCTGAGGCGCCTTTATCGCGAAGAGCGGCTGCAGGTGCGACGGCGTGGTGGTCGCAAGAGAGCGCTCGGCACAAGGGCCCCAATGGCGATCCCGCAGGGGCCAAATCAGCGCTGGTCACTGGATTTTCTGAGCGACCAACTCAGCGACAGCCGCAGGTTCCGCATCCTTGCGGTCGTGGATGACTTCACGCGGGAATGCCTCGCACTGGTGGCGGACTCGTCACTCTCCGGTGCGCGTGTCGGCCGTGAACTTGACCTCATCGTCGAACGACGCGGCAAACCCCGATCGATTGTCAGCGACAACGGTACGGAACTGACCAGCATGGCGATCTTGAATTGGTCTCAGAAGTCATGCGTCGGGTGGCATTACATCGCGCCAGGCAAACCGACACAGAACGCCTTTATCGAGAGCTTCAACGGACGGCTGCGTGATGAGCTGCTGAACGAAACACTGTTTGCATCCCTGGATCACGCCCGGGAAGCACTCGCCGATTGGAAGTTCGATTACAATAACGTCAGGCCGCATAGCGCTCTCAAGAACGTCGCGCCCGCGATCTATGCCATGCTCATCGATCCCGTGAAGCAACGGGTCGGGTCGCTTGAGCTGCCGAGGGGCTCCGCTCCCCGACCCGTTGCACCACCGAGCCGAGAAGGCTCAAATGACGTCGGGACTCTTCTTCAATTCGGATGAAAGAGGGGGCTCAGGTCACGGACAATATGGATTTTCCCGGGCTCTATTTTGCGGATGGCGGCTGATCATGCTGCCGGCGAGCAGTGCGGATGCAACCAACTCAGGCTGTCGTGAGCTGCCGTCGATCGAATCACTCATAAGCAGCCTCGGCTGTTCAGCGCCTGCCAAACCTCATGACATTACCTTGTCCACGCCGATTGTGGTCTTGCGCCTATCCCCTTTTCCATCTCGCCAAACGTCGAGCGATTCGCCCAGCACCGCCTCGAGCTTTTTTATATCGGCGGCGAAATAGTCCCGTAACTCGTCCTCGATAGACTCGCTTATGTTGGGTCGTTCAGCGACGCGCATACCAACCACATATCGCGAAAAAATACCGAGGCGGAGACCATGCCTTCGGCTGAGCTCGCGAAGAAGTACGATTGCGGGCCGAATCAGCCTGGGTGGCTGACTGATGAAACGATGAATGGCCAAATGGCTAGGCCATTGATTGGCGTTGACGCGCTCGAACTTCGTTCTCCCGTCAAAAGGAAGCCCCAAGAAATGTAATACTTTTTGGAACTCGGTTACCGGCTCAGAAAAGAACCGCTCGTACAGAAGCACGAGTATTTGGCTTTTTGGAACAATCTTGAATAACCGCTCAATTTGTTCTGAGAACTTGCATATCTTGCCATATAGTAGTTGCTCCGGTTCGGAACAGTGTAAGGGAATATTCCGGCCCCTTGCACGGTCCTCCTGAGCGCGCCAAGCCTCTTGGAAATCGCTGATGTTTTCGACAAAACCGGCCATCTGCTGTGCGTGCAGTGAGCGAACCACCTCGATTGGATTACGCAGAATGACGATGAATTTAGCGTCCGGGCGAACTTTCATAATCTCCCGGACCGCGTCGCGTGAGTAAAGATACCAAACGGATGCTTCGCCGGTGACTGCTTCTTCCGGTGCTCCGGAAAACAGTTTCAAATAAGTCTCGGCATCCTGCACCCTGCGCTGACTCGGAAAGTCCTTCGCGAAGAAATGAGGCTCCTTGATTGGCGAAACATATGCTGAAGGATGCGCTGAAAGATATTCATAAAGAGAGGTCGTTCCACATTTCGGCGCACCAACGATATAAAAGTCCGGATACTGTGAAGCCATTTAGTGCGCCTGCTCTCTTTGGTTCGCATCTCCTGTTGCGAGACATGGATACTATCTGATGCTCGCGGCCGGATGCCAATGCCATTTCGACCCGCGCCTTTCGTCGGTTATCCGGCTGGTCGGGGCCTCCACAAGATTTGCGTTGCACCATTATCTCGGCGCCTGACCTCCGTCACACGATCATACGAAGCAGGAAAGTCAATCCCCACGGCATGAAGTGTCGATTCGGCTTGTTGCAGCTCGTCGCCGCCACCCGTGATGACCCAAGACCGGTGCAACTCGGCTGGGTTGGCCGTAGCTAAAAGCTTTCGTTTGTGGTCGCTGTCCGGATAATCCGGCGGAAGCGAACCCGGGCTCCGGCCTGAAAGAATAAATGGCCCGCTGGGCTGAAAACTCGATAAGTCGAGAACGGGGGAATTGCGTCCGAAACCCGCTCTTCTGGCCGCCCCCTGAACAGCGCGAATTTGCTCAGCCGAATCCACGTCCAGTGACAGTTGCGCGTTATCCGGCCCGAAACTCACAAGGTCCGACTGGCGCCAAAGGGAATATTGGGGAGTTGCGTGATACTGCCGTTGGGGGGTGATCATGACGCCCAAAAACATTCCAAGCGTCGCCGCACTGTAAAGCACTGTCGTGGCGGATAAGGCCCACGAACGGTAATCTGAGCGCAACGCTGCCCCGAACATTGCAGCCGCCGCCAGCCAAAAGACGCCAGCACGGCCAACGTGAAACAGAAGAGCAGTATTTGTTCCAACAGAAAAGGCGAGCGGCATCAAGGCCAGAAGGAGCCCAGCAGCTATTGCTTTCCGTGCCTTCTCCGATTTCAGATTTACTGAGTTCTGCCACACCGCGACTGCAATAAGTGCAACCGGGATCAATCCTGGAACAAGCATCCAGGCAAAATACCCGTACGTTACGCCCGGCACATCTCCAGCCCGAAAGGTGGCAACGACAACGAGGAGTACCGCAGCTAGGGCAGTCGCGAGCATGGCACGCCTTTGCTGCCCCGGGAGCAGCAGTGCTCTGTAAAAAGCTGCGGCGATCAGAAAGATTCCAAGGGAATAGACGGTGCCGGGAAAAAATTTCCAGAGCTTTTCGAAACCCAGGATGCCTGTCACCGAACTAACTGTTCCGTTAAACGCTCCTCCCGAGCTGTCAAATCCACCATCCACCTTAGAGGCGAAAATCTTACTCCGAATGAATTCCCCGAGGCTTCCGTACGCGTCCAGTGCAAATACACCAATGATGAGAGTTGTCGCGAGCGCGGCTATCATCGCCGAAATAAATGGCGCGCGGGGAGGAACAAAATACAGCCAGGCAAGTGCCAGACAAAGCGCGGCCGCTCCGCTCGTTGGTTTGGTCAGAGCCACAACAGCCAATCCGATTCCGGCGAGAATCGGCGCGCCGAATCCTTCGAAAGCTGCGGTTCGTTTGCGCGGATCCGCTGGCTCTCTTTCGCTTCCGAAGAGCAGGCCAGAGCAAAACAGAAGGAGCCCACAGCAGTTTAACTCATTGTAGTTCGGAGTGGGCTTCCAAACCTCGAATTGCCATAACAGAACGGTGAGTATCGCGATGACAACAGAGACCTGATCTGAGCGATTGATCGTGTGTCCAGCAGCGAAGCGAACTACGCTAAAGCCGAAGATCGTTCCGCAACCCAGCAAAATTCCGGCGCCGGCGATCCGGAAGAGCGCGATATTTCCGCGCGTGAGATCATAAAGCGGGTGCCAAATGCGTCCGAATTCCGACAGCACGGACGGATAATAGCCCGATGCGGAAATCGCAATGAGGTAATAACCCTCGTCTACTATTTCGAAACCGCGGCCGCTTGCAGCGACAAATATTCCCCACGAAACCATGAACATGATGCCGACAGCCAATAAGCTGAGCCGGCCAGTCGCAATTCCCGGTTGCGACCAGGAATCTGCCGGTACGCTCAAAACCTGATCGCTATCGATGGCCACCCTGCCTAGTCCCTTCTTGCTTGCATGACGGCTGCTGTCGGCGCGTAAATTCTAAGCCGACTGGCGGGTGATAAACGTATCGCCCATCACCAGAACGTCCATTTTCGTACGGATGAAACAATCTAGCGCCTGCTGCGGCTCGCATACGACCGGCTCATTTTCGTTGAATGATGTGTTGAGCACCATCGGGACGCCGGTGATGTCGCGGAATTTTTCGATCAGCCGGTAATAACGCGGGTTCGTGTCGCGCGTCACCGTCTGCAGGCGACCCGAACCATCCACATGCGTCACGGCTGGGATCAGCGGCCGGCGCTCCTCCCTGATCTGAAATACCTGCATCATAAACGGAACTGCATCATCTTCCTCGAACCAGCCCGGCACTTCCTCCGCGAGTATGGAAGGCGCAAACGGGCGGAAGGATTCCCGCCGCTTGATTTTTTCGTTGAGGATCTGCTTCATGTCGGCGCGCCGCGGATCGCAAACAATCGAGCGGTTACCGAGCGCGCGCGGCCCCCATTCCATCCGCCCCTGGAACCAGCCGACAACTTTCCCCTGCGATATGGCCGTCGCTGTCTCGGCGCACAGGTCATCTTCATCGGCGATGCTGCGGACATGGCAATTGGCGGACTCGAGCTCACGCCGCCGCGAATCAACCGTCGCGGCAATCTGGTCCGGTGAATATGATGGTCCCCAATAGGCGTGATCCATGGTGAAGCGCCGCGCCCCGCCGGCTTTGTGCCAAACCGAGAACGCGGCGCCGATGGCGCCGCCCGCATCTCCCGCGGCGGCCTGCACGTAAACCTTCCGGTATGGCGTCATCCGCCGGATCTTTCCGTTGGCGACGGAATTCATTCCGCACCCGCCGGCGACAACAACCGAATCGACCGCATGTCTTTCGTGAAGCGCACGCAACATTGCCAAAAACGCTTCTTCGTACATCGCCTGCGCCGAGCGCGCGATGTCGTGATGCCATGACTCGAGCGGTACGTCCGGACGCCGCCTGGGCCCGAGCAGATGTTCAAGCTCCGAAGAAAAAATGTCGGAAAACTCCGGAGAACCGCCCGTATGTGTGAATTCGATTTTCTGGCTGTGATGGACAAAAAACCGCAAATCGAGCTCAAATGTACCGTCCTGCCTGATGCGGACGATTTTGCGCATTTCATCCATGCGGGAAGGCTTGCCATAAGGCGCCAGGCCCATGATCTTGTACTCATCCCCGTAATGCGGGAAACCAAGGAGCTGGGTCACCGCCATGTAAAATATGCCGAGGGAATGAGGGAAGTAGACATGGCCCTGGTCATCGATCCTGTTACCGCTTCCCAGGCCCCAAGCAGCACTCGAAAAGTCGCCAAATCCGTCCACCGATACAGTCGTCGCTTCCTGAAACGGCGAGACAAAAAATGCCGAGGCCATGTGGGCCATGTGATGTTCGACGCCGTGCACCTCGGCGCGGCAGGATTCACCGGGGAAATTTTCGGCCAGCAGTTCAGGGATGCTCTGCCTCCGTTGCCGCATTCGCAAGCGATCCACCACGAGCGAAAAATCGGGCCGCTGGCGGAGCACATAGGCAATTTTGGCCCGCAGATTCGCACGTTTATCGGTGTTGATCGCGACGTGATCAACATCCGACAGCCTGACGCCGGCTTCGGACAGACAATATGAAATCGACCGTTTGGGAAAACCTGCCCAATGCTTTATGCGACGGAAGCGTTCCTCTTCGGCCGCCGCAATGAGTTGTCCGTCTCGTACAATCGCCGCCGCCGAATCGGCATGAAAGGCATTAAGACCCAGAACGATCAAACCCCACTCCCATCAGAATCTCCTCAAACACCACTCGGCAATGGACTTGGAATCCTGCGGCCCATGAGGATAATCAATCCCGCCAGTTCGCCGAGCGATCCTCTGTGATTTTGCTGCAAAAAAGAAGACTTTGACTCCGCCAAAATAACCGAGCTTTGCGTGCGAATGAAAATCAGCGTCGTCACGGTTTGCCTCAACTCCGAAGCCACGATCGGGCAAACGCTTGAATCTTTTCTGCGGCAAACTCATCCCGAGAAAGAGCTGATCGTGATGGACGGGGGATCGACCGACCAAACCTTGAGCATCGCGCGATCAATGGCTCACCCCGCCATTCGTATCTTTTCAGGCCCCGATAAAGGCATTTATGACGCGATGAACAAGGGGCTTTCGGTGTATCGAGGGGATGCTGTCGGATTTCTCAATTCTGACGATACATTCCACGACTCCTCAGTGCTCGCTTCCATTGCCGCTGGGTTATCGTCCGCCGATGTCGTTTATGGCGATCTGATTTTCGTCAAAGATCACGCAACCAAACAAATTATCCGCACTTGGAAAGCGGGGAAGTACCATAGCCGCCGGAGTTTTTTGCGGGGGTGGGCACCCCCTCATCCAACTTTCTATATCGGCCGCGACTTCGGCGATCGCGTTGGCCTATTCGACCCAAGCTACGGATTGGCCGCTGATTATGATTTCATGCTGCGGGCGATGGAATTACATGCGCCAAGAGTCAGCTACATTCCGCGCATTCTCGTCGACTTCCAGCATGGCGGGCGGAGTACCGAGAGCCTTTCGGCATACATCACTGCAAATCTGCTCTGCCTCAAGTCCAGGCGGAGGCACCTTCAATCACCACCGCTGGACACCGCGCTTTTCCTGAAGCCGCTGCGCAAAATTCATCAGTTTCGCTGGCGTTCCTGAGGTCTACAGCCCCCCAAGAACTTTCAGCGAGATTGCAGTAATCGCCAGCTGACTCGTAAGCTGCGTCAGCGAGACAAGATTATTCAGCGTCGTGAAGAAGCTAAACGGCGCGACCACAACCGGCACAACGACGGTCGAGCCAGGAGGGATCATCTGATTCGAGTTGAAGGTCAGCCAGCTCTCTTGCACCGGACGTGCAGTGCCATCCGGCAACACGACAAATGTCCGGCCCTCGTCGGCGGTTTCGCGTGTGCCGCCCGCCAGAGCGATATAATCCTTCACCGACATGTCGTTTCGGTAGGCGAAGGAACCGGTGTTCAGCACTTCTCCGGTGACCGTGACAGTCGACGGACGCTTCGGAATATACAATTGGTCGCCGGCTTCCACCTCAACATCCAGTTCGGGGTGAACTGCGAGAACCGCGGGGTCTATGGTTACCGTGATGCGGCCCAACGCCGGCGCAGAGCGAAGTTCCCTTATTAAACCCGTTACAACGTCGCCCGCCCCCCCGCTGCCAGTCGCCGGAGCCCCCGAGGCGGGGCTGGAGACATTGGATGTGAATGATCCACGCTGGGCCGCGGCTGCGAGCGCGATCTCCAATTCCTTGGCTTCGCGCTGATTTGCCTCGCCCTCGGCGATCGCCGCACTCTTGCGCGTAAATATCGCGCCTAGCGGGTAGGCTTCATCGGTTAGGCCGCCGGCTCTTGCCAACACGGAGGAAAGGTGTTCGCCACGCCTCACGTCAAATGTTCCGGGAAAACGAACCTCCCCCGCGATCAGCACACGGCCGTCTTGCCGGTCGGAAAACACTGGGCGGAAGCGTATGACATCCAGCGCCTCAAGCCTGACACGCTTAAAATCGTTGAGCGTGCCTTTATAATCAGTTCGAACTGTGCGCGCCGTTCCATTGACGGAATCAATATTCGTCGAGGTGACTTCCACTGCCGTAAGGTCTGCCGTCCGCAATGGTCCTCCCGCCAGCTCCACCAGCTCGGCAAGGTTCGTATTCTGCGCAATCAGATACGCGCCGGGATCTTTGACTTCGTCGTACAGCCAGACCAGGTTTTCATTTGCCGTGGCGCCAACCACCTCCGGCGTCACGCCCAGCGCTTTCGCGACTTCTTCGCGCACATTGGTTCGTACAGGCCGGCGATTCTGCTGTGCATTTGTCTGGCCAAGAGCCGGGTTCGTGGGCAACTGCCCGGCCAAGGGTCCTTGACCCTGCGGGATCAACGGGTTCAAAAACGGTCCCGGTGCTGACACAGATCCGGGTACGTAGGATTGCGGCTGCAGAGCTGCGCCCGCGGCGAGCCCCGCAGTCGAATTCACCGCCACAGTTCCAGCCTGCGGATATCCCGCGACCGGAAAACCCACGCCGGGGTATCCGGTTGCGCCAGGATACCCGGGATAAACGGGATAACCGGCGTAACCGGGGTAGCCTAGCTGCGCCATGGATATCTGGGCACCCGACTGCTCGTTCGTTGCAGGCGTCGGAGTGCCGGGGGGCGTGCCCAGACCACCTGTGCCTGGTGCCCCGGGAGTGGTGGGCGCATTCGGGTTGACCTTCTGGAGCACCGGTCCGTTTCCGGTCTCCTCCGCAACAGTATTGGCCAGGTCACGTATATCGTTTGCCGTGAACACGTACACAATATCGTCGTTTTGCAGTTGAATGTCCTGCTGTCCCGACAGCACCTGGCTCAGCGAAAACGGCATAAGCGTTTTGACATTGAGCGCCATGTCACGCCGGGAGATCAGTGCAAAGGCAGTGTACGCTTCCGGCGTCAGGTCCGTCGCACTCCGGATCAACTGCCGCACTGTCGAAGCCGAAGACAATGGATAGGCGTTTGGCAGCGTGACAGCTCCCATCAAGGATACGGTCTGGGTTTGAAGGTCGCGCGCATTGTTGATCAGTAATATCTCGCCGTTCGAGATTGTGACTTCATCTGTCGCCGGAACAATTTGCGTACTTCCATCCGGCTGCAGGCTGACTTTCGACAATCTGTACGAACCGCCAATTTCAAAGCCGCCAGCAAGCTCGATCAAGGCGCGGGCGCTGATTGACGATTTGCCTTTTTCCAACTCGTAGATTCCGGGACGCCTGACGAGGCCTGCGACAGCGACCGTATCTTGTAAGCTCGGCACGAAAATCCGGTCACCATCTTCGAGCACACCGAGATCGACGGCATTTCCCTGGGCAATGATGGAATAAAGATCGACGGTGCGTGTCTGATTGCCGCGAATAAGAACAACATTTCGCAGCGTTCCTGTCTTTGCAATACCACCCGCAAGCAGGATGGCATCCAGTGGCGTTGCCAATGCGGTCAGTACTTGCTTGCCTGGCGATCGGACGTCACCAGTGACCAGTACCGAAACCTGGCGCAATTGGCCGAGTGAAATATAGACGTTCGTGTCGATATAGGTCTGCGCAACGCGCCGTTCCAAATCGGCCCGAAAATCGGCCAAGGTCCTTCCTGCCGCCGCAATTGGCGCGAGCTTCGGCAGGATGATTTGACCATCCCTGTTCACTCGCTCCGTGACTGTTCCATCATTTGGCCCACGAAACACGACATTGACTTCGTCACCCGGGCCCAAAACATAGCGATCTTGTGGTGCGCCTAGTTGCGCCGCTTGCAGGGGAACCGGAATCCCGAAAAAGTCGTAGCCGAATTGCGTCAGAGGAACCGCAGTCTGAATGGTACCCTGCGTCGGCAAAGTATTTTGCGCTTGGAGCGCATTTTGCGATCCGAACGCGTTTTGTGGTCGGGACGAATTTTGCGCGCCCGATATTACGCTTGCATTCGATCCGGGCTGTACCGGAAGCCGCGAATTGTATAGCTCCTCCAGCCTTGATGGTGGCGGTTTTGGGCGGCTCTCGGGTGCAATAGGATTTATTGTCTGAACGCTGGAACCAGCTTGTCCGAATGGAGAAGGTTGGCCCTGCTGCGTTCCGTAAGGTTGCTGTCCAAATGGACCGAGCGTACCGAACCCCGGCAGACCTATTCCGTTCTGGGCATTCGGAAAGGTTTGAAATTGCGCGTCAGCAACGCCGCAGAAGACCAGACAGACGCCGGCAATCAGTGCCGGAATAAACGACCATCGGAACGCCCACTGAAACATCAATCCCCCTGACCCGAGGCCCGCCAAGCCTAGATATTGCTTCCTAATGAATAACTTAGCCGCGAGCAAGTCAACGGTCATGGCCCGGGGCATTGCGCCGTCTCATAAACCGCGAAATGCACGTCTTGTCCAACTGCGGGTGGTCAAAGTTCCCATTCCCGCTCGCAAGGTCACAAAGTTAAAACAGCTAATGCGACTCTGCGCACGCGTAGTCTGGCGGTAAGGCTTTCGTCGCGTTAGGAAAATCGCTAAGGAGACGAGCGGCGCATGGCGCGCATGAGGGTGGGATGGATTTTCAGGGAAAGCGAAATTCCCCGCGCGTCGTTGTCTGCGTTGCGTTCTCAAGTGCAGTGCTGCTCTGGTCTCCGGCTTCAGCGGCGGACAATCTGCTCGATATTCCGTCCCCGTCCGATTACGGGGGCGCCGGGCTTCTGGACACGCGCACAGCCAGATTTTTTCCCGACGGTTATCTCAATTTTACGGCAGCTCTGGGCGCGCCGGACAGTAAATACGCGCTCACTTTCCAGGGTCTTCCCTGGGCTGAATTCACGTTCCGCTATCTTGATGACCCAAAATATGGCGGGTTCGGCGCTTTCTTCAGAAATTTCGATTTTAAGATCCGGCTGTCGAACGAAACCCAATACTGGCCCGAAATCGCTGTTGGGATGCAGGATTTTATCGGCCAGCGCCAAAATGGCGCGGAATATTTCGTCGCCTCCAAGCGCTGGGGTGACTTCGATTTCTCGCTTGGTCTGGGCTGGGGACGATTCGGCTCTCGTGGCACGTTCGAAAATCCGTTCGGCCTCATCAGTCGTAGTTTTCTAAACCGGCCGGACAGCAACAATCCGCAGGGCGGCGGAATCTTGTTCAATCAGTTTTTCCACGGCCGCGATGTTGGATTGTTTGGCGGCGTGGAATACGACACGCCAATCCGAAACCTGAAATTCAAAGTCGAATACAGCAGCGACACCTGGCCAATCGACGTCGGGAATTACCGTTTTCCCGTCAATGCCGGCTTCAGCTACCGTCCGCTAAGCTGGCTTGATGTCGGCTTATCGGTCATGCATGGGCATTACGTGGGACTGCGTGTAAGCGCGCTCATGGATGCAGTGCACGATGCTTTTCCAGCTCGTATCGATCCCCCACCGCGCTTCCGTGCGCGGCCGGAAGAGCCCGCACCGACAATGTTGAAACCCGATCCGGCACCCGAAGACCAAAAATCCGGTTCTGCGCCGGCTGCGGGCGCTGGAGTGGAAACGCGCTATGTCGATTTGACTCAGTCGCGACCGGGAAATTCTACCAATCCGCAAGACCTTGGATTTCCCACCGCACCCGCCTTGCCGCCTATCCTGCCTCCAACGGCCGCGAACCCACCGTCGCCGCCGCCCCGGCCGGGCGAACTCGGCGCCGATGCCGAGCAACGCATCAGGACAGGGCTCGAGAATCAGAAACTCACGGTCATGGGGCTCGGCGTCGAACGGGACAAACTTGTCGTTCTGGTCGAAAATCCGCGTTATCGCCGCAACACGGAAGCCGTTTCCAGAGTTGCGCGCATTCTATCAGCCACAGCTCCCGCCGAGATCAATTCCTTCGAGATTACACTGCTGATTGCCGGGCAACCCTCCGCGACGGTCAGTCTGCTACGACGGCAGGTTGATGCTTTGGCGCGCCGGGACGGTTCGCCGGCTGAACTGTTCGCAGCCAGTGCAATCGACCCCGGACAACGGGCCCCGCTTGATCACCTCCCGCCCAACCTGTTTCCGCAATTCACGCCGACCTTTTTCCCGCTGATGCAGGAAGATTTGTTCGATCCGAATAATCCCATCTATTTGCGTATCGGAGTCGGCGGCGGCGGAGAGGTCCGACTCACGCGAAGCTGGTTCCTTGATGCCACGGCATTTGCGACGATCTGGGACAATTTCGGCAACATCACGCGGGTCAGCAACAGCGTTTTGCCGCATGTCCGCTCAGACGTCCCGTTATATCTCAAGGACGGACGGTACGGATTCGCCAATCTTTCGAGTTCTTATTACTTCAAGCTCGCGCCGGAAGTGTACGGAAGGGTTTCCGGCGGAATCCTCGAGCAGATGTTCGACGGCGTTGGCGGCGAACTCCTTTATCGCCCCTTCAAGGCACGCTGGGCGATTGGTCTCGATGCCTGGGAGGTCGTCCAGCGCGGCTATCGCGAACTTTTTGATCTTCGGAACTACCACGTCTTCACCGGTCACGTCACCGCGTACTACCAGCTTCCCTGGTATGACCTGGGAGTTTCAGTCAGCGCCGGCCGGTATCTCGCCGGCGACACGGGTGCGACATTCCAGTTCTGGCGAAGCTTCTCCACCGGCGTGCAGATCGGCGCGTGGTTCACTCTCACCAATGTTGATGGCGCGAAATTCGGCGAAGGCAGCTTCGACAAAGGTATCGAGATTATAATTCCGTTAGAGTGGGTCGTCCCGTTCTCATCACGGGCTGAGTATGACCTCCAGCTCCGGCCGCTTCAGCGTGACGGCGGCCAAAGGCTGCTTGGAGATATGACGCTTTATGGCATGACAAACGGCACGGATTATGGTGCCTTCACGACGCAGTGGAACAAGCTCTATCGTTGATTTGGATAGGTGAACTTTGGTCGCAAACGGAGATCCGGAGAATCATTCGCGGCGCAAGACTGCGCTCATCACCGGAATCACCGGGCAGGATGGCAGCTATCTTGCAGAACTGCTGTTGGAGAAGAACTATATCGTCCACGGGGTGAAGCGCCGGTCTTCCTCCTTCAACACCGAACGCATCGACCACCTCTATGTCGATCCGCACGAATCGTCCCCGTCGTTCTTCCTCCATTATGGCGACATGACCGATGCGACCAATATCATTCGCATCGTTCAGGAGACGCAACCTGACGAAATCTATAACTTGGCCGCGCAGAGCCATGTCCAGGTAAGTTTCGAAACGCCCGAATATACGGCGAACGCCGACGCGCTCGGGACCTTGCGTCTGCTGGAAGCCGTTCGCATTCTTGGTATGGGCAACCGAGCCCGATTTTACCAGGCGTCCACTTCGGAGCTGTACGGGCTGGTCCAGGAGACCCCCCAGCGCGAGACGACGCCCTTCCGCCCTCGCAGCCCCTATGCTGCTGCCAAGCTGTATGCCTATTGGATCACGGTGAATTACCGGGAGGCATACGGCTTCCACGCATCCAATGGTATCCTCTTCAACCATGAGGGTCCGCGGCGTGGCGAAACCTTCGTCACACGTAAGATCACGCGCGCGGTCGCTGCGATATCGCGTGGGCTTCAATCGCGCCTATACCTCGGCAATCTCGACGCCAGTCGTGACTGGGGCCATGCCCGCGATTATGTCCGCGGCATGTGGCTCATTCTTCAACAGGACGAGTCAGACGATTATGTCCTCGCCACCGGCGAAAGCCATTCTGTCCGGGAATTCGTCGAACTCGCGTTTGAGCATGTCGGCAGAAGAATTGTCTGGAAGGGTCGCGGAATCGACGAGGTCGGTCTGGATGCACGAACCGGAGACGTCCTGGTCAAAGTCGATCCGCGCTATTTTCGCCCAACCGAGGTCGAAGCGCTTCTGGGAGACTCCGGCAAAGCCCGCCAGCGCCTCGGTTGGCGGCCGGAAATCGGATTTGACGCGCTGGTGCGGGAAATGGTCGAAGAAGACCTGAAGCATGCCGGGACGGCCAGAAATGCCGGATACGACTGACATATCGGCCGGCTTTCGGCTCGCAGGCAAGCGGGTCTGGGTCGCCGGCCATGCGGGAATGGTCGGCGCGGCGCTATTGCGCCGGCTTGAAGGCGAAAACGTGAAACTCCTCACGTCGGGCCGGCACGAACTGGACCTGCGAAATCAGGATCAGGTCGACAACTTCGTGTCACACAACCGGCCGCAGGCGATCTTTCTGGCCGCGGCACAAGTCGGAGGTATTGTCGCGAACAACAGTTTTCCCGCGACCTTCCTCTACGACAATCTGCTGATCGCCGCGAATACCATCGAAGCGGCGCGCCGCCATGGTGTTGAGAAACTGCTCAACCTTGGATCAACTTGCGTCTATCCGAAGTTTGCGCCCCAGCCAATTCCGGAAAGCGCCCTTCTCTCGGGACCGCTCGAACCGACCAATGAATGGTATGCGATGGCAAAAATTGCAGCCATCAAATTGTGTGATGCTTATCGCAGGCAATATGGCTGCGATTTCATTTCGGCCATGCCAACCAATCTTTACGGCCCCAATGACAATTTCGATTTGGAATCGTCTCACGTCATTCCCGCGCTGATCGCAAAATTTGCGCGGGCCATAAGGGAAAACCAATCTGAAGTGATGGTGTGGGGTTCCGGTACGCCGCGCCGCGAATTTCTTCATGTGGACGACTGCGCCGATGCGCTTGTTCATTTGATGAAGCATTTCTCCGGCGAAGGTCCGGTCAATGTCGGTACCGGAAGCGACATCACCATTCGCGAACTTGCCGAGATGCTGAGTGAAATCTCCGGGTTTCGCGGCAAGCTGGCATTCGATACCTCTCGTCCCGACGGCACTCCGCGAAAAATGTCTGACGTGTCGCGCCTCACTGCGCTCGGCTGGTCGGCTGCCATACCCTTACGCCGCGGCCTGGCACAGACATTTGACTGGTTCTGCACCAGATCGCACGAAGTCCGTACGCGGACGCCGGCGGAAGTTGCAGCCTCTGGACGCAACGCATGACAGAGATCAGGCCGGTCATATTGAGTGGCGGTTCGGGAACGAGACTGTGGCCCGCGTCGCGCTCGCTGTATCCAAAACAATTGCTGCCGATCGCGTCCGAACGAACCATGTTCCAGGAAACCGTCAACCGGTTCTCGCATAGGCCTGGTTTTCTTTCGCCGCTTGTGATTTGCAACGACGAACATCGCTTCATCGTCGCCTCACAGCTTCAGTCACTCGGCGTCACTCCCGAATCGCTTGTGCTTGAACCGGTGGGCCGGAACACCGCCGCCGCTGCCACTGTCGCAGCACTGATTCTTTCTGAACGCGCAGACGAGTCGCTCATGCTGATTGTCCCGTCCGATCACGTGATCGACGATCCTGGCGCCTTTCATGACGCAGTCCGGATTGCCGCGCCGGCAGCGGAACGGGGCCGCTTGGTGACATTCGGCATGAAGCCGCTCCATGCGGAAACCGGTTACGGCTATATCGAGCGTGCAGAACCGCTCGAAGGCATTCCGGGAGCATTTTCGGTCACGCGGTTCATCGAAAAGCCCGAGCGCCGCAGGGCCGAGGAGCTCGTCGCGGCCGGAGATTGCTTCTGGAATTCGGGAATGTTCCTGTTCTCGCCGGCCGCATGGCTCGAAGAGCTTTCGCGCCATGCGCCCGATGTTCTCGTCGGTGCATCGCGCGCTCTTCGCGAAGGTTCGCGCGATCTCGACTTCTTCCGCCTGAAGTTGGAGAGCTTTGGGGAAATCCGCAGCGTATCGATCGATTACGCCGTGATGGAACACACGACGAATGCGGCCGTAGTGCCGGCGACAATCGGTTGGAGCGACATCGGGTCATGGGCGGCCCTGTGGGAACGCGGCGAGAAGGATGGCGCAGGAAACGTCGTCAGCGGCGACGTGATCATCAAAGACTCACGCGGCAGCTATATCCGCAGTGACAAGCGCCTGGTCGCGGCGTTGGGCATCGACGATTTGATCGTGGTCGAAACGGCGGATGTGGTGCTGGTGTGCCGCCGCGGGCGCGATCAGGATGTGAAACTGCTGGTCGAACATCTGGTCAAAGCCAAACGTTCGGAGGCCTCGCAGCACAGCAGAGTGTACCGCCCCTGGGGATTCTTCGAGACTCTGCATATGGCCCCCGGAACGCAGGTGAAGCTCATAGAGGTGTACCCCGGAGCCGCGCTGTCCCTTCAGTACCACCACAAGCGCGCCGAACATTGGGTCGTCGTATCGGGCGAGGCGTCTGTCGTCCGGGGCGAGGACGCGCTGGTTCTGAAGGAAAATGAATCGACGTTTATCCCGATCGGCGTAAAGCACCGGCTGGAAAACCGCACCGGCAACGCATTGCGCATCATCGAGGTGCAGGTCGGCGAATATCTCGGCGAGGACGACATCGTCCGGCTCGAGGACCGCTACAAGCGCTGAGCGGCAGGATCGCAGACCATCCGTTTTGGACGCCGCCTTTTTGGACGGGCAATCTTGGCCACTCCAACGACCGGTGATCCCCGGTGTGCTGCTGGTTACCTCAAGACATGACTTTGGCCGTGTCAGGACGGCCTCGCCGGAACGCCAACTGCCCAGCACACGCATAGGGTTGGCCAGTGCAGCCATGCACTTCTGCGTTGACGGATCGGGCCGCGGCTGGAATGCTACGATCTGAACTTGGACGGAATTACGGAGCACGCCGAAACGCGGGCGAGGAAAGCCGGCAGTACTTACGGGGGCTAATCCAAACAAACCCCGTGAGAGCAGATTGGTAGGGAGGAATTTTTATGCATGTGATTCCTCAGTCCTGGTCGCATTTGCACATACTCATAAGTGTATTCCCGACATTCGGCCTTCTGATTGTGCTCGGCTTTTACTTATCCGGTGTCGGTGCGGGCGACGGCTTTACCCGGCGAATCTGCCTCATCCTCTTCGTTCTGGTGGCCCTGCTGGGGATTCCGATTTACGTCAGCGGCATCCTTTCCGCGGCGGATTTGGCCGGAAATCCGAGATTTTCCGCCGACACGATAAACACCCATTATATGTGGGGGCTCGCCGCAATCGGTGTTCTTGCGTTCACCGGACTCGCCGCGCTCGTCGAATTGTGGCGAACCTGGCCCGCACTCCGCTCGTTTTCTCTTTCCGCACCGGCGCTCGCGCACGCCGCAGCAGGCCGCTCGAGTTACGACGAAGCCTCTGACAACAAGCTCGACACCGCGTCCGCGATGGTGGCGGCTGACGCGGCCGCTCCATCATATTCACGAAGCGTGATGCGGCGCGGGGGCGTCTCCGAATATCTTCGCGCCTCCGCAAAGCACATCGGGACGTGGACTCCTTCGCATTTGATGGTGGGTTTGACGTTGGTGGCGCTGGCACTGACGATCGTCGCAGGCGAGCTCGGGTTTCATATCAATCACCACGAACTCGAATTGGCCGTCACCATCCCGGACATCTCAACGCCGCAGGCGTGGTCGCACGCCCATCTCATTTTGAACCACGTCCCGACGGCAGGCTTCGTGTTCGCGCTGGCATTTTATTTGACCGCGCTTGTCGCCAACAATGATGTGCTGAAGCGGGGCAGCCTCGTCGTTTTTGTGATCTGCGGCATCGCCGGCGTTCCGACCTATGTTGCCGGTACCGCTGCGATGTGGGCTTTGACGCAGCCGACCATACCCGAGATTTCGAAGGCCGCGATCAATGCCCACCGCGACATGGCATTGTGGACACTGTTTGGCCTGGCATTCACCGGCGCCATGTCGTGGATCGAGCTGTGGCGCGCGCGCTCACGTGGACAGTTCTCCCAGCGTGCGCTGCACCTCATTCTGCTTTTTGCAATCGTCACCCTCGCCATCATGACTGAAACCGGACACCGTGGCGGGCTGATCAATCACCCGGAGATTCGTACAGCGACAGACATACTTCCGACCGACGCCAATGCCGGGATTTCGATGTCTCTCGAATCGCTGATGAAAGACATGATCGTCTTCGTCCCATGGCAAATTGTGCATTTCTTTGGGTATTGCGTGATATTTGGGACGGTATTCGCGGTTACCCTGCGTGTGCTCGGCTTTTGGAAGTCGGTCCCCTTTGCCGCCATGCACCAATTGCTCTTGCTGGGATTTCTCGGTGTCGTGATGAATGTCGTCAGCGGGATGCTGATGATGTTTGCGGACAGCTACCGTTACGTCGTGAGCGACACCACTTTTGCACCGAAGATCGCGTTCATCACCATCGGGACAATTGCAATTCTATGTTTTTCGCTCTCTCGCCGGCTGTGGACTGTGAAGGCAGGAGAGGATGCTCCGAGGGGCGCCAAATGGGTTGCCGCGGTCGCACTGGTGGCTTGGGCCGGAGTGATCGTTTGCGGCCGGCTGCTGGCCTATCTCTGATCCGGTGGCCAACACAAGTGAGGAGGTTGAGCCGTGCTTGAATGGCTGGAGAATACTCCGTTTGCAACCTGGGTCCGGGAAGACTTGTGGGGTTGGCCTCTCGCGCTGACGCTGCACGCATTCGGGACAGCGCTCGTCGTCGGCTTCGTTCTGATTATCGGGCTTCGCCTGCTCGGCTTTTTCAGGATGATTCCTTATACGTCGCTCAGCCGGTTGTTTCCGGTGATATGGGCTGCGCTGGCACTGCAAGTCCTCAGCGGCCTTACTCTGTGGATGTCGAAGCCGACTCGATATGTCGCTGATAGCGCATTCATGCTGAAGTTCTCATTGATCGTCGTCGGAACAATTCTGACGCTGCAATTTTATCGGACGATCAACCATGAGGCCGCGTCATGGGAAGCCCAGGGGGCTGTGTCGGCGCGTGGCGTGAAATTTGTTGCTGCCGCACTTCTCGTGTGGGGCGGCGTTCTGGTTGCGGGCCGGCTGACCGGATATCTGGGGTCTATCTGATCGATCAGCCCCGGCAATGCCGGCTGATGACGTCGCTGTAATAGCAGAAGGGCCCGGAATATCCGGGCCCTTCATTTATTACTGCACTATTGCGGATGACCTATTTGCTCAGGCCCAGTTTCTCGTCGCCGGAACGCTGCAGGACGACATTGACGCCGGACTTGTCGAGCGGCGTTGCGCCCAGCTTGAGAAGCAGCTTGGCGGTGTCCTCGCGATATCTGCGCGGAATCTGAAGCCGGCGGGCGCCGATTTCCTTGGTGAGCACGGAGAGCGAAATGCTCAACGGCGTCTGTCCAAAACTGTCCTTCTGATCGACCTTGGCGCCCTTGCTCACCAGGTATTCGATATCCGGGTTGATTCCCTGATAGGTGGCAGCATGCAATGCAGTCCAGCCAAATTGGCCGGCGGCATTCACGTCGGCGCCATGCTCGACGAGGTACTTTAGCGTCTGGGTCGACAAGGCCCGTTCTTCGGGCTCTCTCATCCTCTGAACGTCGGTTCCCGCGCCGGCGGCCATGATCAATGGCGTGGTGCCCTGCTCGGTCGGAATATTGGGATCGGCCCCGCCGTCTACCAAAGCCTTGACCAGTGCGAGATTGCTAGTCTCGGCCGCCAGCAGCAGCGGTGTCGCGCCCTGCAGAACGATTTCAGTGACGGTGAGCGCAGTACGTCGCTTCAAAGCAACCCCGGAGCCTTTTTTGACTTCGTCAGCGGCCTTTGCCTTGTCCTGCTTGATGCGAAGATTCGGGTTCGCGCCATGCTTGAGAAGCGATTTGACGATCGCCAGCTGTGCGTCTTGCCGCTCGAAGTCAATTCCATAATCGGAGTCCCGCACGGCGCGATGTAACGCGGCGTAACCGTCCGAATCCACCAGATTGGGATTGGCCCCCCCGTCGAGCAGTGCGTCCACCGCCTTCACCTGACCCATGGCGCTGGCGATGATCAAGGGTGTCAACGCTGACTTGGGTTGCGCTTCGTTCGCGTTTGCGCCGGCTTTCAGGAGAATACGGGCACTGTCCGCATCGCCCTGCTGGGCGGCAAACATCAATGGAGTGAAGCCGGTCTTCGAAGCGAGATTGACGTCGGCGCCGTGTTTGACGAGTTCATCGACAACCGCCACCTGACGTTTGGAAAGCGCCCACATCAGAGCGGTCTGTCCGCCCATGGACTCCTGTGTATTGGGCTTCGCGCCGCCTGAAAGCAGAGCGCGGATGGTGTCAATATTGCCCCGGCCGGCGGCAGCCATGAGTGGCGTTTCGCCCGACATGATCGGCATGTTGGGATCCGCGCCGGCCGCCAGCAGTTTTTTGGCCATCGCCGGATCCTGCTGCCCGGCCGCCGCGTAAAGCGCCGTCGCGCCAAACTCATTGGCCGACTTCGCGCTGGCGCCGGCGTGCAGAAGGAGGTCTGCCATTGCCAGATCATTGCGCGAGGCCGCCCAAACCAGCGCCGCCGTGCCTTCCGCGCCGGCGATATCTTTCTTTGGCAGGGTCGTGAGCAGCGACTGCACGGCTGCACGGTCCCCTTCCCTGGCAGCAGTCACCAGCGACATGTCGCTCCCGCCCGCTGCGAGTGCAGTACCGCCAAGAATCGTGGAACACATCAGTACCGCCAGAATCGTTGCTCTCGTTCTCATCCCAATTCTCCCCGGGCTCGATTTCGTTTGAGCATAATCAGAGGTCCCCGCTTGCGCGGGGACCTGCCGACTTGACGTTCAGATTTTCGCCACTTTGGTTTGACCGGTCGGCAGATCAAGCCGGCCTGTGCTGTCTCCCAACTTCTCCACGTGGGGCACACCGGCCTTGTCCAGCATGGTCAGAAGGAGATTGGTCATGGGCGTGCGGTTCGGATACTTGACGTGCATTCCGCCCTTGAGGCCACCGATACCACTGTGCACCAACACCAACGGCAGGTTGGTATAAAGGTGCAGGTTGGCGTCGCTCAGCGCGGCCCCGTACAGGACCATCGAGTGATCGAGCAGCGATCCATCGCCGTCCTTGGTGTCGCGCAGCTTGCCGAGATAATACGCCAGCATCTTCGTATGCAAGCCGTTGATCGCGATGGTCTTGACCTGCTTCTCGCGATCGCCCTGATGATGCGTGCACGGATGATGCGCATCGCCAAATCCCAATTCCGGATAGGCGCGACCGCTCATTTCGTGGCCCATCTGGAACGTGATCACGCGCGTCAGGTCGGTCTGCCAGGAGAGGACCATCAAGTCGGCCATCAAGCGGAAATAATCCGAAAAGACTTCCGGGGCGCCGACCGGGCTGCCGACGGGCAGGGCGTGGACGTCCTGCTTTTCCGCAAGTTGCATGCGCCGCTCGACATCGCGAATGGCATCCAGATACTGATCGATCTTCGCGCGATCCGTGCCGCCGACTTTCAGGCGCATGTTCTTGACGTCGGCGCTGACGGCATCAAGGATGCTCTCATCCTCACGTCTGATCTCCAGACGCGCCTTCGGGTCGGTGCCCCCGTCGCCGAACAGACGCTCGAACACAGCGCGCGGCCGGTTTTCCATTGGGAGGGGCGTGGTGTCGTTGCGCCACGAGATCGTGTCGTAATAGGCGCAGCCATAGGCGGACTCGCAGGCGCCCACGATCTCGGCGGATTCCAGGCCGATCTCAAGTGACGCGAGCTGGGTCGATTTACCGAACTCTCTTGCCGCGATCTGATCGACGGACATCCCGGCGTGGATATCTGCGCCGGAGGTCATTTTTGCATGCGTACCCGTCAGGAAGGCGGTGCAAGCGCGCGGATGATCTCCGCCCACTTCGCCGTCCAGTCCTGCCGCTTGCTGTTGATCGAGACCACCGATCACCGTTATGCGGTCGCGGAACGGCTCGAGTGGCTGGAGAGTTGGGGTGATCTCCCAGCCTGTGCCCAGTGTCTTGGGCGTCCATTCATGGCCCAAATCGAATATTCCGTTCGGGACTTCCATGAACGCCATGCGGGTCGGTCGCGCCGCCGGGGTGGCAAACGCGGGCGTCATTGCGTCCAACATCGGCAAAGCAAGCGCCGCACCAGTACCCCGTAAGAAAGTCCGACGGGGAATCGAGATCTTAGAGATTACCATCTTTGACTCTCCTCATTTGGAAGGGAGTACTGTTGACGATACCAAGAATGATGTCGGACCATTTTTGGTCATCCGCAGAAGCATCCCGGACGATTTTGCGAATTACTGGGCGATCATATTCTTCGACGCCGCGGCCCAACGCATAAGTCAGGAGCCGCTCTGTGAAGGTCTCGACGAACATCTCCTTTTTCTTGAGCAGGAGTTCACGCAAGCCCGCCGGCCCATTGAATGTCGAACCGTCCGGCAGCTTGCCGGAAGCATCAATCGGTCCCGTTCCGGGACCAGTTGAGTCGCGCCACTCGCCAATCCCATCAAAATTGTCCAGCGCGAAGCCGAGCGAGTCCATCTGTGCATGACAAGCCGCACAAGCAGGGTTGGACCGGTGCAGTTCCATGCGCTGGCGCATGGTCAGTTTCTGCGTGGACTCGTCCTCCTTCAGCGACGGGACGTTGGCCGGCGGCGGCGGAGGAGGCGTACCGAGAAGCTGCTCCAGAACCCATTTGCCTCGGATGGTCGGCGCGGTGCGGTTGGGATAGGAGGTCACGGCAAGAATGCTCGCCTGTCCCAGAAGGCCGAAGCGATTGGGGTTGGTGAGCTTCACGCGCCGGAACTCGGTGCCGTAAATGCCCTTGATGCCGTAGTGCTCGGCCATGCGCTGATTGAGGAATGTGTAATCCGTGGTCAGCAGATTCGCGACGCTGTGGTCCTCTTTGACTTCGTTCTCGACCACGAGTTCGGTTTCGGTTTGCATCGACCGGCGCAAATTCTCGTCCCAGGTCAGGAAGGTCGAGGTGTCGGGCGAGATCCGTTCGATATTCCGCAAGAACAGCCATTGACCGACAAAGTTTTTGATCAGGGCCTCTGAACGCGAGTCCGCCATCATACGCTTGACCTGCGCCTTCAGCACTGACGGATCGTGGAGCTGGCCCTTCTCGGCGACTGCGAGCAATTCATCGTCGGGAATGCTGCTCCAGAGGAAGAAGGACAGACGCGATGCAAGGTCGATATCGCTGATACGATAGACCGATCCGGGAGCGGCCTTCGCAGGATCGAGCTCCTCACGGAAGAGGAACTGAGGCGACACCAGGATCTTCTGCAACGCCAGCCTGATGCCCGACTCGAACCCGCCTTCCTGCGCGCCGACCTTGTACAGACCGACCAGTTCGGAAATGTCGTCGGTGGTTACCGGCCGCCGATAGGCGTGCCGCGCGAGATTGGACAGGATTTTTTCCGCACACGTCATTTCATCCACCGACCCGGACGGATGGCAGATGAAGATTTTCTCACGGCTTGGCGTGTCGCCCGGCCCCTTGACGTTGAACGGGCCCGCAACCGTGACGCTCCCTACGCCTTCGAAATAGGTTTGCACATCGTCGTCACGGACTTTCTCGATGATGCCTTCCCTAAGCAGCGTGTCTTTGAGGAATGTTGCGCCTATCTCGTGGGTGCCGGCCTTGACCGTCAGCCGGACCCTGAGTCCGGCATCGGGTGGCGTCCCTGCGCCGAGCACGATCTTCTTTACACTGCGCGGAAGGTCGAATAGTTGGAGACGTTGATCATCGAGCATGAGGTCGAGTTTGCGGTCGTGCTCGAATCCCAGATATTCGTCGTTTCGATTCCGTTGCAGGGTAACGGAGATCTCATACTCGCCATCAACCGGGAAGTAGTGGCTGATGGCGGTACCGCCGCGCGAACCTGCCGGTTCGACGCCGTCCAAACGGTTTTCCTGGGTCAGTCCATGCGGAACGGTATAGGTCTGATAGGCGACGGGTATATCCATATCACCTACGGCAGTCCGGCTGACCTTGCGCGCCACCGACAAATAGCGTTCGAGCAAGACGGGCGAGGTCTGCAGAACATCGCCGATATTGTCGAAGCCGTAACCGATGTCGTCGGCCGGTAATAAATCGGCGACGTCAATTTCCAGACCGAGCATATCGCGAACGGCGTTCGCATATTCCGTGCGGTTCAGGCGATGCAGCGTTGGCCGTCCCGGATTCGGCCTCAACTGCGCCACGCGATCGCGTTCGGATTCGATCGATGAGATCAGCGCGTCGTAAGTCGCGGGCGTTGGCCGCGGCATTCCGACCGGCGGCATAGCGCGGCTGCGCAGCTTCACCAGAATCTTTTCCCAAGTCTCGCCATGCACATCGAGATGGCTGAGATCCAGCGTCTCGAGATTCAGCTTTGCTCGCGCCTTGGGACCAAAGTGACAGGTGTCACAATAGACCTTCGTTGTTTGCCAAAAGGTCTGTTGATCAAAACTCACCTGATGCGCCGTTGATATCGGTTTGGACGGCTTTTCCGCGCGCAGCGACGCCACGGGCAACAGAGCTGTGGTCGCGAGTAAGATGCCAACTGCGCCCACTGTGCGGGTTCGACTCATTAATCTCTCCCACTGACGGCAACATCGCAAATTTGTGAACAGGCTACTCCGGTACCTCCCCCCCGGCAAGACTTCCAGTTGTAGTTCCACGCTGTTTCGCGTCTTTTTTGAACCCGGTGCGGGCACCTGCTACGGTCTTCCGCAAGACCGGATTTTGGGGTGCGCCACGTCAATGCGGTTCCCGAACTCGATGGAATGGATGTGCGGCATCTGCATCGCCTTGCTGATGCTCACCGTGACTTCGCCTGCCTCGGCCGAAAAAGGCAAGCTGCGCGAACGTCTCCTGCCCGACGTCATGGCGGTGGTCTATCCCGGCGCCGAACGGCTCGGCCAGGAGGAAGGTTCCCCGCCGGCGATCCCGGTCTACAAAGGCGATCGGCCCGTCGCTTACGTGTTTTCGACTTTCGATGTCATCGGCTCGCGCGGCTACTCTGCGACGCCATTCGACGTCATTGCCGGGGTCGATCTGTCCGGGCGAATCACCGGAGCCAAAGTCGTGTTCCACACCGAGCCCATTATCGTTGAAGACCCCGGCCGTCAGCGCGATCTCGATAGCTTTCTGGCCCACGAAGCCGGCCGGTCGCTGACGGGGACCAGCAAGGCACTGCCGCCGGATTACGTCGCCGGGGCCACCATCAGTTCGCGCGCCATGCATGCTGCGATCCTCGCCTCAGCGCGGTTGGTCCTTCGCGCACGCCTCGCCCGGCCGGCGGCAACCGCCGGGAATTCTGCAGCCGCTGTGGCTGCTTCCACCGCCGATCTCGACACTTTCAGCGTCAGGTCATTGGATGACCTCGTCGCCCAGGGTGCTGTGGCACGGCGCAGCGTCACTTCGGGCGAAGTTGCGGGGGCGCTCGCCAATGAGGGCGCGTCCGGCGCGAAGCTCGATTGGCCGCTCGGCAACGACAAGGATCTTTACATCGAATTCCTGACGGCCCTGGCCACGCCCGCGGCCATCGGCGGCAATCTGCTCGGCATGGTCAAATTGGAGGAATACAAAAGCCAACTTCCGGACGGCGCCCAGGCGATCATCGTCGCCTCGCGCGGCCCCTATGACTTTATCGGCACGAAATATGTCGAAGCATCAGAGGGTTATCGCTTCGACCGATTGCGCGTGATTCAGAGTGGACGGACGTTTCGCTTCGTTCAAAACGACTACACATTTGCCCTGCCGATGCCGGGTTATCAGACTGCCGGGCTCTTCCAACTTCCCGCCAAATCAGGCTTCGACCCCAAAAAGCCCTGGCGCCTGGAAGTCCTGGTCAATGGCGCTGGCCCGCGCCCGGTCACGGCGGCATTCGGGGTTGATTACAAGCTACCCGAAAGCCTGCCCGCCACTACCGCGCCGCTGACCAGTGAAGCTGTGGGGCCGGAGCCGGCGCTGCCGCCCGCGCTCGCTCTCGATCTCGATTCTGCACCGCCCGCCCCTGCCTGGGTGGAGGCGTGGAGCGAGGCGCGTACGAAGATCGTGATCCTCGCCGTGCTTTTATCCGCGCTCACCGCAATCTTCATTTTCCAGGCGCGACTCGCGCGCCACCGCCGCGCACATATGCTCGTGCGCAATGGGTTTCTGCTGATCGTTGTGGTCTGGCTCGGCTGGACCGTCGGCGTCCAGCTCTCGATTGTTAACCTGATGAATTACGCAAAGGGCCCGTTCGAGCACCTGGATATCGGCTTTTATCTTGCCGAGCCGCTCATGGTGATCGTTGTGGCCTATACGCTCATTTCATTGCTGTTGATCGGGCGCGGCGTGTTCTGCGGTTGGCTCTGCCCCTTCGGCGCCTTGCAGGAGCTCCTCGGCCAGTTGGCCAAAATCCTTGGTGTGCCGCAATGGAATCCCCCGCCCTCGGTCGAGAAGCACTTGTGGATGGGAAAGTACATCGCCGCGGCGGTGGTGCTGATTCTGGTGTTGTCGGGCATCGACGCCGGCGAGAAGTCGACCGAACTCGAGCCGTTCAAGACGGCGATTACATCGAAATTCGTCCGTGCCTGGCCGTTTGTGATCTATGCGGGCGCCGTGTTGGCGATTGGCCTTTTTTCGCAGCGGGCATTTTGCCGGTTTTTGTGTCCGCTCGGGGGCGTGCTCGCGGTTTTCGACCGGTTGCACCTGCTGAATCTACTCAAGCGCCGGGCCGAATGCGGAAGCCCTTGCCGGCTGTGCGAACGCGCATGTCCGGTGCGCGCGATTCTGCCGACAGGCAAAATCGTCACTTCAGAATGCTTCCAGTGCCTCGATTGCCAAGTCGAATATTATGACAACAAACGCTGCCCGCCGCTGGTGCGCGCCGTGAAGCTGCTTAACGACGTTGCGCCGGGAACTGTTGCGGTGAAAAATGCCTGACGCAAAACCCACCGCGGTCGATCATCCGACACGCCGGCGCGCGTTACGCATCGTGGCCGGTTTGGCCGGACTGCCGCTGACAATCGCCGGCGTCCGAGCGATGGCGCCGAAGGGACAGTTCTTCAGCTGGCATGGCGATGTGCTTGGAGCGGTATCGGAGCTTACGCTATGGCATACCGACGCTGCATTCGCGCGCGCAACCATCCTGAAAGTGCGCGATGAGATCGAGCGCTTCGAAAAAATCTTCAGCCTCTATCGTGCCGACAGCGAAATCTCGCGCCTCAACAAGGACGGCAGGCTCACAAAGCCCTCGCCCGAGTTCAGTGAGTTGATCGGTAAGAGCCAACGCTTGAGCGCGCTCTCCGGCGGTGCGTTCGATATCTCGGTGCAACCTTTGTGGCGGCTTTACGAGGCTCATTTCTGGTCGCACACCGAAACCTCTGCCGACATTCTGGCCAAAGCGCACGATGTTGCACGTGCCCTGGTGAATTTCCGTTTCATTGATTGCGCGCGCGGCGGAATACGATTCGCCCAGTCGGGCATGGGAATTACACTCAACGGGATTGCGCAAGGCTACATCACCGACGCCGTCGCCGACATGTTGCGCAACGAAGGCTTCGAAAACGCGGTCGTCGATCTGGGCGAGTTCCGCACGCTGGGACACCACCCCGACGGCCGTCCATGGCGCCTCGGCATGCAGGACGGCAAGCACCCGAATGATGTCAACCGCACCATCGAGCTTCAAAATATGGCGCTCGCTGTATCAGGTGGTTACGGGACGACATTCGAGCCAAGTGGGCGCTTCCACCATATTTTCAACCCGCACAGCGGCGCCAGCGCCAACAACCTCGTCCAGGTGGTGGTGATTGGTCCGAAAGCAACGGAAGCCGACGGACTCACCAAGGCGGTTTATGTTGGCGGTGAAACTGCCGCGCCGGCGCTGCTCGCAGCGTATCCGGGGACGCACGCGATCCTGACGCGGCCGGATGGCACGTCGGTTACGGTCCAGGCAACGGCTCGTCAGTGAGATGTGAAGGGTTTCTGTCCTGTTCGCACGTCGTGGAGCATGGCCAATTCCATGGCGTGCTCCGAACGCCGCCGCTGGAATTTTTCCATCGCAAGCCAGGTGCCGGCGATACGAAGCCATTGGTCGGCCAAATCGGTGGACGATGCGGTGATCGCCCGCTGCAGACAATCATTCGCCAACTGGCGGCATTTGCTGAGGCTGCGGGCCGGAACCGGACTGGTCATGCCACGGTAATGGCACTATCGGAGCCCGGTTCCTGTTCTCGTCATCCTGTGAAGCTGAAGCAGAATAACCCCTCCTGCGAATCCGCTGCTATTCGCAGCCGGTGCTTCCGGTCAAATCCGCGACATCACCAATACGGAGTTGAGTCCGCCGAATGCAAAGGAATTGGACAGCAGCGCGGCGTCGCGAAACTCCCGCGGTTCTTCGAGTGCAAGCGGAAGTGCACAGGCTGGATCGGGACCGAGGTAATTGCACACTGCCGGCGCAACACGTTCTTTCAGCGCCAATGCACCAATCAGCAATTCCATCGCACCGGTGGCGCCGATCATATGGCCGTGTGAAGATTTCGTGGCAATCGCGATGTGACGATCCAGATCGGCGCCCAAAAGCGACGTCAATGCGGCTACCTCGCTTGAATCGTTGAGCGGCGTTCCGGTGCCATGCGTGCTGATCAACAGACGCGTATCAGAAGGCAGCCGGCTTTCCTTCAACGCCTGTGCCATTGCACGAACGGCGCCTTCCGGCTTCGGCTGGGTCAGATGAAAGGCGTCGGAGGAGTAGCCGCAACCGAGCACCTCGCCATAAATCTGCGCGCCGCGCTGGCGGGCGGCATCATAATCCTCGAGCACCAAAGTGGCCGCGCCTTCCGCAAGAGACATCCCGGTCCGGCCCATCGAAAACGGCCGGCATGTATCTTTGGCCAGCGCACCGAGGCAGTGCCATGCCAGCACATGACCATATGAGAGACTGGCTTCCGCTCCCCCTGCGATGGCGGCTTTTGCCCGGCCGGAACGGATATACCAGGCCGCTTCGGCGATCGCATGTGCGCTGGAAGCACAGGCACTCGAGACACACCATGCCGGGCCAGTGATTCCAAAACTTTGCGCAATCGCACTGGCGGCGCCACTGCCCATGAAGCGCGGAATCGACATGGGATGGACGCGTGTCGCGTGCTGTCCATAAACCCGAAAATAGGATTCTTCGAGACTGACCAATCCGCCGGTCGAACTTCCGAACAGAATCGCAATTTCGGACGGATCGTATTTCGCCGATTCGATTCCTGCATCTGCGATCGCCTCCGCGGCGCTGATGATCGCCAGCTTGCAAAAGCGGTCCAGACTCTTGAACGTCCTGTTCTCGACGAGCCCGGAAGGCTCGCCGCAATCATCCGCCGGCACATGACCCAGGGGTGCTTCAATGGCCAATGAATCATCGGGAACGGCAATTCTGGTGTGGCGAATGCCGGAGCGGCCCTCCAGAAGCGCCGTCCAGGTCGGACCGACTCCCCGGCCGAGCGCGGATACGCAGCCGAGGCCGGTTATGACAACGCGATTCACGCTCTCACCGTACTGACCGGAACGATTGCATCACCCGGCGGCACCGGCGGCGGCAGGGCCCGATGTCCCATTCACCCTGGCGAAAACGACCGAGGTGAAGTCCTGCACGGTTTTGACCTTCTCGAATTCCGCAGGCTCGAATTGCAGGTGGTATTTGTCCTCGATCGCAAAAAGGATGTTCAGCACGTCGAGTGAAGTTATCGACAAATCATCCAGCGTCGCGTTCGGCGTCAGGCGTGACGGATCAACCGCCGCCTCCTTCGCCATAATCGCAAGAACGGTTTCCGAATCGATCACGAATAATCCTCTCAGACTAATTGAATTTATCTAAGCCGAACCCGGGACTTATCGCAAGCTGACAAGGGCGGCAATGCGCCCCGGACGTCATCAACGGGATTTTTCGAATTCCTCCTTGGCCACGCGTAGCGCCGACATGGCATTCGGCCAGCCGCAATAAAACGCAAGATGTGTGATCAATTCGATCATCTCGTCGCGGCTCACGCCATTGTCCAACCCGCGGCGCAGATGGAACGGCAGCTGTTCCGTCCGGTTCAAAGCAATCAGTGCACTGATCGTCGCGATGCTGCGGTCACGCTTGGCCAGACCTGCGCGCTCCCACACATCACCAAACAGAACATCATCGGTGAGCTCGGCGAGTTTCGGCGCGAAATCCCCGTACAACTTCCCGACCGCAGAACGCTCTGCCATTTCCATCTCCGCCTTTCATCCCGCCATAAGAAAGCCGGTTCGGCCGTGGACGCGCAACTCCCGTGCAACGAAAAAGGCCGGGCATCGCCACCCGGCCTTTCCAATGCCCCGCAGAGACAATCAGTGTGATGCGTCTGCGGTCTGTTCCTTCGGCAACCCCGCCGGCGTCAGCGTGCCGTCGAGCCGATCCACCGCATATTCCAGCTGGAAATCTGCGTATTTCTTGCCTTCTTCCGGCCGAAGCGCGACCACCTTGGCCTTGGCGTGCACGCCTTCCGGATCAAAATGCCCGGCCAGCGATGCCTCGTCGCGAATGCCTTCCTTATCCGCTTCTGCCTGCTCTTTGGCCGTCATGTTCGAAACCGCGAGGTCGGGTGTAATCCCCACCGCCTGAATCGACCTTCCCGACGGCGTATAATATTTCGCCGTGGTCAAGCGCAGGGCACCGCCATCACGTCCACCAAGCGGAATGATGGTTTGAACCGAACCCTTGCCGAATGACGTATCGCCGATGATCGTGACGCGGTGATTGTCCTGGAGTGCTCCAGAGACAATCTCGGCTGCCGAAGCCGTCCCGCCATTGATCAGCACTTCGAGCGGCTTGCCGCCGGTGAGATCACCGTTGCCCTTCACGTCGAAGCGCTCGTTGTCTTCCGGATTCCGGCCACGCGTGGAGACCACGACGCCGCTGTTGAGGAAATCGCTCGAGACCTTGATCGCCTGATCGAGCAGACCACCCGGATTGTTCCTCATATCGAGAACGTAACCGCGGACATTGGGACCAAGCTTGGCCTGGATATTGGCAATGGCCTTCCTGACGCCAGAGTCCGTGTTCTCGCTGAACGAGGCAATGCGGATGTAACCAATGTCGCCTTTGACCTCGGACTTGACGCTCTGCACCGGAATGATCTCACGCGTCAACGTCAGATCGAATGGCTGCTTTTCACCCGCGCGGACAACAGTGAACGTCACCCTGGAGCGGGCCGGACCGCGCATCTTTTCGACCGCATCAGTCAGTGAGGTACCCACGATGCTCACGCCATCGATGGCGGAGATGAAATCGCCGCTCTTGATTCCGGCATGTGCGGCCGGAGTGTCATCCATCGCGGTCACGACCTTCAGCTGGCCATTTTCCGCCGTGACTTCGAGCCCGACGCCACCGAACTGTCCGGTGGTCTGGATTTCCATGTCGGCCATTTCCTTGGGATCCATATAGGCCGAATGCGGATCAAGGGAGCTGACCATCCCGTTTATCGCGCCGCTGACGAGTTCGGAATCACTTACCGGGCGGACATATTCAGCGCGGACGCGTTGAAAAGCTTCGCGGAAAAGATCGAGTCCGCGCGACCCCGTCGAATCGGCAGCCTGCGCGGCGGGAAACAACGCCAATGCGCTGACCAAACCAGCCGCGACGCCCAACCCGCCGGAAATGTAATGTCTCATGCTCTACCTTTGCCTTTCCCATTTAAAACCCGCTGCCGGATGGCCGCACAAAGCCAGACTCCGGCTGTCGCAGAAGCTCGTCGCCGAGTTTCTCCACACCTCAAGATCGCAAATTTGGAAGCCGATGCGCTCTCGCAGCTATCGTCAGGATGATACGCGGAAGCGTTTCAAGATCAACGCAAAACGCAAGTTTCGTCAGATCGATCCGTACACAAATGCGCGACTCTGTCCGGCAAAGCTGCTCTCGCTTTCCGAAAATTTCAAAATTCAGGGGACGCGATGATATTGCGCCGGAAGTACCCCGCGGTAATCCGTCCGGCCAAGCGCCTTTGCCGCATGGAAAGGCCAATGCGGATCATCCAGCATCGCTCTGGCCAGCAGCACCAAATCTGTTTGCCCATCGCGGATAATGCTTTCTGCCTGCTGCGGCTCGGTGATTTGCCAGCTGACGGCCGTCGCTATTCCGGTCTCACGTTTTAGACGTTCGGCAATCGGCACCATGAATGCGGGGCCATAGGGCACACCCGATACGTCCGGCGAGTTACCGCCAAGGCTCGGATCGATAACATCCAGCCCCAGTGATTTCAGGCGTCGCACCAGCTCAATCGATTCCTCAATCGGATGACCATCGGGATGAAAATCCGTCATGCCCAGACGGACGGAAAGCACCAACCGCTCCGGCCAGACCGCACGCACGGCAGTAAAGGTCTCAATGATAAACCGGGCGCGCCCCTCAAACCTGCCGCCATACTCATCATTGCGATGATTGGCGATCGGCGAAAGAAAGCTTTGGCCGAGATAGCCATGCGCGAAATGCAATTCCAGCCATTCAAAGCCCGCCCCTAATGCGCGCTGCGCCGCTGAGACGAAATCTGCCTGCACGCGCGCAATATCGGCTTTGGTCATGGCAGACGGCACGCGGGTGAGTGCCGCGCCGAACGGAATGGCCGAAGGTCCAATTGGCTGCCAGGCTTCCGGATCACCTTCCGGCAGATTGCCTTGTCCGCGCCAGGGCGCATAGGCGGACGCCTTGCGTCCGGCATGTGCAAGCTGAATGCCCGGCACCGCACCCTGCGCTTTTATGAATTGCGCGATGCGGCCAAATCGTTCGGCATGCGCGTGCGACCATAGACCGGTGCAGCCGGGGGTGATTCGCCCTTCCGGCGATACCGCCGTGGCCTCGGCAATCACCAGCGCAGCGCCGCCTATGGCGCGGGCGCCCAGGTGCACCAGATGCCAATCCGTGGGCAGCCCGTCCTGCGCCGAATACTGGCACATCGGGGAAACACAGATACGATTGCGAAGGGTGACGTCATGAAGTGAAAAGGGCGAGAACAGCGATGCCATGGATAAACCGGGTGTGTGCGGAAGAGTCTTATGGGAACTCCCCCGCGCCTTGCAACCCTGCTTAAGGAGGCGGAGGCCCTGAACCGTGATTCGGTTCGGCAGTATTTTGGCAGTGCTATTTGCCGGAATCTGGATCGCCGGGTGTGTCAGCGTTGACGAGCGGCAGCTCTAATCCGGCGTCTATGTCATCGCGACGCCTGCGAGCGAGTTCCTGAACAATGAGGATCGCGCCCGCGTCATTCTGGACCTCAGGGCGAAGGAGCTGTGTCCCCCCAAGGGGTTCAAGCGATTCCGCGAAGATCGGGGCGGCGATACCAAAGGCATTGAAATCATGGCATGGCAGGTGGCGTGCACGGCGTGAAAGCCTGTGCAAAACACGTTCCAATCGAGGCGAAACGTCCCTGAATCATGTATCGGGATCGGACCAACTCTGCGAGGACAATCCATGAATGCCCACACGCCGCGAGGCATGACGAAAAGCGAACAGCGCCTGCTGGAGATCATCCGTCAGAAGTCCTTCCTGCGGGGGCAGTTCAAACTCGCTTCCGGTGCGATGAGCGACTACTACCTCGACATGAAACCCACGAGCTTTGACCCGGAAGGCGCATCGCTCATCGGCGAAGTCATTTGCGGAATGCTCGCCAATGACAACGATGTGGATTCAATCGGCGGGCTCGAACTCGGAGCGGTGCCGATTGTTGCGGCCGTGTGTGCAGCAAGCTGGCCCAAGCACCCGGTATCCGGATTTGTCGTGCGCAAGGAAGCGAAGGATCACGGGACCGCACGCAAGATCGATGGCAATTTCAAGCCGAATTCCCGGGTCGTGCTGATCGAAGATGTGACGACCAAAGGCGGTTCTGTCATGCAGGCCGTCCATGCCGTCCGCGCGCAAGGTGCCGTGATCAAGCGGATCATCACCATTGTCGACAGACTGGAAGGGGCGCGAGACAGCCTCAAGGCTGAGGGTCTCGAACTCGCGCCGATTTTCACCACCAAGGACCTGATGGGCTAGACTGGTCGTTACTCCGCGGAGGCGGGAACGTTGCGTGTCAGGAGCCGTCCGGTCCAGTTGCTCGGCACGTCGAGATAACCATAAATCACCGGCGTGATGTAAAGTGTCAGGGCTTGGGACAGAACGAGTCCGCCGACAACGGCGAGACCAAGGGGTTGGCGTCCCGCGCCTCCCTGGCCGAAGCCCAGCGCAATCGGCAGGCTGCCCATCAGCGCGGCAAGCGTCGTCATCATGATCGGACGGAACCGGATCACCGCCGCTTCGATGATCGCGTTATGCGCATCAACGCCATGCTCGCGTTCCCTCACGAGCGCGAAATCGATCATCATGATCGCATTTTTCTTCACAATGCCGACCAGCATGATCATGCCGACGAAGGCATAAAGCGTCAGCGGCGAGCCGAACAGGCGAAGCGTCAACAGCGCGCCAACGGCGGCAGATGGCAGGCCGGAAAGGATCGTGAGCGGATGAATAAAGCTCTCGTACAAAATACCCAGCACGATGTAGACGACAAGGATAGCTCCGAGCAGCAGGTACCCCATGCCCTGCATGGAATCCTGAAAGGCGCGCGCCGTACCCTGGAATGATCCCTGCACTCCGGCAGGCAGCCCGATCTCATTTTTTACCTGGTCAATTTTATCCAGCGCGTCGCTCAACGCGACGCCAGGCGGGAGGCTGAAGGAGATCGTCACGGCCGGCAACTCGCCGAAATGATTGACCGCAAGCGGCGATGTGCCATCCGACAACTTCGCCACCGCCCCAAACGGCACCAGCGCCGAAGTTGCAGCTGCCCCAAACGGCAGCAGACTGGTGTTCGACCCTGCGCCGGTGAGATAAAGCCGTTGCAGCGCGCCAGCATCCTCCTGGAACTGCGGCAACAGTTCCAGGATGACGTGAATCTGGTCGGAGTTTGTATTGATCAGGGAAATCTGCTGGCCCCCGAACGACGCTCCGAGCGCAGTCTCGATCTCCTGCATCGAGACTCCGAGTGCGGAAGCGCGGTCGCGATCAACATCCACATGCAACGAGGGCGTTGTCAGATCGAGATCGCTGCTGACATCGAGCAGACCCGGCACCTTCGCCAATGCGTCCTGAAACTTCGTTGACGCGGTGTAAAGCTCACGGGCATCCGTGTCTGTCAGCGTATACTGATACTGTGCCTTGCTGATCAACCCGCCGATCGTCAGGATCGGCCGGTTCTGCAAATAGATGTTGATGCCCGGAATCCGCGCGAATTTGCGCCTGAGCTCGGCCATGACGCCGTCAATCGAGAGTCTTTCCGAACGCGGCTTCAACGCGATCCGGAATGTACCCTGATTGACCCCGCCACGCGCGCCGCCCGATCCCACGGCGGTCATCGCACCCGCGACATTTGGGTCGGACCACAATATCTGCGCCGCCTGCATCTGGTGACGCATCATTTCTGCAAACGAAATTCCGTTGGCGCCTTCGGTGTTCGCGGTTAATTGCCCAATGTCGTCGCTCGGCAGGAAATCTTCGGGCAAGGCACGGAACAGCACGACCGTCGCAACGATGCTCGTCGCAAACAGAGCCAGAATGACCGGTTTGTGGTTCAACGACCAGCGCAGCGAGCGCTCGTAACCATTGCGTATGTGAATGAAGCCCGCTTCCGTCCAGCGGTAAAACGCACCGCGGTGTTTGCCGGCCTCCGCGCTCGCATCCGTCAACATCCGGCTGCATAGCATCGGTGTCAGCGTGATCGAAACCAGACCTGATACGATGATCGCGATCACGATGGTGACGGCGAATTCGTGCAGCAGCCGCCCGACGATTCCACCCATGAACAGAACCGGAATGAACACAGCAGCCAGGGAAACCGTCATCGACAGGATCGTAAACGCGATTTCGCGCGAACCCTTCATCGAGGCGTAATAAGGATTCTCGCCGGCCTCGACGTGACGCATGATGTTTTCCAGCATCACGATGGCATCGTCCACCACGAACCCGACGCAAAGCGTCAGCGCCATCAGCGACAGATTGTCGAGGTTGTAACCGAAGGCCGCCATTCCGGCGAAAGTGCCGGCGATGGTGACGGGCAGCGCAATCGACGGAATAAATGTCGCCGCGACCGTCCGCAGAAACAGGAAAATCACACCGACAACGAGAAGTGTTGCAACGAATAACGTCGTTTGGACGTCGTGAATCGCCGCACGGATCGAGTCGCTGCGGTCGAGTGTGAGTTCGACATCGATGGATTGCGGCAATTGTGCGCGGATGCGCGGCATTGCCGCCTTGATCCGGTCGATCAGTGCGATGGTGTTGACGCCCGGCTGCCGGTTGACCCCGAGAATGACGCCAAGCCGCCCATTATACAGTCCGGCCAGACGTGGATTGTCCACTCCGTCAATCACCTTCGCGACGTCGGCAAATCGCACCGGAGCGCCGTTCCGATAGGTGATGATCTGGCGCATGTAATCGCTGGCTTTGACCAGTTGGCCCTGGGCCTGAATCACCGCCGACCGCGACCGCCCGTCGAGCTGGCCGGTCGCCAGATCCACGTTGGCACTGCGCACGGCATTGGCGACCTGATCGATTCCGATCCCGCGGACCGCCAGCGCATAGGGATCCACCTGAATGCGCACCGCAGGATGCGCCTGGCCGAAAATGTCAACATCGGCCACCCCATCGATTGTCGACAGTGCACGGACGATCACCGTTTCCGCATATTCATCGAGGGTCGCGAGGGGCAGTGTCGGCGATGTGACTGTGATCTGAAGGACGCTGTTCTCGGCCGGATTGACCTTCCGCACCGCGGGCGGCGACGGCAGATTGGTCGGCAGCGTCCTGCTCGCCTCCGATATCGCGCCCTGAACGTCCTGCTGCGCCGCATCGATGCTGCGATCGAGCCGGAATTGCAGCGTGATCTGTGTGCCCCCCAGGACGTTGATCGAACTCATCGAGTCGAGGCCCGGGATGAGGGAAAACTGCGCCTCGAGTGGAGTCGCGATCGATGCGGCCATGGTTTCGGGGTCCGCTCCGGGAAGGCCGGCGGAGACAACCACAGTCGGAAAATCGATTGACGGCAGTTCCGCGGCAGGCAGTTCGCGGTAACCGAAAACTCCGCCAATCAACACCGCCAGTGTGACCAGAATTGTCATCACCGGCCGCCGGATGAAAATTTCGGAAATGTTCATTTCCTGCTGCCCAGCCGCGCGCCCCACCGCCACAAGTGCTCGGGCGATGTTCCGCCCCGGCACTCTCTCAGGCCATGTCCGAAGTCGCTCTCCCCGAGAGGCGGGAAATTAACGCGTCTGGCCCGGAGCATCCAGCGGGTCGAGATTGATCGTCACCTGATCCGGATAGGCGCTGTGGAAGTAGTCCACCGGCCCAAAGTCGGCGAGCAGAAACGCCGCCGGTCCGAGAGTGCCTCTTGTATCCGGCACGAGCACAACTCTTTTGTCCTTATAACCCGCGGCCGAGCAGAGAATTTCCAGCGAATCGTGAGTTCTCGGGACGGTCAATAACCTCCGGCCCGGATCATAAATTCCGGTCGGAGTGGCCGCCTGTAATGCCTGACACTGGGCCGTTTCCGGCGCGATGTTCAGCGTGATGTCCTGGGTTTGCGGGTTTTGCGGCTGCTGGTCACGCACCGCGGCACATCCTGCCACGGTCACGCCAAGTGCCAGAGACAACAATCCGAGCTTTTTCAATTTGCACCCCAGCTTCGCGCGAGTGTTCGTCGCAATCCCGCATGGGCATAAACCAAAGCCACGAAATTACAATATCCGCGGTCAGCGCTCCGGCGGAGCCGTCACCGGGCCGGTTCGAGGAGCCCGCCCGGAAAAGGCATCGCTCAGAAATTGGCCAGCAAGAGCAAGGCCGAACGCGTCAATACCATGCGCCAACCCCTTGCTCATATGCCACTGCACGGGCACGCCATGGCCCGCCAGCGCATTTGCCGCCATCAACAGGGCCTGTGGCGGAACGACCTGATCGGCATCGCCGTGCACAAGCAAAACGGGCGGACGGGCCGCATCCGGCGGTACAGTTTCCGTACCGACCAACACGCCGGAAAAGCCGACAATCGCGGCTGGAGCCACTGGGCGCCGCAGTCCGGCATAAAGCGACATCATTGTGCCCTGGCTGAATCCCACAAGCGCCAGTTTGTTGCCGGGCAAGCCGAGCCGCGCCAACTCGGCATCGATGAACGCATTCAACAGTGGTGCAGCAGCCTCCGTCCCGCGCAGAGCTTCGTCAGGATCGATGCGGGATAATGGAAACCATTGATAGCCGGGTCCCATCGGATGACGCTGTGGTGCATTCGGAGCCACGAAGGCGGCGTGCGGCAGATAATTGCGCCAATGCGGCGCCAGTCCAATCAGGTCGTTGCCATCCGAGCCATAGCCGTGGCAGAGCACGACCAGTTGGGCGGCAGCGCCAGAAGCGGGCGCAACACGTGGGCCATCAAGCGTGCTCATTCCTTGTTCCTGCAAATGTTGACGGGCCATGATTGTCACCCGATTTGCGCCAAGTCCAACCGGATTTCTGCATATCGGGCATGCCTTTTCCGCGCTGTGTGCGTGGCAAGCTGCGCGCGAGAATGGCGGAAAATTCCTGCTCCGCATTGAAGATATCGACCTGACCCGCTGCAGACCCGAATTCGAGCAGGCGATCTTCGAGGACCTGTCGTGGTTGGGAATCGGCTGGGACACGCCTGTTCGGCGGCAATCGGAACATTTCGACGATTACACCCGGGCCATCCAGGAACTCGACGTTCGCGGGCTCGTGTATCCCTGCTTCTGCACGCGGCAGGAAATCGCCGCCGAGATTGCCCGCGCGGCAGCCGCCCCACACGCCGACGAATTGTTCGGCGGCCGTTATCCCGGCATCTGCCGTACCCTGTCAGCTGAGGAACGGACCAGGCGAATGGCCATTGGTAATGCCTACGCGTTGCGTCTCGACTGTGAAAAGGCTCTCGCTTCCATTGCAGCACAGGATCTCACTTTCGAGGAACTCGGTTCGGGACCGGACGGCCAGACTGGATACCAGCTGGCCCACCCGGAATGGCTCGGAGATATCGTGCTTGCGCGCAAGGAACTGCCGACGAGCTACCATCTCGCCGTTGTCGTCGATGATGGGTTGCAGGGCGTGACACTGGTGACGCGGGGCCAGGATCTCTTCACCGCGACTCACATCCAGCGGCTGTTGCAAGCCCTGCTCGGCATGCGCGCGCCACGCTATCTGCATCACCGCCTGATCCTCAATCGCGACGGAAAGAAGTTTTCCAAACGCGACAGCGCCGTCACGCTTCGAAGTTTGCGTCAGTCCGGCGCATCACTAGACGACATCCGGCGCATGATCGGAATGTAACGAGCATCACGCAGAATTTCGGGCGCTCCGAATGGCGTAGCCCGCCATTTTGTTGCAAGTTGGCTCAGGGCCACACGGCCAAACAGGCGCGCAATGCGGCAGCTTAAATTCCTCACAGTTCTTGGTTTTGCCGCGCTGGCATTCAGCGGTGCGGCCGCCGCTCCCGATCCGGCGAGCGAGTTCAATCACCTTCTCAATGATTATCGCGCGGCCGAGCAGAAACTGCCGCGCGATCCCGAGCTGACTCGCGCACCGGACGGATCCGAAATTTACGACCAAAAAGGTGCGCTTGCGGGAATCGAATTGCGCCGGCACATCGACCAGGACACGCTGAGCCGGTTGGAAAAAATCGATCCGGCCGATATGAGGCCGCAGGATAAGCTCAGTTATCAGATCTTTCGCTGGTCGCTCGAAGACGAACAGCGGGGACTGGCGCCGGAGATCGCCGAGATTCCCGACTTGCTGCCGCTGAACCAGTTCGACGGCCGGCAGATCAATTTTCCACGTGAAATCGCCTGGCGGCCGGATAACCCGTGGAAACGTCCGCGCGAATATGACGATGCCATCCGAAGGATGCTCAATTTCAGCCAATGGACCGATGGCGCAATTGCCCGGATGCGCGAAGGTCTCAAGCGCGGAATTGTCCAGTCCGGCGCGATCACCAATCGCGTCATCGGGCAGGTCGATATGTTTGCGGTTGCGGACCCCGACAGCAGCGATTTCATGCAGCCCATCAAATCCATGCCGCCGGAAATCAGCAGCAAAGAGCGGGCCCGCATAGAATCTGCTTATCGTGCGGCGATTGCAGACAATCTGATTCCGGCCTACCGGCGCCTCTCGGTTTTTTTGAAAACAGAATATCTGCCCCACGCGACCGAACAGCCGGGCCTCACCGCCATTCCCGGCGGAAAAGAACTGTATCGCTATCTGGTCAGGAGCGAGACCACTTCGGACCAATCGCCCGATGCCATTCACGATCTCGGACTGGAGGAGCTCGCCAGAATCGAGCGTGAAATGGAGAAGGCGAAAAAGGACGCCGGATTCGACGGCTCCTTGGCGGAATTCCGGCAGTACCTGCATGACGACCCAAAATTCAGGTTCAAGGATGCGTCAGCAATGCTGGCGGAATTTACACGGGTCAGAAATGCAGTGGCCGCGCACCTTCCAGATCTGTTCGCGACCGGGCCGAAAATTCCGCTCTCATTCCGCTTTTACGATTCCATCGCAGCACCAGATAAGCCGGCGGCGGAATACACCCCCGGTTCGGCCGACGGACGGCGCTCAGGAACGGTCTATCTGAACGATTGGGATTTGCCGGAACGGCCCACCTACACCAGCGAAGTGCTCGAACTGCATGAAGGGATTCCCGGCCATCATCTCCAGGTGTCGCTGGCGCTCGAGAACAGCGCTTTGCCGCGCTTTCGCCGCTTTGGCGAACAGACGGCATTCGTCGAAGGCTGGGCGCTGTATGCGGAAACGCTTGGGCCACAACTTGGCCTCTTCACCGATCCCTATCAGAAATTCGGCGCCCTTTCCTTCGATGCCTGGCGTGCATCAAGGCTGGTTGTCGACACCGGTATCCACTGGCTCGGATGGAGCCGCGAACAGGCGGTCAAGTTTCTGACCGACCACACGGCTCTCTCGCGCACCGAAGCCGAGGAAGAAGTTGACCGCTATACCGTACTTCCCGGGCAGGCCCTGGCCTACAAAATCGGCGAGCTCGAAATTCTTGATCTGCGCTCCCGGGCGAAGCTCGCGTTGGGACCGGCATTCGATCTTAAGCGCTTTCACGATGCGCTGCTGAGGGACGGCGCGATGCCGCTGCCGGTACTCGATCAAAAAATGTCGCGTTGGATCGACCTCGAGAAGAACGCTTAAACATCGCGGGCCAATTGCGCGTGACCGGAATGCCGGGCAGATTGCCCGCCGCTGGCGCGTTTTGTCGCGCCACCCCGCCGAGTTTTGACGAAGGCGGACCCGATAATCACTGCGGCGGAAATTTGTATGGAACAGTCTCACCCCCTTGACCGGCTCTATGCGCGACTCGAATCACGTCGACGCGCCGATGGAGGCCAATCCTATACGGCGAGCCTGCTAGCCAAGGGCAAGGCTGAGTGCGCCAGGAAAGTTGGTGAAGAGGCGATTGAAACTGTGATTGCTGTCACTACCCAAGATAAGAAGGCCGTGGTCAAGGAATCCGCCGACCTTCTCTACCACCTGCTCGTACTTTGGCTGGCAAGCGACATCCGGCCGGCCGAAATTTACGCAGAGCTTGCCACCCGCGAGTCCCAATCGGGACTGCAGGAGAAAGCTTCTCGCAAACCTGGACCCCAGCGCGATTCGCGTTAAATGACCGCGCTGGGATTGTCGTCCGAAATCGAACGGACGAGGTCCAGAATTTTCCGGCGAACCTTAACGTCCTTGATACCCATATAGGCGGTACTGAGCTGGATCCCCTCATTACTGGAGAGGAAATCCATCACCGCCGCGGGTTTCTCGCTTCCGTTCTCGGCTGGAACTTGAATTCCATCCATGCCTTCGTAAAAGAAGCTGATTGGAACGCCGAGAATCTCTGCGACTTCGTACAGACGTCCGGCGCCGATGCGATTGATCCCACGTTCGTATTTTTGGACCTGCTGAAAGGTCAGCCCAAGCAAGTCCCCCAAACGTTCCTGACTCATACCGATGAGCATGCGTCTCAGGCGGACGCGGTAGCCAACATGCGCGTCAACCGGATTGGCCTTCTTTTTAGGCAACTTGGTTCCTTTCCGTAGTGATACCCCTAGATGGCGACATATTTCGGTTTTTCTTTGGCAGCATCATTAACGATTGTTTTGGATTCGCTGTGGCAACGAAATATTCCGCGCAAAGAGAAAGAAGCGCTGGCGCGGCCTAAGTCAAGACTCGTTTCGGGGTTGAGGCCAAAGAGTCGCTCCCCCGCACAACACGAGCAATGTGAGAAGAATGACATTGCCGTAACGCGCGAAGGGGGTGATCGGAAGGGCGACCGGCAGCGCGCTGTCGAAAAATCCCCGTACCCCGAGATCGAGCCGTGAAGTGATTCGGCCATAGGCGTCGATCATGACGGAGATGCCGCTATTCGCCGCCCGCGCAACCGGCAGTCCTTCCTCAATCGCCCGGACCCGCGAGATCAGGAGGTGCTGCTTCGGTCCGGCGTTGGGACCAAACCATGAATCATCCGTCATGTTGACCAGCCATGACGGGCGCGGCGTCCCGGTCACAGCCTGCGGAAAGATGATTTCGTAGCAGATCAACGGCGTCACCGGAGGCGCTCCGGGTACGGAGAATGTTTGTGGGCCCGATCCGGACGAAAATCCGGTGTTCGCCGCAACCTCGGTGATTCCGATCGCACGCAGTGTGCTCTCGAACGGCAGATACTCACCGAACGGAACGAGGTGAAACTTGTCGGTACCGGCCAGTAGCCTGCCGCCGCCGCCGAACATGGCAAATGAATTGTAGAATTTTGGCGCGCCGGCATTCTGCGCGATATGAACCGTGCCGGTCATCAGCACTGCGCCGCGCGCCGTTATTTTTGCGATATCCGAAAGTGCTGCTGGAATTCGCGCGACCGGGAAAGGCGTTGCGTTTGGCGACGATGCAATCCCGACCGCGGGCATGCTTGCGGCCTCAGGCCAGATGATGATCGTCGGCTGCTGTGCCGCCGGCGCCATCGACAGATCCACCAGTCTTGTCCAATTCCGGAGCGTCAAGCGCGGATCGTATTTTTCCGGTTCGGGCGTATCGGGTTGCACGATGCGAATCCGCACACCTGGAACCATTGCATTATCCGCGGTTGCCAGCCGCGCTTCACCATCCGCCCAGAACCCAACAAACACGACGGTCATCAGCATCGGCAGCAGCCGCTCGCGGCGGTTGTGCCCGGGGCCGAATGCCGCGAAGGACGCCCCAAAAAGCAGGGTCAGAAGCGACAGACCGTAGGCCCCGAATAGAGACGCGCTCTGCAGCACCGCAGGAGATGCAGCCCAGCCATAAGCCGGGAGATTCCACGGAAAGCCTGTCAGTACATGACCACGAAGCCATTCGATGATCGCGAAAATTGCCGCGAAGGCAAAAATCCGCTGCAATCCCGGCCGCCAGACCAGCACGCAGAGCAGCGCACCCAATCCGAAAAACAGCGCCAACCCGCCCGGAAGCAGCACCGCGACAAAGGGCAGTTGCCAGGCGTGCTCCTGCGCATCGACCAGGAAGGCGTAACCTACCCAGTACAGCCCGACGAGGAAAAACCCGAAGCCGTAGCTCCATCCGATCCAGAACGCGTTTCGCAGTTTCCTGGGACCCGCCGAAGCCCCATCAAGCAACAGGACAAACCCGGCATAGGACAACAGCAGTAGCGGAAACAGGCGGTAGGGCTCGAATGCCAAAGCACCGGCCGCGCCCGTTGCCATCGAAAATGCGAATCGCTGCAGCCCGCGCAGACGCAACGGGACGGAAAGCAGCTTGTCCGCAAGAGCAAGAGAGGCGCGCAAGGTCAACCAGTCGCGACGGGGGCGGAATTCAGAGCCCTTATTCTCAAACGCTTTGCATGGCGCGGATCAGCTTCCAGAATTTCAAACTCAAGGCCGGCATGCGTCACGATTTCACCGCGCACCGGTACTCGCCCAAGTCCTGCGGCCACGAGTCCGCCAAGCGTATCAATTTTCTCTTCCTGTTCTGTTTTGCTGAGATCGATTCCGGTCCGCTCGCGAAATTCTTCCAGCGTCACTCTGGCATCCGCTTCATACTTGCCGTCCGGGCGCGTGATGATATCGGCCGTCTCATCGATATCGTGCTCGTCGCCAATCTCACCGACGATCTGCTCGACGAGATCCTCGATCGAAACCAGCCCGTCGGTGCCGCCATACTCATCGACCACCAGCGCGAGGTGAATTCGGCTTGCCTGCATGCGCAGCAGCAAATCGAGCGCCGGCATTGCTCCGGGCACGAACAGCAATTCGCGCTTCACTTTCGTGATCGGTGTCTGCGGCCAGCTCAAACGGCCATCAGGTCCCTTCTCGATCACGGCAAGGATGTCCTTCACGTGAATCATCCCGAGCGGATCGTCCAGCGTTTCGCGGTAAACCGGCAGCCTGGAATGTTGTGCTTCCCGGAAAATATCCATCAGTTCGGAAAGGGATGTTTGTTCCTCCACCGCGATGATGTCGGCGCGGGGCACCATCACATCCGAGACCTTCAACCCGCCAAAGTTGAGCAGGTTGGTGAGCATCAGCCGTTCCTGGGAGCTCAGCTCCTGGGATTCGCGCTCGCTTTCCTCAAGGACTTCTTCCAGGCTTTCGCGCATCGCTGAGGTGCGGCGCAGGCCCTTGAGCAGTTCCGCCACCCGTTCGGCAAGTTCGCTCAGCAGTGGACGCGATTCCGGTCTGGAACCTGCATCGTTTCGTGCGGCTGAATCCGGCGAGTTGCCCGAAACACGTGTATCCATCGGGCCGTTATTCTCGATCATGGTCTAATTTAGGCCGCTTTGAGCGGCGCGGTACAGGGACGGTCGCGTAAGGATCGGCATAACCCATGCCGGACAGCAGCGAGATTTCCAGTTTTTCCATCGCGGCGGCTTCGCGTCGATTCTGATGGTCATAGCCGAACAGGTGCAGAACGCCATGGATCGTCAAATGAGCCGCATGTGCGGCGAGTGTTTTGCCCTGCGCCGCGGCTTCCCGGCAAAGAACGCCATAGCTGAGCGCGATATCGCCCAGGCGCGGGGCAAAAACCGGCGCTGCCGGGAATGAAAGGACGTTGGTCGGTTTTTGTCGATGCCGGTAGCGCCGATTGAGCACGCGCACATAGTCATCGTCGGCCAGCAATATGCACAATTCCGGTTTAACCGAATCGCTTTGCCTGATCACGGGCCCTGCCGCTGCGGCCACCCGGGCGGCCCGGCGAATCACCCGAATGACTCCTTCATGTGCATGCCACATCGGTTCTTCAACAACGATCGATATGGAAGCTGGCTTGGGCCACTTTTCGATTCCCTTGAACGGCAGAGCTGCCCCGGTCTTTTTTTGGCCTGCTTTTTTTGCCGATGCAGGAGCCTTTGCGGAGGAAAAGGCTTTAACCCGCGCGGCCACAGAACGCGTGCCGCTCACGACCGTTCCGGCCGGACCTTCGCGCTTCGCCGCGCCTTAGAAGCCGGCTCGTTCTGGTCGTAAGCCGCCACAATACGCGTCACCAACGGATGCCTCACGACATCGGCAGCCGTAAACCATGCAATACCAACCCCCTCCACCCCTTCAAGGAAGCGTACCGCCTGATCGAGACCCTCCGGGCCCTCCGGAAGATCGCTTTGCGATGGATCGGCCGTGACAACCATTCGGGAATCCTCGCCCAGTCGCGTCAGGAACATTTTCATCTGCGACGGGGTGCAATTTTGCGCCTCATCAAGAATGACGAAAGAGCGCGAGAGAGTCCGTCCCCGCATGAAGGCCAATGGCGCGACCTCAATTGTCCCCTGTTCCATAAGTCTCGCGCAGCGCTCACCCAGAACCTCGAACAGCGCGTCATAAAGCGGCCGGAGATACGGATCGATCTTCTCTTTCAGATCGCCGGGGAGAAAACCCAGTCTTTCGCCCGCTTCCAGCGCGGGGCGCGACAGCACCAGCCGGTCAACACGCCGCTCATGTAAAAGATGAGCGCCGAACGCTGCCGCCAAGTAGGTCTTGCCCGTTCCAGCCGGGCCCAGCCCGAAGACAAGCTCGTGGTTGCGCATGGCCTCGATATATTGGGCCTGCGCAGCCGACCGCGCCCGGATTGATTTCGCCGCCGACGTTCGCAGCCGGACGCCATCTTCCTCCTGGGCCACATGTTTCCCGCCCGGAGCAGTGAATCCGATCTCCGCGTCGACATCTGCGAGCGACAAGTCCTCGCCCGCTTCCAGTCTTTCGTAGAGCGCCCGCAATACGGCCGCAGCGCGTTCGCGCGCCGGCGCAGGACCTTCGACCGAAATCAGGTTTCCGCGTTGCGCAAGCCTGACGCCCAGCCGCTGTTCGAGGCGGACAAGGTTGCGGCTGTGATTGCCGGCCAGCAAAGGCAGCAGATTGTTGCGCTTGAACTCGAGCGTCACATGCTCGCGCGCGATCTCGTCCGCAAGATTCCGGGCGTGGCGCTGGTTCAATGCGCCGCCAATTCCGCCGGGGCCAATGCCGGCTGCAGGAACTCGCCATGAAGGCTATTGGGCAGCACTTCTGAAATCCTCACATTGCGGATTTCGCCAATATAGGGTGCCGCTCCGTCAACATGAACCGGCTGGAGGAACGGACTGCGGCCGACCGCCTGCCCCGGCAAACGGCCCGGTTTCTCGAAAAGCACGGGAAACACGCGATCCTGCATCCGGCGGCTGAATGCGCGCGATTGGGTCACGATCAATTCTTGCAAAATGTGCAGCCGCTCGAGCTTGACCTTTTCCGGAACCTGCTTCGCCATGGCTGCGGCGGGCGTACCGGGCCGGGGGCTGTATTTGAATGAAAAGGCCTGGGCAAATTCGACCTGCCGAATGAGGTCCAGAGTCGCCTCAAAATCCGCATCTCTTTCACCCGGAAACCCAACGATGAAATCGGACGACAGCGCGAGCTCGGGCTGAGCTCTTCGAATCCGCGCGACAATATCCAGATAGCCGTCCCGGCTGTGGCCCCGGTTCATGGCCTTCAGCACCGAATCTGATCCCGATTGCACCGGTAAATGCAAATACGGCATGAGCTTGGGCTCATCTCCATGCGCCGCAATCAGGTCCGCCGTCATATCCCGGGGATGGCTGGTGGTGTAGCGCAGCCGTGCGATGCCCGGAATCTGCGCCAGCCGGCCGATCAGCCTCGCGAGAGACCAGGCTTCGCCATCCGGGCCCTCGCCGCGATAGGCATTCACGTTCTGACCGAGCAGGGTGATCTCGCGAACCCCATTCTCCGCCAGCGACCGCGCTTCCGATTCGATTCGAAGCACCGGGCGGGAGAATTCTGCGCCGCGGGTATAGGGCACGACGCAAAATGTGCAGAACTTGTCACAGCCTTCCTGAATCGTCAGGAACGCCGCCGGGCCGCCGGTTCTCCTCGTATCAGGCAATGAGTCGAATTTCTCGTCCGCGGGGAAATCCAGCTCGACCGTTTTGCCTTCTCCACGGGCAAGGCGGGTGATCAGCTCCGGGAGCCGATGGTATGATTGCGGACCGACGACGATATCCACGGCGTTTTGACGTGCGAGTATTTCTGCCCCTTCCGCCTGGGCGACGCATCCCGCGACACCAATCAGAAGCGTTTCTCCGGCTTCCGCGCGGCGTGTCTTGAGCAGTTTCAGTTTGCCCAGTTCCGAATAGACCTTCTCGGTCGCTTTTTCACGGATGTGGCAAGTGTTCAGGATGACCAGATCGGCGTCTTCGCGACCGGCCGCGGGAGCATAGCCAAAGGGCGCCAGAAGGTCTGCGATCCGCTCCGAATCGTAGACATTCATCTGACAGCCATAGGTTTCGATATAAAGTTTTTTCATGCTGTCCGACGAAATCTCTGTCACGCCGCTTTTTCCGTCTCAGCTTCTGATCCGGCAGCCGCCAAACCTCCGCCGTTCCCCGTCACACCGGCTTTGACATCCCGGCCGGTCAGTGCACTGAGCACTCCGCCTCTTACAACGGCCTCGCAATGCGCCGCCAGATTCTTCCTTCCACGGACTTTATCCAGCGTTGTCACCGGATGAAACTCCACCACCACATCCATTGGTCCGGTTTTCAGCGCTTCCCACAGATGCGGCACGAGTTCCATATCGCCGTACCAGGCGAAGAACGGGCGGTTTTCACGGCCCATCGGTATCCCATGCACCCGCGTATAGGCAACCGAGACCGGCTGCACCGGCACGCAAACAGGCCGACCGTCGCCCGGGCCGAGCGTCACCTCAGCGGCCGAAAGCAGACCGCTCCGGAAAGGAAGGACACGGTTGCCATCGCTCGACGTGCCCTCGGGAAAAATCACCAATGCGTCGCCCCGGCCCAGCCGCTGCCGGATTGTTTCACGATTGGCAACCGTCTGGGACCGTTCCCTCCGCACAAAAACGCTGCGCTGCATGCGCGCGAGAGTCCCGAAGAATGGCCAGGTATTGACTTCCGCCTTGGCGACAAATGACACCGGCCAGATTGCCGAGAATATCGGTATGTCCAGCCATCCGGTGTGATTGGCGACCATCAGAACCCCGCCGCTTGCCGGCTTGCCGCGAACCTGAATGCGGATGCCGAACAGGGCACAGACAAACCGGTGATAGTAATGTGGCAGCGAGCCGCGTAACGGGATTCCGAGCCTGACCGCCAACCATTGCACCGGCAGCAGCACGAAGGTCACGGCGGCGAAGACCGCAAGAATCCAAAAGGCACGGACGCTGCTCACCGGGTATACCTAGTCCCGCGCCACAGTCTTTTTCTTGGGCACGCCATAAAGCTCAAGCCGGTGATCCACCAGCTCGAATCCCAGCTCCTCGGCCACCCGGCGTTGCAGTTTCTCGATCTCTTCGTTGACGAATTCGATCACCTTGCCGGTTGTGACGTCGATCAGGTGATCATGATGTTCGCTGATCTCCTCGTATCTGGAACGCCCGTCGCGAAAGTCGTGGCGCTCCAGAATCCCGGCATCCTCGAACAATTTCACCGTGCGATAGACGGTCGCGATGGAAATGTGCGGATCCACCGCAAAAGCACGCCGGTAGAGCTCTTCGGCGTCCGGATGATCATAGGCTTCGGCGACAACCCGAGCGATCACGCGCCGCTGTTCCGTCATGCGCAAGCCCTTTTCCATGCAGGCTTTTTCGATGCGGTTGAGCTGCTCTTCCGTCCGGTTCACGTCAGTCATTTCCATTCGATCCGTCGACGGTCATGCTTTCCAGATTAGGCCCTGGCATTATGAACTCAAGCGAGCCGGTTGGCTAACCGGAAAGGTCGCGGCGCATCACAACCGCGCCAACGGCTGCATGACTTCTGGACTCATAATAGCGGGGGCGCAGGGCCACCTGCTCGAAACCAAGTTTCCTGTAGAGTTGCAAGCCCGGCTCATTTGTCTCTGCCACTTCGAGAAAAATCCGCAAGGCCCCATGGCTTTTGGTTTCTTCCATGGCAGCCCTAACCAACCGGCAGGCCAGGCCTTCGCGCCGCGCGGTGGGCAGTGTGGCGAGCGTCAGGATTTCTGCCTCATCCGCAGCAATGCGGACCAGTATAAAGCTCGCGATTTGCCGTCGCGTGCCGAAGCCCGCCAGCAAACCGAACACACCCGCGCTCTCGAGCAAACTGCGAAAGGCGGCGGCGGACCAGTGATCCTCGAACGATTCAGCATGAATTCCGGCGAGCCGCTCGGCGTGATCGGCTGTCGCCGGCCTAATTTCAATCGTCACGTCTGGCGCCCGGCAATTTGGCATCCGGCGGACGAAGATAAAGTGGCCTCGCGCCTTCCGGCCTTGGACGACGACCGGCAGCGACCGCAACATAACTTGCTTTTGGTTGTCTGACCCCGCTGTCCACCGCATCGAATCCGGCTTGATCCAGCAGCGGTATTATCATCGACGCCGCGGTGCCGGCCAGCACGACAGCACGCCCGGATTCACCGCTGATCGCGGAGATCATCGCCGTCATTTCGCCAATCGGCAGCAATTGCGGCGCAACCAGCATCCGGCCGTCGGCAGCGACGATCGACAAATAGATCTCAGCGCGTTTCGCGTCAGCCGCAACAATCGCGCACTGAGCTTGTGCATTTGTGGCAAGTGCCTCTTCCGCCATGGCTTCCAGCGTCGTGGTTCCACGGACCGGTACTTTCAGTGCGACGGCAAGCGCTCTCGCGAATGCCAATCCCACGCGTTGGCCGGTGAATGTCCCCGGCCCAATTGTCACCGCAATCGCGTCGAGTGCTGAAAACGGCAGCCCCGCGTCCCGCATAACACGTTGGACCATCGGCGCGAGCGCTTCGGCGTGGCCCCGAAGCATGATCTCGTGCTGCTCGGCAAGCACGCGGCCCGAATTCAGCACGGCGGCCGAACAGGCCCCGAGCGCCGTATCCAGTGCCAGGATTTTCAAAGTATGCGGCAGGCTTCGCTGAAATCGAGCCGTCCCGCGCGCGGTCTGAGCGAAGCTCCGTCGCCATAACCGAGGTTGCAGAGAAGGTTCGATTTGACCGCCGTCCCGGAAAAGAACTCGTTATCAACGCCGGCATTGTTAAAGCCCGACATCGGACCGCAATCCAGTCCGAGCGCGCGCGCCGCTACGACGAAATACCCGGCCTGCAGGCTGCCGCTGCGAAATGCGGCTTCCTGCAATTCGGCCGGAGTCCGTTTCTGCCAGGATTCCCGTGCGCCGGGCTTGGGGCTGAGCTTCGGCATGTAGTCATAGAATGCGAGGTCATAGCCGATGATCGCTGTCGCCGGCGCAGCCATTGTCTGCTCCACATTGCCCGGATTGAGGTGCGGCTTCAGGCGCTGCTTTGCCTCCCCAGATACGACAAAGAAAAATCTTGCAGGCGAAGCGTTGTTGATCGTCGGACCCCATTTCGCGAGGTCGTAGATCGCCGCCAGCAGATTTTCGTGGACGCGTCGGGCGCTCCAGGAACGGTGTGTCCGCGCATTGCGAAACAGCAGATCCAGTTCCTCATCACGGAGCACCTTGGTCATCGGCGTCCCGTTTGCTTCACCTGCGTCTTCAGGCGCGATTCGATGGCGTCCCAAATCAGTGTGGCGCCATCAGGACCACCGAACCGCTTCAGCTCCTGAATCCCGGTTGGTGAAGTCACGTTGATTTCGGTCAGATAATTCCCGATCACATCGATGCCGGCGAAAATCAGCCCGCGCCGTTTCAGCTCGGGCCCGATGGCGGCGCAAATCTCGCGATCGCGCGCCGACAATTCCACCGGCTCGGCGCGGCCGCCGATATGCATGTTTGCCCGTGCTTCCCCGGCAGCAGGCACGCGGTTGAACCCGCCGATCGGCTCGCCGTCGACAATGATGATGCGTTTGTCGCCTTTGCGCACTTCGGGAACGTAGCGCTGCACAATCACCGGCTCGCGGTAGAACACCGTGAACATTTCGAGCAGCGCGTTGAGATTCTCGTCTTCGGGCTTCAGCCGGAAAACGCCCGCGCCGCCATTGCCATATAGCGGCTTCAGCACGATGTCCCTGTGCTCATCGCGAAAGGCGCGAATCTCCTCGCGGTCGGACGTCACCAAAGTCGCGGGCATGACCCCTTCAAACTGCATCACGAACAGCTTTTCCGGCGCGTTGCGGACGTGGAATGGATCGTTGACGACCAGCGTACCCGGCTGGATGTGCTCCAGAATATGCGTCGCGGTGATGTACGCCATATCGAACGGCGGATCCTGGCGCATCAGCACAACATCGGCATCCGCAAGGCGGTACAGTGACGGCGCGCCGAGCGTGTAATGATCTCCGCGGACATCCCTGACCTGAAGCGGCCGCACCCGGGCGACGACTTCGGAATTGCGCAATGTCAGATCGCGCGGACCGTAATAGCAAAGCGCATATCCGCGCCTCTGCGCTTCCAGAGCCAATGCAAAGGTTGAGTCCGCGGCAATATCGATCCGTTCGATCGGATCCATTTGAATCGCGACGGTGAGGGTCATCGTGCGTGAATCTAGTTCAGGCGCCGCTTCAGGGCGTGCAGCGCAAAGGCTGCCTCATTGCTCACGTCGGTGCCCGTCGTCCCTGTCTTGATGCAGTTCTCATAGGCGCGTCTCGCTGCGGACAGAGCTCCGGACGATTCCTGAATTTTCCCCAACTCAAGCCACAACACGCTTCGCCGCGGGGCAATGATCGTCATGCGGCGAAGGATTTCCGACGCACGCGCCGAATCCCGGACTTTGAGCGCCCGGTTCTTGATGTTGTTCAACAACCGCAGCAACACGTCCGCATCGCTGACCGGAGCGAACGCGTCGGGCTGTTCCGACGCGCCCAATTCGCGCAGATGAAGCGATGAACCAAAGCGCGACAGGCCAACAGAGTCACGGTCCACCAGAGCTCCGCCGTTGAACGGATCGATCACGGCCTCGCTTCCCTTGACCTGCACCCGAAGCAGAAAATGTCCCGGCGCGAACAGACCGCTCGCCTCGATGCGATTGGCGCGGGCAGCATGGATGTAGAGGATTCCCAGCGCGACCGGCAGCCCACGCCGCCTCTCGATGACGCCCATCAGGTCCGCATTGTCGGGATCGTCATAATTGGCGCGTTCGCCTTCATAGCCGTAGCGCCCGGCGATCACCGTCGCGAGCGCGTCCGCCGCCCCGCCGGCATCGCGGACGAATACGAACTCCGTGCGGACGGCCTCCGCGATTTCATTCAGTTGCTCCAAATAAGAAGTGAGTTTCTGGTCCGGCCGGTCGAGGGCCGCCAGCATGAGCGCGGCTTTTGCCAGATCATACGGCCCATCACCGGATTGCCCCAGCCGCTGCAGATAATCCGCAGGCGAAGCATCCTGACCGGCAGCGATGACCGCACTCAACTGGTTCATTCGTTACCCATTCCAATCCCTGTACGAATCGGATCATCCTTCAGAACCACGTAGTTTTCCACGCGTTTTACGCCACTGAGATTGTGTGCGTGCTGAACAACGCGGTCCACTTCCGTCTGATTCTGACCCACACCCATCAGGTACACCACACCATGAACCACATCGACAGTGTAATTCACATCTTTTATCGACCCGTCTGCAAGCAGGGCCGCAGCCAATTCGGTCTGTATGACGAAATCCCCCGCCGCATCAAGCCAACCTGAGCGGTCGGTGACTTCCATATCATTGTCCACCTTCCGCACGCCGTTGATGCTCCATGCAAGCCGCGTTGCGGTCAGCCGGTCTTCTGGTTTGGTGACATTGCCGGCGAGAAGAACGCGTCCTTCAACCACTGTCGTAGAGGCGCGCAGGAACAGCCCCGCCGAATCCGCCGCGAGCTTGGCATCCAGTTCTGTCTTGATCCGCACATCGTCTACGGCATTGCCGATCGTACGCTCCTGGCGCACGGTTTCGACTCCGGCAGCCGCGCCTCCGGCGGCGAGCAAGACGCAGCCGGACAGCATCGGTCCAAACAGCAGCAGCAGAACGGGGCCAAACCAACGCAACATGCAGACCTCCCGCTAAAAACCGGGCCGCCACGCGTCCCGGATATGCCTGGGCCAACGCCGCGGCGTGATCAGCATAATGTCAAATCGGACGGCTTTGTGGCGCAGAGCGGGTTTCGCGCGCAGATAAAACTCTGCCGCACGTTCGATGCGTAGGCGCTGACGGTCGGATAGAGCTTCCGCTGCATCCTGCTGGTTGTGGCGGGCTTTAACCTCAATGAAACAAAGCGGGCCGGCTGGCGCCAGCGCTACTAGATCTATTTCGCCGGCGGGGGTTTTTACGCGCCGGCCGATCACACGATAAAATTTGCAGACAAGTGCAAATGCGGCCGCGGATTCACTGCGCCGGCCACGAAGTTCCGCCGCTCTGCGCCTGTCAGTCGCCGGTGTCATCCCGCTTTCCCCCCAATGCGAGCGCGCGATCATATACCGCACGGCGGCCCGCCTGGGTTGCCTCGGCAATCAGTGTGGCCGCCGCTTTCACCGGCATGAATGGCAATGCCTGACGCAGAAGCGAATCAATCAGCGCCGGGTCGGGCCCCTCATCCTCACCCGGTGCGACAACGATCACTACTTCGCCCCGGGCCGGGTTGACGCGGTAATGTTCCTGTAGCTGTCGCAGCGAACCTCGTCTCATCTCCTCGTGCAGCTTGGTGAGCTCGCGCGCGACACAGGCGTCGCGGTCCCCCAGCACTTCCACCATATCCGCCAGACTCTCGGACAACCGTTGCGGCGACTCATAAAGCACCAATGTTGCGGCAACCGAACGAAGGCGTTTGAGCTCGGAACGCCTTTCGCCATGCCGCGGGGGAAGAAATCCGCCAAAAAGAAACGGGACAGCCGGAATCCCGGCAGCGCTGAGGGCGGCGATCACTGCCGATGGCCCCGGGACCGGAAATACGGGCAGGCCTTCCTCACGTGCTGCTTTCACCAAACGCAGGCCTGGATCAGAGATCAGCGGGGTTCCCGCATCACCGACGAGCGCCAACCGCTCGCCTGAACGAAGCCGCTGTAACAACTTTGTCTCAACCGCTGCGGCGTTGTGTTCATTATAGATCAGTAGTGGCCGGCTGATGCCGTGCAATGCGAGCAGCCGGGCGGTCACGCGAGTGTCCTCCGCCACAATCGCATCGCATTTGCGCAGCACATTCAGAGCGCGAAGCGTGACGTCGGCCGCGTTTCCAATCGGCGTCGCAGTTATATAAAGTCCGGGCGCGAGTGTTTCGGCGGAGATCGGTTCGTTTGTTTTCGGTTCAGGATCATCAGAGGGCGCCATGTCCGGCGACTCCCATCAGAAGCGGTTGCGCATGAGCCGCCAATCTTCTGCCATCGGTTTTTCGCTCGCGATAGGGCTGTTTGTAGCGTCTTGCGAGCCGCCACCCCCGCCTGCTCCGCCACCGCCTCCCATCCCCTTCACTCCCCCGCCACGCGTAATGGGCTCGGCGCAACCGGCAATGCCGGCTCAACAACCTGTCGCCATGGACCAGCCGAACTTCTACCGGCTGCCCGGGACACCGGACACGCAAATTCCGGCGCGTGTCACCCTGCTGCTGCCTCTCTCGAGCCCGGCGGCGGGTAACCGCGCGGTCGCAGATGCTCTCGAACACGCGGCCGAACTGGCGATTTTCGACGCCAAAAATCCACGAATCCTCCTGATGCCGCGTGACGACGGCGGCACACCAGAGAAGGCGGTCGCAGCGGCAACCAAGGCCATCGACGACGGGGCCGAAATCATTGTCGGGCCACTCTTCGCCAACTCGGTGAGCGCGATCGCGCCCGTGGCGCGCGCCCACCATGTGCCCGTGATTGCGTTTTCCAGCGACCGTTCGGTGGGAGGAGCCGGAGTCTATCTGCTCAGTTTCCAACCCGAAACGGAAGTGAACCGAATCATCAGTTATGCGATTCAGTCCGGCCACAGCAACTTTGCAGCGCTGATCCCGAATTCTCCGTATGGAGATAAAGTCAACGGCGCATTCCGGGATTCCGTGATGCGCGCCGGCGGACGAATCGCCGATGTTGAGCGCGTTGCCGAACGGCCGGAACTGATGGGTCCCGCGACGCAGCAAGTGGTGAAATCCGGCGCGGACGCCGTCCTCATTGCCGAAGGTGGCTCGATGTTGGAGGCGGTGGCGCCTTCGCTCGCAATCGCCGGCGCAAAAGACCGTGGGACCCAGCTTTTGGGCACCGGTTTATGGGACGATGCGGCGACCGCGCATGAACCCATGCTGCAAAATGGCTGGTTCGCGGCCCCGCCACCAGATGCGTTTACCGCTTTTGCGGCGCATTACCGCTCCGTCTACGGCGCGGCCCCGCCCCGCATCGCGACTCTTTCTTACGATGCACTCGCGCTCGTGGCACTCCTTGCCAACGGTCCGCCACATCAACGGTTTACCGATGCGGCGCTGACCGATCCGAATGGCTTCTCAGGGATTGACGGAATTTTCCGCTTTCACCCGGACGGTTCTGCGGAGCGCGGTCTCGCGGTTCTCGATGTCGGCGCGAGCGGATTTTCCGTGCGCGACCCGGCGCCGAAAACATTTCCGCGCTCAGGCTTTTGAAGCGACTCGGCAAGTTTCGCCACCACTTGATTGAGCACCAGGCGCCCCGCTTTCGTCGCGCAGATCCGGCCGCCGCGCCGCTCCATGAGCCGCATCTGCTCTAACTCGTTGAGCGCTTCGGGTGACGGAGCAAATCCCCATCTGTCGGCCAACTCCGCAGCATCGAGTCCCTCGGTAATCCTCAGACTCATCAACAGATGCTCGCGTGCCGCGTCGCGCGTTTCGATGTTTTGCAGCGAAAACCCCCGCCCCTCCGACGCTATCCGCGACGCCCAACGTTCGGGCAGTCGCTCGCTGTCAGTGGCGATTCTCCGCCCGCCCAAGGTTAACCGGCCATGCGCTCCGGGGCCGACCCCGGCGTAATCTCCGTAGCGCCAGTAGACGAGATTGTGGCGGCTTTCGCAGCCAGGCTTCGCATGGTTCGACACTTCATAGGCTGGAAGCCCCGCTTCCTCGCAGAGAGCTTGGGTCAGTTCATAGAAATCCGTCGCCATATCCTCATCCGGCAAGTCAAGCTTGCCCTGCCGATGAAGGGAAGCGAACGCGGTACCAGCCTCGATCGTGAGTTGGTAAACTGAAATATGTTCGGTTCTATAAGCCAGCGCCTCCTGCAACTCTCGGCGCCAGTCGGCTAGGCTCTGGCCGGGCCTGGCATAGATCAGGTCAAAGCTGACTCGGGGAAAAATATCTGCTGCCAAGGTGATAGCCGATTTTGCTTCTCGGGAATCGTGAAGCCGGCCCAATTGTCGTAACGACATATCGTCGAGTGCCTGAACACCGATCGACACTCGATTTACACCGGCAGCGCGGTACCCGCGGAATCGGTCCTGCTCAACGCTGTTCGGATTGGCTTCCAGCGTTATTTCAGTTTCCGGCCGAATGCGCCACAGCCGATCGATTGCTGCCAGGACTGATCCCGTCGCCGCAGGGCTCATGAGTGAAGGAGTACCGCCACCAAAGAAGATACTGCCGACCGCCGGTTTGGCAAGCTGCAGCGCGGCGACGGCCTGAAGTTCGGTCGCGATGAAGCGCGCCCATTCGGCTTCGTCGATCTGCTGGCGCACATGGGAATTGAAATCGCAATACGGACATTTGGCGGCGCAAAACGGCCAATGCACATAAATTCCGAATTCGGTCATGCGGTGCCATGCCGGGCGAATGCAGCCTGCACCAGTTTGGCAAATGCCTTCGCGCGATGCGACATCGCATGTTTTTTTTCGGGATCCATCTCACCGAAGGTCTGGCGATAGCCTTCGGGGATGAAGATCGGATCGTAACCGAAGCCTTTGCTGCCACGGGGAGGAAAAGTCAGATTGCCAAAAACCCGGCCTTCAAAAATCTCTGTTGCTTGTCCCGGCGCCGCAAGCGCGAGCGCGCAGACGAACCAGGCGCGTGAATCTTTCGCCGCTTTGCTTTCCAATTCGCCCTCGATACGTGCCATGGCCATCCGGAAGTCCTTCTCCGGCCCCGCCCATCGCGCGGAATAAATGCCGGGTTGCCCATCCAATGCGGCGACACACAGGCCCGAATCATCAGCCAGTGCTATTTCGCTGGATTGCCGAGCCGCCGCTTCCGCTTTGATGGACGCGTTCTCGGCAAAACTCTTACCCGTCTCTTCGGGCTCGGGCAGCCCGAGTTCGGCCGCGCCCTGAACCTGAAGGTGAAATGGCTCGACCAGCGTCCTGATTTCCACCAACTTGCCGGGATTGTGGCTCGCGATCACCAGCTTCTGACCGGCGCCGATCCGGATCACAGTTTCAGCACATCCCGCTGCAACGCCATCAGCTCGGACGCGCCTTTTCGGGCCAGGCCCAGCATCTCGGTAAACTGCTTCTCATCGAAGGGAGCACCTTCCGCGGTGCCCTGAATTTCGACCAAACCGCCATTTCCCGTCAGGACGAAATTGGCATCGGTCTCGGCCGCCGAATCTTCGGCATAATCGAGATCGAGCACCGGCGTGCTTTGATGGACGCCGCAGGAAACCGCCGCGACGAGGTCCTTGATGGCGTGACGGCTGATCAGCTTGGTCGCGACCATGAAACTGATGCACTGGTAAAGTGCGACGAATCCGCCGGTGATCGATGCGGTCCGCGTTCCGCCATCTGCCTGAATTACGTCACAATCGATAATGATCTGCCTTTCACCGAGCAAATCCAGCGCCGTCACAGCCCTGAGCGACCGCCCGATCAGGCGTTGGATTTCCTGGGTGCGGCCCGATTGCCGGCCACTGGCAGCTTCCCGCCGTGTCCGTTCCTGAGTGGCGCGTGGCAGCATGCCATATTCCGCCGTCACCCAGCCTTTGCCTGAGCCGCGCAGGAACGGCGGCGGCTGATTTTCGAGACTGGCTGTGCAGAGGACATGCGTATCCCCATATTTCACCAGGCAAGAGCCTTCTGCATATTTCAGGAAGGACGGATTGAGGCTGATACGCCGCATTTCATCCGCGCGGCGGCCGGAGGGTCGTGTGACCATGGCATCTCTTGAAGTTCGGGGACGGCGCCGTTACCTAGCGGCCGGACAGATTATGCGCAAATCCCATGAATGGCATAGCGTTGAGCATCGACGTTAAATCCGGGGACTCCCCCTCGTCGCTAACGTCCGTCGAGTTCCTGGCACGTGAGTTGGGAACCCGTCCGCGCGAGATTTTCCGGCACGTGGTCGAAGCCTATCTGAGCTCTGGCGAGCCGGTCGGATCCCGAACCCTGTCGCGACGGCTTCCGGTGAACCTGTCGCCCGCATCGATTCGCAATGTCATGCATGATCTGGAGCGGATGGGCTTGCTCTACGCGCCGCACACCAGCGCCGGACGGGTCCCGACCGAGAAAGGCTTGCGGCTTTTTGTCGACGGCATGTTGCAGATCGGCGACCTGTCGTCCGACGAGCGTCACGCGATTGAAAAGCGCTTAAGCGGTTCCGGCCGGCCGCTGGAAGACGTGCTTGGCCAAGCGGCCAGCCTGTTGTCCGGCCTTTCGCATTGCGCCGGCCTGCTGGTCGCGGCCAAACAGGAAGTCGAGCTGAAGCACATCGAATTTGTCGCCATCGGGCCGGGACGTGCGCTGGCGATTTTGGTCTCCGCCGGCGGGATGGTGGAAAACCGCCTGATCGATATCCCCGAAGGACTGCCGCCCTCCGCACTGGCCGAGGCATCAAACTACCTTTCGACCAGGCTTAAGGGCCGTACGCTCGAAGTGGCACGACGCGAAATTCTCGCCGAGATCGAAGCCCAGCGCGCCGAGCTGGACGAATTGACGGCGCGGGTAGTTGCCGAAGGTTTGGCAACCCTGTCAGCCCGCCCGCAGGAAAGCAGCGATGCCGCGGGCGACAGGATTCTGATCGTACGCGGCGCCGCCAACTTGCTCGACGAAGTCGACGCGCTGAGTGATCTTGCCAGGATACGCACTCTGTTCGATGACATTGACCGTAAAAGCGAACTGATCGGCCTTCTGGAAATGGCACGGGCAGGGGAGGGCGTTCGCGTCTTCATCGGATCGGAAAACAAGCTGTTTTCGCTGTCCGGTTCTTCACTGGTCGCCGCCCCCTATGCCGATGCAAAGGGCAAGGTCCTTGGAGTCATCGGGGTGATTGGTCCGACACGGCTGAACTACGCGCGCATCGTTCCGATCGTGGATTATACGGCAAAAATGGTGGGCCGAATCCTGACCTGATCGTTTTCACGTATCCCCGCACCGACGAGGAAACCGATGACTGCGGAAATCGAAAATGACGCTCTGCCGGAGGAAACTGAGCCGGCAGCCGGGAATGACGAGTTTGAGGAAATCAGCAAGGAATTGGCGGCGCTTCGCTCGGAAGCCGAAGCCAATAAGGATCGGGCCCTGCGCGCGCTGGCAGAAGTCGAGAATGTCCGCAAGCGCCTGGAACGCGAGCGCGATGAGGCGAGAATCTACAGCGTCACGCGTTTTGCCCGCGACATGCTGGTTGTGGCCGATAATCTCACCCGCGCGCTGTCTGCGCTCACACCCGAAACCCGCGAAGGCGCCGGCGATTCCCTGAAAGCCGTGATGGATGGAGTCGAGGCGACGCAGCGCGAGTTGCACGCCGCGCTTGGCCGCCACGGCATCAAACGGATCGAAGCCGAAAATTCCCGTTTCGACCCGCACTTGCATCAGGCCATCGCCGAGGTGCCCGCGCAGGGGAAGGAGCCAGGCACAGTCATTCACGTGGTCCAGGATGGTTACACGATCAGCGATCGACTGTTACGTCCTGCAATGGTCACAGTCGCCAAAGCTGGCGGCGGTTCTTCCGCCGGTTGACCAATCACGCAACTTGACGATTCAGGGGAGGTCGGAACATGAATCCTGTTCGGGTCACTGTCGCCGGCGCGTCCGGCAGAATGGGCCGGACCCTGATTCGCGCGCTGGCCGAATCGGAAGATTTGCGTCTGGCCTATGCGCTGGAACGTTCGGGTCACCCGGATATCGGGCAGGACAGCGGCACGCTTGCAGGGTTGCCGCCATCGGGTCTGGTCGTGAGCGCCGATGCGCTTGCCGCACTGGCCGATTCGGATGCCGTCCTGGATTTCACCTCACCGGCAGCCAGCGTGGCTTTGGCCGATCTCGCCGCACAGGCACGTATCGTGCATGTCATCGGAACCACGGGCTACTCGGACGAGGACATGGCGCGCGCGAGGGCGGCAGCGCGGCACGCGGTCATCGTCAAGTCCGGAAATATGAGCCTCGGAATCAATCTGCTGGCAGCACTCGTGCGCGAGGCCGCAAAAGCACTGCCGAACTACGATATCGAAATCGTTGAAATGCACCATCGCATGAAAGTCGATGCGCCGTCGGGCACTGCATTGCTGCTCGGCGAAGCGGCGGCAGTGGGCCGCGGAATCGAATTGGCCCAGCATCAATTGCGCGGGCGGGACGGCAATACCGGTGCGCGCCCGGATGGCGCCATCGGTTTCGCTTCGCTGCGCGGCGGTACGGTCGTCGGCGATCACATCGTGACATTGGCCGGCCCGTTCGAACGCATTGAGCTGGGGCACCGCGCCGAAGACCGGATGATTTTTGCGCGCGGAGCACTGGCCGCGGCACGCTGGGGGCAGGGCAAAAAGCCCGGGCTCTACTCCATGGCGGATGTTCTGGGCTTGTCTGAATAGTGGCATAATGGCAGCTCAAACGTGAGCCGCGAAGATGCCGCTACTTGCCCGTATTGCCTGCTGTGCATTGATTGTTGCGCTCTTGCCGGGCGCCCGGGCCATGCGCCCGCCGGACGAAATCATACTGACCGCTTCGAAAGACCAGCGTGTGTGCAGCGGCACCGATCCGGCGGCGGCAATTCCGGCGTGCACTCGGGTTATCGACGCGCGTACAACTGAGAACTCGCAACGCGTCGAGGCATTGGTGCTGCGTGCCACGGCCTATCTCAATCTCGGGCAACCCGAGGCAGCGCTCGCCGATATCGATCGGGCCGGGAAACTCGACGCCAATAGCTCATATGTCTGGGCAGCCCGGGGCAGTTATGATCATGCCAAAGGAAACGATCCGCAGGCGCTCGAAGATTTCAACCGCGCCGTGACTGCCAATCCGAGAGATCCATTTGCGCTGTCGCAGCGGGGAAACTTGCTTCTCACCACCGGAGAGCCGGCCAAAGCCATTGCCGACTTCGACAAGGCGATTTCACTTGATCCAAAGAATGCCGCGGCATTCGCCAATCGCGGTGAAGCCTATCGCGTCGGAGGCCAAAACGACGAAGCCATCGAGAATTATAACCAGGCGATCAAATTGGACGAAAAATTTGCCGCCGCCTGGTACGACCGCGGAGTGGCGTTGACAGCCAAGGGTGATTTCGCCCATGCGATCGACGACTTCAGTCAGGCGCCGAAACTCGATCCCAAACTCGTCGACGTGTACAGCCATCGTGCCTTCGCTTACGACGCCGTGGGTGACCATGATCGCGCATTCGCCGACGCGACCGCTGCCATCAAACTCGATCCGGATGACCCATCCGCCTGGTTCACGCGTGGCAACTTTTATACGTCGCGCAACGATTTCGATCATGCGATCGAAGATTTCAGCCGCGCCGTCATGATCGATGGCAATTATGCGGATGCCTATGCCAATCGTGGTACGGCTTATGCGCGCAAAGGGAATTACGAGAGAGCCATCTCCGATTATGGAGTGCCATACGGCTCAATCCGCGGCTGATCAGTGTGTATTCCAATCGCGGACTCGCATTGCTCAAGATCGGTGAACTCGCCCGCGCCATTGACGACTTCGACAATGCTGTGCGCGCCGATTCGAAAGATGCTGTCAGCCTGTACAATCGCGGCGTGGCGAAGCAACGGCAGGGAAGTCCAACGGCGGGGGATATCGACATCGCCGCCGCCCGCGCAATCGATCCAAAGGTCGGTAATTAAGCCGCCGGGCTGGCACCTTCAGCGCGCGCCGCTTCGAGCGCGAGCAGCGCACGTTTGCGCGTCTCGCCCCAGCGATACCCGCCGAGTGCGCCGGTTGCGGTGATCACGCGGTGACAGGGGATCAATAGGGCGATCGGGTTTCGGCCGATCGCGGAGGCCGTGGCGCGTGCAGCCCGCGCGCTGCACAGTTTTTCCGCCAGCGCGCCGTAAGCAACCGCGCTGCCGGCCGGAATCGCAAGCAGCGCCTTCCAGACATGAAGCTGCCAAGGGGTTCCGAACAGTTGCACCGGAAGTGTTTCGCGGCCGGGCGGATCATCACGAAGGATTTGCGCGGCAAAGCGTTCGGTTGCTCCGGCATCCTCGATGAAGCCTGCCTCCGGCCAGCGCTCCGTCATCTCGGCCAATTGGGTTTCTTCTTCGCCGGATGCGGCAAAGGATAGTCCACACAAGCCGCGCTCCGTAACCGCGAGCAGCGCACGGCCGAGCAGTGAGTCGTGCCAGCCATAGCGAATCGTCAGTCCGGCGCCGCGCCGCGCATATTTGCCCGGCGTCATGGCCTCGACCTTAAGCACGAGATCGTGCAGCCGCGAGGACCCCGACAGGCCTGAGTCGAGCGCGGCGTTAAGCACGGGTTTCCCTTGCGCAAGCGCGTGCTTGGCCCGCTCCAGGGTCAGATGTGCGACAAAGGCTTTCGGACTGACGCCGGCCAGTCGCGTGAACTCGCGCTGGAAATGCCACGGCGACAAACCGGCGACAGCTGCAGCTTCCGCAAGTTCCGGCTGACGCTGGAAATTATCCGCAAGAAAAAGCAGCGCCCGGGAAATGGCGCCGTAGGTCGGAGTCTTCAGTTCTGTCGTATCCAGCATGGCGCCGACGTTACGCGCCGCAGGTCGCGCTTGCGACCCGATTCTTGCGAAACGACCGCATTTTCGGCTGCAATGCCGACACAGCCCGGGATTCGGAAAATATTCTACTCGGCCGGGAGTGCCTGACGTGCGTCGCGCAGCGCCTGCCGCAAGGCTTCGGCGAGGCGGGCGCGTTCCTCGGCCCCAAGAAACGATCCGACCACCCAACGCCGCTTGCGGAGGACGAGCGCTACTTCTGCGCCGAGCAGCTCGGGATCGTCATGTTCAACCCTGAGCCAATACGGATTGATTTCCTCGCGGCGAACCTGGCCGTTCGCGCTGATTCGTTCGATGACGAACGCATCACTCGTCAGGCACAAATATTCGCGCCGCTTGCTCGCACGCACGCTCGCCCGCATCGCCCACCACAGCAACGCCACGTCAAGGCCAAAGAACGGCGTCACTGGCCATGCTCCATGCAGTGCAAACATGATCCCGGCGGCGAAGCTGATCACGGCGGCGAATCCGACGACAAGCGCAATCGCCCTGGGCGTGAGTGGCGGGTTGGGCTCGATGAGCGCCTCGAGGAAAACTTTCCTGGCCATGTTCAAATATTAAACCGTTTTCCCCGATCTGATTACAGACGGCCGAGAAAACGCGCGAACTCACAAAACAGGGGCTTGCGGAAACCGCAAAAAGTCCTGGAGCCTGATCCAATTAAACGTAATCGGACCACGCACCAGATTCCTTTAATTGTCGCGCAATCTGTCGGCGAACCGCTCCACTTCGCCGGATTAAGCTCTAGCCGCAGCGGCGGTGAAACTCGACGCGCCCACCGTGATCGGTCCACCACGGATCATCCAGCGCCAGTCCACAGGGATCCGTCAGGGTTCCGACTGTAACCTGCGGTCCCGCAACCGGTGCGGGAATATCGGCGGCCAAACCGGCTACTTCAGCCGAAGGCACATAGGCGGTTCTGACCGCAGGTGTTCCGGGGGTTGAGCATGACGCAAGAGCCAAAGCGATGCTGCACATCGCTGTAGCGGCAAAAGTCCTGAGCTCCGACATGTTCCAAAACCAGTCAGTATTCACTTCCGGAAACGGTGCCGCGTTGTGGATTGTTCCGCTGCACTGGCTCCCGTGGCCCATGGCACAACGGCTATAAATTGCCGATGCCGCGCAAGTTCAAACCCGCCGAAGTTGAGGAATTCTTTTCGCGCTTCGCAGCCGCGAATCCCCACCCACGCTCCGAACTCGAATACAAGAATCCTTATACGCTGCTGGTTGCCGTCGTGCTCTCTGCCCAGGCTACCGACAAGGGTGTGAACAAGGCGACGGCGCGGATTTTTCCCAAAATCGATTCGCCGGAAAAAATGGTCCGCTTCGGCGAAGACAATTTGCGCGAGGCGATCAAGACCATCGGTCTCTATCGCAACAAAGCCAAGAACGTCATCGCTCTGTCAAAGGCGCTGGTCGAAAATCACGGCGGCGAGGTGCCGAAGGATCGTGAGCAGCTTGAGCAACTGCCGGGTGTCGGCCGCAAGACAGCCAATGTGGTGCTCAATGTTGCGTTTGGTTTTCCGACGATCGCTGTGGACACGCATATTTTTCGCGTCGCCAATCGCACCGGCCTCGCCCCCGGCAAGAATCCGCGCGAAGTAGAAGACGGGCTCGAAAAGATCGTGCCCGGCAAATTCAAGCAGCACGCGCATCACTGGCTGATTCTGCACGGCCGCTATATCTGCGTCGCGCGCAAACCGAATTGCCCGTCCTGCCTGGTTGCCGATCTTTGCCGTTATCAGCCGAAGACAGCGCCCGCGGGCGCGGAAGCCGAGGCAGAGCGCAAGCTGATCAAGGCGGTGCGGCGGGTGCGCTCATGATCATGGCCGCAGGCGCCATGCGTTGTTCCAGCGCGGACAGGCATGCCGGATCGGCGGGCATCGACATGCCCCGCGGCAAAGTCTCGGTGTAGCGGACGCTCATCGTGCCGCCTTGTTGCTGCATGAAAAAAAACACCGAACAGCGTGGAGCATCGTAACGCCAGAGCTCTGTCCCCATCTCGCGCCGCACGAAGTCCGGATTTCCCAACCGCATCCGCAATGCCGTTGCTTCCATCGGAAGCGGCGCCGGCACGAACATTTCCGGCGGCGTAGCAGCCGCTGGTTCGGCCGGCATCATCAATTCCGGCTCAGGGAGCGGCGGTGGTGATATTGACGGCGGGATGACCGGCAGCGGATTTGCCGGGCGCATGACCATCGGCTGTGGGGTCATGCAGCCGCTGAGAGCGATGCACAGCACAGGCAATAGAAAACTACGCGCGTTCACTGGGTTACTCGACATCCGACACGGCAGCCTTATAACACGCCAGTGTAAATAAGCCGCTACAGGGGAATCATGGCGCATAATTTCGATATCATCGGCATCGGCAATGCGATCGTCGATGTCATTTTCGCGGCTTCCGACCAGTTCCTGCTGGATCACAGCATCGCGAAATCAGTGATGACCCTGATCGATGAAGTGCATGCTGCGAAGCTTATCACTGCGGCGGAAAATCCGACGGAAAGTTCGGGAGGTTCCGCGGCAAACACCATGGCAGGCCTGGCTTCCTTCGGCAGCCAGGGCTGGTTTATCGGAAAGATCAAAAACGATCGGCTCGGCGACTCCTTCGCACGCGACCTCGCGCGTATTGGCGTTCACTTTGAAACACCGATGGCCGAGGGCGGCCCGTCAACCGCCTGCTGCATCATTGCCGTGACGCCCGACGGACACCGGAGTATGAGCACCTATCTCGGCGCCTGCCGCGAACTGACCCCGGACGATATCGACGAAAGCCGAATCACCGGCGCGGGCGTCCTTTATGTTGAGGGCTACCTCTGGGATGACGATCGCTCCAAATCCGCCATCCGCAAGGCCATTCGCGCCGCCAAAAGAAGCGGCCGCAAGATTGCCTTCACCTGTTCCGATCCCTTTTGCGTGGGACGATACCGGCACGAATTCCTTCACCTGCTCACGCACGATATCGATATCCTGTTTGCCAATGAGGAAGAGGCAAAAACCCTGTTCGGCGCCGGTGATTTCAACTCGGCGCTACAACAAGCGCGCGATTGGCCGGGAATTGCCGCCCTCACACGTTCGGAAAAAGGCTGCGTTGTCGCTGCCCCGGACGGCGAGATTCATCTGCGGGAAGCGGAGCCGGTTGCGCGCGTTGTCGACACCACCGGGGCCGGCGATCAGTTTGCCGCAGGATTCCTGCACGGCCTCGTCCATGGGCGCGATCTTGGCGATTGTGCGCAGCTCGGCGTCGTTGCCGCCGCTGAAGTCATTTCGCATTATGGAGGACGGCCGCAACAATCCTTCGCCACCCTGGCGCGTAAGGCAGGGATTGATTCCGGCCAGAGCCGGCAGTGACGACGGCGCTATATGACCGGATCGGGCACGGCTATACCAACCACCGCCGTCCCGATCCGCGCATCAGTGCGTTGATCATTAAGTCTCTCGAGAATTGCGGTTCTGTCGTCAATGTCGGCGCCGGCCCGGGTTCATATGAACCTTCGGACAGACGTGTCGCCGCCGTCGAACTTTCGGAAACCATGATTCGCCAGCGGCCGGCGGGTTCTGCCCCGGTCGTTCGTGCCAGCGCAATGGCACTCCCATTTCGCGACGATTCTTTCAGCGCCGCGATGGCAATCCTGACCATCCACCACTGGCCGGATCGCGATACCGGTGTGCGCGAATTGAAACGCGTGGCAAAAGACCGCGTCGTAATTTTGAGCTGGGAGCCGCCGCAGGAGCCGTTCTGGCTCATGAGTGATTACCTGCCGCATTTCCTCGACTATGACCGCAAAACTTTTCCGCCGTGGTTTCGCGATGATCCGGACACTGTGTCCATCACGCCGGTGCTTGTTCCGCACGACTGCACCGATGGCTTCCTTTGCGCCTATTGGCGGCGGCCGGAAGCATATCTCGATCCTGCTATCCGCAACGCGATCTCGACCTTCTCGCGCATTGGCGCTTATGAGAGCGGCCTTGAACGACTGCGCAATGAGCTGAGTGACGGGACCTGGCACGACCGCTACGGGCATCTTCTCGATAAAACCGAAATGGATTTTGGTTACCGGCTTATCGTGCTGGCGGCGAACTGATCTGCTGCGGAGCTATTCGCCGATGATGTGCATCAGCACATGGCGCTGGTGCGGCGCGTCGCGGTGCTCGAAAAGATAGATCGCCTGCCATGTTCCCAGCAGCGGCTCGCCATCCGCAACCGGAATCGACAGCGAGGTCTGCGTCAAAGCCGAGCGGATATGGCTTGGCATGTCGTCAGGACCTTCGGTCGTGTGCCGGTAATTGGCCGCTCGCGGAGCCAATCGGGCAAATGCATCCGCAAGGTCCTTCAGCACATCCGGATCGGCATTCTCCTGAATCAGCAGCGAAGCCGATGTGTGCTGAATGAACAGGGTCAGCAACCCGTTTGTGATTCCTGACGCCGCGACAAACTTCCGGGCGCGTTCCGTAATATCGGTGAACTGTTCGCGCGAAGCGGCGATCGTTACACGCTCCTGCCTTTGCGTGATCACGGTTTACCTGCGCTTTTGCAGAGCGACATAGAACGCTCCGCCGCCGCCATGTTTGGGATGTGCCTCACGCATCCCGATGACGCGGTCGCCCAATTCGGCTCCGTTCAGCCACAGTGGCAGATTGTTGCGCAAAACTCCGCCCTTCCCGGTGATCACCAGCACCAGCCGCTTTCCTTCGGAAATGCTTCGCATAAGAAATGCGACCAGGGATCGGTACGCACTGTCATAGCTGTGGCCATGAAGGTCGATTCGCGCTTCCGGCTCCAGCCGGCCGCGGCGCAAACGCGCTTCCGTGTGACCGCGGATCGGGGCCGCCTCTCCGGCCGGTTCAACAAAGCGGATTTCACGGCGCATGGGTGATGAAACAGGGCTGCGCCGGCGCAAGCCTGTGGCCGTTACAACAACCGGCCGCTTCGACAGAGGCGTTGCATCGCGCATAGCCTCACGAAAAAAGGCTTCGTCTTCGGGAGAAATCACCAGGTGCCGCCGGTTCATGTCAGCGGAATGTCACCGCGCTGGGGCAGACGTGCCGCAACGGCTTTGGGCAACAGCACCGTCACGCGGGCGGGATTTTTCATGCGTCCGGCAACTGCGGCTGCCTCTGGTCCAAATCCCCAATACACATCGCCGCGCAACGGCCCGCGAATAGCCCCGCCGGTGTCCTGCGCGATCAACAATTGATCGAACATCCGATCCGGCTGTGCAGGATCGGGATCGGGTGCGGTGCCCTCGAGCCAGACCGGCACACCATACGGATTAAACTCCGGATCGACCGCGAGACTCGCGCCGGGCGTGAGTGAGACACCTTCCGCGCCGTTTGCGCCGGCTTCCGGTTCGCCGATCGGCTGCTCCGAGAAGAAAATATAAGATTCGTTTTGGTCCATCACGTCGCGCGCCTGATCCGGATGCGCGGTGAGCCAGGCGCGAATCGATTGCAGGGAAATTTCTTCGCTGGTCAATTCTCCACGCTCGAGCAGCACACTGCCGATCGCGGTGTAAGGTTGACCGTTCTGGCCAGCATAGGCGGCGCGAACGACAGTGCCATCATCCAAAACGACGCGTCCCGAACCCTGGATTTCCAGGAAGAATGCATCGACCGGATTATCGACATAGAACAGCGGGGTGGCCGGAATCCCGTCGCGTTCGATCTCCGCCCGCGCCGGATACGGCACGTAACGGTTCATCAGCACCGACATCATCATCCGCATGCCGAATGAATCGGATGCTGCGGTGTCGCGATAGATCGCTCCGTCGATCTTCACCAGATCGGATGGAACTCCGTAAATCGGCGTCTGATACTGGTCATGCCGCGTGCGGCTGCCGTGCAATTCAGGTTCATAATAGCCGGTGAAAAAACCACCGGCGCCGCCTTGCGACAGCCGCACCGGCACGAATTCGTCCTCAAAATATTTGCGCGCGGTTTCGACTGTCGCCGCACCGGCCGTAAATGCATGCTGGCAACTATTCCACCACTCACCTGCCGTCCCGGCATAGCCGGAACCGCCCATCGGTGTATCAGCGGCTTTGCCCACAATCATCACACAGGAACGCCGAAACGCATTCAGAGCCCGGCGAGGATCGCTCTGACTCCAGCCGGCCAACTCCGAAAACTGCACCGGACTGAACGTCACCGGCGGGGGAACGGCGCTTGCAGGCGGTGGGGGAGCAGGCGCGGACGGCGTGACCATGCGTTGCTGGCCGGCACAACCCGCAAGCGCGACAATGGCGGCGGCAGCGATCGGCCGCAGCAGAACCCGTTTGCTGAATGTCATGCTTCAGGACTGCGCGGTAGTGGAGATCAAAGTCCAGTTCGGGTTGCTGGAACGGACGTCGCGCGCAAATGTCCAATATTCGACGATGTCCTGTGGCGTCTTGGCGTCGCCCTCAATCAGCGCGCCATTGGGATCATAACCGGCAAGCATGACCTGGCTGTTGAAAGCGACCGTGAGTTCCGCAGTCTGGCCCTTCATTTCGGCCGCCGTGATGCGGGCCGATTTGAGTGAGAGGAAGGTAAACTCAACCCGCTCTTTCTTGGTCTCGCGCTGCTTGATCGCCTGATCGAATGCGTCGAAGACTTCCGGCGACAACAGCGGCTTCAGGACCTCGCGATCGCCATGTGCGAATGCGGTCACAATCATCTCATAGGCCGCGCGGGCGCCGGATGTGAAATGCTCGGTGTCGAAACCGCGGTCGTACAGCTTGATGTCGAGAAGTGCCCGCGACAGTGTGTTCGTCCCGCCTACCGGAGGCGCGGCCGAGAGCCCCGAACGGTCCGGCAATGTCCGCACATTGTCCTTCGCTGCCGGTTGCGGATTGGAACGAGCGGTGTCGGGCGTGCGCTCGTTGCCGGTCCGCCGTCCCAGCACCGAGTAAAGCCGGAAGGCAATGAAGCCTGCGAGCAGCGCGAGAAGGACCACGTCGAAGAACTGGTAGTTATTCATCTCTACTTGCGCCTGACCGGCCCTGTGCTGACTAAGACGGGCGGAATAACGGCATTATGCCGCTGTCGCCTTTAAACTAATCCCTGGGCGTGCTCCGGTCCAGCGCGCCTTGGCCATTATACCCGCCACAATCACGATATATTCTGTTCCCGCGGGCGCATGCCACAGCAAGGGCGGCAATCTCCTTGTCACGCTTGCGCGATCCGTGGTAGCGGCGGCATTCCTTTTCCCCAGCCGATCGAAAGAACCATCAGATGGCCGACAACGACAGCCCCAATGGCGGCACGAATCCGGGCGCAACCCCGCCTGCAGGCGCCGAAATGCAGATGCCGAGCCTTCAGATCATCTCGCAATATATTAAGGATCTCTCGTTCGAAAATCCCTCCATGGGGGTCAATGTCCAGCGCCCACAAATCGAATTCACCGTCGATCTCCAGGCCCGGCGCTTGCAGGAAAACGGCCCCTATGAGGTCGTGCTCAAGATGCGCGTCAACGCCAAGCAGGATGATAAGCCGGTCTTCCTGCTGGAGATCGCCTATGGCGGTCTATTCGTTTTGGAGCGCGTACCGGAGGAAGTGCTTCAGCCTATGCTGCTGATCGAGTGTCCGCGGCTGATGTTCCCATTCGTGCGCAGAGTCATTTCCGATCTCATCAGTGACGGCGGGTTGCCGCCGCTGATGATCGAGCCGATCGACTTTGCCGCGCTGTATCGCAGCCGGATGATGGAAGCGCAGCGCCAGCCCCAGGCGCCGACAACGGCCTAACCGGCTCCGGCCCAGTTCCAGATCACATCGCCTTCCAGCTCTTCGGCAATGAACCGCGCATGCGCGGCGATCTCGTCCGCCGTCAACCGTGCGGGCAAAGGCTCCGGCCGGACAAGGCGTTCACCCCGCGCCTCGAAATGTTCCCCTGCAGTGGCAGCCGCAGCTGACAGTTCGAGGTGCGCCTGCCGGCCGCCGATCAGTTCAAGGTAAACTTTCGCCAGCAGCTCCGCATCGATGCGGGCCCCGTGTTTGCTGCGCCCCGAAAGGTCAAAATTAAACCGGCGGCAAAGCTCATTGAGCGAGCATGGCGATCCGGGAAATCGGCGCCGCGCCAGCGCCAATGTGTCGAGTGCGCGGTCCTGCGGGAACGGCTGATAATTGAGCCGCGCCAATTCGGCATTGAGGAATTTCAGATCGAAATCCGCGTTGTGAATGACCAGACGCGAATCGCCAATGAATTCCAGCAGCGAATCGGCGATCTTGGCGAATACCGGTTGCCCGCGCAGCTTTTCGGCATCCAATCCGTGAATCATGACCGCTTCGTGCGGAATGTCCCGTTCCGGATCGATCAGCTGGTGAAAAACATTGCCGGTCGGGAGACGGCGATCCAGCTCGATGCCACAGATCTCAACCAGCCGATGGCCCTTTTCGACCTCGAGGCCGGTGGTTTCCGTATCGAGCACGATTTCACGCATCCGGTGACCTGTGCTTTGCGCGCCCCCGCAATTCGGCGGCGACTCGCTTCACTTCGATGAAAGCCTGCGCCAGCCCTTTATCGGTCTCAATCACAAAATCGGCTTTTGCACGTTTTTCCGCATCCGGCATTTGCCGGGCATGGAGCAATTGGAGCTTTTCCGGCGTCATTCCCGGCCGGGCAAGTACACGCTGTTCCTGCACGTCCTTCGGCGCAGAAACCACAACGACCGCATTCACCTGGTTCTGAGCACCGGTCTCGAACAGCAACGGGATATCGATGATCACGAGCTCATCCCCGCGTTCGGCAGCCGTCCGCACGAATTCGTCACGGGCTTTGCGCACCAGCGGATGTACAATCGCTTCAAGCCGCGCAAAAGCCGCAGGATGACGCTCCAGTTCCGCAGCCAGTAGTGACCTGTCTATCCGGCGCTCGCGCACTGCACCGGGGAAAGCGGCAGCAACCGGCGCCACGGCCGCGCCTCCGGGTTCGTAAAGCTCTCGCACCACCGAGTCAGAGTCGAAGACCGGAATCCCGAGCCGGGCAAACAGTTTGCCGGTTTCAGTTTTGCCCATGCCGATCGAGCCGGTGAGCCCGACAATGTACGGCCTATGCACGAGCAAGGGCCCGCAGCAGTTCAGTGCGCAATTCGGCTGTCACTTTTGGTGTCACACCAAACCAGGCGGCGAATGCCGGGACGGCCTGATGCATCAGCATGCCAAGACCGTCCATCGTCGCATGGCCCTTTGCCGCTGCCCGGCGCAGAAGATCAGTTTGCACTGGATTGTAGACAATGTCGGCGACAGCAGCATCTGAAGGCAGATGGTCGAGCGGCAATTCCAGCGCTGCTTTGCCTTTCATTCCGAGGCTCGTCGTGTTGACGAGAAGTCCTCCGCCGGCAAATGCATTGGTCCAGTCGCCCCAGTCGATGACTCGGCAGCGGACCGGCAGTGCAAGCTGGTCTACAATCGCTTGCGCCCGCTCCCGGGTGCGATTGACGATGCAAATTTCGTCAAACCCGGCCCGCTGGAGGGCCAGCACAACGGCGCGCGCCGCCCCGCCAGCTCCCAGTACGATTGCCGGCCGGTTTGTGAGCTGGTTTACCTGCAGGCTTTCGCGCAGGCTTGCCAGAAACCCGGCAACGTCGGTATTCGCACCCGCAATTCCACGCTCGCCGAATACCAGCAAATTCACGGCACCCGTTCGCCGGGCATCTTCGTCCAGAGTTTGCGCCAGCGCCGCTGCCGCCTGCTTGTGCGGGACTGTGACATTCACCCCCGCAAATCCCATCAGTGGCAGCGCCGCCATGCAGCGCGAAAAATTCTCCGGCAAGATGGGGAGGGCGACGTATTCACCGTCGATGCGGTATTCGCGGAACCAGTGACAGTGGATCACGGGGCTCAGCGATTGCGCAACCGGCCAACCGACAACCGCCGCGATTCGGCCATTCATGCCGGGATGACTCCGAAATCGCGCAGGGCCGACAAGACCGGGATCAACGGCAACCCACGAATGCAGAACTGATCACCGGCGATTTCACTGAACAGCTGGGCGCCGCGGCCCTCGATTTGATAGCACCCGACCGAGCCGAGAATCTGCGGTATTTCCGCCAGCAAATATTCATCCAGAAAATGGTGTGAGAATTTCCGCATTTTCAGGACGGCAGATTCCGTGTGCCGCCACAATGGCACATCATCTCGCGCGATAATGGCTGCGGTTATCAACTGATGCTCGCGCCCACAGAGCGTATTCAGTGTCTTGCGTGCTTCGGCTTCCGTATCCGACTTGCTGAAGACCTGGCCATCGCAAACCAGCACCTGGTCGGAGCCAAGGACCAAAGCACCTGGATGGTGCCGGCTGACAGACAACGCCTTCGCCTGCGCCAGCTCCTCCGCCATCCGGAATCCATCGCTGCCGCCGTCCAACAGCACCGATTTCAGAATTGCCTCATCGAACGGCGGAACTGTCACGGTGAACCCAACGCCCGCAGATTCGAGCATGATTCGCCGGCTGCGGCTGGACGAGGCGAGGATCAGCGGCACGTTCATTGGGATGCGTTTCTGTCCGCCAGAAGATTCAATATGGCCGCGGCAGTTTCCTCAATCGAGCGGCGGGTGACATCGATTGTTGGCCAGCCATATTGCTCGAAGATGCGGCGTGTGGTCGCCAGTTCGCTCCGGATCGCGTCTTCATCGACATAATCCGAGCTCTTGTTCTCACCCATGGTCGTGAGGCGGTTTCTCCGAATTTGAAGCAACCTTTCAGGCGATAGCCACAGTCCGACAAACAGGGGTTTGGGAAGGGCGAACAGGTGCTCTGGCACCGGAATTCCCGGCACGATCGGGATATTGCCAGCCCGCACACCGCGGATCGCGAGATAGATGCTTGTCGGCGTCTTGGAGCTTCGACTCACGCCGACCAGAATGACATCAGCCTCAGCCAGATTTTGAACATTTTGTCCATCATCGTGCTGCATCGCGTAATTCAATGCGTCAACCCGTTCCTGGTAGCGGGCGTCCATCTCATGTTGGGCGCCAGGACGGTGGGCCTCTTCGACGCCCAAATATTTTTTCATCGCATCAACCGCAGGATCGAGGACCGACACGCAGGGCAGATTCAATTTCCTGCATTCCTGCTCCAGCAGCCGGCGCAGACCGGGATTGACCAGTGTGGAAAATACGATTCCGGGATTTGCACTGATATGCTGGAGGGCGCGTCGAAGCTGATTCTCGCTACGTACGAGCGAGTAAATGTGTTCCCGGGCGATTGCTCCCTCGAACTTCGCGCCGACTGCTTTCGCAACCGTGTTCAGAGTCTCGCCTGTCGAGTCCGAGATCATATGCAGGTGATATTCACGGACCATCGATTTCATCCCAAAAATGCCCACAACACTCCATCACTTTCATACCGGCCAGCGGCAAAACGGGGATAAAATCAGCGGCTATCCCCAATCTGTAGCCAAACCGTGAAACTAAAATTTGCCCGCCAAACCGGGGAATCAGACCCGATCCCCTGACTTCTCCACAGACTTACCGCTACAACACCAGTATCATCATCTCAAAGAGCAGGAATTGCTTTGAAGACGAAATTTTCTCCGCCTGTTCCGGCTCTGGTTTCGGTTCTCGAAGGAAACGAGGTTTGGCCGCCTCCAATCTGGCTGATGCGTCAGGCCGGGCGGTATCTGCCGGAATACCGCGAGTTGCGGAAATTGGCCGGTTCGTTCTGGACAATGTGCATGTCGCCGGATTTGGCGACGGAAATCACCTTGCAGCCTATTCGGCGCTTTGACTTCGATGCGGCGATTATATTCTCCGACATTCTGGTCATTCCCTATGCGTTGGGTCAGGGAGTGCGCTTTGAGGAAGGCGTAGGTCCAATTCTGGACCAGTATCCCGGGCTGGACGGGTTGGCGCCTGATTCCGGGATTTGGAAACAGCGGCTCTCACCGGTGTATCAGGCGCTGGAGCAAACCAGGAAAGCATTGGCTTCGGAGAAGGCGCTGATTGGATTTGCCGGCGCCCCATGGACTCTTGCAGCCTATATGCTGCAGGGAAGCGGCTCGCCGGATCAACGGGTGGCAAAACTTTTCGGGTATTCAGACAGCCAGGAGTTTTCGCGTCTTTTGTACCGGCTTGCCGATGCTGTGGCGTCTCACCTGGTTTGGCAGTTGGAGCACGGGGCGGATGCGGTTCAGTTGTTTGACAGCTGGGCGGGAGGTTTGCCCGATCCTGAGTTTGCCGATTGGGTGATCGGCCCAACCAGAGAGATTGTGGCTGCGGTTCGCGATGCGGTACCGGATGCACGAATTATTGGTTTTCCGCGTGCTGCGACTCAGAACCAGTATCGGCTTTACGCGAGCGAAACCGGCGTGAATTGCATCGGGATTGATACAGCGACATCGCTATCATGGGCGATTTCGCAATTTGGAATGAACATAGCTGTGCAGGGAAACCTCGATCCGATTGCGCTCATCGCCGGCGGCGAGGCGCTGGACCGGGCTATTGATAAAATTCTCCGGGCGGCTCGCGGCCACTCAGCGATTTTCAATCTTGGACATGGCGTGTTGCAGGAAACACCCTTGGAGCATGTGACTCGCGTCGTTGAAAGGGTTAGAGGATCGGCGTGAAACTGGCCGTTGTGCTGCTCAACCTCGGCGGCCCGGATTCACTGGATGCCGTCGAACCCTTTCTGGAAAATCTGTTCAGCGATCCTGCGGTGATTTCACTTCCGGGAGTGGTCCGGCGTCCGCTGGCACGGCTGATAGCGCGACGGCGTGCTCCGGTTGCGCGGAAAATCTATGAGGAGTTGGGTGGCCGATCGCCGATCGTTCCGGAGACCCAGGCCCAGTGTGAGGCGCTCAGAGCGGAGTTGGGATCGCGCGGCTTTACGGCCGGGTGTTTCATTGCGATGCGATGCTGGCATCCATTCACGCAGCAGGCGGTGCGCGACGTGAAAGCATTTGCTCCGGATCGTGTGGTTCTGTTGCCGCTTTATCCCCAATATTCCACCACAACGAGCCGATCGTCATTGGCGGAATGGCGCCGCGAAAGCGCAAAGCAGGGCCTGACCGCTCCACTACAGGAAGTGTGCTGTTATCCCTTTGACCGTGGACTGGTGGATGCGTTTGTTGATCTTCTCGAGCGAGGATTTGAGCGGGTGCAGGCCGGTATCCAATATCGGGTGTTGTTTTCTGCGCACGGTCTGCCCAAGCGCACAGTCGCGCGCGGTGATCCCTATCAGTGGCAGGTCGAACAGACTGTGCGTGCGGTCGTCGAAAAACTTCAGCCGAGGGAGTTCGATTGGCAGATTTGCTACCAGAGCCGGGTGGGTCCTCTGGAGTGGATCGGGCCGGCAACGGATGCGGAAGTTCGGCGGGCCGGCAGCGAAGGCAAAGGATTGATTATTTTGCCTGTGGCATTCGTCTCAGAACATTCGGAAACTCTGGTCGAACTGGATATCGAATATCGGAAACTGGCGACCCAATCGGGTGTGCGGGACTACATCCGGCTTCCGACGGTGAGAACCCATCCGGCGTTTATTCGGGGCCTTGCCGACCTGGTTGAAGCTGCGCTGAAATCACGTATTCCGGTCACCTGTGCACCCGGACGGATTTGTCCCAAAGCGCGAATTTGCGAACAGCCAGAATCGCCATGACCGATGTCCTCAATCGCTATTACGACTGGATCAAAGCGTTTCACATCATTGCCGTGATGGCATGGATGGCTGGAATGCTCTACCTGCCGCGCCTTTTTTACTATCATTGCGAAGCCGTGCCAGGCGCAGTGGACGACGAACGTTTCCAGCGGATGGAAAAACGGTTGATCCGGATCATCATCAATCCGGCGATGACCGCGGTGTGGGTGTTGGGGCTAACATTGGCTTTCACGCGGTTCAGCAACGGTCCCGGTTGGCTGATCGCCAAGGTCACCCTGGTCGCCGTTATGTCGGGTGTGCATGGTCTGTTTTCGCGCTGGCGCCGGGCTTTCGCGCGCGGTGAGAATCGCCATGACAAGCGGTTTTACGCCGCCTGGAATGAAATTCCGGCACTGCTGATGATCGCGATTGTGATTTTAGTCGTCGTCAAACCTATTTGAACGCGGGCCCACGGCCATCCGGGGGGATTGCAAAGGCCCGAAATCCCGTTAGCATGGGAACTGTCTTCGATTGGTGCGCCTTCGGTAGATGGCCGCAAGACCCGGCCAAAGGCGCAAAGATCTCCCAACGCAAAGCAGCACAATCGGCATTTACCTCGGGATATCCCCGCCTTGCATTCACAATGATACTTAACCCTCTGCAGGTACGCGTCCCATGACCATCCAGTCTGGCCTCCAGGCCATGAAGCTTCGTGACTTGAAGATTAAGAAGCCGAATGAACTTCTCGAATTTGCCGAGGAGCTGGAGATCGAAAACGCATCATCGATGCGCAAGCAGGACATGATGTTCGCGATTCTGAAAGAATTGGCGGAACGCAATGTCGAAATTAACGGCGACGGCGTACTCGAAATCCTTCAGGACGGGTTTGGGTTTCTACGCAGTCCGGAATCGAATTACCTCGCCGGTCCCGACGACATCTATGTTTCGCCGTCGCAAATCCGCCGCTTCGGTTTGCGCACCGGCGATACGGTTGAAGGCCCGATCCGCAGTCCCAAGGATGGCGAGCGGTATTTCGCGCTGCTGAAGGTCTCAAGCATCAATTTCGAGGATCCCGAAGCCGGCAAGCACAAGGTCCATTTCGACAATTTGACGCCGCTCTATCCGACGCGGCGCTTCAACATGGAGCTTGAGGATCCCACGATCAAAGACAAGACCGGTCGGGTAATTGATATTGTGGCGCCGTTGGGCATGGGCCAGCGCGCCCTGATCACAGCACAGCCGCGGACCGGCAAAACCGTTATTCTGCAGAACATCGCGAAAGCGCTCGCGGCCAACCATCCGGATTGCTACCTGATCGTGCTTCTGATCGATGAGCGCCCGGAAGAAGTCACCGACATGCAGCGCTCGGTCAAAGGCGAAGTGATTTCGTCCACATTCGACGAGCCGGCATCGCGCCATGTCCAGGTCGCCGAGATGGTGATCGAAAAAGCCAAGCGCCTGGTCGAGCACAAGCGGGATGTAATCATTCTTCTCGACTCAATCACCCGCCTCGGACGTGCTTACAACACGGTTGTGCCATCATCGGGAAAAGTACTGACCGGCGGTGTCGATGCAAATGCATTGCAGCGCCCGAAACGCTTCTTCGGTGCCGCCCGCAATATCGAAGAAGGCGGCTCACTCACAATCATTGCCACCGCGCTGATCGATACCGGTTCGCGCATGGATGAAGTGATCTTTGAAGAATTCAAAGGCACCGGCAATTCGGAAATCATCCTCGACCGCAAGGTGGCCGACAAACGTGTATTCCCGGCGATCGATATTCTGCGCTCGGGCACGCGCAAAGACGAGCTCCTGGTCGACAAGGGAACGTTGGCAAAGATGTATGTCTTGCGGCGTATCCTGGCGCCGATGGGCACGATCGATGCGATCGAATTCCTGCTCGAGAAGCTGCGTCAGACGAAGACGAACGACGACTTCTTCGACAGCATGAATACGTAAGTCAGAGCGGGAAGCGTCGATTCGAAACTGGGTCGCGCGGATTCAGTCGCTTGACGGCGTCCGTCCGGCGTCAAGCTTTCCGGTGATGGCGATGCGCCAGCCGGAGATGAAGAAATACATCGCCATCGCGCCGCCGATCACGATGTCGGGGATGTTGGACTTGGTGGCGAACACCGCTGCAGCGGCTGCAATCACCCCGATATTGCCGACGCAATCGGTACGGCTGATCCGCCACAACGCACCTATGCTCGTGAGCATCCGCCGTTGGCCCAGCACAATTGCCCCGACCATAAGATCGGCGAACAGTGCAACGACTCCGATAATGGCCATGGCCACGGGATGGGGCAGGCTGCCGTAATACAGCCGGCGCACCGCGATGAGGCAGACCAGGCCGCCCAACAGCGCCATGACGAAGCCCTGAAGCTGTACGGTCCAGCGCTGGCGATTGATCGTGCCGGCTGTCGCCCAGAGCGAGAATCCCGCCGTGATGGAATGCTGAACGAAAGAGAGCGCGTCCGCCGCCATGGCGGTGGATCCCGCCGGTACGGCCATCATGCTTTCGATGAAGCCCATCATGCCGGTGATGAGCGCGATCAGCGCCAGCGCGACACGTTCGTTTTGCATCATGTGTCGTCCCTGGTCCAATTCGTTCTGATGATTTAGCGGATGGCGGCGCAAAAGGTTCACTACGGAAGCAGAACTGTCGCGCCCGTGGTTCCCCGCGAGTGTAGTGCCTCATGGGCCGCGCGCGCTTCCGAGAGTTTGAAACGCTGATTGACCACGACCTTGACCGCACGGGAGGCGATCACCTGAAATAGGTCGTCTGCGGTCTCTTTCAACTCCTGCGCATTGCGGGCGTAGTGGGCAAGCGTTGGCCGGGTCAGAAACAGCGAGCCCTTCTGGCTCAGAATGAGAGGCTCGAACGGCGGCACTGCGCCTGATGAGTTGCCGAAATAGACCAGCATGCCGCGTACCGCCAGACAATCGAGCGATCCCATGAAGGTATCTTTGCCGATGGAGTCGTATACCACCGGTACGCCGGTGCCGCCGGTGATCTCGCGCACGCGTTTGACCCAGTCGTCTTTGCGCGGGTTCAGGACATGCGCACAACCGCTGTCGCGGGCGAGCGACACTTTGTCTTCGGAACCGACGGTTCCGATGACGGTCGCCCCGAGATGTTTGGCCCATTGGCAGGCGATCACGCCCACGCCGCCGGCCGCGGAATGAAACAGAATGGTTTGGCCGGGCGAGATTTTATAGGTCGCCTTGAGAAGATAGCGTGCCGTCAGGCCCTTGAGCAGCACAGCGGCGGCGACTTCATCGCTGATGGCGGATGGTAGCTTCACTGCCGTCCAGGCCGGAATATTCGCAGCTTCGGCATAGGAACCGCGCACCATGCAATAGGCGACGCGGTCGCCAATCCGCACACTGGTGACATTAGCGCCGGTCGCCTCCACGACCCCTGCCGCTTCCGACCCGAGAGTGGCCGGAAGCGGCAGAGTGTAGAGACCCACCCGATGATACGTGTCTATGAAATTGACGCCGATTGCGGTGTGCCGCACCCGGATTTCATCGGGCGAGGGCGGCGGCAAAGCGACCTCTTCATAGGTCAGGACTTCAGGACCGCCGGTCTGGTGTATGCGGACAGCTTTCACGTTGATTACCCGAGATGCTGACGGAAAAAGGCGTCGGTACGCGAATTGGCAAGATCGGCACAAGCCTTGTCGTAGTGCTGGCCGCCTTCACGCGCGAAGGCATGGTCCATTTCCGGGTATACATGGATCGTGACCAGCGCGTTGCCCTTCAATCCGTCGATGATCTGCTTTTGCGTCTCCGGCGGGCAATATTGGTCTTTGGCTGCGATGTGCAGCATCAGCGGCTTTTTGATCTTGCCCGCTTCATTGAGCCGGTTCTGAATGTTCACTCCGTAATAGCCTACCGATGCATCGGCATCGGTACGGGTCCCGGCAAGGAATGCGAGCTGCCCACCGAGGCAATACCCGACGGTGCCGATTTTCCCGGTGCAGCCCTTGACCTCGCGCAAGTGCCGCAGTGACGCCTGGATGTCGGCCACGCCTTTATCGACATCAAAGCGCTGCATCAGGCTGAAGGCTTTGCCCCAATCCTCCTGTGTCTTGTCGGTAAGTTGCACGCCGGGTTCGAGGCGCCAGAACAAATCCGGCGCCAGCGCGAAGCGGCCGCGCGCAGCGTGGGCGTCGCAAATCTTGCGGACCACATCGTTCACGCCAAAAATTTCCTGGATCACAATGACGCCCGGCCCCTGGGCGGAAGCCGGAGTGGCGAGATATGCACCAAAACTGCCGTCGGCGCCGCGAACCGAAATATCTTTGCCGCTCATTTGGAGACTCCCCTTATTGGCGATGTGTATGCGCGCTCAGCTTAGCCGTTCAGCGCTCAGTCGGCCAAGTGATTCAAACAATCGCGCGCCAGGCGCGCCGGGGCAAATCAGGGCACGCAAGGCGCGCTCGGCGCCGGCATCAGGCAGTGCCGGCCGATTTCGCCATCGGTGAGTTCTCGGGCAATTTGAGAACCTGCGATACAACGGCGGGATTGGTCACCGGCGGCGAGCATGACATGCCACCGCAGATATAGGCCGTCGGTTGGCCGTCTTGCATTGTTTTGCCATGCGCAGGATGTCCCGGCGGCAAGTCCTGGCCGGGGGGGACTACCATCAAGAGGCGATTGGGCAGACTGCGCTCGAGCACGGCTTTCACGAGACCACGCGTGCGCGGATCGGATGGCGGACCGCAAACGATAATTTCGAGGCAGGACGTGCAGAATTCGAAACTGTTGAGATATGTGCCCATCTGGAGATAGTTGCTGCTGATGTCGCCGGCGAACGCCTGGATGAGGTTATTGGCGCGATCGGCGTGGTGCTGATTGAGTGTGGCGTAGAACAGCCGGGCGTGAACACCAATCATGACCGCATTGGCCGAGGGCGTCTGCGTGTCAAAGGCCGTGCGTATCCGCGACTGGTCCGGAACGTCGTCGTTGCGCGAGAAAACATAGCCGCCCTGGATGACGTCCCAGAAATCGCGGTCGAGGACTGCGGTCCAGCCGAGGGCACGGTCCAGAAACGTGCGTTCGCCGGTTGCTTCCCAAAGCGCGAGCGCGGCGCGGGACATGAAAGTATAGCCGTCGGAAAAGGCCTGATGTTGCCGTTGTCCGGCGCGGTAGGAATGGAACAGCCGGTCGCCGTCCCCCAGTTTGGTGCAAATGAAATCGAATGCGCGACGCGCGGCGGAGATCCAGTCGCTGCGCTCGAATGCCGCTCCCGCATTCGCCAGGCTGGCGATCATGAGGCCATTCCAGTCGGTGAGCACCTTGTCGTCGCGGCCGGGGCGGATGCGTTTTTCGCGCCCAGCGAGAAGGATCTGCCTCTGGCGGGTAAACGCGGGTTGTTCGGCTTCGGTCCAGCCGGAAAGATTCATCACCCGGTGAAGGATGTTGCGGCCGGATGGCTTTCCGTCATGGGGAAAATTGCCGTCACGGCTCACACCATAGGCCTGCTTGAACCGTTCGGCCCGCGTGCCGGCGAGCAGTGAATCGATTTCTTCCTCGGTCCAGACGTAGAACTTGCCTTCCTCGCCCTCGGAATCGGCATCAAGGCTCGAGGCGAATGCGGCGCCTTCGACCATCATCTCGCGCAATGCCCAGCCGATGGTTTCCTCGACGCGGGACTTCAGGACGCCCTGTTTTCCGTCCTGCCAGACCAGCGTCATGATGTCGAGCAGCTGTGCGTTGTCGTACAGCATCTTTTCGAAATGCGGCACGAGCCATTGTTCGTCTACGGAGTATCGCGAAAACCCGCCGCCGATATGATCGAAAATGCCGCCGCGGCCCATATTGTCGAGCGCGCACAGCACCTGCGTCAGATATTGCGGCAGACCTGTCCGAAGGTAAGCGCGCCACAGCACTTCGAGCAACGGAACATTCGGGAATTTCGGCGCCCCGATCATGCCGCCGTAGAAAATGTCGAACGCTTGCGCCACTGCGATCGTCACGCGGTCCAGCTTGTACATGTCGAAGCTGCCGGAGCGATTCTGGTACCAGGCCTGCTCGAAACTGTCGGCTATCTTGCGCACATTCGGCGCGATCATGTCGGGCGATTCCTGGAAGCGGCGGGAGATGTCGCTCAGCACGGTCTTGAATGAAGGCCGGCCGAATGCCGCTTCACGCGGGAAATAGGTACCGGCCCAGAACGGTTCGCCTTTGGGGGTGAGAAACACGTTCAGCGGCCAGCCGCCGCTTTGGCCCATTAGCACCGGAATGCGCTGCAGCCAGTTGTCGATGTCGGGACGTTCTTCGCGATCGACCTTTACACAGACGAAAAGCTCGTTCATCAGCGCGGCGGTTTCCGCGTCTTCGAAGCTCTCATGGGCCATGACGTGGCACCAATGGCAGGCGGCATAGCCGACCGAGACAAGAATCGGACGGTTGCTGCGTTGGGCCTCGGCGAGTACTTCTGGGTTCCAGGGTCGCCAATCGACGGGATTGTCCTTGTGCTGGAGCAGGTAAGGACTGGTTTGGTTGGCGAGCTGGTTGGCCATGGCAATCCGGCGTTCATGGGTGCGGAAATAGAGCGCACCTCCTAGGGCTTATTGAATTTGGTCACAAGGCGGATCGGGTGCGCAATTCCAAACCTGCTGCAGAAAGCGACACCATATTTGCAGTTTCGAGCGGTGCGGGACCGGCGGGCGTCGCGGTTGTTCGGGTTTCTGGTCCGAACGCGGCTGCGGCGTTTGACCTGACATCATCGGGGCAAGTTTCTCCTGAACGGTCAGCGGTAATACGTACACTGTTTGATAAAACGACTGGCAATCGAATTGATGAGGCTTTGGTGCTGTGGTTCACCGGGCCACGCTCCTATACGGGCGAGAATGTTGTTGAACTGCACATTCACGGTGGGCGAGCTGTAACTTCGGCTTTGCTGCGGGGTTTGGGTCGGCTGCCGGGGTTCCGGCCTGCAGAGCCGGGCGAATTCACACGGCGCGCCGTGGAGAATGGGCGGCTTGACCTTACGCGCGCGGAAGCCATCGGAGACTTGATTGCGGCCGACACAGAGGCCCAGCGGCTGCTCGCGCTCCGCCAATATGACGGCGCTCTGGCGGATCAATATTCCCGGTGGCGGGAGCGGCTGATTCGATCCGCCGCGTGGATCGAAGCAAATATCGATTTCCCGGATGAAGAGCTGCCCGATGGCGTGTGGGCAGCAAGCCGGCAGGAATTGCGGGCGCTGTTTGCGGAAATGCAGGCTCATCTGAACGATCGCCGACGCGGCGAGATTATCCGGGACGGGTTCCATGTGGCGGTGATCGGACCGCCGAATGTGGGCAAGAGTTCGCTGGTGAATGCGCTGGCTCGGCGGGATGTGGCGATTGTTTCGGATCTGCCAGGCACGACTCGGGACATTATAGAGGTGAAGCTGGACCTCGGCGGTTATGCGGTCGTGCTGGCTGATACCGCTGGCATCCGTGAATCGGCTGAACCGGTTGAGCAAGAGGGTATCCGCCGCGCGAAAGCTCGGGCGGAAGCCGCGGATTTTCGGCTGCTGGTTCTGGATGCATCCGATCCCGCGATGGTCCGTCCGGCGGAGGCCGACTTGGTGGTATGGAATAAGGCGGACTTATGTCGTCAAGAGGAAGCCGGCAATCTCTATATATCTGCCAAGTCTGGTGGGGGGATGGACGATCTGATTGACCGCATTGCAGCCGCGGCGGCGAACCGGGCAAACGGGGCCGAGCCGCCATTGCTGACCCGGGCTCGCCATCGTTATGCTGTTGAAGAGGCGAGCCAGCGAATCGCCGTGGCTCTTGAGGAGCATGAGCCTGAACTCGCGGCGGAACAGCTTCGCATCAGCTTACGGGCTCTCGGGCGGATCACGGGAGCGGTCGATCTGGACGAGTTGTTGGACGTGGTTTTCCGCGACTTTTGCATTGGGAAGTAGATGTTTCACGTGAAACAGCAGCGTCCGGACTTCGACGTGATCGTCATCGGCGGCGGTCATGCCGGCTGCGAAGCCGCGGCGGCGGCGGCCAAGGCTGGCGCCAGCACTCTGCTTCTGACCCATAATCTCAAGACAATTGGCGAAATGTCCTGCAACCCGGCTATTGGAGGGGTTGGCAAGGGGCACCTCGTGCGGGAAATTGATGCCTTGGATGGCGTCATGGGGAGAGTTGCCGACGCTGCCGGAATTCAGTTCCGTGTACTCAATGGGCGCAAGGGCCCGGCTGTCCGGGGACCTCGAGCCCAAGCCGATCGCAAGCTCTATCGCGGGGCCATGCAAGGCGCCTTGGCCGAAATTGCGGGACTATCTATTCGCGAAGGGGCAGCTGGCGACCTTATCATCGACCAAGGCCAGGTTGCCGGCGTAGTGACCGAAGCCGGCGAGGAGCTCCGTTGCGCCGCTGTGGTGATTACGACCGGGACTTTTCTCCGCGGCCTCATTCATATCGGTGAGCAAAAGATTCCGGCAGGCCGGGTCGGCGAAGCTCCATCGAATCGACTGGCAGCTACTCTCGCAGGTTTCCAGTTCGCCATGGGCCGCCTAAAAACTGGCACGCCGCCGCGGCTCGACGGCAAGACGATCGATTGGACGGGCCTTCCTCTCCAGCCGGGCGATGATCCGCCCAAGCCATTCTCCTTTTTGACCGGGCAGATCTCGACTCCGCAGATCGCGTGTCACATCACGCAGACCACCCCGGCAACGCATGCGGTTATCCGGGAGAATCTCGCGCGGTCGCCGATGTATTCCGGTCAAATCCAGAGTACGGGACCACGCTATTGCCCATCGATTGAAGATAAAGTCGTGCGGTTTGCCGGACGCGAGGGCCACCAGATCTTCCTCGAACCGGAAGGCTTGGATGACGACACAATTTATCCGAACGGGATTTCGACCTCGCTGCCGGAGGAGGTCCAATTAGCCTTTCTCAAGACCATTCCGGGTCTGGAGAGAGCGGATGTCCTCCGCCCCGGATACGCGATTGAGTATGACTATGTCGATCCGCGCGAGCTCAAGCCGTCCCTCGAGGTGAAAAAGCTGCCGCGGCTGTTTCTCGCCGGGCAGATCAATGGCACGACGGGCTATGAAGAAGCCGCCGCTCAGGGCCTGATTGCCGGCGTGAATGCGGCGCGCTGTGCCGGCTGTGGTACACCCCTCATTTTGGACCGCTCGCAAGCCTATATTGGCGTCCTCATCGACGACCTCGTAACCAGGGGGGTAACGGAGCCCTATCGAATGTTCACGTCGAGGGCGGAATACCGGCTGACACTCCGGGCCGATAATGCCGATCAACGCCTGACACCAATTGGAATAGCGGCAGGAATTGTCGGACCCAACCGGGAAAAACGCTTCACAGCTAAACTCGACGAAATCAGCGCGGTGCGGAACTTGATGGCGAGCCTTATCATGACGTCTGCTGAGGCGAGCCGTGCCGGCATTGCAGTCCGGCAGGATGGGGTTCGGCGCTCCGCGATGGAGTTGCTGTCGCTTCCGGCCGTCACCGTCCAGCGTCTGGCGGAAATCTGGCCTCAGCTGGCCGGTATTACGGGTGAAATTGCCGAACAGCTCGAAATGGACGCGCATTATGCGGGGTATCTCGACCGCCAGGAGAGCGATATTCTTGCGTTTCGCAAAGACGAATCGCTGCTAATTCCGGACGAAATGGACTATACGGCTGTCATTGGCCTTTCCACGGAGTGCCGGACAAAGCTGGCATCAATCCGGCCCCGGACCCTTGGTCAGGCCTCGCGCATCGACGGAATCACTCCGGCCGCATTGACGCTCGTCCTCGCCGCCATTCGCCATCAATCCGCAACTGGCCATGCCATTGCCGAATGAGCTGTTCGGCCCGGAAGAATTCGCCGCTTGCGCCCATGTTTCACGTGAAACGCTGGCACGTCTGAAACTCTATGCGGGGATGCTCGCGGAATGGAACGCGCGGCAAAATCTCGTATCCCGCGCCTCACTATCGGACGTCTGGCTGCGCCACTTCTGGGACTCTGCCCAGCTTGCAGACTTCATACCTGACCCGGCAAAATCGCTGGTGGATCTCGGCAGTGGGGCTGGCTTTCCCGGGCTGGTTTTGGCCGAATTGTTGCGCGACCGTCAAATTCGCATCGTGCTGTACGAAGCCACCCAGAAAAAGCGCGAATTCCTGAATGCGGTCATCCGCCGGCTAAATCTGACTGTTGAAGTGTGTGGTGACCGGATTGAAGCCGCCACGCCGCAAATCTTCGACGTCGTCGTGGCCCGCGCACTCGCTCCGCTCGAAAAACTGCTCGCTTATGCACAGCGATTTTGGGGAAAGGACACAGTCGGCCTCTTTCTCAAAGGACAAAATCTGGGGCCTGAATTGACCGAAGCCCATAACTGTTGGAAGATGACTGTCCAAAAACATCCGAGTCGAACCAGCGACAGTGGTGTCGTGCTTGAAATCCGGGGGCTGTTACGTGTGGCGCCAGGTAGAACGGGTACCCGTGGAACCTAAAAAGCGATTTCGCACCCTCGTTATCGCCAATCAGAAGGGGGGCGTGGGGAAGACCACCACGGCCATCAACCTCGGCACCGCACTTGCTGCCGTTGGCGAGAAGGTCGTGATTCTGGACCTGGATCCGCAGGGCAATGCCTCCACCGGTCTCGGCCTGGCACGGAACGAACGCAAGCTGTCCACCTATGATGTTCTGACCGGCAACGCGCTGATGAGCGACGCTGTCGTGCCCACGAAGATTCCCGGCCTCAGCCTCGTTCCATCCACCATCGACCTTTCCGGCGCCGAACCTGAATTGACGGGCCAGCCGCGGCGCAATTTCCGCTTGCGCGACGCGCTCGACACTTTTGCCGCAACCGACCCGGATATTTCCTATGTTCTGATCGACTGCCCTCCGGCGCTGACGCTTCTCACCATCAATGCGATGGTCGCCGCAGATGCGGCCGTGGTGCCTTTGGTATGCGAATTTTTCCCCCTCGAAGGCCTGAGCCAGCTGGTCAATACGATCGAGCTGGTGCGCGGCAACCTCAATCCGAGCCTGGAGCTGCAGGGCGTCGTTCTAACGATGTTCGATAAAAGGAACGCCTTGACAGAACAAGTCGCTGCTGATGTGCGCGCGCATTTTGGCGAAAAAGTCTATCAAACAGTCATTCCGCGCAATGTGCGACTGTCGGAGGCACCCAGTCATGGTCTTCCGGCGCTCATTTACGACGTCAAATGCGCCGGCAGTCAGGCCTACATAAAACTCGCCGCTGAGCTGATTCAGCGCGAGCGCGAACTGAACGAAATGGCGGCGTGATCACATGAACCAGAACGCTCCACCACGCACTGCCCCGCGGGGTCTCGGAAGGGGATTGTCGGCCCTTTTGGGAGAGGACGCCGCTGCTCCGGCGACAACCGCCACGACAGGTTCCCGCAGCCTGCCGGTGTCATTTCTTACGCCCAATCCGCATCAGCCGCGGCGTCACTTTGACGACGAGGAACTTGACAACCTCGCCGAATCGATTGCCGCAAAAGGCGTGCTGCAGCCGATCCTGGTTCGTCCCACAGCGCGCCATGACAGTTTTGAAATCATCGCCGGCGAGAGACGCTGGCGCGCAGCGCAGAAGGCGCGGCTGCACGAAGTCCCGGTGATCGTCCGTGAACTGAGCGATCCCGAATCGCTGGAAATCGCGATCATCGAAAATGTCCAGCGCAGCGATCTCAATCCCATCGAGGAAGCCGCTGCCTATCAGGAGCTGATCGATCGCTTTTCCTATACCCAGGAACAAATGGCGCGGGTGATCGGTAAAAGCCGCAGCCACATTGCCAATCTGCTCCGCCTGCTGAAACTGCCGGCGCGGGTTCAGACGCTGTTGTCGGAAGGCAAAATTACCGCCGGCCATGGACGCATGCTCGTGACGGCCACCGATCCGGAGGCGATGGCCAATCAGATCCTGACGCAGGGTCTGAATGTCCGCGAAGTCGAAAAGAAGGCACGCCAGGCAAAGCAGGACAAGCCGTCGCCTTCGAAAGATGCCGACACCAAAGCCCTCGAACATACGCTGTCCGATGCGCTGGGCCTGAAGGTGGCGATCGATTACAAGGGGCAAAAAGGCGGCGCCATCACAATCCACTACCGTTCACTCGATCAGCTCGACCAGGTGATCCGGCTGCTCCAGCGCGGTTCGGTTTAGGCAAACGGCGCGCTGTTAGCGAACGCATCAGGATATGTACGTGTACAGATCATCGTGGTGCAGACTGAAGGCGGCCACGGCAGGGGCGAGTTGCCGTGGCCCGGTCCGTATTCTCCGAATCTGTTTAAGCCGGAGCGTTCAAGCACTAGCACGCAATCTCGTGCCTCTGGTTGTGACCATTTGGTGAAATTCACACTTCGGAATCATGCTGCCGCGGTCAGCGCATCAACCGGCGTGATTCTGCCGTCATATAATGCGCGGCCGATAATGGCGCCGGCAATTGGCGCCCCCGATTGTTTCAACGCGCGGATATCATCGGCGCTACTGACTCCGCCACTTGCGATCACCGGCACCGAGACCGCGCGCGACAGTGCCGCGGTTTCTGCAACATTCACGCCCTGCAACATTCCATCACGCGCGATATCGGTATAGACGATCGCGGCGACGCCGGCTTCTTCATAACGGCGCGCCAGCTCGATCGCAGACGTTCCAGTCTGCTTTGTCCAGCCATCCACGGCAACGAGACCGTTGCGGGCATCAATCCCAATCGCAATCCGGCGGGGAAATTTCTGCGCAGCTTCCTTGACCAGCGCGGGATTGCGCACGGCGGCAGTGCCGAGGATGACCCTCGTGATTCCGGCAGAGAGCCAGGATTCAATCGCCTGGAAATCGCGGATACCACCGCCGAGCTGCACCGGCATTTTGATCGCCGACAGAATTTCACGCACCGCCAGGCCATTCACCGACGCGCCCGATACCGCCCCATTGAGATCGACGACATGCAGCCATTCAAAGCCGGCTGCCTCAAATATACGCGCCTGCGCTGCGACATCACTGTTGAAGACCGTGCTCTGTTCAAACTCGCCCTGGCGCAGGCGAACGCATTGGCCGTCCTTCAAATCGATAGCGGGGAAGATAATCATCCGGCTACGGATGCCATTGCAGGAAGCGCTCGAGCAGCGCCAATCCCTCGGCCTGACTCTTTTCCGGATGGAATTGCGTGCCGGCGATATTGTCGCGCCCGATAACGGCAGGCAGCGAACCGCCATATTCGGTTGTCGCCAGAATGTGCGCAGGATCGGCAGGGCGCAGGTAATAGGAATGGACGAAGTACACATCCGTCCCATCCAGCATGCCTTCGAACAATTTGTGCGGCTGCTGGATGGAGAGGGAATTCCAACCCATATGGGGAATTTTCAGACCGGGCTCGAGCGGCGTGATGCGCACGACTTCGCCGGGAATCCACCCCAAGCCGCGGCAGGATTCATACTCGCGGCCCCAGTCGGCAAGCAGCTGCATCCCGACGCAAATCCCGAGAAACGGAGTTTTTCGGGTGATGACTGCCTCTTCAAGCGCGTCCAGCATGCCCGGAATGGAAGAGAGCCCGCGCATGCAATCGGCAAAGGCCCCGACGCCGGGAAGTACGATGCGTTCGGCAGCGGCAACGCGTGCAGGGTCGGCGGTGACTACAATCTCGTGCCCGGTGCGGGATGTTTCCCCGGCGCGCATCAATGCTTTCGCCGCAGAACGCAAATTGCCGGAGCCATAGTCGATCAAGGCCACTGTCGCGGTCATTCAGTCGGCATCCATCTTGAGCGCCGCGATGAATGCTTCCTGCGGAATCTCGACGCTGCCGAATTGGCGCATCTTCTTTTTGCCTTCCTTCTGCTTGTCCAGAAGTTTGCGCTTGCGGGTGATGTCGCCGCCATAGCACTTCGCCGTGACATCCTTGCGCAGCGCTTTGATCGTCTCGCGGGCGATGATCTTTCCGCCGATGGCAGCCTGTACCGGAATCTGGAACAAATGCCGCGGAATCAGATCTTTCAGTTTTTCGCACATCGCCCGGCCGCGGGCTTCCGCGCGCGTGCGGTGGACGATCATGGACAGCGCGTCCACGGGTTCGCCGTTCACCAGAATTGACATCTTGACCAGCTCGCCTTCGCGGTAGCCCTCGATGTGGTAATCGAAACTGGCATAGCCGCGCGACACGGATTTCAGCCGGTCATAGAAGTCGAACACGACCTCATTCAGCGGCAATTCGTAAACCACCATTGCGCGCGAGCCGGCATAGGTTAGCTCAACCTGCCGGCCGCGCCGGTCCTCACACAGTTTGAGAACCGCTCCAAGATGTTCGTCCGGCACGAGAATGGTCGCACGAATCCAGGGTTCTTCGATAAAGGCGATGCGCACCGGATCGGGCATATCGGCAGGGTTGTGCAACTCGAGAACCGTGCCATCGGTCAGATGTATCCGGTAAATCACCGATGGAGCGGTCGCGATCAGGTCGATCCCGAATTCGCGGTCGAGTCTTTCGCGGATGATCTCCAGATGCAGAAGCCCAAGAAACCCGCAGCGGAATCCAAATCCCAGCGCCGCGGACGTCTCGGTTTCGTAGGTGAAGCTCGCATCGTTCAGATGCAGTTTGCCCAGGGCATCGCGCAGGGATTCGAATTCGGCCGCATCCACCGGGAACAGACCGCAGAACACGACCTGCTGCACCGGTTTGAATCCGGGCAACGGAACATCGGTACCGCGGCGCTCTTCAGTGATCGTGTCGCCGACCTGAGCATCGGCGACCTGCTTGATCGCGGCGGTGAGAAAGCCAACTTCACCCGGGCCGAGGCGTTCAACCGTTTCCTGCTTGGGCGTGAATACACCGACGCGATCGACCTGATACGCGGCATTTGCCGCCATCATCCGGATGCGCTGACCCTTTTTCAGTTCGCCGTCGACGATCCGAACCAGGACGACAACCCCGAGATAGGAATCATACCACGAATCGATCAGCAGCGCCTTTAAAGGAGCCTGCGCAATGCCTTTGGGCGGCGGCAATTGACCGACAATTGACTCAAGCACGCGGTCAATATTCACACCCGTCTTGGCGGAAATCGGAATTGCGCCCGATGCATCGAGGCCGATCACGTCCTCGATCTGCTGACGGACGCGCTCGGGCTCAGCGGCTGGAAGGTCCACCTTGTTCAGCACAGGCACAATCTCGAGGCCTGCATCGATCGCCTGATAGACATTGGCCAGCGTCTGCGCCTCGACGCCCTGGCTCGCATCGACGACCAGCAATGCGCCCTCACAGGCGGCAAGGCAGCGCGAGACTTCATAGGCGAAGTCCACATGGCCGGGCGTGTCCATCAGGTTCAGGACATAATCCTCGCCGTTACGTGCGTGGTACTTGAGCCGCACCGTCTGGGCCTTGATGGTGATGCCGCGCTCGCGCTCGATATCCATCGAATCGAGCACCTGTTCCTTCATCTCACGCGCAGTCAGTCCGCCGCAGAACTGGATCAGCCGGTCGGCCAGCGTCGATTTTCCATGGTCGATATGCGCGACAATGGAAAAATTCCGGATATGTGCCAAATCAGTCATCTGAGCTTGAGACATAGAGAGCCGCCGATCCGCGGTCCAGTACGGTACGCGCCGGCTAGCGCCTTGTTCACCCGGCGCTGGAAGGACGACCCGACAGGAATGGCAACCACGCCTCCTTCGGCTTGGTCCGCCACAGGCCAATGGCCGTCACCACAGCGCCGATGCCCCAGACATACCAGCCCGGCCGGATACCGGCGCCGAAATTGAAATCCAGTTGCAGGACCCGCAAGACCGGGGCACCGAAGGCAATCCAGAAACCGATGGCTTCGCCAAGGAAAACCAGCCCGCCGACAGCGAACCAGCTTGCCGCAATGACCCACATCGGGAATTCGGCATTGCGGGGAAACCGCCAGTGCAGGACGCGGTAAAGCATCAGCCAGATAAAGATTCCACCCACGACGGTCGGTTCGAAAACTTCCAGCTTCGACTGCATGAAGTAGTGCAGGCTTCCGAGTACGGCGATCGGAAAAATCAGCCGGTGCAACTTGCGCCACCTTATGCCGCCCAACCGGCGCACCATGTAATCGTTTGATGTCGCGGCCAGAACCGCCAGCCCGACCCAGGCGGTAAAGCCGATCGTGAGGTAATAGCGGAGCACGATTTCCGAGGCCACGGTCGCCAGATTGAACGTCTGATCGGCGATATAGAGGACCAAATGCAGGGCGATATAGGCGTAGCAACCCACGCCCAGCATGCGTCTGACATCGACCAGCGGCGCATATCGCGCAATCCGCCGCATCGGCGTCACGAAAAGCGTCAGCAGCAGGAAACGAACCGACCACAATCCAACTTCGTGGATCGCCTCGGTGCGCGGACGGGGGCCAAGATCGTGCCGGAGAGTAAACCAGAGGAGGGCGAGTACCGGGGCGATCAGGAGTACGAGCGTCGCCGCCCGGACAGGCGAAAACCGGCCACGGCGATCATGCCAGAGCGCCATACACGCTCCTCGCACAGTCGTGGGTCAGGTTTTCGGACGTGATCATCGCGCTCGGATTTTAGCTTCTCAAAATGCCGCCGGTGGCCTTTGCGACCGTACTCACGATCTTTTGCGCGATCACCTCGATTTCAGCTTCGGTCAATGTGCGCTCGCGCGGCTGAATGGTGACTGCAATCGCCAGCGACTTTTTGCCCTCCGCGACGCCGCTTCCCTGATACACGTCGAACAATTCGACCGACTCGATCAGTTTACGGTCAACACCGCGAGCGGCCTTGACCACCTGGTCGGCTGTGACGGCGGCATCGACAACAAAGGCGAAATCGCGGGTCAGCGGCATCAGATCGGATGCCTCGAGCTTCGGCCGCGACTTGCTGCTGCGGATTTTGGCCGCCGGAATCGAATCGAGGAAGACTTCGAACAAGGAAGCCGGCCCTTTGATGTCAAATGCTGCGGCGATGCGCGGATGCAGCTCACCAAAGAAGGCGAGCGGTTTCGCACCGGCCGCGATCGTCCCCGAACGGCCCGGATGGTACCACGGCGCCGCTCCGGCTTTCACGGGAGCGGAACGTGCTCCGTTCCACACGGCATCGAGCGCCGCCAGTGCGTCGGCTTTTGCCGCGAAGACTTCGGGCCGAACCACATTCTTTGTCCAGTGGCGTGGCGGGTCGCCGGCACGGATGCCGGCTACGACATCCATTTGCGCGCCCGGTTGGCCGGATTCGAACTGCACGCCGAGTTCGAACAGCCGGACATGCATCAGTCCTCGTGCCTGGTTGCGGGCGGCCGCCGCGAGCAGCGAGGGGATCAGGGAAGGCCGCAGCGAATCGAGATCGGCGGAAATCGGGTTTTCGAGCTGGCGCATTTCATCAGCGCCACCGAACATGGCCGCATGCGCGCGCGGAATAAACGAGTAGTGGACACCTTCCGCGAAACCGCGCGCGGCCACGGCGCGGCGTGTCAGTGACGCGCGCCTTTGCGGCTCGGTGGTTACGGCGCGCGCGATCGCATAAGGACGTGACATCGCGGCTGCCGGAACATTGTCGAGGCCATAGATGCGTACCACCTCTTCGACAAGATCGGCCTTGTCATGCACATCTGCGCGCCATGAAGGCGGAATCACCTCAAACGGACCGCTGCCGCGCAATTCGAAACCGAGCCTTTTCAGAATTGCCGCGATCTCCTCAACCGGGAGATGAAATCCTGCCAGCCGATTTACTTCTGACGGATCGAATCTGATCTGCCGGCGCCATTCCGGCACGCGGCCGGCGACCGTGAGTGCTGACGCTTCGCCACCGCAGATTTCCAGAATCAATTGCGTGGCCAGTTCGAGACCCGGAACAACGAATTCCGGATCGACGCCACGTTCGAAACGATAGCGCGCATCCGAGATAATCCCGAGCATCCGGCCCGTGCGCGCGGTGCGAACCGGATCGAACAGCGCCGATTCGAGGAAGATCTCCGTTGTCGCCTCGGTGCAACCGCTGTCCTCGCCGCCCATGACCCCGGCAATGCTGCGCGCGCCGGAATCATCGGCAATCACCGTCATTTCCGGATCAAGCGTGTATTCCTTGCCGTCCAGCGCCAGGATTTTCTCGCCCTCAGTGGCGAGGCGTGCTCGCATATGCCCCATCAGTTTGGCGGCATCGAAGGCATGCAACGGCCGCCCCCAGCCATGCGAGACGTAGTTGGTGACGTCAACCAGTGCCGAAATCGGCCGTAGCCCCGCCGATTTCAGCCGCTGTTGCAGCCATTCGGGGCTTGGCCGGTTGCGCAGCCCGCGAATGACGCGACCGGCAAAAAGCGGACAGGCGCTTTCCTTGCCCGCCGGTAAATCCAGCGACACGCGTATCGGCGATTCGAATCTGCCCGGAACCGAAGGTGCAGGACGGACTTTAAGCGTGCCGAGTCCTGTTGCCGCGAGATCGCGCGCCACTCCGTGTACGGATGTACAGTCGCCGCGATTGGGCGTGACCGCAAGGTCGATCACGGCATCGCCCAGCCCCAGCGCCGCCGCCGCGGGTGTTCCGGGCGCGAAATCTCCGGCGAGTTCGATGATTCCCTCATGCTCCTCCGACAGCTGGAGCTCGCGCTCGGAACACAGCATGCCGCGCGATTCGACACCGCGGATAGCGGCGATTTTCAATGCGATTCCGGAACCCGGAATCCAGGTCCCCGGGGGCGCGAATACGCCGACAAGGCCGGCACGCGCATTTGGCGCGCCGCAAACGACCTGCACGACGTCTTTGCCCGTATCGACGCGGCACACCCTGAGCCGGTCGGCATTGGGATGCTGTTCGGCCGAGATGACGCGGGCCACCGTGAAGGCAGCGAGCTTCGCCGCTTTATCTTCGATGCCTTCGACTTCGAGCCCGATGCTGGTCGCGGTGTCGGCAATCGCCGCAGCATCGGCGGTGCTCTCAAGATGGTCCTTCAGCCAGGAAACCGAGAATTTCATTGGCTGAGGCTCTCATGCAAAGCGGGGACGTCTAGCGCTGCAAAACCGTAATGCCGGAGCCAGCGCAGATCCGATTCAAAGAACGGCCTCAAGTCCGGAATGCCGTATTTCAGCATGGCCAGACGATCGATTCCGAAACCGAATGCATAGCCCTGATGCCGTTCCGGATCGATGCCGCACATTTCCAGCACGCGTGGATGCACCATCCCCGCGCCGGCAATCTCCATCCAGTCGCCGCCTTCGCCAAAACGGATTTGTCCACCCGAGCGGTCGCACTGAATGTCTACTTCCACAGAGGGTTCGGTGAACGGAAAATAGGACGGCCGCAGCCGCATCCCGATCGCCGGCAGTTCGAAATAGGCTTTGCAGAACTCTTCAAGAATCCATTTGAGGTGGCCGAGGTGGGTTTCGGAATCGACGACCAGCCCTTCCACCTGATGGAACATCGGAGAGTGGGTAGCGTCGTAATCCCGGCGGTAGGTCCGCCCCGGCGCGATGATGCGGATCGGCGGCTTCTGCGCCAGCATGGTGCGCACCTGCACCGGACTCGTATGGGTGCGCAACAATGTGCGCGTGCCGTCCTGCTGCGGCTTCAGATAAAACGTATCGTGCATCTGCCGCGCCGGATGTTCTGGCGGAATGTTCAGCTTGCTGAAATTATATTCGTCGGTCTCGACGTCCGGCCCTTCGGCCACCTTGAAATCGAGATCGGCAAAAATCGCGATCAGCTCGTCGCGCACATGACTGACCGGATGGATGCTGCCATCCGGTATTTCCGGCGCTGGTAGCGTCACATCGACCCGTTCGGTCATCAGCCGGGCTTCGAGCGCGTCATCTTCCAACTGGCGTTTGCGAGCTGCAATCGCCTCGGCTGCACGATCACGCAGGCCGTTGAACAAGGGACCCTGAATCTTGCGCTGCTCCGGAGTCATGGCGCCGAGCGTCTTCAGCAGTTCGGCGATAGCGCCTTTTTTTCCGAGTGCCCCGACACGAATATCCTCCAGCGCACGGCTATCCGGTGCAGCCGCAATCTGCTGCATCAGGTCCCGTTCAAGTTGGGTAATGTCTGTCATCAGGACATACTTTCCCGTCGCGCGGCCGGATCAGGCGGCCGGGCTGATTCGAGACTGATGGGTACGCTTATCAGCCGGCCGAAACAGCCCGATCGACCAGGGCTTTAAAGCCGGCCGGATCGTGCACCGCGAGATCGGCGAGAATCTTGCGGTCGATTTCCATTCCGGCCGAGGACAATCCGTTGATCAGCCGGCTATAGGTCAGGCCGTGCTCACGCGCGGCGGCATTGATCCGCTGAATCCACAGCGCGCGGAAATTGCGCTTCTTCAGCTTGCGGCCGATATAGGCGTGCTGCATCGAGCGATCGACCGCGGCGTTGGCCGAGGTGATGTTGTTCTTGCGGCGGCCGTAAAAACCTTTGGCCTGCTTGAACACGCGCTTGCGGCGCAGGCGGGAAGCGACGGAACGGGGAGCTTTGGACATGCGTCTCTCCTATCCCGAATATGGCATCCAGCGCTTGATGCGCTGGGTTTCGGACCGATCGAGCACCGATGTGCCGCGCAATGTGCGGATCTGCTCGTTCGAACGCTTGATCATGCCGTGGCGTTTGCCGGCCTGACCGGCTTTGACTTTCCCGGCCGCAGTGAACCGGAAGCGCTTCTTCGCGCCCGATTTCGTTTTCAGTTTGGGCATTTTGCGTCTCCTTGCGCGTAGATCGGGATGGTCCCGAAGTCGAACCGCCACGGCAGCCCTTTAGCCGGTCGGTTCAGTCGAAGCGGGCCTTATACGGCAGGATCGCGAATTTGCAAGCTTCACGCCTTGCGGAGGGCACTCTGGCGCTGTTCAAATGGCTGTTCCACGAGCCCGAGGTAAGGCCATGACCCTGGTCGAAGAATTCAAGAAATTCGCCATGCGCGGCAACGCCATCGATCTTGCGGTTGGCGTGGTGATTGGCGCGGCGTTCACCGGCATCGTCAATTCCCTGGTCAAGGATCTGATCAACCCTCCGCTCGGCATGCTGATTGGCGGGATTGATTTCTCCAATTTCTTCATCGTTCTCAAAGGCGCGGGTCCATACGCAAGTCTGAAAGCGGCGCAGGATGCCGGCGCCGTGGTGCTGACCTATGGCCTGTTTATCAATGCGATCATCAATTTCCTGATCGTGGCATTGGCGCTGTTTGTGATCGTTCGCCAGATAAATCGATTCACGACGCCCAAGGACTTGCCCGGCGAGCCGCCACCGCCCGCGGATATTCAGCTGCTGCGCGAAATCCGGGATATCCTGAAAGCGAACGCCTAAAGTTTTTCCGATAGCGCGATGGCGGTGCGGCAACACGCCCGAATCGCCGATGTCAGCAATCCGTAGCCCGGCGTTTCGCTCGCGCCATGCTCCAGCGCCATGTCGCGGTGCTCCAATTCATCCGCGCGAAATTCCGAGAGAACCTGCTTCAGGCCGGTTTCGGTTTCCGGAACAGCGGCGACCTGCTTTTTGTAATGCGCGTCGATCACATCTTCGACCGCGACCGTGCAGGCCATGGCAGCCTTTTCGCCGATCAACGCCGTCGCCGCACCAAGCGCGAAACCGGCGACTCGCCATAGCGGCTCGAGCGCCGTCGGCCTGACGCCGCGATCCCTGACCATGCGGTCGAATGCAGCGAAATGTTCCTGTTCCTGCGCGGCCATGCGCCGGATTGTCTGCACGGACTCGCCTTCGCCCTGCATGCGCTCGAGAACGGCAAGCTGGCCCTTGTAGATCTGCAACGCGCCGAATTCGCCGGCATGATCGACGCGAATCATGGCGTCGACACCAGGCTCTGCCTGCCTGCCCGGAAGCGGCGGACGCGGTCCGCGCGTCATCCCCGCCGGCCGATTTTGTTGCGCAGCATCAGCACAGCCATTGCAGCGGCGGCGAAGGAGAAGATCGCGTTGTACCCGGCGAGCGATAGACCGAAGAGCCGCCACTGCGCTTCATCGCAGCGCACGATCTGCAACGGTTTGAATTCGTCCTGTCCAGGGACATAGCCAAAGCCTGTGCATTGGGCCGGACCAGGCCAGAACTTCCATTCCACACCCGCGTGAAAGACACCGATGGCCCCGGAAACAACAAGGCCTGCAATTGCCAGGAGTGCGAGTGCGCGCGCCCAACCTGCAGGCAGGATGCCATTCCACACCAACGCGCCGCCAATCAGTCCCGCGGCGATGGCAACGCCATGCGGCCAGCGCTGCCAGATGCACATCTCACACGGCGCCAAACCGCCGAGATACTGAAAGGCGAATGCGCCGCCGAGAAGAACGAAGCTGACCGCTCCGGCAAATAATGCAGCCGCCGTTGCACTTGTCATTTGACTCGAAAACTGGACTTCGGCGCGGGTGGTCATGGAATCAGTTTGCCCCAGCTTCCCCATTCTTGCCAACTGCGCAAACGTCTCACCAAACCGCGATCTCTGATGTTGCGTTCGGAATTCCGTACAACGTTCATAGTTATCACGAGAATGCGAAAATACTCTGCTAAAACAACGAGTTAATTTGATGCTACGGAAGTGGGATTTTGCGCTTGTGCGGGCTGAGGGCGAGGGGTAAACGAATCCCTAAAGGGGGCGCATCCACACCGGTTGCGCAGAGCCAGAACGGCAGGTCATCACACGATGACGGTGATCGCGTCAGGGACTGCGGCATGAGCGTGCATAGAAGAAAAATCCGCGAAGAGAGCAGCGTCGCACCGGTTCGCCGCGTCAAGCGTGAGCTTCTCAAGATCGATGGCAAAACCGTCGAAGTGATTCTGCGCACCAATCCGCGCGCACGCCGCTTCATCGTCAAGGTCGATCCATCGACCGGCGAAGTATCCGTCGTTGCTCCAACCATTCGTTCGCTCGATCGCGCGCTGGATTTCGCGCGCAAGGAGAGAAACTGGATCGCCGGCAGGCTGGCCACAATTCCGGAGCCGGTCCATCTTGAGCTTGGCGCGACGATCATGTTTCGCGGCAGCGATTATGTGATTCGCTCGGGCGAAGGACGCCGCACGCCGGTGTGGATCGACCGCGATGCGCCGCGCCCGACCATCCGTGTGACCGGCAGCGCCGAACATTCCTCCCGCCGTGTGCTCGACTGGCTGAAGCGCGAAGCACGCCGCAAGATCGATGAGCGGGTCATGTTCTATTCGGACTTGCTTGGGGTTCGGCCACGCCGGATCACAATCCGCGATACATCCAGCCGCTGGGGATCATGCTCTTCGGCAAGAAGCCTGTCATTCTCCTGGCGGCTGATTCTCGCGCCTCCCGCGGTGCTCGACTATGTGGTCGCGCATGAAGTGGCGCATTTGCGCGAGCTCAATCACAAGCCGCGCTTCTGGCGGCTGGTCGAATCGATGGGACCGGAGGTCGATTCCAGTCAGGCTTGGCTATCCGAAAACGGTGCGTTGCTGCATCGCTACGCGCCACGCGTCCGCACGCTTCAGTAGTTCTGGCGGCTGCCAAATATCGCCGTGCCGACGCGCACATGCGTGGCGCCAAAGCGAATCGCCGCCTCGAAATCCTCACTCATCCCCATGCTGAGGAATCCGAGGCCGCATTCGCCCGCGAGCTTCCGCAGCAGGGCGAAATGCAGAGCCGGTTCTTCGTCAGCCGGTGGAATGCACATCAACCCGATCACCGGCAACTGCAGGGCATCGCGGCAATGGCGCACGAACGCCACGGCTTCCTTTGGCGCAATACCGGCTTTCTGTGGCTCTTCTCCGGTGTTGACCTGAACGAACAGGCGGACATCGCGCCGTGAATCCACCAGCTCAGCCTTCAGGGCTTCGGCCAGACGCAGCCGGTCAAGGGAATGAATAAAATCGAACAGAGCCACAGCATCCCGCGCTTTGTTGGTTTGCAGAGCGCCAACCAGATGCAGCTCAATTCCGGAATAACGCGTCCTGAGTTCGGGCCATTTCGATTTGGCTTCCTGCACCCGGTTTTCGCCGAATATACGGTGCCCCGCATCGAGCGCCGGAACAACGTGTTCAGGCGGATGAGTTTTGCTGACCGCAATCAACCGGACTTCGGCGGCCGGTGCGATGGCAGCCCTCCGCGCTTCCTCAATTCGCGCATATACGGATTTGAGGTTTTCCGCTGTGTTAAGCGAAACAGTCGCAGGTTCGGAAATCGGTGATGGCATCGGATTTGGACATTCAGAGGTTAGCAAGGCTGGCCCGGGCTCTCAATCCGGACCCGCGCATGCCGCCGCTTATTCTTGTCACGGACGATGTCCGTTTGCCGGATCCCGCCCGGGCAGCGGCCGGCCTGCCCCGCGGCTGCGCCGTCATTCTCCGGCATCGCGATCCGGAGGCGCGATCAAACCTGGCGCAGCATTTGCGAAAGATCACCCGTGAACGCGGCGTGATGTTGTTGATTGCGCAGGATGCCAATCTCGCACGAGCCGCCGGCGCCGACGGTCTGCATTTGCCGGAGCGATTTGCGGGTGATGCCGCGCATTGGAAAACCGTGCGGCGCGACTGGTTCGTCACCGCAGCAGCGCATTCCGCCGCCGCTGTGTCCGCGGCGGTCCGCGCGCGCGCCGACGCCGTGTTGCTGGCGCCGGTGTTTCAAACCCGCAGCCATCCGGAACGCGCAGCACTCGGGGTTTTGCGCGCCGGCAATATTGCGCGCCAGAGTCGGGCGCCCCTCTATGCGCTGGGTGGCGTCAACCATCGTAGCGCGATGCGACTTTCAGGTTTAGCGCTCGCCGGAATTGCCGCGATAGAAGCGTTGGAGTCCGGTCATAGCCGGTAAGATAGACCGAGATAGACCGCATTCATGCGGATGCTCGGCAGCGCGTTATAAAACGCGCCGCTGTTACGGGCGTAGTGATACCACTGCCAGCCGCCGTTCAGCTCGATTGCGGGCGTAAACAGATAACCGGCGCTCACCTGATATCCGGTGATGTCGTAATCCACCGGGCCGGCAGCATGGGCGTTCGATGTCTCCGCACCCAGACGCCATCGGCCGCGTTCGGCAGTGGCGGAAAAATGATACCCTTCGGTATCGGCGCCTTGCAGCACATCCGAAACATTCAACAGCCAGTCATTCGTCTGGCGCCACGCGCCACCGATCGTCAGTTTCGTGTCATCGATGTTGTAGGCTAACTCAGCTCCCAGCGACCAGTCATACAAATTCTGTCCCAGCGAAACCAGCTGGCGCTCACTGCCTTGCGCATAGGCGACAGACAGCCCGACCGCGACATCGGAAATATAATCGGTGTAGTTCACCGCGACTTCCCAGATATCGTGCTGAGAATTCATCTGCGGATTGCCCGTCCACGGCAGGGGACTCCGTACGGTTTCCGGCGTAAACGACGCGCCGATTTGCACGCCAACCAGCCGCGGCGAGAGAAAATTGATTTTGGCGTAATTCGATGAGCTCTGGACCGCCGTGACCTGTTTGAAAAAACGGCCAAAGTCACGACCCGTAGCGGGATCGCGAAACAGCGAAATACTACGCTGCTCCAGGCTGATCTGCGGATCGACTTCCGGGCCGGTCAGCGCCAGTGAGAAGGCTGCGCCGTCGGCCGCGCCGATCTCAAATCGGCCGAAACCGGTTTGCAGGAATCCAAACAGGCGTTCCAGCGTATCGTTGCCGTAAATGTCGCCCGACAGATTGTCATGCAGAAGCAGCAGATCGGTTCGCAGGCCAAAAACAATTCCGTTGTCGAGAATGCGCTGTGCACGCAGCCACGACCGGACTTCCCCACTCGCGACGCCGCGGTCATAGCCGACCGGATCGGCCGGTCCGCCTGATTGCCAGGAATATCCAACTGCGCCGCCGGCAAAACCGCCAAGCGACACATCGAAATCCCCGACCATCCAGTTGAGCGGTTCCGTCGGCAGAATGGTGCTGTCATCATCGGTTGCCCGAGCGCCGCCAACGGCCATGGCCAATGCAATGCCGAGCCACAACGCGGGCGGCTTCAAATTCATTTCTTAACTCCCCTGCTGAGGGGATGACTAATGAATAGCGCCGCTCGAACGCAACCCGCTTCGTTGCGCGCCCTCGGCTGCGCAAGTATAAGTGCCCGTGGGGCAATAGGGATTCTCACATGCGTCTGATCCTCGCCAGCGCCGGGATTGCATTCCTGGCAACATCCGGTTCAGCCATGGCGGCTGATTGCACCAAGGGTTTGCTGTGGCCCTATGTGCGCAACCCTGGCGATTGCCTCACGGATACGGAAATCCAGGCCGGTAAGACCGGGGTTTATACCGGTCCGTCAACCGGCCAGGTCGATGTCAGCGCGATCAAGCCGCCACCGCAGGCGATGTCGAATGCGGTGCAATGCAGCCGCAGCTTGTTTTGGCCATTCGTCGGCGACGATTGCCAGGCCGCCCCAACATCCACGGTGACCCAGGTCAGCCCCGCGGCGAATAATTCGGTCGCCGTAGCACCGTCGGTACCCGCGCCAACTGCAGTGAAACCCCAGGCAGCCGCCACGCCGGCCGCACCACCCGCGGTGCAATCGGCCCAACCGCAGGCCGCACTGCCGCCGGCAGCAGCGACAATACGGGTTGCGCAGGCGAACACGGCGGAATGTCAGAAAGGTGTCTTTTGGCCGTTCATCCGCGACGCGGGCGACTGCCTGACCGCGTCGGAAAAGGCGAGCGGCAAAACGCCGGACGCTCCGATTGCGGCGAGCACATCCGGCCCAATAGGACCCGTCCAAACATGCAGCAGAAGCTGGCTGTGGCCGATCGTCAGCGATACCTGCGTGACGCAAAACGTTGCGGCCCAAACAGCGCCGGTGATGCCGGCCGTTGCGGGTGCCAGCCCACCACCACCGGCAGGCTGTACCAAAGGGACATTCTGGCCATTCATCCGCGAAACTGGCGATTGCCTGACGGCGTCGGAAAAGGCGAGCGGCAAAAGCCCGGACGCTCCGATTGCTGCGAGTGCGCCTGTTGCAACGGCTCCTGCCGTTACGCCACCAACGCCGGTGATGCCGGCCGTTGCGGTTGCCAGCCCGCCACCACCGGCAGGCTGCACCAAAGGAACATTCTGGCCATTCATCCGCGAAACTGGCGATTGCCTGACGGCGTCGGAAAAGGCGAGCGGCAAAACCCCGGACGCTCCGATTGCTGCGAGTGCGCCTGTTGCAACGGCTCCAGCCGTTGCGCCACCTGCGCCAGCGATGCCGGCCGTTGCGGTTGCCAGCCCACCACCACCAGCAGGCTGTACCAAAGGGACATTCTGGCCGTTCATCCGTGAAGCGGGCGATTGCCCGACAGCGGCGGAAGTGGCCAGCGGACAATCCGCACCTGCTCCAGCAGCGGCACACGCACCAGCGCCAATCCCCGCTGCGCCAGCGCAGGCCAGTGGCCCGGCCGCATCGGATTCCGGGGCTTGTCACAAAGGCTTGTTCTGGCCCTTTGTCCGCGAGAATGGTGACTGCCCGACCGGCGCGGACAAAGCGGCGCAGCACTGATTGCCCATCTGCTGCCGCAATCGGCCGCGAGATTGCGCGAAGCCGCGCTGAGTGACTATAAGCGGTGCGGGTTTTGCGGACCGGCGCCATACTGGCCGGAGTTCAGGAAAGTTTTGATGCGAACCATCCTTTTGGCCGGTCTTGCCATGGCGCTCGCGGGCTGCTCGGTTTTCTCGGGCTCGGACAATCCGATGCAGGCTGCTTCGCCGGTTGCGAGTTCGAGCGCCTCGGGGAACAACGCGCCCTGGTACTGGCCTTTCGGTGGCGGTGACAGTGACGATGCTTCGACGCCCGGAATGGCGCAACTCGGAGTCAACTCCTATCTCTGGCGCGCCACCCTCGACACCCTCAACTTCATGCCACTGGCCTCCGCGGATCCGGTCGGCGGCATCATCATCAGCGACTGGTACGCTGCGCCCGAGAAACCCGATGAGCGGGTCAAGGTGGACGTCTACATCCTGGACAAACGCCTGCGCGCCGATGCGTTGAGGGTGACCGTGTTCCGCCAGGTGCGCAATGCGGCCGGCTGGGCAGATGCGAGTGTCAATCCGGACACCGGAGTAAAGCTGGAAAACGCGATCCTTTCCCGCGCCCGGGAATTGCGGTTATCCACCCAGCCCCAATAATTCCGGCTTCAAGCGGGCGGAAGTCATCCTGCGCCGACGCCGCAGGACCAAAGCGGCAGTCTCAGCGCTGCTCACAATGAAATCGAAGGGCCGCCGTGTCGCGCTACAACCCGAAAGAATCCGAAACCCATTGGCAGAGCGAATGGGAGACATGGGGCAGTTTTCGCGCGGTCAATGATTCGGCGCTGCCGAAATATTACGTGCTCGAGATGTTTCCCTATCCCTCGGGCCGCATCCATATGGGCCATGTGCGCAATTACACCATGGGCGACGTCATCGCCCGGTTCCGCCGCGCGCAGGGTTACAATGTACTGCACCCCATGGGCTGGGATGCTTTTGGGCTGCCGGCCGAGAATGCGGCGCGCGAGAAGAACGTGCATCCGCGCGACTGGACCTATGCCAACATCGCCGCCATGCGCGAACAGCTCAAGCGCATGGGTTTGGCGATCGACTGGTCGCGTGAATTCGCGACATGCGACCCGGGATATTATGCGCTGCAGCAGCAGTTGTTTCTCGACCTGCTGCGCGAAGGACTGGTCTATCGCGCCGAAGCCGACGTGAACTGGGATCCGGTCGATCATACTGTCCTCGCCAATGAACAGGTGATCGAAGGCCGCGGCTGGCGGTCGGGCGCGATCGTGGAACGGCGCAAGCTGGCGCAATGGTTTTTCAAAATCACCGCCTTCGCCGATGAGTTGCTGAGCGGCCTCGACGGGCTGCAGAAATGGCCGGAAAAAGTCCGGCTGATGCAGAAGAACTGGATAGGCCGGTCCGAGGGCCTGCATTTTTCGTTTCAGCTCAAGCACGCGCCGGTACCGCGGATTGATGTGTTCTCAACCCGCCCCGATACTTTATTCGGCGCGAGCTTCATCGCATTGTCGCCGGATCATCCGCTTGTCGAACGCATGGCAGCCGGAAATGAGGCCCTCGCCGCGTTCGTTCGCGAGTGCCACAAGGGCGGCACCGCGGAAGAAGCGATCGAGACCGCGGAGAAGCATGGCTTCGACACCGGCATCAGGGCATTGCACCCGTTTGATTCCGGTTGGGAATTGCCGGTCTATGTCGCCAATTTCGTTCTGATGGCGTATGGCACCGGCGCCATTTTCGGCTGCCCCGCGCATGATCAGCGCGATCTCGAATTCGCGCGCAAATACCGCTTGCCGGTGATTCCCGTGGTTGTGCCGGAAGACGCCGATCCGGATCAGTTCGTGATCGGCGACGAGGCGTATATCGGGCCGGGTAGGCTCGCGCATTCGCGCTTTCTCGACGGTCTGGATGTCGATAGTGCCAAAGCCGAAGTGGCCGGACGGCTGGAGAAGGCGGGCGTCGGCCAGCGCACCGTGCATTACCGCTTGCGGGACTGGCTGATTTCACGCCAGCGCTATTGGGGCTGTCCGATCCCGATCATCCACTGCGCGAAATGCGGCACGGTTCCGGTGCCGCAAAAGGACTTGCCCGTGCGGCTGCCGGACGATGCCGCGTTCGATCAGCCGGGCAATCCGCTCGTCAATCACCCAACCTGGAAGAACGTCACCTGTCCGCAATGCGGCGGCGCAGCGACGCGCGAAACCGATACGCTGGATACGTTTGTCGATTCGTCCTGGTATTTTGCGCGTTTCACCAATCCGCAGGCGGAAACCCCGGTTGATCGCCACGCCGCGCATTACTGGATGCCGGTCGATCAGTATATCGGGGGTGTCGAGCACGCGATCCTGCACCTACTCTATGCCCGCTTCTTCACCCGCGCGATCGCCCGAGCGGGAGAACTGTCCGTACAGGAACCATTTGCCGGATTGTTCACCCAGGGCATGGTCTGCCATGAAACCTATCGCGATGAAAACGGCGATTGGCTGCTGCCCGAAGACGTGGAAAAGCGGGACGGCGGCGCCTTCCTGCGCGGCACAGATACGCCCGTGGCGGTTGGACCGTCGGAGAAAATGTCCAAGTCGAAGAAGAACGTCGTTGCGCCCGAGAGCATCATCGATATCTTCGGCGCCGATGCCATTCGCTGGTTCATGTTGTCGGACACGCCGCCGGAACGCGACATTGAATGGACGCAGGAAGGCGCAGAGGGCTGCTGGCGCTTTATCCAGCGTATCTACCGGCTGGTCGGTGAAGGAAAGGCCGCGTCGGCAGATGGCGCGGACAGCAATCCGGATGCGACGCTGGAATTGCGCCGGGCAACCCACCGCGCGATTGCCGCAGTCACGGACGACCTCAATGCGCTTCGTTTCAATCGCGCAGTGGCGCAGGTTTATACTCTTGCCAACGCCATCCAGAACGGCACCGCAGCCGGTGCGGCAGCGCGGCGTGAAGCCGTCGAAACACTCGTGCTGCTGATCGGACCGATGATGCCCCATCTCGCCGAGACCTGCTGGAAGGAACTGGGAAAGACAATGATGCTGGCCGCGGCACGCTGGCCCAGTGCGGATCCACGCCTGGTGGCGAGCGACACGGTCGTGATTGCAGTTCAGGTCAATGGCAAACGTCGCGGCGAAATCGAGATCGCCAAAGATCTGGCGGAGGAGGCGGTGAAGGAAAGCGCGTTGGCACTCGAGCCGGTGCAACGCGCTTTGCAGGGCAAACCGCCCCGTCGCGTCATCGTTGTGCCCGGGCGCATCGTCAATGTGGTGGCCTGACCGGGTGCGCGCCTTCGCCATTCGCTCCGGCGCAATGGCTGTTTGTGCACTGGTAGGGGCGTGCGGGTTTCATCCACTGCTCGGAACCGTGGCGCAGGGCTCCGGAGTTGGCGACATGTTGGCCGCCGTCTATGTCGATCCGATTCCCAACCGCGTCGGTTATCAGCTCCGCAACGATTTGCTGGACCTGTTCAACGCCACCGGCCGTGCCGATGGAGCGGCCTATCATCTGAAGCTGTCGCTGACCGAAGCGGAACAGGCGGTCGCGCTTCAGACGAACACCAATATCACCCGTTACAATTACACTCTGAGGGCACATTACGAATTGATTCCGGCCGGCAGTACGGCTGCGGCAAAAACCGGCGATCTGATATCCCTGACGGCCTACAATGTTGCGGCCGCGCCATTTCTTTATGCGACGGTGGCGGCGGAACAGGATGCCAAGAATCGCGCGGCGAATGACCTTGCCGAACGTCTGCGGGTGACCATCGCCGTTTATCTGCGCGACCAGGTGGAGAAGGCACACTAGTGTCGGGGGGGGGGTAGTGGGGGGAAGTGGGAAATAAAAAGAGGAGGGGGGAAACAAACCAACCCCACCAAAA
>CAYUQO010000004.1:210902-231089 GCA_964446945.1 uncultured Bordetella sp.
TGTAAATCTTGTGTCGGTTTTTCGATTTTCTCTCTTTTTCTTTATACCCCGCTTTTTCATAATTTCTAACCCGCGACACTAAAATGAATAGTTGTCAGTGCCCTTTCGATTCTGAAATTCGCATTGATGCCGATATAGAGATAAAGCGAATTTCAGAATCGGGACACTGAGCCGATGGAAGTGAAGGCAGCGCAGATCGGGCGGTTTATCGCCGAACCTCCCAATAAACTTGCTGCCGCGCTGGTGTTCGGGCCGGATTACGGCGTGGTGCGGGAACGCGCCAATGCGCTTGCCCGCATGGCGGTTCCCGATTTGTCGGATCCATTCCGGGTCGTCGAACTGGACGAAAGCAAAATCACATCCGACCCGGCATGCCTGTGGGACGAAGCTGCAGCTCTGTCCATGACGGGGGGCCGGCGCCTCATTCGTATTCGCGACGCCGGCAACAATCTGTCTCCGGTGATGGAGCGCTTCCTGGATGATCCCGCCGGAGATGCGCTGATCGTCGTCGAGGCGGGCGATCTCGCCAAAAGCGCGAGCCTGCGGCAGTTGTTCATGCGCGCGGACAATGCCGCTGCGATTGCCTGTTATCCCGACAGCGAACGCGATCTTGAACCGCTTGTGCGTGCGGCCCTCAAATCCGAAGGATTGTCGATCGAACCCGATGCGCTCCAGTTGCTGGTTTCGCGACTCGGCTCGGATCGCGGTGTGACGCGGTCAGAACTTGAGAAGCTGTCGCTCTATGCGATGGGCGACAAACTTGTAACCGAAGCGCATATCGATGCGGTAATGGGCGATGAATCGCAATTGCGCATCGAGGAAGCTGCGGACAGCGCGGGGACCGGCGATTATGTGCGCCTCGATCGCACTCTCACCCGGCTATGGGCAGCCGGTACCGCACCCGGCACGGTCCTGCGGCGCGCCATGGGACATTTCCAGCAGGTGCTGGCTGTCAGTGAAGACGTGGCCGGCGGCGCAGACGCCACGGGGGCGATGAAAAAATTGCGCCCTCCAGTGCATTTCAGCAGGAGCCGCAGCTTTCTCACCCAGGTCTCGCGCTGGCACAGCGATGGTGTCCTGCGCGCACTCAATCTGCTTTACGAGGCCGAGGCGCTGACACGTACCACCGGTGTTCCAGAGGAGGCGGCCTGTTCGCGCGCGCTGTTCACAGTTGCCGCTCTCGCCCCAACGGATCGCCGCTGATGCTGAAAGTCCGCATCATTCCCTGTCTCGATGTGAAGGACGGGCGCGTGGTCAAAGGCGTGCAGTTTCTGTCGCTGCGCGACGCCGGAGATCCGGTCGAGCAGGCGATGATCTATGATGATGCCGGCGCGGACGAACTCTGTTTTCTTGACATCACCGCCAGTCACGAAAAGCGTCCCATTCTGCTGGACGTGGTTGCGCGGACGGCATCTGTATGCTTCATGCCGCTGACGGTTGGCGGCGGAATCCGAACCATTGCAGATATCCGCGCACTGCTGCTCGCAGGCGCCGATAAGGTGTCAATCAACACAGAGGCGGTGCGCCGGCCGGAATTTGTCCGTGAGGCCGCAGAAAAGTTCGGCACCCAATGTATCGTCGCGGCCATCGATGCGAAGCGTGCCGGAAACAGGTTCGAAGTGTTCACCCACGGCGGACGTAATGCCACCGGAATTGATGCTGTCGAACACGCGGTCAATCTGACGAATCTCGGCGCCGGCGAAATTCTGCTGACGTCGATGGACCGGGACGGCACAAAAGCGGGCTACGATCTCGAACTGACGCGCGCGATAGCGGATGCGGTCCCGGTACCGGTGATCGCGTCGGGCGGGGTTGGCAGTGTCGACGATATGGTCGCCGGAGTTACCGAAGGCCACGCCAATGCAGTGCTTGCGGCCTCGATTTTCCATTTTGGCGAGGTGACGGTGCGGGACGCCAAAGCGCGCCTCGCCGCTGCCGGCCTGCCCGTGCGGATCTGATCAGGCTGCTTCGTTTGCCTCGAGCAGATGCCGGTTGATTTCGACGGTCAGCCGATCGGCGAGCCAGTCGCGCTTCTGCCGGGAACAATTGAAGCTCATGGAGAAGGACTCTTTATTCACCGCTGTGATCCGGCCCAGAAATTGGCCGAGCTCGCCCAGATAAATCACAGCCTGTTGCCCCGGATGTTGCAGAAACTTGCAGTGCACAAGTGCACCGCCCGCGGAGATGTCCTCAAGCTGGCACAGTGCTTCTTCAGCGGTGTCGGGAAAGTAAACTCTTCCGGTTCGGTTCAGACGGACGCGGCGAAAGCGCCGCTTTTCCTTCATGGCTTCTTCGACGATGTCGCGCGTGCTCACATCCGTCCCTGCAATTTATTCCGTACGCCCAACACCTTGCTATCATGCGCCTGCTCAACAAATCGTTTAGCGGTTAGCTCGAAGTTATTGGAAATGAAGAACAAAACATCGGCGATCAGATCGTGTGACAAAAGTCTTCCCGGAACTATTCGGCGGGCGTAGGGTTTGACAAAGGGGAGAAGACAGATGAGCCGCCAAGTACTTGCGATTGCCGCGGTTGCCCTGATCGTGCCTTGGACGGGGGCGATGGCTCAGCAGATTCCCGTTGCACCAGGTGTCGATTTGTCGATTGGGTCCAATAATCCGTCGAACGGACAGAGCAACTTCAACGTCAAAAATATGGATTTTGACCTCTGGTGCCAGCAAACCCAGCGCTACGAGGTCAACCGCTGCGAGGCGCGCCGTCCGGAGGACGTCAAGGCGTTCGAGGATTATCGCACTGCGGTCGAGCGCTATGAACTCGACTTCCTCAAACAGCAGCAGCACGATGACGCGTTCCGCGCGCGACTCAATCGCGATCCCCTGCAGAATGTGCAGGGCAAGCAGGACGGCTTGCCGTAATAGAGACTAGCCCCAAGGCCCGCGTTTGTAGCGCCCGAGCAGCGGGAATTGCGACAAGACCGGGGTTAACAGCAGACCGAGCGCAAAACCTCCGACATGGGCCATCCACGCCGTGCCCGGTGCGCCAGGCGACGTCAAAAACGCATTCAGCACCTGCAGCAGAAACCAGAAGCCCACGACGTAAAATGCAGAGATTTTCGTCGGGTAGAGGAGAATGCCGAGTGGAATGATGACTGTGATGCGGGTGCGCGGGAATATCAGCACATAGCCGGCCAGAACGCCGGAAATCGCGCCCGACGCGCCGATCAGCGGCACTGTCGATGCAGGATTGATGATGCCTTCTAAAAGCGCCGCCGCGACACCGCAGATCAGATAAAAAAACAGGTAGCGCGTATGCCCCATGGCGTCTTCGACATTGTTCCCGAAAATCCACAGGTAGAGCATGTTTCCGCCGATATGCAGAAAGCCCCCATGCATGAACATCGACGTGAAAATGGTCACCCAGGCCCAGGAAATGCCAAACACGACGGGCGGTGTGGCGGAGTCGAAGAGACTCCTGGGAACGAAGCCCAGGGTATAAATCAGCGCCTGCGAATCCTGCTCATCAAACGTGAGCTGCCAAAAAAAAACAGCCACGCAGGCGGCGATCAGACCCCAGGTCACGAAGGGAACGAGCCGCGTTGTCGGATTTTCGTCGGAAATGGGGATCATGAAACAGCGGTAGCCGAAATCGCGGAAGTCGCTGAAAATACCGGAAATCTGTCCGATTTTATTGTCACAAATCGCGCTATCGGAACATGCGCGGGGCATTCACTCTTCAATTTCCTGCCTGGAGCCGGCGCGGCCGCCCATCGGGCAAAGCCGGAACAGACCTGCGGGGGGGACTCAGGATTTATCTGTATGCGTCCCGTCGCCGGCCGGTTTGCCACCGGACGGGATTTTAACCGTTGCCGAGATAACGCATCTGCCCCTGATAGACCTGCCCGATCTGCTCGCGGCGCCGCACCAGGCGGGCAGCTTCATCATGCAAATGGGCGCGCTGCGCTGCGTCGATCGCGTGGTCGAAATGCATGCGTGCTTCTTCATACCGGCCGCGAGCAGTTTCCGGGCGGCACTCGCGCATGGCCTCATACGCAGCCTCGGCAAATGCTTCGAGCCGCACCAGATCGACGCGCGCAGCGATCGCAGTCTCATCGGGAATTCTGGAGGATGCAGCCTTGCGCTTTCCTGAACCCATACGCCTGCGCCACCAATCCCGGATCGACATGATTTGCTCCTGCGTCCCCCGCAACCTGCCGGATTTTAGAACGAGTAATGGGCCGCTCCAACAGCCCTGTGCTACCCTGCCGTTCAAACTCGATGCTCGCGGCAAAGTTCCTGCTGTGTAATCGTATTTCGCCGATACCGCGACGCATTGAAACCAGGTGTGAGCATGACGTTCGTTCCCACTCGGCGATCAGTCCGGCAGCCTCTGCTCAATGCGCCGCCAATCGTGTTGTGGCTGATTGCGGCGCTCATCGCCTGTCACGTCGTTCGGATCTGGCTCCCGGGCGAGTTGCCGGATGCGATACTGGCACGCTTCGCCTTCATACCCGCGCGTTACCCGCAATGGTTGGGCCATGGCGTCGTGCCCGGCGGCTGGCCCGAGCTGGTCGTGCCGCTTTTCACTTACATGCTGCTGCACGCCGATTACGCCCATGTCGGCATCAACAGCCTCTGGCTGCTGGTGTTCGGCCCTGCGGTGGCGAGATGGCTCGGAACTGCCCGATTTCTGCTATTTTTTGTGTTTTGCGGGGTCGTCGCCGCACTGGTGCATATGGCGGTCTATTGGGGGTCGCCGGTCGCGGTCATCGGGGCGAGCGGGGCGATTTCCGGCCTGATGGCCGCCGGAATGCGCATTCTCTATGGCCAGGCCTATGAGCGGCCTGACGGGTTGGCCCCCATTCTGTCGCGGCCGATCGTGATGTTCTCACTCGTCTGGACCGGCGTGAACATCGTCAGTGGAATTTTGCGTATCGGGGTTACCGGCGATGTGTCCCTGGTGGCCTGGGTGGCGCATCTCGGCGGTTATTTTGCCGGGCTTCTCACCATCGGAATGTTCCCAGTCCGGGCACCGACTCGTTTGCCCGGGGTGCCACGATAGTGACCAGACATGTGCTGCCTGCCGCACTCAGGGACTGAAATTTGCCCAAAACGGGACTAAATTCCCGCCGTTCGCCGCACAACCAGAAGCGCGGCCCCGACAAAGGCAGACGACCTTGAAAACCAGATCCATTGCCCTGCTCTCGATCGCTTTTGGCGCGTGCATCATTGCAGCCGAGGCGGCGGAAACTTCGAACATTCCTGCTGCGACGGCGACGCAGGTGCAGGCTAAGCCACACTTTGGTGCATGGGGCGTCGATCTTTCGAGCATCGATACGGCGACCCATCCAGGCGACGATTTCTTCCGCTACGTCAATGGCGACTGGTACGCGAAAGCGGCGATCCCAAATGATCGCACCAGCACCGGATCATTTCAGGACCTGCAGATTGAAAGCGAGGACGAGGTCCGCGCCATCGTCAATGGTCTCGAATCGAAAACCGGGCAGCTGTCACCCGACGAGCAGAAGGCCCGCGATCTTTATCACAGCTTCGTCGACACCGCGCATGTCGAACAGCTTGGCCTTGAACCGGCGAAACCGGTGCTCGACGCAATAGCTGCCGTCCGTACGCCGGACGATGTCGCGCGCCTGATGGGCTCGCGTCACTGGGGCACCAAATCGCTTTTCCGGGCCGGCATCGGAATTGATGACAAAAAACCTGACTCCTACACCGTCAATCTTGGTCAGTCCGGCCTGGGGCTGCCCGACCGCGATTACTACCTGTTGACTGACAAGCAGATCGTCGCGGCGCGGGACGGCTATCGTGCGTATATCGCGAAGATTTTCGATCTTGCGCAAATCCCGGGCGGCGCCGAAAAAGCGGACGCGATACTCAATCTCGAAACTGCGATCGCGAAACTGCACTGGCCGCGCACGGAACGGCGCAACGCCGATAAAACCTACAATCCGATGACGGTTGCTGAGCTGGAGCAAGCTGCTCCTGGATTCCCTTGGCGTGACTTCCTCACCGAGCAGGGAATTCCCGGCGCCACGGACGGTACGAGACGAGTCATCGTCGCAGAAAACACCGGCTTCCCCGGATTGGCCGCGCTGTTCGCCAACACACCGGTCGCAACCTGGCGAGACTATCTCACTTTCCATTACCTCTCGGATCACGCCGCCGATCTGCCCAAAGCCTTCGACGAGGCTCGCTTCGATCTGTTCGGCAAGACCATGGGCGGTCAGAAAGAGGAGCTGTCGCGGGAAAAACGCGGGGTGCTCTTCCTCGACGGAGTCATGGGTCAGGGCGTGGGCAAACTTTATGTCGCCCGATATTTCTCACCCCAGGCCAAAGCCAAGGCGCAGGCACTGGTCGCAAATCTTCTCGCCATCTACCGGCAGCGCATTCAGGCCGCAGACTGGATGTCGCCGGTCACTCGCGAGCAAGCGCTGCAGAAGCTGGCGAAGATCAATGTCAAGATCGGCTACCCGGATATTTGGCGCGATTATTCGAAATTGCAGGTTGACGGGAACGACCTTCTCGGCAACGCGGAGCGTGCCGGAGAATTCGAATGGAATCGCCGGCTCGCGCGTCTGGACCAGCCGGTGGACCGTAGCGAGTGGGGCATGTCTCCGCAGACGGTCAACGCCTATTACGATCCGTCCCTGAACGAAATTGTATTTCCGGCCGCGATTCTGCAGCCCCCCTTCTTCGATGCCAATGCCGATGATGCGGTGAACTATGGCGGCATCGGCGCCGTGATCGGCCATGAAATCAGCCACGGCTTCGATGATCAGGGCAGCAAATATGACGCCACCGGCGAACTCAAAAACTGGTGGACTGCAGATGACCGCAAGAACTTCGATTCGCGTACCGGGGCTTTATCGAGGCAGTACAGCGGTTACAGCCCGCTGCCCGGACTGTTCCTAAACGGTGAGCTGACGCTTGGCGAGAACATCGCCGATCTCGCGGGGCTCAATGTTGCGCTGGCGGCTTATCATTTGTCGCTTAACGGCAGGCCTGCGCCGATTATCGGCGGCCTCACTGGCGATCAACGCTTCTTCCTCGGCTGGGGCCAGGTGTGGCGCTACAAGTCGCAGGATCAGGCCGCACGCCAGCGGCTGCTCTCCGATCCGCACAGCCCGCCGGAGTTTCGGGTCGATGGTACGGTGCGGAACATAGACGCGTGGTACACCGCATTCGATGTGCGTCCGGGCGACAAACTGTATCTGCCGCCGGAGTCTCGCGTTCACCTTTGGTAATGCTGGTGAGTTGCATCGGCTATTGCGCTTGCTTTGACGGCGGCTGCGGGCTAACGCTTTGCCGGTCCCGGCCTGCCGGAGCTTGAGGCGCCGGCGGGTCAGTGCAGGCGGGGGCTTAAAGCCTGCATACAGCCCGAGCAACCGAAGCTCGTTCGCCTGGCTCGCCTAGGGCGCCAGCAGGCAACGCGAAGTCTTGGATGATGGAGTCCTCATGAACGAAGCGATCAGTCCAGCGATTCATCCGACGGTGATGTCGTCCCGCTGGAATGTCCGTCGAATTGCGCTGATCTCCGGATTGGCAATTCTCCTTCTGGTCGCCGGAGGCGTCATCACGCTGGTTGGGCAGAGACTGTTCGGCGGCGGCATTTCCGCCAACGAAGTTAGGATCACAACGTATCAGGATTGGCGGGTGCTGTGCCCGGCCGTCACACCGCAGACACCGAACTGCACGCTGTCAACCGAAGTCACGCGCGATGTGGGCAATGGGACCCCTGGCGGGACCCTGCTGACGCTGCAGTTGTCCAATCCGGCGCCGGACAGCAGCATGACCATTATCGTTCCGCACGGCGTGTTACTCGAACCCGGCCTTGCCTTCGAGATCGGTAATGATCCCCTCCGCGTGCGCCCGTATGAGACCTGCAGCAATGCCGGATGCATTGCCCTGGTCACCGTCGACGCGGACACGCTGAAGTCGCTGCGCGCCAACAGCGCCGGCGATATCACGGTCGCCGCGCCCAACGCGCAGCAGCCGGTGAAGATTCCTTTCTCGCTGAAAGGATTTGGCGACGGCTTTACCGCGTTGGCTCGCGAAAATGCGCGGCGCACCGGATTTTTTAGCTTTCTGACCCGCTCCTGACGGCCGCATAGGAGGATCATGATGTTCAATTCCACCCGCATTGTTTTGGCCGCAGGATTGATCGCGCTGCCCTCGCTCGCATTTGCCCAGGCGCCGGCTGCCGCTCCTCCGCCGGCCGATCCGGCCGCGGCGGCGCAAGCCCAGGCCGCGGCGCAATTTTCTGTCAACCAGAACGTCGGCGACTGGGTCGTCCGTTGCGTTCAGACGACCGTCAAGAGCCCCGCTCCCTGCGAAGTGCTGCAGGTGACGGTCAACAAGGACACCAAGCAGCGGCTCTCAAGCCTTTCGCTCGCCTATGTTCCGAGCCGCGATAGCTACGCCATGCAGGTGGTCGTTCCCACCGGCGTGGCGCTCGCGAAAGGCCTGCTGCTCGGTCCATCGACTCAGGGCATGAAATACACCCGGTGCGAGCGTGACGGCTGCTATGTCGAAAGCGTCGTTGACAACACCGTCGTGCAGACGCTGGGCAAAGCCGGCAAAGCAACCGATATTGCCGTCGTGCCGTATGGCAAAACCGATCAGATCAAATTCCCCGTTTCGCTGACCGGCTTCACTGAAGCGATGGACCGGATGAAGTCTTACTCCAAGGATCGCGCGGTGGCATTGCCGCCGCCACCGGCGCAACCAGGTGCCGCTCCTGCCGCTCCCACGCGGGCACCGGCAAAGAAATAGAATAAGACCGTCACGTCTCCACCGCTGCCGCGCGTCTCATAGCGCGCGGCGACAATTGACGCGCTGCGCCTAGTTCTGCGCCGGTGTCAGACCGGCTTTGACGATGATCGGCCGTACCGATTGCGAACTCACTGCAGCGAGAAATGCGCGCGCTTCCGTCTGGTGCGTGCTCGACGCGGGAATGGCAACCACATAAGCCGTCGGGCTCTGAATTGCATCCGGCAGCGCACCGGCAATCTGCACAGCTTTGTTGGGCAGCATTTCGCTGATGAAAGTCAGGCCCAATTCAGCCTGGCCGGATGCCACCGCCGCGGCGACCTGCCAACCCTGACTAGCCAAAACGGCTTTCTTTTTCACATCATCGGCAATGCCGAGCCTTCCGAACAAAGCGTCGAGATAAATCCCGGACGTACCGCCGGCTTTCGGATCGACGAGGGCAATGGAATGGGCCGCCAGCATCGCGCGTTTGAATGCATCCGGAGTGGCCAAATCGGGAGCAGCAGCGCCTCGGTGCACCGAGACGCCGATTTTGGCGATGGCGATTTTGGTTTGACTCCCGGGCAGGATCAGGTGCTCGTGGTCGAGCTGATCCATGCCTTGTGCGGACACCAATATTATGTCGGCAGTCACGCCAGAACGCAGGCGTTTCTGCAGTGCTCCGGTCGTGTCGACAACGTAATCGAGTTTGCTGCCGGTCGTGCGCGCGAAATCTGTGCCAACTTGTTCGAATACCGTGCCCATGGATCCGCCCACCAGCAGCGTCAGATCTGCTGCTTTCGCCGGCGCTATTGCCAGAAAGGCTGCGGCTGTAACCGCAAGACTCGTGCGCAACGTCATCTCCCGATCATCCCGCGCAGAACTTATACCAGCGCTCGTGGCAGTTAAAATTGCCTTCGGCAGAGCGATCTACGATCATAAGGTCAACAGCGGACGGTCCGTTGCATTGTGGTGCCGAAATGAGCGACTCACATAACCACGCCTGGACGCATGACCACGTCTATCTCGGCGCTGGTCACGAGCGGGCCGAAGCCCGGACGCGCCTTGTCGTATATTTGACCGCCGCATTCATGGTGGTCGAAATCACAGCGGGCCTGATCTTCGGGTCGATGGCGCTGCTCGCCGACGGCGTCCATATGGCGACTCACGTTGGCGCGCTCGGACTTGCGGCCTGGGCTTACTGGATGGCCCGGCGCCACGCCCGCAATCGGCAATTCTCCTTCGGCTCCGGCAAATTCGGCGATCTCGCGGGTTTTGCCAGCGCGTTGGTGCTGGGGATTATCTCGCTGGGAATTGCTGCTGAATCCGCGGTGCGTCTCTACGCGCCAATCGTCATCCACTACGGCGAAGCGATGATCGTGGGCGCGGTCGGCCTGGCGGTGAACATCACCAGTGCCGTGGTACTGGCCGAAGCCGACCACGATGCCGATGATCCGGGCCACCACCACGATTATAACCTGCGCGCCGCCTATGTGCATGTTCTGGCCGATGCTGCCACTTCGGTCATGGCGCTCCTTGCATTGGCCGCAGGATTGTTCCTCGGGTGGCGCGCGCTCGATCCGGTGGTCGGTATATTGGGCGCGATCGTGATCGCCCGCTGGTCAGTTCAATTGATGCAGCAGTCCGGGCGTGTGCTTCTGGATGTCGAAGACGATCCATCGCTTGCCGGTGATATTCGGCACTTGCTCGAAGATGACCTCAAAGCCCGGATTGACGACATGCATCTATGGCGGCTTGGGCCAGGCCATCGCGGACTGATTGTGTCCCTGACGAGCCCCGTGCCGCTCTCAACCGATGACATCAAGCGGGAAATCCGGCGACGGCATACCGGCCTGTCGCACGTGACGGTGGAGGTTACGGTGTGTTCCGACTGCACCCCGCACCAGGGGTGAAATGCCGGATCAGCGCGGCAGCAAACCTTCGCGCTGCAGGCGCTTACGCTGAAGCTTGCGATAGCGGCGGATGGCTTCGGCGCGTTCACGCGCGCGTTTTTCCGACGGTTTTTCGTAATGTCCCCTGAGTTTCATCTCGCGAAAGATGCCTTCCCTCTGCATCTTCTTTTTCAGGGCCTTGAGGGCCTGATCGATATTGTTGTCGCGAACGATGATCTGCAAGCGGGACTCCTTGTGCGATTAGGCGCGGGTTCCTATCAGAACGCGGTTAATCTGTCCACCGCAGCCACATCCACTAACGCAGCAAAAAGCGAAGGTTACGGAGGAATGAAAGATGCGCAGTAAAACCGTTTTGACCCTGTCGGACGCGAAAACCATCCTTGCCGCCGCGCGCACCGAAGCCGATCGGCGCAATTGGGCGGTCACGATCGCGGTGGTCGATGAGGCAGGTTTGCCGCTGCTGTTGGAACGGGCTGACGGTGCACGGGCGCAAACCGCCGAGATCGCAGTCCTCAAGGCGCGCTCAGCCGCTGTCACCCATCGGCCGGGCAAGACCTGGGAGGATTCGGCCAAGACCCGCCCCGGTGTCCTGAATTTTCCCGATGCGTTTCCGATCCAGGGCGGTGTCCCAATCGAGTTCAAAGGCGAAGTGATTGGCGGAGTTGGAGTTTCCGGCGTGCAAAGTCACGAAGACGAGCAGGTGGCACTGGCCGGCATTGCCGCGCTTCTCGCCTGAGACCATATTCGCGCCATGGCGATCCTGAAAATTGCCCGTATGGGCCATCCTGTGCTCGCAGAAATGTGCGCACCCGTGCGCGATCCGTCCGCGGCCGAAATGCGCCGGTTGATCGCCGATATGATCGAAACGATGGAAGACGCCAACGGCGCCGGACTTGCTGCGCCGCAGGTGCATGTGCCGCTTCGCCTCGTGGTCTTCCAGGCTCCGGAAGCACGCAGTGCAGGCGGACAGGATGAAGATGAAGCGTTCGACCGTTCGGCGCCGCTGACAATCCTCATCAATCCGGTGATCGAAGTTCTTGACGCCACTCTTGAGGGCGGGTGGGAGGGGTGTCTCTCGGTGCCTGGTTTGCGCGGCTGGGTCGAACGGCCGCGGCACATCCGCTATTCCGGACTGGACGCCGACGGCCAGCGCGTCCAGCGCACGGCCAGGGGCTTTCATGCCCGCGTCGTGCAGCACGAATGTGATCACATCAACGGCGTGATTTACCCGCAGCGCATGCGGGATCTCTCGAAGCTGATCTTCGAAAGCGAATACCGGCACTGGGTTGAGCAGGACGCGAGCCGACAGGCCGCGCAATGACCGATCTGGTGCGCGATCAAATCCTGGCAGAGGCACTGCCGGATATCCCGCACACCGGTTTTTCCCAGGAGACACTCGCCAATGCCGCGGCGCGAGCCGGCATTTCGCGCCGCGAACTGAACGACGCTTTCCCCAATGGGCCGGCATCGCTGGCCGAAGCATTTTCCCATTGGGCGGACGCGCAGATGGCCGGGAAACTCGCGGCCGAACCGGGCGAAGCCCATCTTAAAGACCGCGTTGCAGCGGCAGTGCGGGCGCGGATTGAGATTCTCAATCCGCACAAGGAGGCGGCGCGGCGCGCTGCCGCGTTTCTGGCCTTGCCGCACAACGCGCCGCTCGGCGCAAAGCTGATGATGCGGACGGTCGATGCCATGTGGCGGGCTGCCGGAGATCGATCGAGCGATTTTTCCTGGTACACGAAGCGCGCCATTCTCGCGGGTGTGTACGCCGCAACGGTCGGCTACTGGCTGACCGATTCCAGCGAAGGCCACTCCGCTACGTGGACATTCCTCGGCCATCGCATCGATGACGTGATGCAGATCGAGAAATTTCGCAGCTCGGCCATGAAGGCGGTCGAACACCTTCCCGATCCCTTGGGAATCCTTAAATCCCTTCGGCCGCACTGAATTCTCGCAGGCCGTAGGGAGTTATTAAGCAGTCTAAACTTATTTGAATGTCTGGATTACGCCCGGGCGGCATATTGCGTGGAGGGTGGATTCAACATGGCCCATGTCAACGCGGAATCGAACCCCGGTCCTGCAAACGTCAATATCATGACGACGCAAAGCCTCTACGGGGGGCTTTTTCGCGCGGCGACGTTGCCACCGTGCTTGCAGGCTGCACGGCGAACGTAGAGTGGCATGCCGGAGGGAGGCGGGAAGATTTCCCGACATTCGGCCCTCGCAAGGGGATTCAGCAGGTGCAGGAGTTTTTCCAGACAGTCGCTCAGCTCGAGCGCTTCACGGAATTTTCGCCAAGAGAATTTTACGCGGATGGGCACCATGTATTTGCGCTGGGGACTCTGTCGATCACGCTGATATCCAATGGGCGCCAGCTAAGCTCCGAATGGGCTCATGTCATCACGTTTCGTGACGACAAGGTTGCGCGGTTCCGGGAGTTTCTCGACACGGCCGCTTACGTCGCGGCGTATCGCGCTTAGTGGGGCTCCACCCTGGCGCGCTGATTGCGTGCGCTGCTGCTGTGATGCGGATAATCCTGCAAAGTTCCCGCAGGTTCCACGGGGAACCTTACAAACAGTTCCACAAAGTTCCGTAGACAAACTAATTGAGCGGGAATTGCCCGCAAATCGTTGCCGAAGCGCTTTTCGCAATGTATAAAAACTTCGTCAAACCATGGGGTTCAAAAAAATGAAAAAAGCGCTTACCTCTGTAATCGTCAGTATAGCGATGGTCGCAGCTTCCGTTTCAGCCACGGCCGCCGATACAGCGAACACAGAGGGTAAGCCAGCCGTTCAGACAGGTCCGCTTTCCCCGGGCGGGGCTGTCCTTGTGTCGCCGGCCCAGGGCACTGTTGTCGACACACTGGGTTGTGGATACGACATCAATGGGATTTGCGGGCCCATCGTGCTGCTGGGTGTGGCAGGCATGGGCGTCGCAATCGCCGCCATCATGGGGGCTTTTGCCAAGGCCCATCTAGCGAGCCAGGTCCAGGCCAGCACCACGACCACCGGCACCGGCGGCTAAGATTCTCTTTCGAAGTGATAGCTTCTGATGCGTCGCTACATTTCTGAAGCGGCGAGGATTGGCTTGCCCGACAGCAAGTAATCAACGCTCTGCATTTCGAGCAAGCGTGACGCCGTCCGCCGAAAAGAAGCTGCGCTGTCGCCGCTGACATAGAGCAGTTCCGGCCGCGTTGCAGCCGAGCAGATGACCTTGATTCGCCGGTCGTAGAGCGTATCGATCAGCAGCGTGAGGCGCCGCGCCTCATTCGACTTTTCCGGACCCATCTGCGGAATATGGTCGATCAGAACCGTGTGGAAGCGGCCGGCAATCGCGATGTAGTCGGACGGCCCCAACGCCGCTCCGCAAAGCTCGTTGAACGTAAACCGCGCCACACCTTCCGCCGCTTTTGGCACTTCAACTTTGCGCCCCAGCACGTCGAGGCTGAGGATTTCGCCGGCTTCGCCGTCCGTCAATTTCTGCCAAGCCTGGTCCATTGCGCGATCTGCCCCCGGACCCAGCGGAGTGTTGTAAATATGCAGACCCGCCATACGGTTCAGCCGGTAATCGAGCGCACCGGCCAATTCCACGATGTCGAAGTGCTGCTGAATCATGGCGATAAAGGGCAGAAACAGTTCGCGGTTGATACCGCCCTCGTAAAGCTGGTCGGGCGCGGTATTGGATGTCAGGACCGAGACTGTGCCGCGGTCCACCAGTTTCTCGAACAGCCGCCCCAGTATCATGGCATCGGCCACATCCGTGACCTGAAATTCATCCAGGCAGAGCAAGGTGGCTGAGGACGCGATTCGCTTCGCCGCCGGCGCAATCGGGTCTTCCCCCGCACCGCGCACAAATTCCGGCCGGGACTTCTTTTCCGCAGGTGAGAGGTTTCGCCAAGTATGGATGAAGCGGTGAGTCTCCGCCATGAATTCATTGAAGTGGACCCGTCGTTTCGCCGGCAGCGCCACGTTTTCGAAGAACAGGTCCATCAATGCCGATTTGCCGCGGCCGACATCGCCGAAAATGTACACGCCCTTCGGCGGCGTGCGCGGCCGCGCCACAAGTCCAAACCAGCGGATTCGGCGCGGCCGCCAGGTTTGCAGCGCGCCATAGAGCTGGTTCAGTTTCTCCGCGGCGCGTTCCTGCGCAGCATCGGGCTTGAGCGCCCCACGATCCAGAAGCGCGCGATAGCGCTCAAGCGGCGTCACCTCTTATGCCGCGCGCTTCAAAAGCTTCCGATTCACCAGTGATTCGGCGATCTGTATCGCGTTGAGGGCCGCGCCCTTGCGCAGATTATCCGACACCACCCACAGCCAAAGACCGTGCTCGACCGTCGGATCCTTCCGGATGCGGCTGACATAGGTGGCGTCCTCACCGGCCGCCTCCACCGGCGTGACATAGGCTCCGTCCTCGCGCTTGTCGACGACGAGCACGCCAGGTGCGGAGCGCAGGATTGAGCGCGCCTGTTCCGCCGTGATCGGACGCTCGAATTCCACCGCGAGTGCTTCCGAATGTCCGACAAACACCGGCACCCTCACACAGGTGGCAGTCACCTGAATATCGGGATCGAGGATCTTCTGCGTCTCAACGATCATCTTCCATTCTTCTTTGGTGAAGCCGGAATCGAGGAAGACGTCGATATGCGGAATGACGTTGAACGCGATTTGCTTGGTGAAGACTTCCTTTTCCACCGGATCAGCCACAAACACGGCCCGTGTCTGGCGGAACAGTTCGTCCATTGCCTGCTTGCCCTTGCCGGATACAGATTGATAGGTCGATACTACGACGCGTTTGATCGTTGCCGCGTCGTGCAAGGGTTTCAGCGCCACGACCATTTGTGCCGTCGAACAGTTGGGATTGGCAATGATGCCCTTGGGGATGCCCTGATCGAGTGCGTGCGCATTCACTTCTGGCACGACCAGCGGCACTTCGCGATCCATCCGCCATTGCGACGAATTGTCGATTACGATCGCTCCCTTGGCCGCGATCCTTGGCGCCCATTCTTTGGCCACGCCGGAGCCAGCCGACATCAGACACAAGTCGGTACCGGCGAAATCATAGTAATCCAGCGCCTTGACCTTCAGCGTAGCGTCACCAAAAGATACATCCACGCCAACCGAGCGCGTCGATGCGAGAGCGACCACTTCGCTTGCCGGAAATTGCCGTTCGGCCAGCGTGTTGAGCATTTCCCGGCCGACATTTCCGGTCGCGCCAACCACCGCCACTTTGTAAGACATTTTCATCCCTCGCCCTGGAGACCTGCCGGTCCCACGCGTTCAGGGTGCAACAACGAGGGACCTCTTGAAGATTAACGAAAGCGCTTTTTGTGCGTTTCGCGCTTGAAACGCAAATTTGCCGGAAGCGAAGTACGGAAGGATGGCAAGCGAACCATTTCGTTTACCATTTATGCGCTATCCCGCCGTTAGAATCCGCCAGAAACCGACATTTGGTCCGCCATGGCAGGCAAGCAGATCGCCGGGCAAAATCTTGCGACCAGCGAGACACTCAGCCTTACCACCGGCAATATTGTGCCATGGCACCCGGCTGGCCGAATGTCAACGACGGCCTCGCGGCGGGTAAAGCCGCGAACCGAAAGCCTCGATCCGATCGACTGGAATGAATTCCGGCAGGCCAGCCATGCGGCGCTCGATTCGATGATCGAACATTTGCGCGGCATCAGGACCCAGCCTGTCTGGCAAGCCGCGCCTGATGACGTACTTGCCGGGCTCAAAACGCCGCTGCCGCGGGCCGGCCGCGGAATCGCCGACGTGATCGAAGAATTCGAAGAACTGATCAAACCCTATGCCACCGGGAACCTCCACCCGGCATTCATGGGCTGGGTGCATGGCGCAGGAACTCCAGTCGGCATGGTGGCAGATATGCTGGCCGCCGGGCTGAACATGAATTGCGGAGGACGGAATCACTCCGGAATCGAAATTGAAAAGCAGATCACACGCTGGATGAAAGAGGCGTTCGGATTCCCGGACGGGGCATCCGGCCTGTTCGTCACCGGAACGTCCATGGCGAACTTCCTGGGCCTGATCGTCGCGCGCAATGCGGCACTTGGCCAGGATGTGCGCGGCAAGGGATTGGCGGACGCGCCACAGCTTTGCGCCTATGCCTGCAACGGCGTGCATGGCTGCATTGCGCGTGCCATGCAGATGTCCGGAATTGGTTCGGATTTCCTGCGGCTCGTGCCCTGCGATGAAGCGGGCGCAATGCGGATCGACGTGCTCAAAAGCCTGATCCGGGAGGATCGGGCCAATGGGCTTAAACCTTTCCTTGTCGTAGGGACCGCGGGAAGCGTTGATATTGGCGCCGTGGATCCACTGGAGCGCATCGCCGATGTCGCCGCCGAAAATGGACTGTGGTTTCACGTCGACGGCGCATTTGGTGCGCTCGCGGTGCTGTCGTCCGAATTGCGGGCACTGATCGCCGGCATTGACCGGGCCGATTCCATCGGCTTCGATTTTCACAAATGGGCCCATGTGCCCTACGACGCCGGATATTTGCTGGTTAAAGACGGCGAAGTTCACAAGCAGGCATTTGCCGCCGCAAATGCATATCTCACCCGGGCCGAATCCGGACTTGCCGCAGGTGACGTGTGGCCTTGCGATCTTGGCCCGGATCTGTCACGGGGCTTCCGGGCGCTGAAGGTCTGGTTCACGCTGCGGCACTTCGGTGCCGATACGCTTGCACGCTGCATCGAACAGAATTGCCGGGCTGCGAGATACCTCGAGCAGCGCCTGCGCGCATCCGGCGCGTTCACTACCGCGGCGCCTGTCAAGCTCAACATCGTCTGTTTCACCGTCAACAGCAACAATCCTGGCCCCGACAACCGCCGGATTGTCGAAGCACTGCATGTCAGCGGACGCGCAGCCCCTTCGATCACGCTGCTGAACGGAAAACCGGTGATCCGTTGCGCGATCGTGAATCACCGCACAACGCTCAGCGATATCGATCAATTCCTGGCCGATCTCACCGACTGTGCGCGCGAGCTTGCGATTGAATTTTCCGCTGTCTGCGCAGGTTAAATCGCAGAACCACTTAGAGTTTTGCGATCGCGGCCTTGCTTTCCTTCGCATGGGCCGCCGCGTTCTTCGCCTGAAAATCCATGAAAGCCCGGAATTCGGCATCGAGAATGCCGCGGCGGTCGGCAAACTGGACGAGGAAAAAATCCGGAGTTTCGTTCATTTCGACGATCACCGGTCCTGACTCTGCTGGCGCAATATCCCAGCCGATCAGCGGCATATGGCGCATCAGGCGCGCACCCTGGAGCGCCAGCCGCTTCAGCTCATCCCAGTGCGGAATTTCAAATCCGGTCAGCGTTGCACCCGTATCCGGGTGCTGCTCATGCAAAACCATTTCGAGTCCCGCACCGGATGTGGCGCGCAACAACCGTCCGCTATCGAGATCTATCTGGGCCAGCAGATTGCCCGGCCGCCAGTAATTGTCGGCCACGTTGCCGCCTGCGGGAATCTTCCAGCAGGCGCGAATCATCTTTGGGCCCTGCTCTGTCAGCACCGTCAGGACCCGCACGCTGGCCAGCCGCTGGCCGCACAATTCACCGACACGTGGATGCGGCGATTTCAGCGGCTGGAATACATAACCGCTGCGGTAATGCGCCTCGATTTCGGAGACAATCTGCCCGAGCGGGATTCTCCGCCCGTCCATCGTCTCCAGTTCGCGTTCCGCCATAAGCCACCGGCGCAGCGCGATGCTCCCAAGGCTCTGGAATCCTTCGACCGGCTTTCCGAACAGCGGGAAGTTGCCGGGGCGGGTCAAAAAACATTCCAGCGCTTCGCGATTGGACAGAACCGGCGGAGCGCCCGCGCCGAGTTCTGGTGCGTAAATCGCCGCGACCGGAATGGTGGGAAGCCCATAACTTGCGAGATAGGCGCTGAGGGCAATTTTGTCCGACATCAGCCCGAACCAGTCATGGCGGTAATTGACTGTGACGCAGATGTCGCGATTGCGCCTCTGGCCAACGAATTCGGACGCCGGAGCCGCGGCCGTTACCGACCGATCAAACAGCCGCAGACGGATAAAATCCTGGAACGACAATTTGCCCGGCCCGCGTGCCAACCGCGCAAATGACGAGGCGATTGCCGTGTGGCTCAAGCCTGATGCTTCGCGGATTTGCATCATTTGCCCGGCCAGCGAAGGTGGTTCGCTGTCGTGCGAAACATCGAGAGCCGTCGCTGAAGACAATGTTGCGCTCAATTGTGCTACCCGCTGCCAAGAATTCGGTCGCGGCGGCACTTGTTCCGGGATACCGGTCCGGGATGGCCGCGTTGGCGCAACGTGGCCCGGGCCTCGTTAAAGTGAAGTTAAGCCGAGTTGAATTGGCTCTGCCTGTGTGTAGCGTTTGGTGTTATAAGGCCGCGCTTGAATTAGGCCTTCATGGCCGTTGAGTCGGGGATACGTATGCGGAAGTTTGCGAAGACCGGAGCCGTGGCTCTCATGCTGTGTGGCATGGCCGGGAATGTCATGGCAGCAACCCAGGCCGCTTGCGCCCGCCCAAATGAGATGGCCGCAGTCAAGACCGCTGCAATCCAGCAGCGTCTGATGGTCGCCGCTTTGTCCTGTGATGCCGCGAAACTCTACAACAGTTTCGTATCGACGTACCAAAAGGACTTGCAGGCCTCGGATCGCGATTTGCAGAACTTCTTCCGGCGGCTGCATGGAAAGACCGGCACGGAAGAATATCATGCGTTCAAGACCCGGCTGGCCAATGCTTCTTCCATGGCAAGCATCGGCGACATCACCAGTTATTGCGCCAGCGCGAAGCAGCTTTTTGACGACGCGCTGAACTCGGCGCAGACGACGCTCGCCGCATTCATGGCCAATCGCGAAACAACTGCGGATGCGACTTTCGAGCAATGCCAAGGCCAGGTGCTCACCACCGGCAATTCCGGCATAACTCCCCCGTCCGTCGTCCCGATCCCGCGCAGCAAGCCACTCGATGTGGTCGTGCCAGCACAGGGCGGCGGCCTGGCGGCACCGCACTGATCTTCTGATTCCAATTCGGAAACGAAGGCGCCCCACGAATAGCGGGGCGCCTTTTCATTTCTGCGCAGCGGACAAAAAAAGGGGCGGACCGAAGTCCGCCCCTTTGAGGCGATGATTGCAGTTACTGCCCGAGGTCGATGACCGCGCGACGGTTCTGCGGTTCGCGGACACCCGGTCCGGTCGGGACCAGCGGCTCGGAGAAGTTCCGGCCGACCGTGGTGATGTCGTTGGCGTTGAGGCCTTCGCGCACCATCTCGGCTTTGACCGCGTCGGCGCGGCGTTCCGACAGGCGCTGGTTGTAGGCCAGCGAACCCACCGTGTCGGTGTGGCCGGTGACGACGATCCGAACCATTCCGGTCGTCCGTGCCGTCTGGACTGCCTGCTGGACCACCTGGAGCGCTTCGGCCGTCAGGTTCGACTTATCGAAGTCGAAGAAGACGATGAAGGTCCGGACCGCGGGTGGCGGCGGCGGCGGCGGTGGAGGCGGCGGCGGCGGCGGAGGCGGCGGAGGCGGCGGCGGCGGCGGTGGAGGCGGCGGC
>CAYUQO010000005.1:0-195786 GCA_964446945.1 uncultured Bordetella sp.
GGCGACCCGATCCTGTTCCAGCATTTGTTCTGGTTTTTCGGACATCCCGAAGTCTACATCCTGATCGTGCCGGGGTTCGGCATGATCAGCCAGGTCGTGTCGACATTTTCGCGGAAGCCGGTGTTCGGCTATCTCGGCATGGCCTATGCCATGGTCGCCATTGGTTTCATCGGCTTTGTCGTCTGGGCGCATCACATGTACACGGTGGGTCTGACCGTCGACACCAAAGCCTATTTCGTGTTCGCGACCATGGTGATCGCGGTTCCGACCGGAGTGAAGATCTTCTCCTGGATCGCAACCATGTGGGGTGGTTCGATCAGTTTCCGCACACCCATGCTGTGGGCGATCGGGTTCATTTTCCTGTTCACCGTCGGTGGCGTCACCGGTGTCGTGCTGGCGAATGCCGGCGTCGATGTCGTGCTGCAGGACACCTACTATGTCGTGGCGCACTTCCACTACGTGCTGTCGCTGGGCGCCGTGTTCGCGATTTTCGCCGGCTGGTACTACTGGTTCCCCAAGATCACCGGCTACATGTACAATGAGACGCTCGGCAAACTGCATTTCTGGACCATGTTCATCGGGGTGAACATCGCCTTCTTCCCGATGCACTTCCTCGGTCTGGCCGGCATGCCGCGCCGTTACGTCGATTACCCGGATGCGTTTGCCGGCTGGAACTATGTTTCGTCCATCGGCGCATTCATCTCCGGAATCGGCGTGCTGGTGTTCCTGGTCTGTATGGCCGAAGCGTTCATGCGCAAGCGCGTTGCGGCGGATAATCCGTGGGGTGCGGGCGCCACGACGCTGGAATGGACGTTATCTTCGCCGCCGCCGTTCCACACCTACAATGACCTGCCGCAGATTGCGGACACGGCGCATCATTGAAGGCTGACCGGCGATGACCTCAGCGCTTGAAAATCGGCATTCCGTAGCCCTCGCGGCGAGCGAGTTCGCGACGGTTTCCGATTATTTCGCACTGCTGAAGCCGCGGGTGATGTCGCTGGTTCTGTTTACGGCGGTTGCCGGTCTGGTGCTGGCGCCGGGCCATGTCCCGGTGGCCACCGCCCTGACGGCGCTGTTGTGCATTGCGGTGGGCGCCGGTGCTTCGGGCGCGCTCAATATGGCCTATGACGCAGACATTGATGCGCTGATGTCACGGACCATCGGACGTCCGGTACCGCAGGGACGCATTACGGCCGCGGCCGCCACCGGCTTCGGAATGGTCATGGCCGTCGGCTCGGTAACGATCATGGGCCTGTTGGTGAATCCGGTCGCGGCAGCGCTGCTGGCTTTCACCATTGGGTTCTATGTTCTGGTTTACACCGCCTGGTTGAAGCGCCGGACGCCGCAGAACATCGTCATCGGCGGTTTGGCCGGGGCACTGCCACCGGCGATCGGCTGGGCCTCTGTCACCGGATCATTGGCGATCGCGCCGCTGGTGCTTGTGGCGATCATCTTCCTGTGGACGCCGGCGCATTTCTGGGCGCTATCGCTGTACCGTACTTCGGATTATGTGCGCGCGCGGGTGCCGATGTTGCCCGTGGTTTCGGGCAAGCGTGAAACACGGCGGCAGATTGTTCTGTACTCGATTCTGACCGTGGTTGCAGGATTTACTCCTGTCGCCTTGGGGTTTGCCGGACCGGTATTTGGCGCCGTCAACGCCGGTCTGGGTGGCTGGTTTGTGGTTCAAAGTTTTCGGGTAGCGGTGGAGCGCGACGAAGTGCGCGAGCCGCAGGCACGTCGTCTGTTCGGAATTTCCATCCTCTATCTGTTCGCGGTATTCGCGGCGGTGTTGCTGGAGCAGGCGGCGGGGATTGCACCGTTCACGCCCCTGATTGGACGATGAACGATGAGGGCGACCGGCAGCAACGTTTCGAGCGTGCCCGGCGGATGCGGAATTATGCCATTGCCGGCGTGCTTTTGTTCCTGGTTCTGCTGTTCTTTTTCATGACCATTGTAAGGCTCGGCGGACATGTTGCGGATTAGCAAAAGGCTGGGACTGACGCGCAATCACATCGTGTTCGCAAGCTGTGCGGTTGTGGTGGCTGCAATGGTCGGCGCGAGTTATGCGGCGGTGCCGCTGTATTACATTTTCTGCCGCGCCACCGGATATGGCGGTACGCCCAATCGTGCGGCTGCCGCTCCCGGCGCGACGGGCTCGCGCATCATGACGGTCCGCTTTGACACCAACGTCGATCCGAAACTGCCGTGGACATTCGAACCGGAGCAAAGATCGGTAAAGGTCGGGATCGGCGAAGATAAACTGGTGTTCTTTCGCGCCGTGAACAACTCGAATGTGCCGATCACCGGCCACGCGGCATTCAATGTCGAGCCCGATTATGCGGCGCGGTATTTCTCGAAGATCCAGTGCTTCTGCTTCACCGAGCAACGCCTCAATCCGGGGCAGGTGGCAGAAATGCCGGTCTCGTTCTTCATTTCACCGAAACTCCTCAAGGATCACGAAGAGGATACGGTTTCCGAAATGACGCTTTCCTACACTTTCTATCCTTCAGCCACGCAGAATACGGACAATAAAACCGCGTCCGTGCCTGTGAACGGCAAGGGTGGCTGATCCAAGGGGGTACACATGGCGCACGGCGAAGTTCATCACGACTATCATCTGGTCACTCCAAGCCCGTGGCCGATTGTCGGCGCCACCGGCGCTTTTCTGATGCTGATCGGCGCGGTGTTCTGGATGAACTCCGCCTATACCGGGTTCTGGGGCCTGCCGGTGAATGGCCAGCCGTGGATTTTCCTCATCGGCCTGGCAGTTGTGCTCTACACCATGGCCGGCTGGTGGCGCGACGTCGTGCGCGAGTCGGTGGTGCTCGGCGATCACACGCCGGTTGTGAAACTGGGCCTCCGCTACGGCATGATCCTGTTCATCGCCTCAGAGGTGATGTTCTTCGTCGCCTGGTTCTGGGCTTTCTTCAATTCCGCGCTGTTTCCGAAAGACGTCGCAATCGGCCAATGGCCCCCGCAAGGCATTGTAACTTTCGATCCCTGGCATTTCCCGCTGCTGAACACGCTGATCCTGCTGACGTCGGGCGCGACTGTCACGTGGGCGCATCATGAGATCCTCAACAACGACCGCAAAGGCGCGATCCAGGGCCTCATCGTCACGATTCTTCTCGGGATGAGCTTCACGGCCGTCCAGGCTTATGAATATAGCCACGCGACATTCACCTTCGGTCTGAACCGCGCGATGCTTATGCCGCTGACCGATCCGGCGCATATGTCGCTGACCGCGGGCGTGGGCAATCTCACGGCGATCTACGGCACGACATTTTTCATGGCGACGGGATTCCATGGCGCCCATGTCATCATCGGGACGACATTCCTCATCGTCTGTCTGGCGCGGGCGATTGCCGGCCATTTCAAACCCGCACGTCATTTCGGATTTGAAGCCGCCGCGTGGTACTGGCACTTCGTCGACGTCGTGTGGCTGTTCCTCTTCGCCTGCATCTATGTTTGGGGTGCCAGCGCCGTCGTCGAATGAAAGCTGACGAACCGATCCGGCCACCAGCAGTAATATATGCGACACTGATGTCGCGTTGTCCCCGCTGTGGCCGTGGCCGGTTGTTTCGCGGCTTTCTCGACATCGCGCCTTCCTGTTCAGCCTGTGGCTTGAGTTTTGCCGGGTTTGAGGCCGGGGACGGTCCGGCGGTATTTGTCATCCTGATTGTCGGCGCAATCGTCGCCGGCGGCGCATTGATAACCGAAGTGAAGTTCCAGCCGCCTTATTGGGTGCAGGGCGCGATCTGGGGGCCCGCGGTCGTGATTCTGTCGCTGAGCTTGCTGCGCCCGCTCAAGGCCGGGCTGATCGCGCTGCAATATAAACATCGCGCGGAAGAGGGCCGTCTCGCCGGAAAATGACGGCGCAAAAACGCGTGCCGCTCACGGTTTCGCGGCTTTGAAGGCGCCGCCAACAGTGATTTAACGCGCGGCATGATCCGGTTTCGTCCCATGCTCGTTCCCACGCTGTTCGTGGTGCCGGGGCTTGCGCTGCTGATTGGCCTCGGTGTCTGGCAGATCGCGCGGTTGCATGAGAAAGAAGCTCTAATCGCCACTGTCCAAAGCGGCTTCAGCGCTGCGCCCGAGCCGCTGAACGAGCTCCTGGCGACCGGCTCGACGAGCCCAGAATGGCACCACGTTCGCGTTTCAGGGCGGTTTCTAAACAATAAGGAACAGTATCTGTTTGCACAGGGACCAATGGGCGCCACGGGCGTCCAGGTGGTTACGCCCTTCGTGCAGCAGGACGGCCAAGTCGTTCTGGTCGACCGCGGCTTCGTTCCCGACAGGCTGCGCGATCCGGCACAGCGCGCCCAGGGACAACTCGCCGGCCCTGTGTCGCTGACGGGGGTTGTGAGGCTCGCCGACAAACCCGGCACCTTTACGCCCGCGCCGGACCTGAAGAGCAGGCTTTGGTTTGTCCGGGATATTCCGGCGATGGCGAAAGCCGCCGGAGTTCCGGCGCTGCCGGTGCTGATCGACGCCGACTCTACGCCCAATCCCGGCGGATGGCCGCTCGGAGGGCAGACCAGAATCGATATCCCGAACGATCACTTGCAGTACGCGGTGACGTGGTTCGCGCTGGCATTGGCGCTGCTCGGCGTCTATTTCGTGTACCATCACTCGCGTGGCCGGCTGACGCTCTGAAGCCGTCAGTATCATGAGGCGGAACAGAGCCATGGAATTTGTCAGTACAAGAGGGGGGCAAAGGGTCTCATTCGAGGCTGTGCTTCTGGGCGGACCGGCACCGGATGGCGGCCTCTATCTGCCTGAGCACTGGCCTGTTTTCACCTCGCCGCAAATTCGCGAAATGGCTTCCCTGCCTTACGCGGAAGTTGCCGCGCGGGTACTGGCTACGTTTGCCGAGGAGTATTTCACCGCCGAAGAATTGCACGCGGATGCGGAAGCGGCTTATGCAACATTTTGCCACCGCGCCATCGCCCCGCTGCGGCAGCTCGCGCCCGATCTTTTCCTGTTGGAACTGTTTCATGGCCCGACGCTGGCATTCAAGGATATCGCACTGCAGCTGATGTCCCGGCTGTTTGCGCGCGCGCTGGCGCGGCGCAACCGGAGGGCGACGGTGATCGCCGCGACATCCGGAGATACAGGGTCGGCCGCTATTGCTGCGTTCTGCGGGCAACCCGGACTGAACATCGTGGTGCTGCACCCGAAGGGCCGGGTATCGGAGATGCAGCGGCGCCAGATGACGACGGTTGCCGGCGCGAATGTGCACAACATCGCACTCGAAGGAAATTTCGACGACACCCAGGCGATCGTCAAAGCGCTGTTTGACGACATCGAATTCAGCAGGCGAACCAATCTGACGGCGGTGAATTCGATCAATCTCGTGCGCATTCTGGCGCAGGCCGTGTACTACTTCACGGCTGCCTCAGCGCTGGGTGGCGGCTTCGGCCGGGCCGTGAATTTTGCCGTGCCGACTGGCAATTTTGGCGACGTATTTGCCGGCGAAGCCGCGGCGCGCATGGGTCTCCCGGTGGCGCGGCTTGTCATCGGCACCAATGTGAATGACATCCTCGTCCGCGCGCTGACCGCTGGGTCCTATGCTGTCGCGGGCGATGTAAAACCCACATTCAGCCCCTCGATGGACATCCAGGTTGCAAGCAATTTCGAACGGGCTCTGTTCGAAGCATCGGGGCGCAATGCGGCCTGGGTCAGGGATGTGATGGCGCAATTCCGAACAACGCGCCGGTTCGAAATTTCGCGTGACGCGATGCGTGAGTTGGGTGGGCGTTATATCGGGGCGAAGACAGAAGAAGACGAGACTTTGTCGGTCATTCGCGAGACCTGGCGGGCGACCGGCATGATTCTCGATCCCCACACCGCTGTCGGCCTGGGGGCGTATCGGGCATTGCGCGGGGAATTGCGTGGACCGGTAATTGCGCTGTCGACTGCGCATCCGGCGAAATTTCCCGATGCAATCACGCGCGCAACCGGCGGTCCGCCCGATGTCCCGGAAGCACTTGCAGGGCTTTCCGGTCGCGAGGAACGCTACGCGGTACTGCCCAATTCGGTCGCCGCCGTGCGCGAATTCATCCTCAGCCGGACGGAACAACAATGACAGTGAGGGTCATAAAACTCGCGTCCGGACTTACGGTCGCGACTGATTCGATGCCCCATCTGATGAGCACCGCACTGGGTGTGTGGGTCAGTTGCGGTTCGCGGCACGAAACTGCGCCGGAGGCCGGTCTGTCCCACATGCTCGAGCACATGGCGTTCAAGGGCACAGAGCGCCGCTCGGCGCGCGATATCGCCAACGAAATTGAATCGGTCGGCGGCGACCTCAACGCATATACCGGGCGCGAACAGACAGCGTTTCATGCGCGCATTCTGAAGGACGATACGGGACTCGCGCTGGATATCATCGCGGACATCCTGATCCATCCGTTGTTCGACGAAACCGAGCTGGCCAATGAACGTGATGTGATCATCCAGGAAATCGGCCAGACGCGGGATACACCGGACGACCTGGTTTTTGATTACCTGCAGGAGGCTTGCTACCCCGGACAGCCTATCGGGCGGCCGATTTTCGGCAGCGAGAAAACTGTGGCGGGATTCTCGCGCGCCGATGTGTCTGGGTATATCGGGAAGCATTACCGGGCCGGCGCGATGATTCTCGCCGCGTCCGGCGCGGTTGATCACGGCATGCTGGTGGAAGCTGGCGAGTTGCTGTCGCGCGGCGTAAGCGAAGGCTCGGAACGCACATTCGAAGCGGCGAGATTCGAAGGCGGTGAGATGCTCGAGCGCGAGGCGCTGGAACAGGCGCATCTCACATTCGCATTTCCGGGTGTTTCATCGACGGATCCGGACGTGTTTACCGCGCAGGTTTTTGCCACCGCACTGGGTGGAGGCATGTCGTCGCGCCTGTTCCAGGAGGCGCGTGAGAAGCGCGGACTGTGTTATTCGATTTACGCGTTTTCCCATTCCTATCGCGATACGGGAATGGTCGGCATCTATTCCGGGACTTCGGAAGCCAAAGCGGGAGAAATAGCTCCCATCATCGCTGCCGAAATGGAAGCGATGGTTTCGGGTACGACCACGGAAGAGATCGCGAGGGCCCGGGCGCAATTGAAGGCATCGCTGCTGATGGGCCTCGAATTGCCGCAAGCTCGCTGCGAGATGATCGCGAGCCATCTGTACAATTTCGGCCGCGTGTTAACGACCGACGAACTGGTGCAGCGCATCGATGTCGTGGACGAAGCAGCCGTGAGGCGGTTTGCCGCGCGCATTTGCGAAAACGGAAATCCGGCGATTGCAGCCGTTGGCCCGATCCGGCGTCTGGAATCGCGCGAACGCTTCGCGAAGCGATTCGGTCGTGCCGGCGCGTGATCCGGCTTGCGCGGGCCACTGCTCCTTCGGGGTCTGACGTTTCCCGGCGGGCGCGAGCCGGTGCTGCAGGGAGAAGGTGTCTTCCTGCGCTACCCGCAGATGAGCGATTACGGTCAATGGGCGCAGCTGCGTGAATTGAGCCGGGATTTTCTTGCGCCGTGGGAACCGGTTTGGGCCGCGGACGAACTTAGCCGTGGCGCATTTCGGCGGCGGGTGCGGCGCTATGCGAGCGAGATCCGAAATGACCTTGCCTATCCCTTTCTGGTGTTTCGCGCCGGCGATCGGGCGCTGCTGGGGGGCTGCACGATTTCGAACGTGCGGCGCGGCGTCACCCAGGGTGCAGCGGTCGGCTACTGGATCGGCAAGCCTCACGCGCGGAAGGGGCTGATGTTTGCCGCGCTGCGCGCGGTTTTGCCTTTTGCGTTCGGGCCATTGGATCTGCACCGCATCGAGGCAGCCTGCATTCCGGAAAATGAAGCATCGAGGAACCTGCTGCGCAAGCTCGGATTTCGTGAAGAGGGAAGGGCGCTGCGTTATCTCCAAATTAACGGGGAGTGGCGTGATCATTTGTTGTTTGGTTTGCTGCAGGACGAATCGCCGTGGAAATGAGCGCTGGGCGCCGGAGAGTGATGCTGGTTGCCCTGGCTGTATTGCTCATCTACGGCAGCGCCTATGCGCAACAGACACCACCGGCCGGCACCATCGAGTTTGCGGCGCCGCAGCCGGTCATCGATCTCGGTCCGACACTCGCCCACGAGAGGCTGAGCGAACCCGGCGATCCGCGTGGTTCATGGTTCTCCATCATTGTGCAGAATAGCCAGCCGGTGCCCGTTTCAAGGGTTTTGACGGCGTTCAGTCCCGCTGGACTTGCGCTGGGCTTTGAACAATTCCCCGCCCGCCCCGCGATTGCCCAAGTCATTCCTTCTGATCCTGCGACGATCGTCGAAATCGCCCCGGCATTCGGCGCCAATGCATTTCGCGTTTTGGTGCCGCCGCACCGGAATGCCACGCTGACTCTGCATCTCGAAAATGCCGCGGCCCGCCAGCCTGTGCTGGCATGGACGGAGCCGGCGCTGATTGCCAACAATCGTCAGACGTCGGTCCTGGACGGTCTGATCTGGGGTCTGCTGACTGCCGCAGTGATTATTTCTTCCGCATCCGCAGCCATATCATCGCGCGTACTGGCCGGATGGTCGGGTCTTTTTCTGTTTTCGGTATTGATGGCCGACCTGACAGCTTCAGGTTTTCTCGATGCCACGGCGCTGGTCCGATTGAGCGGTCCATACGCGCTGTTCGCCCTGTGGACCGCGCTCGCAATCGCCGCGGCCATCAGGATCATCGATTATGTGGCGCCATTCGAAGCGTTCTGGCGCGACGCTGCCAAATGGCGAGACCGGGTTGCTCTGGCCGTGATCGGGGTTGGCGTCGTGGCTTACGCAGGAGCGCCGTTGGCCGGCGTATTGGTGCGCCTGTTGGCTTTGTGTGGCGCTGCTGCGGCGGCCGGTTACCTTTCGCACTGCGGCAGGATCGGAGTTGCCGCTGCCCGGCGCCTGGCTCCCGCAGCGACGATTTTTGCGCTGGTCACCGCTGCGGCAGGATTCAATACGCTGGGTGTGTTCGGCGTCAATTTGACCGCCTCGGCGGCTTTGAGCGGCTTCGCTGCTGCCGGCGCGCTGCTCGTCGCGGTCGCAAGCACAATTCCTGCCGAGCACTCCATCGGCCGGCTCAGGGATTTGCGGCAAGCGCACAGGCACGATGATCTGCAGGCCACCACAACCGACGAGGCGATCCAGCGCGAATGGGAATCCGCAGCGATGGCGGCGTTGCAGCAGGGCGTTTTCGATCTGGATCTTGAGAGCGGAAATTTGTCACTGTCGTCCGAAGCTGCGTCCGTGTTTGGATTTCCTTCGGCACCAATTGAATTGAAGGCCGACATCTGGACCGGGACGGTAGTGCCTGAAGATTGGGACCTTCTGCGCGAAACAATCGTCGCCTATCGCAGCCGGGCGAAAACTCCATTTCGGGTTGAATTCCGCATCACGGCGGGCGGGCGTCAGAAATGGTGTGAATTGCGGGCTATCATCACCGAGAAAGTGGATTCAGCCGAACATTGCCTCGGCCTGATCGCCGATGTGACCACGCAGAAAACTGCCGAAGTGGCGCGGAAGCCGCTGGCTGGCGTTGTTACAGCGTGAGGAATTCAGGCGCGTCCGGTGTTCGCGGAAAGTCCTGACGGCCCGATCCCCAGCCGCTCTAACGCGGTGCGCCATTTGGCGTCCGGGTGAACGCCGAAAACCAGCGCGGCATCGGCTTCGCAATGCAGCCAGCCATTGCGCTGAAACTCGGACTCGATCTGGCCGGGCGCCCAGCCGGCATAACCAAGGGCGAACAATGCCTGCTTTGGTCCGCGGCCATCGGCAATGGCACGCAGTATGTCCAAAGTCGCCGTGAGCGAAATGTCTTCCGAAACCGGGAGGGTGGATTCGCTGCCGTCGTAATCGCCGCTGTGCAACACGAATCCGCGGCCGGTTTCCACCGGACCGCCGTACAGGATCGGAAATTCGCCCGTCCGAGGCGAGGTCTGGATCTCCAACTGCTTCAGCAGTTCCGCGAAAGTCAGGCCTGGGATCGGTTTGTTGATCACAATTCCCATGGCGCCTTTTGACGAGTGGGCGCACATGTAGATCACTGTCTGGGAAAATCTTTCGTCTTCCATGCCGGGCAGCGCGATCAGCAGCTTTCCTTCGAGAAAGCTCTCACCCTGTTCAAGCCTCGGGTCGCGAGATGAAGCCATCGGCGCGCGGTTCCTTATCCCTTAAGCCGAACATCATATTCGCCCGTCCGGCGGACTTTCGGGAGCGGAGAGGTTAGGTTAAAAGCGCGGACCAAACCACGCAAGGGAAACATCATGATCAAAACCGGCGACCGGATTCCGTCCGTGACTGTGAGGCAAGTCACCGATTCAGGCGTGCAGGAAGTGAATACGGCGGATTTTTTCAAGGGAAAGCGGGTTGCGCTTTTCGGGGTACCGGGAGCGTTCACGTCCACCTGTTCGGCGAAACATTTGCCCAGCTATGTCAAGAATGCCGATGCATTGCGCGGCAAAGGTGTCGACGCGATCGTATGCACGTCGGTGAACGATGCCGCAGTGATGCGCGCGTGGGGACAGGCACAGAATGCAGAAGCAGTTACCATGCTGGCGGACGGCAATGGCGACTTCGCTCGCGCGCTCGGGGTTGACGCCGATATGTCCAAACACGGCATGGGTCACAGGAGCAAGCGTTATTCGATGCTGGTGGAAAATGGGGTAGTCAAACAACTGAATTTGGAAGAGCCCGGCGCCTTCGGCATATCCGGTGGCGACCACATGCTGACGCAACTCTAAACCCCTGGCGTAAATCGGATCCGGGAATCCCATGATTCCGCTGAACGCTGGCCCCGTCTACTGCGAGGATATGTCGGCCATGCCCGGCATATTCCCGGTTGAGCCCATGAACACGATTTCGAACGGCGTCATCGTGCTGTTTGGGCTTGCCGGACTGTATTTCGTCTGGAAGCAGAGCCCCCGCGCATATGATCTGTATGCGCTCAATCTGCTGACCGTGTTCACCGGCATCGGAAGCGGAATGTGGCACGGATTTCGTGATGGACAGTGGCTGTTCTGGGAAGCCACTTCGGGGCTGATCTTCCTGTTCTTCTTTATTTTCTGCTGGGCGCGGCGGTTGTGGTCAATTCCGGGTGCCGCGGTATTTCTCGGCGCGTTCTATGCGGGATTTCAGTTGTCGCGGCCCTATTGGGGCATGTTCCAGCGCTGGGTCGCGATTGCACCCGTCGTGGTGATTGCATCTCTCGGTCTGATCGCCGGAACCATCAGTAACTCGCGCGAAGCTGCGGTATATGGTGGCGTCGCGCTGGCATCAGCACTCGTCGCATTGTTCTTCCGGAGTATTGATCTTTCCGTGTGTTCTTACATTCCATTTGGCACGCATTTTCTCTGGCATTCATTTCTCTCGGGGGCGGGTTTTATTGGGGTACTCGGAATGTTGAAGATGCCGCAATCGCGTATGTTCCGGCACGGGCCGGTTGAAGCATGACGGCCATCACAGAAATCGTTGCACGGGAAATCCTCGACAGTCGTGGCAACCCCACGGTTGAAGTCGACGTGCGGCTGGAAAACGGCGCCTTCGGGCGCGCCGCCGTTCCGTCCGGCGCTTCGACCGGCGCGCACGAGGCCCATGAGTTGCGCGATGGCGATACCCGCTACGGGGGCAAAGGCGTTTCAAAGGCCGTTGATTCCGTGTGGGGCGAAATCTTCGATGCGATTGGCGGCATGGATGCGGAAGAGCAGGCCCGCATCGATGCGCGGCTGTGCTCACTCGACGGTACACCCAACAAACAACGCCTCGGTGCGAATGCCATCCTCGGTGTGTCGCTCGCGCTGGCCAAAGCCGCGGCTGCGGCGGCGGGGTTGCCGCTATACCGCTATATCGGCGGTCTGACCGCACGCATGCTGCCGGTGCCGCTGATGAACGTGTTGAATGGCGGCGTTCATGCCGACAATCCCATCGATTTTCAGGAGTTCATGATCGTCCCCGCGGGGTTTGTTGCGTTTTCGGATGCATTGCGGGCCGGCGCAGAAATTTTTCACGCGTTGAAAAAGCAGCTCTCCGATGCCGGATTGAACACCAATGTCGGCGACGAAGGAGGCTTTGCCCCGCAGCTCAAGACGGCAGATGAAGCTCTGTCCGTGATCATGCGGGCGATCGAAAAAGCGGGTTATCGGCCGGGCGAGAATGTGATGCTCGCGCTGGATCCGGCGTCGACCGAGTTCTTCAAGAATGGAAAATATCGCCTTGTGGGTGAAGACAAGGTTCTCGAATCCGGAGCAATGGTGGAATTCTACCGCGATTTATCAGCGAGATTTCCGATTGTCTCGATCGAAGACGGCATGGCCGAAGACGATTGGAAAGGCTGGGCGGCGCTGACCAAAGCGATCGGTTCACGTGTTCAACTTGTCGGAGATGATCTGTTTGTCACCAATACGGCGCGGTTGAGACAGGGCATCACGCAGGGCGTCGCCAACGCTATCCTCGTCAAACCCAATCAGATCGGAACTCTGTCCGAAACGCTTGATGCGGTTGAGACGGCGCACCGCGCAGGCTACCGCTCAATATTGTCGCACCGGTCGGGCGAAACCGAAGACACCACAATCGCCGATCTCGCCGTCGCTGTGGGGAGCGGACAGATCAAAACCGGCTCAATCTCGCGTTCTGACCGGCTGGCGAAATACAATCAGCTCCTACGGATTGAGGAGCAGCTCGGGGATCAGGCGATTTATCCCGGGCTGAATGCATTCCGGCGCTAGACTGGTCTGATTGTCATTCCGGTCGCTGGACCTTATTGTTCAAGGAAGTCCGCTAGGCACTGCGGAATTACAGGGAGGGTTGGATGAAATATGGTCTTTTGGCGTTGCTGATGCTCGCCGCGGCGCCCGCGGCTATGGCGGCGGAAAATCCGCCGCTGATCCCTTATGATTTTGAAAACCCGTTGAAGCTCCCTGCCGACATGTATCTCGGTGAGGCCGCAGGCGTGGCGGTGAATTCGCAGGGTCATATTTTCGTTTTCCATCGCGGCAATGTCGTGGGCCCGGCCTACGGCGCACGCGCCGCGCAACTCCTCGAATTCGATCAAAACGGCAACTACCTGCGTGAGATCGGAAAGAATCTGTACGCCTTCTCCTTCGCCCACACTGTCCGCATCGATGCGCAGGACAATATCTGGGTCGCGGACAAAGGCTCCGACATGATCGTCAAGTTCAGCCCGCAAGGCCGCGTGCTGATGACCCTCGGTCGCAAGGCGGAAGCTTCGGATGAGAACGCCCATCCGCTGGAACATCCCAATCCGCCGCTGCCTGCGGTCGATGGCATGTTCCGTCAGGTCACCGACATGACGTGGGATGCCGCCGGCAACATCTATGTCAGCGATGGTTATATCAATTCGCGCGTCGCCAAATATGACAGGGACGGCAATTGGATCATGCAATGGGGCGATCGCGGTTCTGCGCCGGGCCAGATGAACACGCCGCATTCGATCGCATCCGACGCGCAGGGCAACATCTATGAAGCCGATCGCGGCAATGGCCGGATCCAGGTGTTCGACGGCAACGGGAAGCTGCTGCGCATCATCAAGATCGATGTCGGAGTGGCGCCGGGCACGAAGCCGGTGATCGGCAATACCCCGACTGCGACGAGCGCTGGCGGCTATGGCACCGTGTTGACGCAGGCTCCGGGCTCGCCATGGGCGATCTGCATCACCAAGGGAACGAACCAGGTGCTGTACAGCGCCGATGCCTATCCCGGACGCATTTACAAGCTGACGCTGGATGGCAAGCTGCTCGGAATGCTTGGCGGCGGTGGCCGGGCACCCGGCAAATTCGGCTGGATTCACGAAATCGCCTGTCCGTCGGAAAATACGCTCTATGTTGGCGAAATCCTGAACTGGCGCGTGCAGAAACTGACGCTTCATCCGGAACGGATGCAGCAAGCCGCACGCTGACTTGTGCACCACTTGCGAATGGGCGCCGATTCCGGCGCCCATTGTATTTTCAGGGAGTGCAGCATGGCGGATGCGCCGGTCGCGTTGCTCGCGACTGAGGTTTCACCACGGAAATCGAAAAGCACGTATCCGGCCGAGTTTGTGCGGCGGCTGGGTGAGCGGGTGAAGAAACCACTCGGCGATGCGTTCGGACTGACAAATTTTGGCGTCAATCTCACCCATCTGCCACCGGGGTCAATCTCCGCACTGCGGCACGCGCATTCCAGCCAGGACGAGTTCATCTATATTCTGGAAGGCACGCCGACACTGGTGACAAATGCTGGCCGTGTGTCGCTCAAGCCCGGCATGTGCGCTGGTTTCAAAGCCGGAACCGGCGATGCCCATCATCTGATCAACAACGGCGCCACCGACGTCATTTACATCGAGATCGGTGACCGGACATCTCCGGATGAAGTCGATTACCCGGACGAGGATCTGGCCGTCACGAAAACGCCGCAAGGCGTGCGTGTCTTCGCACACAAGGACGGAACTCCATATTGAGGTGCGACGGTTTGACTCGGTCGGCATAAGAGTGCTTGACCGCCCGAATCAGGATGTGATTCGCTCCTGTTCATGAAACTGCGTCGCCGCGTCGCCCATTATGTGAATCTGCTTTTGTTGCCGGCTATTTGCTGCGCAATCAGTGGGTATTTTGGCTACAGTTTCCTGTTCGGCGAGCGTGGCTTGGTGGCATGGCGTTCCACTCAGGACCAGCTTGCCCTTGCCAGACACGACCTGACCCAATTGCGGAACCGCCGTGAAGCCCTGCAGCACCGCATCTCGCTGCTCGACGATGACAGCATCGACCCCGACCTGCTCGATGAGGTCGCGCATAATCTGCTGCTCGAAAGCCGCCCCGGCGAGGTCGTCGTACCGCGGGAAAAGCGTTAAATCCTCAATATTTATGTTATACCTTGCCAAGTGCAATTCAGACTTGCCATAAGCGGCGAGCCGGCAGCGGCACAGATTGCAAGAACAGCCACGGGTGAGATATGGCGCGTGCGGAAGCGACGGCTGCCGCGAATCCTGAAGCCGAATTTCCGGCAAACAGCAGGTCCGTGGACTCTGCCACCGCAGAGCGCCAGACGACATTTTATCACGACATGCTCCTTATCCGGCGCTTCGAGGAGAAGGCCGGGCAACTCTATGGCATGGGCCTGATCGGCGGGTTCTGCCATCTCTACATCGGCCAGGAAGCCGTGGTCGTGGGGATGCAGGCGACGCTCGATCCCAGGGACCAGGTGATCACGACCTATCGCGACCACGGGCATATGCTGGCCGCCGGCATGGATCCGGCCGGCGTAATGGCCGAGCTGACCGGAAGGTCATCCGGCTATTCGAAGGGTAAAGGCGGCTCGATGCACATGTTCAGCCGCGAGAAGAATTTCTTCGGCGGACATGGCATCGTTGGCGCCAATGTGCCGATCGGCACCGGTCTTGCTTTCGCCAACCGCTATCTGGCTAACGGCGCAGTATGCCTCACTTATTTCGGCGATGGGGCGGCAAATCAGGGCCAGGTCTTTGAATCCTTCAATATGGCGGCGCTGTGGAAGCTGCCCGTGGTGTATGTGATCGAGAATAATCAGTATGCGATGGGTACGGCGGTTCGCCGGTCGACAGCCGAAGTCGAACTGTTCAAGCGCGGCTCCGCCGACAATATCCCGGGTGAGCCGGTCGACGGGATGGATGTCGAAAAAGTCTACGAAGCGGGACGCAAGGCGGTGCAGTGGGCGCGGGACGGAAAGGGCCCGTACATCCTGGAAATGAAAACCTACCGCTATCGCGGGCACTCGATGTCGGATCCGGCGAAGTACCGCACGCGCGAGGAAGTGCAGCAGATGCGCGAAAAACACGATCCGATAGATACTTTCGGTGCGCGACTCGTTCGCAACGGCGTTATGCGCGACGACGAGCTCAAAGCGGTGGATCGTGACATTCGCCAGATCATCAATCATGCCGCCGAATTCGCCACGGACTCGCCGGAGCCCTCGCCGGACGAACTCTATACCGACATTTTGAAATAGGCGCGCAATGACGCAAATCCTGATGCCGGCGCTGTCTCCGACAATGGAGGAGGGCAAGCTCGCCAAGTGGCATGTCAAAGAAGGCGATACGGTGAAGCCCGGCGACATTCTCGCCGAGATTGAAACCGACAAAGCCACCATGGAATTCGAAGCTGTCGATGCCGGCCGGATCGCCAAAATTCTGGTGCCGGAAGGTACAGAAGGCGTGAAGGTGAACACCGCCATTGCTGATTTGCGGCAGGAGGGCGAGGAGAGCGATGCGCCTCCGACACGTGCACCGGCAGCCGAACCAAAAGCCGTAAAACAAAGCACCGGACCGCGGCCGGTCGAAATGCCAAAACCTGTCGCGGTGAAAAACCCGGAAAAGTCCCCGGATAGTGCGGCTGCGCTACCGAAGGAAATTCCCGCCGGCGCCGAATTCGTGACCATGACAGTCCGCGACGCGCTTCGGGACGCACTTGCAGAAGAGATGAGGCGCGACGAAACGGTATTTCTGATGGGCGAAGAGGTCGCCCAATATCAGGGCGCGTATAAGGTCAGTCAGGGCTTGCTCGAGGAATTCGGCGAACGGCGCGTTATTGATACGCCGATCACCGAACAGGGCTTCGCGGGTCTGGGTGTGGGCGCCGCATTCGGCGGTTTACGTCCAATCATCGAGTTCATGACCTTCAATTTCGCCATGCAGGCAATCGACCAGCTGGTGAATTCGGCCGCCAAGACGCTCTACATGTCGGGCGGCCAGATGGGTTGTCCGATCGTATTCCGCGGGCCGAACGGACCGGCAGCGCGAGTGGCCGCCCAGCACAGCCAGGATTATTCATCCTGGTACGCACACGTCCCGGGGCTGAAAGTCATCTCTCCCTATTTCGCCGCCGATGCCAAAGGCCTTCTCAAGGCCGCGGTGCGTGACCCGAATCCGGTCATTTTTCTCGAAAACGAAATCGTTTATGGCCGGTCATTTCCGGTGCCGAAGGTCGATGACTTTGTGGTGCCGATCGGGAAAGCGCGTGTTATCCGCGAAGGCTCGAGCGTGACTCTGGTCGCGCATTCGATTTCGGTCGGTCTCATCATGGAGGCGGCCGAAGAACTCGCCAAAGATGGTATCGAAGCCGAACTGATCGATCTCAGGACGCTGCGGCCTCTCGATGCGGACACCGTGATCCGGTCGGTGAAGAAGACGAATCGAATCGTCACGGTCGAACAGGGTTGGCCCGTTTGCTCGATAGGCTCTGAAATTGCGGCACTCGTTGTCGATGAGGCCTTCGATTACCTTGACGCTCCTCCGTCGCGGGTCACCGGAAAAGATGTCCCGATGCCCTATGCCGCCAACCTGGAAAAGCTGGCGCTGCCTAGCGTGGAGGATGTTGTTTCCGCGGCCAAAAGCGTCTGCTATCGCTAAGTCGATTGCCGCCGTGGGGGATCAAAGCGTTTCCGGATAAAAGACCATGCCGCCAGACATATTGATGCCGGCGCTCTCTCCGACCATGGAAGAGGGCAAGCTCGCAAAGTGGCACGTCAAGGAGGGCGATTCCGTCAAGCCCGGTGACATCCTTGCCGAAATCGAGACGGATAAGGCCACAATGGAATACGAAGCCGTGGATGAGGGAAAAATCGGCAAGCTTCTGGTCGCCGAGGGTGCCGAGGGCGTGAAGGTGAATTCGCCCATCGCCCGGCTGATTACGCAAGACGGGGACAATTCCGGCGCGGCGGAATCAAAACCGGCCCAGGCACCGGCGCCGGCCATGGCCGGCCAGAAAACAAAACCGGTGCCCACGCCGGCGCCGGCCAAATCACCGGCGAAATCCGGGAACGGATCATCCGCTCCGCATGCGGAGAGACGGGTTTTCGCCTCACCGCTTGCGAAGCGGATCGCCGACGGCAAGGGGATTGATCTCACCCGCATTTCCGGCTCTGGCCCGCGTGGACGAATTGTCAAGGCCGATATTGAGGCAGCCGTTGGCGCGAGCGCCGGGGCGCCTGCTAAACGGACAGCAGAAACGCCCGTAGCCGCAGCGCCATTGGCGGAAGGTCCCGGCACAGCGCCGGCCGGCCTCGGGGCCTTGCCCGACGCGAGTCGATTCTATCAGGAGGGCGAATATGAAGCCGTCCCGAATGACTCCATGCGCAAGGCGATCGCGCGGCGCCTGACATCGGCGAAGGGCCTCGTGCCGCACTATTACCTGACCATCGAGTGCGACATCGGAGCGCTGATGCAGGCGCGCGCGCGTCTGAACGACCGGTCGCCCAAGGGTGACGGCGCGTACAAATTGTCCGTGAACGACTTTGTTGTGAAGGCGGCCGCGCAGGCATTGATGAAGCATCCGGACGTCAATGGAAGTTGGACGGACGCCGCCGTTCTTCGGCACAAGCATGCAGACATCGGAATCGCGGTAGATCTCAATCCGGGTCTTGTCACGCCCATCCTGTTTCATGCCGAAACCAAAGGCCTGGTTGAGCTTTCCGGCGAAATGAAAAATCTCGCGGATCGGGCAAAGGCGAAGAAATTGAAGCCGCAGGAATATGAAGGCGGCTCATTTGCGATTTCGAATCTCGGCATGTTCGGAATTCGGGAATTCACCGCCATCATCAACCCGCCGCACAGCGCGATTTTGGCCGTTGGCGCTGCGGAGGAACGCCCCGTCGTGCGCGACGGCAAAATCACCGCGGCCAGCATGATGTCGATCACAATGTCATGCGATCATCGGGTGATCGACGGAGCGATGGGCGCGCGCTTTCTCCAGACTTTGAGAGCCTATCTCGAAGAACCCGCCGCGATGCTGTTATGAATGAATCGTTCGACGTCATTGTCGTTGGCGGCGGGCCAGGGGGATATGTTTGTGCCATCCGCTGCGCCCAATTAGGTATGAAAACTGCCATCGTCGAACGTGAAAATCTCGGCGGCATCTGTCTCAATTGGGGATGCATTCCCACCAAGGCGCTGCTCAGATCGTCGGAGATCTGGCACCTCATTCACCGTCTCAACGAGTTCGGCTTTTCGGCATCCGACCTCACATTCGATCTGACGAAAATCGTCGAACGTTCGCGAAAAGTGGCCGGCCAGCTCAGTAACGGCGTGCGCACGCTGATGCGCAAAAACAAAATCACCGTGATTGACGGCAATGCGAAACTCCGTGGCAACAACGGCATTTCGGTCACCAAGGACGGCAAAACCTCCGCCTATGACGCGAAGAATATCGTTCTCGCGACGGGCGCGCGCGCGCGCGAATTCAAGGGACTCGAAGCAGACGGCAGACTCATCTGGAGCTACCGCCACGCCATGGTGCCGAAGGAGTTTCCGCGCTCGCTCCTGGTGGTGGGATCAGGCGCCATCGGGATTGAATTTGCGAGCTTCTACCGGACCTTGGGCGCGGAGGTCACTGTCATCGAAGTGCTTGACCGTATCTTGCCGGTCGAAGATGAGGAAGTATCGGCTTTTGCAGACAAAGCCTTTCGCAAACAGGGCATGACGATCCGTACTGCCACGACCGTCGAGAAACTGACGAAAAACGACAACAGCGTGACGGCAGTTCTCAAGGCGAAGGACGGATCAAGCAGCACTATCACCGTCGATCGCGTAATCCTTGCGGTCGGTATCGTCGGAAATGTTGAGGACATCGGTCTGGAGCAGGCCGGCATCAAAGTCGATAAGACCCATGTCGTCGTCAACAAGTGGTGTGAAACCGGTGTTGCGGGAATTTTCGCCATTGGCGATCTCGTGGGCCCGCCATGGCTTGCTCATAAGGCCATGCACGAGGGAGTGATCGTGGCTGAGCGCATCGCCGGCGTTAAAGGCGTTCATCCGCTGGATACATCAAAGGTTCCTGGCTGCACTTATTGCTGGCCGCAGGTTGCGAGCATCGGTTTGACCGAAGCGCGTGCCAAAGAACTTGGACTCAAGATCAAGACCGGAAAGTTTCCCTTCATCGGTAATGGCAAGGCTATCGCGCTCGGCGAAGCGGAAGGTTTCATCAAAACCGTATTCGACAGCGAGACAGGCGAGCTTCTCGGCGCCCATATGATCGGGGCCGAGGTAACCGAATTGATCCAGGGATATTCGATCGCGCGAACGCTTGAAGCCACCGAAGCCGATTTGCAGAACGTGGTTTTCCCGCATCCGACCCTGTCGGAGATGGTGCACGAAGCGGTTCTCGCGGCCGACGGACGCCCGCTGCACATCTGATCCGCCGAAGCGTTTTCCGCCGAAGTGGTTGCCGGTTCGGCGCAGAAAACGCGTCAATTGAAAATCGCGGCATTTGCGATTCAACAAATCGCAAAATGCCGCGGGCATGAAAACGCCCGCACATCAAATGTGCGGGCGTTTTTTTTGGGCAGGTTCAGTTCGATCAGAAGTCGGGCTTCGCCGCCACCGGAATGGGATTCAGTTTGCCGGTGACCGGGTCCTCAGCCGATTCGGCACAGACTTCTTCGCTCGGGAAAGCATTCCCTTTGCGATAACGGGTCACTTCACCCCACTTTTCCTTGTACATTTTGGGATCGTCATAGGTGACATCCACCTGCATGGCCTTGCCATCCGGGCTTACCTTGTAGCGCTCGATCAGATGCAGTTGGTCGCTGTAAGGCGCACCGTAGCGGTCGAGAAATGCCTTGGCGTTGAATCCGATCGTGTCGACGACGAGCGTGTCACCGTTTTCATAACGGCCGACGGACTCGCCGTACCAGGATGGCTTTGGATTCTTTGAGTGCGGTACGTTCAGGTAAACATGCCGGACCTGATGGTCGCGCTCGTAAATGATCGTGATCTTGTCCGGTTCCTGAAGGAATATGACCGGCTGTGGCTGCAGCAGCCAGGTTGGCCCGAAGGGGTAGCAAAAAGTGGCGGGCCAGAAAGGATCATGCTCCTTTTCCGCATTCTCGGCATTCGTCTTCAATACCGCCGCGCCGGCTGGCGTCAGCAGCGGATTGGTATAATCGCCGACCCAGAAATTGCCGCTGAAGTCCTGTCCATTCGCGTCTACTCCGCGATCGATATGGGTGTATCCGGGCAGATCGCCGGGAGGTTTCGGCCCCGTCGGAGCGGGGCGCAGCTTGAAGCGGTTCAGGTTGTTCCACGGTCCCAGCAGATTGGGAATCTTGCCGCCATCGGAATCTGCGGCGATCGCCAACGGCGCCGAAACCAGGAATGTGGCAGCGGCGGCCCCGGCAATGGCCATTGCGATCCTGTGCAAGCGCATTGAATTCCTCCGTGTAACTCTGTGGCCGTACTTAGCGAACCATCCTGCCAATGTCATCGTGACACAATGCGGCTTTTTCTGGCCGAAACCTCAGCCGGAATCCGCCGGAAGTCACACCCGCTCAGGCTGTGATGGCGCCGTGCTGAACTCTTCCGGCGCCACGGTGCCGCCCGAGACGATCATCGTCATCGCCTGATCCATGGTCATCGACGTGGGTACAAGTCGCTTCACGGGCAGAATGAGGAGATAGCCGCCGGTCGGGTTCGGCGTCGTCGGCACAAAAACGGATGCGAGCTGTTCCCCGGTTGCCGAATCCGTGAAGATTCGCATCACGAGCCCGATGGCTTTAATTCCCGGGTGGGGAAAATCGACCAGTACGACACGCGCTCCGTCCCCCGGCGACTGTTGCAGCACATTGACCAGTTTCTTGGAGGCCGAATAGACGGTTTCTACCACTGGTATTCGGGCCAGCAGGCCTTCAAAGGCTGCAATCACCTTTTTCCCTGCCATCTGGGAGGCGATATAGCCAACGATGTAGATCAGGATCAGCGCCATCGCGACGGCGATCAGCCAGCGGAAAACATGATTCTCAAACAGGGGCACCGCGCCGGGCACGCGATCCTCGAGGAACATCGAAAGCCCCGATGCAACCGGTGAACCGGCCGCGGACAGGAACGCAAAGATGAAATCAAGGACGAACCAGACCACAATCAGCGGGATCAGTGTCAGGATGCCTGCAATCAGGCTCGACTGAACCGATTTTGCGAAACTTCTGCGCTCAGCCACGGAACTGCTCCTGAATATCTGCGGTCGCGTTATGCGAAGGCATTTTGCGACTCGTGTGACACTCAAAATGATCTAATCTGCCGAGCTGTATTATTTATGCAAGCGCGGAGCCATGCCGGGTATTTCCCGTGAATTTCGCGTGCTGATCACCAGCGCGCTTCCCTACATCAATGGCGTCAAGCACCTCGGCAATGTGGCGGGGTCGCTGCTTCCTGCCGACGTGTTCGGCCGGTTCCAGCGCGCGCTTGGCCGCGAGACGCTGCTGATCTGTGCCACCGACGAACATGGCTCAGTGGCGGAACTCGCCGCTGCCGAAGCCGGTCAGGACGTTCGCACCTACTGCGATGAACAATACAGAGTGCAGAAGAAGGCGGGCGACGGATTCCTGCTTTCCTGGGATCATTTTGGACGGTCTTCGAACCGCCAGAACCATGAGCTGACGCAGCATTTCGCACGTGCTCTGTGGCAGCGCGGATTTCTCGAATTGCGAACCACCAAGCAGGTATTTTCCGTCGCGGAAAACCGGTTTCTTCCCGACCGTTATGTGATCGGCACCTGCCCGCATTGCGGTTACGAACGGGCGCGCGGCGACCAGTGCGAGAATTGTACGCGGGTTCTCGATCCCGTGGATCTGATCAATCCCCGTTCTGCCTTGTCGGGATCGAGCGCGATCGAAATCCGCGACTCGCTGCACCTGTTCCTGAAGCAATCGCAATTTGTGCCGCAACTGCGCGAGTGGATCGCGGAGCATCGCGATGTCTGGCCGCCGCTTGTCAGTTCGATCGCCAATAAGTGGCTGGATGAAGGCTTGCATGATCGCGGCATCACGCGGGATGTCGCCTGGGGCGTTCCGGTACCCGATGACATTGCCGACGGCCGGCTGAAGGGCAAGGTCTTCTACGTCTGGTTTGATGCCCCGATCGAATATATCGGCGCGACTTGGGAATGGGCCGATGCCAATGGCAAAGGCGATGCCTGGCGCGACTGGTGGTTCGGTGAAAAATCCCGCGACGTGCGCTATTACCAGTTCATGGGAAAGGACAATGTCCCTTTCCATACGGTCGGATTTCCGGTGACGATCATGGGTTCGGCAGAGCCGTGGAAGCTGGTGGACCGTCTGAAAGGATTCAACTGGCTCAATTACTACGGCGGAAAATTCTCGACCTCGCAGAAGCGTGGCGTGTTCATGGAGCCGGCGCTGGAGATTCTTCCCGCCGACTATTGGCGCTATTACCTCATGGCCAATGCGCCTGAAGGTTCGGATGCCAATTTCACCTGGCCGCTATTTGCTTCGATCATAAACAAGGATTTGGCGGACGTTCTCGGCAATTTCGTCAATCGGGTGACGCGATTCTGTGCCGCGAGATTTGATGGCCGCGTGCCGGAAGGTGGTTCTTATGGACCGGCGGAAGAGGCGCTTGCAGGTGAACTCGACCGGCGCATTCAACGGCTGACGGAAGAGCTTGAGGCGATGGAATTCCGCAAGGCGGTGGCCGAATTGCGGGCGATCTGGGTGCTTGGCAACGAATATCTCACCGAAGCCGCTCCGTGGACGAAGATCAAAACCGACCGTGACTCGGCTGCGGTCGGGGTGCGCGTGGGCCTCAATCTCGTCCATCTGTTTGGGCATTTGTCGTGGCCGCTGATTCCGCAATCGGCGCAGAAAATTCACCGCGCCGTTATGGAGGCCCCCGAGATCATTCCCTGGCCGGATGAACCGATGACTGAGTTTCTTGACGGGCTTAAACCGGGACAAAAGATCAATCCGCCGGATGTGCTGTTCGCCAAGATCACCGACGAGCAGATCGCCGAATGGGAGACCCGCTTCGGCGGCCCGGAATAACCGCCGTCAGCGAGCTGGGCGCAGTGACGGCAAAATCGTCGGTGGCAAGCTTTGTTCACACGGCGCGTCCGGCTTGAAGCGCTGCCATCCCGTGGCGCCAAGAATTTCAAGCGGCCGGAAGCGCGACTTGTAGTCCATTTTGCGGCTTCCGCGGACCCAGTAGCCGAGATAGACGAAGGGCAGCTGCCTGGCCTGCGCTGTGCGCACATGATCAAGAATCATGTAGGTGCCAAGGCTTCTCAGCGACATCTGCGGGTCGAAGAAGCTGTACACCATTGAAAGACCGTCCTGCAGTACGTCCGTCAGGGCGCAGGCGATGAGCGGCCCGGCGCGGCCGTCACTGTCGCGAAGGCGGTATTCGATCAGGATCGTGTCGATTGGCGTTTCCTCGACCATGGCGACATAGTCGAACAGTCCCATGTCGGACATTCCGCCACCGGAATGACGGCATGCCAGATATCTTTGCAGCAGCGTGAATTGCTCGCGCGTCGCTTCCGGCGGAACCACCGTGCGGATCAAATCGGAATTCAGCCGCTCCATCCGCCGCATCGTGCGGCCCGGCTCGAATTCGGCCGCGACAACTCTGACCGAAACGCAGGCGGTGCAGCCGTCGCATGCCGGACGGTATGCGATCATTTGACTGCGCCGGAAGCCGGAATGGGTCAGCGCATCATTCAGCGAACCGGCCTGCGGTCCCATCAGCCGCGCGAACACTTTGCGCTCGACTTTTCCTGGCAGATAGGGACAGGACCCACCCGGAGTCAGAAAAAACTGCGGTAACCGAGAGAGATAATGTTCGGTCAACTGTCTGCCTCAGCCCGCCAAACGCCTGTAAGAAAACTGTAAGGGGATTGATTATGAACAGGAACGGCAGCCGTCGCCAAGTCCGGACGATGAAAATTTCTGGTGGGTACTCGGCTCAAGAAGAAAGCTCTGAGTTCCGTCATCGGGGCGGCGTTGCCGCGGGTGATTGCGCGCGGGCCAGTGCCGGGCGGAGCTCGAACCGGTGGGTTGTGGCGGCCTGTATGGCTTGTGGGTCGGTCGCGATCGTGACGGTGCTGCCACGCGCCCAAAGCTGCAGCAGGTCGTCGACATGGGGGGAAAAGAGATTCCCCGACTCTCCGGTTGAAATCATGTAGCGGGTGGTGTCGGGCCCCGCCAGGTCATAGACTCCGCGATAACCGGCGCCGTGTATGGCCGCATAAGGGCGGTTGCTGGCCATATTGTTGTCGGCCCGAAGCAGCGTGAATGGGCCGCCGCTGACCTCAATATCGCGCTCAAATAGCTGCCCGATGAGCGGAAATAGCGCGAATGGCTGCTCGGTATGAGTGGCCTGATGAGGGACGCCCCAGCGCCAGCGCGCAGGATCGGAGCCGTATTGGGCAGACAATTGTGTCACCGCGTCGTGCAGAGCCAGCCCGATGCGAGAGCGGCAATCTTCGATTTGTGGCGTAGAACGGTCGTCACACCAGCGTTGTTCGCCGTCGGTGCCGTCCAGAACGCGCAGGGTGAATTCCGGACGGTAACCCCAGAAATTGCGAAACAGCGGCCCCAACTCGTCGGCGTAGATCCGGCGTGCCAGTGCACGCGTCCAGGCGGCCCAGATCAAAGGTTCGGGCCGGCTCGCGTCCATGGAGCCGTTCCAGTTGGCCAGCAGTTGCGCCGCTTTGGCATCGTCTGCCGGAAACGGGCCTGCAGCGAGCAGGCGGCGCTTCAGATCGATGGCGTAGGGGTCGATGATGTCGTTCTGCATGGCGGCAAAACGGGCCGGCGAATTCTTTTCCGCCTGCGCGAGAAGCTGTTCGATCCGGTTGAAACGGTAGGAGTCCGGCCACTCCAGCGTCAGCGTATAGGGGTAATCCGCAGGCACGGTTTTGTTGTTCGCCGTCGCGATCTGACCCGAAGGCGGATCGCTGATCGACACCATCTCCTTTGGCGCGATGAAACCCGTCCAGTCGTAGCGGCCATCCCAGCCTGGCGCCGGCACAAGGCCTCGTGTGTCGTTGCCTTTAGACCTTATCGGCACGCGGCCGGGCAATACCAGGCCAATGTGTCCACTGTCATCGGCATACACGAAGTTCTGCATCGGCGTCACGAAGCGCAGCGCCGCGGCTTTGATATCGCTGCTGTTTTTCGCTTGATTGATCCCAAACAGCGCATCGATGGTGGTGTCATCGGGCGCCAGAGCCGTCCAGGCGAGCGCGATCACATAGCCATCCGGCGCAGCCCGGCCGAATGCGGAATTGTCCGGCATCACAGGGCCATGTCTGGTGCTGCGCACGAGGATGCGGCGATCGGCGCCGAACCGAACTTTGATCACCTCCACCCGCGTCTCGAACGTCGCCCAGCCACCCGGCACCTGATATTCGCGCCGGTTGTCCGGGTTCACGCGCTCGAGATAGAGGTCCTGCGTGTCAGGGCCGGTGTTGGTTTCACCCCAGGCAACATGGCTGTTGCGTCCTGCGACGACGGCCGGGATGCCGGGCAACGTGCCGCCGACCAGATTCTGGTTCGGAAACGAGAGATGCGCGAGGTACCAGACGGAAGGCAGCGAAAAACCGAGATGCGGATCATTGGCTAGTAACGGACTGCCGTCTTCCGAGCGACTGCCATTCACCACCCAGTTGTCCGACGCCGTCGTATTCGGAACACCGGTTGCCTGGCCAGTCCTGGTCGTACCATAGATTGTATCCAGCCAGGCCGGCAGGGGTGCTTCCGAAAACGGCGCAAAGAAATCTTCAACTCCCTTGCGTCCAAGCACCGGTATCAGCTCCGCGCGCGCCGCTTCTTCAAAAGCATTCCCGGAAAGCTGCATCGCCATGCCTTTCAACACTGCGACACTGTCGGCGGGGGCCCAGTGTTCCGGAGGCGTGTCGCCGGCGAGGACGAATTCGATTGGCCAGCGGCCACGATGTCCCGCGATATAGGCATTGACGCCATCGGCATAGGCTTGCAGCAAGCGTTGCGATTGTGGCGACAGATGCTTTAGCGCTTCCTGCGCGGCGTCGTACAAACCCATTGAGCGCATCAGCGTGTCGGTCGGGACGGCCTGCGCCCCGAACAATTCCGCGACGCGGCCCTGGATGAACCGTCGCGCGATCTCCATTTGCCACAACCGGTCCTCGGCATGGGCGTAACCGAGCCCGAATGCCGCTTGCGCGTACGACCCAGCAATGACGTGGGGAATGGCATATTTATCGCGCAGGATTTGCACCGGCGCGGTTAGCCCGGCGACAGCAGCCACTCCGTCATAGCTGGGCACCGAGCGGGCGAATGACCGGAGGAAATCAACGGTCAGCAAAGCGGCAATAACGACGATCGCCGCCAATACAATCCCGATCCGCCGAATCCAGCGCCACAACTCTGTCTGTCTCCTGGAGGCGCGCAGGCTCGTCTATGCCATCGCAAGACCGGCGAGGCGAGCGCGCTGGTGCAACAGGCCTCAATTAAAGTGCTTGCATTTCATAAGCAAGCTTATAATATATCTGCCTATGAAGCGACAGATCGATCGCGACCCACTCGTACTCATCAACGATTTGGCCCGCCTGCTGCGAACGCGCGCGGATGCCCGGGCGCGCGCCTTCGGGATGACCCGGGCGCAATGGATGATCCTGGTAAGGCTGGAAGCCAATCCCGGCATGACCCAAAACGAATTGGCCGGCCTGATTGAGGTCGAGCCGATCACGATTGCGCGGCTGGTGGACCGCCTGGAATCCCGGGGTTTTGTCCAGCGGCACGCCGATCCTTCGGACCGCCGGATATGGCGGCTGCACCTCAGTTCGGCCGCAGTGCCAATGCTGAAGGAAATCGCCAAGGTCCGGCGCCAGCTGACCGAAAATCTGATCGCTGATCTGCCGGTGAAAGAGCTGGAGTGCGCGATCAATTGCCTGCTGAAAATGAAAGACAATCTGGCCGCCGAGTCGCGGGCCAGGGCAAAAGTGCTTGAGGGGCAGTAATGGACGCAATGGTGCAAGAGAGCAGGGCCGCGCTGATGGACAAAGGGGCCACGCGGCGGCTTTTGCGGCGTATTTTGATGCTGGGCGGGACGATCATCGTCGTCGCCGGCGGACTTGGTTTCTGGCTGACCGGCGGCCGTTATGTCGGGACCGATGACGCCTATATCGAGGCGAACAAGCTGCTGGTCTCGACGGATGTCTCGGGACTGGTTTCGGATGTCGATGTGAAGGAAGGCCAGAAGGTCCACCGCGGCGATGTCCTGTTTCGCCTCGATCCGCTGCCGTTCCGGATTGCTTTGCAGCAGGCCCAGTCCCATCTCGACGAAGAGGTGGAGACCATCCGTTCGATGGAGGAGGACTACACCCGCATGCTGCGCGACATCGAGGCGCAGAAGGCGCAGGTCGATCTCGCGCAGACCAGTTACAACCGGCAATTGGCGCTGATCCGGATCGGCGGCACCGCGCAGCAGAATGTGGATCAGGCGAAAGCGACGATGGCCACCGCGGAATCGCAGTCCCAGTCGCTCGAGCAGCAGGCGGCCGTGCAACTGGCCAAGCTGGGCGGACGCATCGGAATTCCTGTGGAGCAGCATCCCGAATATCTCCAGGCCAAGGCTGCGCGCGATGAAGCGCAGCGGCAACTCGACCACACAGTGGTGCATGCGCCATTCGACGGGACGGTGACGCAGGTCTCATCCCTTCAGCCGGGCGCCATGCTGGTTTCGTCCATGGCTGCGTTCATGCCGACCAGCGCCGTCGGGCTCGTCGGGGACGAAGGTAAATGGGTCGAAGCCAATATGAAGGAAACCGACCTCACCTATGTTCATCCTGGCCAGCCCGTCAGCGTGACGATCGACAGTTTCCCCGACCGGGTCTGGCGCGGCACGGTGACCGCCATTGCGCCTGCGACCGGCGCCCAGTTTTCCGTTTTGCCGTCAGAGAATTCCAGCGGCAACTGGGTCAAGGTGGTCCAGCGCCTGACGGTGCGGATCGCTTTCGATCAGAATCAGGACATCTCGCCACTGCGGGCGGGCATGAGTGTGACGGCGGAAATCGACACAGGCCACAAGCGCAAACTTGCAGACCTGATTCCGTGATTTCAGATTCTTCTTCCGGGGGAAATGCGCGCCACCGCTGGGCGATCATGGGCTGCACCATGATTGCGACGCTGATGCAGGCGCTCGACAACACGATCGCCAATGTCGCCCTGCCGCATATGCAGGGAAGTCTTGGCGCGAGCCACGACCAGATCACCTGGGTCCTGACATCCTATGTCATCGCTGCGGCCATTCTGACGGCTCCGGTCGGATGGCTTTCGGCGCGTTTCGGGCGCAAGCCTTTCTTCATCGTCTCGCTGGTCGGCTTCACGATCACTTCAATGCTCTGCGGCCTCGCCCAAAGTCTTCCCCAGGAAGTGGCATTCCGTTTCTTGCAGGGTTGTTTTGGCGCTGCTCTGGTGCCGCTGTCGCAAGCGGTCATGCTCGATCTCTATCCGATGGAGAGCCGAGGCACGGCCATGGCCATCTGGGGCACTGGCGTGATGATCGGTCCCATCCTGGGGCCAACCCTCGGCGGCTATCTCACCGACATTTACGACTGGCGGTGGGTATTTTTCATCAATGTGCCGTTCGGGATTGCTGCCGTTGCCGGACTGGTCCTGTTCCTGCGCGACCGCGCCAGCAACGCAGCCCTGCGTTTCGATTGGACAGGATTCCTCGCGCTCTCGGCCGGGTTGGGTGGGTTACAGTTGCTGCTCGACCGCGGCTATTCGCAGGACTGGTTTTCCTCGAATGAAATTGTCATCGAGGCGATTGTCGCAGGTCTCGGCTTCTATCTCTTCTTCGTCCATATGCTCACGGCCGAGAAGCCATTTATTCCGCCGCGGATATTCAAGGACATCGGATTTCTTTCTGGCTTCGCCACGATGTTCGCCGTTGGCGTGGTGTTGCTGGGCAGTTCCGCTCTGCTGCCACCCTACCTGCAGCAACTTGGCGGATACTCCGTGACCCAGACGGGTCTTCTGATGACGCCCCGTGGCATCGGCACCATGATGGTGATGCTGATCGCCGGGCGCTTAACGCGCGTGATCGATCCGCGATTGCTGATGGGTGTCGGCGTCATCTGCATCGCCTGGGCGATGTGGGACATGACCCAATGGACTCCTGATATCGGACTGTTCCGTCTGGCCGTGGTTAGCCTGATCCAGGGCGCCGGGATTGCGCTTGTATTTATCCCGCTGCAGGTGGTCGGATTCGCAACACTGCCGTCGTCCTTGCGCACGGATGCGGCAGCACTCTACTCGCTGTCGCGCAATATCGGCAGCGCCATCGGCGTATCGGCAACTTCGACTCTTCTCGCGTCGAGTTTTCAGCGCATTCATTCCCAGTTCGCGGAGCAGATCACGCCGTTCAATCGCGCCCTGCAATCGGGTACCCAGGGAATGTTCATGGGCCCGATGACTCCCTTTGGACTGCAAGGCGCCGAAGCCCAGGTGCAGTACCATGCCTGGGTTTCGTCTTACGCCAATGATTTCATGCTCATGTTCTGGACCTGCCTGCCATTGCTGCCGCTGCTGTTTTTCATGCGCAAGCCGGGTGCGCAAAAGCTCGACACGGCGGAACTGGCACTGGAATAGAGTATCCGCCGCGTTGTCCGCTTTGCTCGCCTGGTCCGCAGCGTCTCTTTGCGTCATTGGCAGGGCCAGACAATGGGCAAACAATGCGAGTTCTAAAATGTCGAGCGCAAAGGCGAGATGATGATCACGAAAAGCGGGAAAAACCGGATCGCATGGATTGCAGCTCCGGCGATATTTGTAGCGCTCTGCTGCCAGGACGCATGGGCCGAAACCAGATCGAATGCGGGAATCGTCCTGGAGCATCCGTGGAGCCCGGCGACACCAAACGGGGCGCCAACGGCCGCTGCCTATATGTCGATCAAAAATCATGGCCGCAGCGACGATCTCCTGCTCGGCGGTTCGTCACCGGTTGCGGCAAAAGTCGAAGTCCACGAGATGTCGATGGCGCATGGCATCATGTCCATGCATGCCATGTCAGGTGGTTTGGCCATTCCCGCCGGCAAGAGCGTAAGTCTTGAACCGGCCGCCAGCTACCATTTGATGATCAGCGGTCTGAAATCGACGCTGAAGGAAGGCGCCCAGCTTCCTTTGACCTTGCATTTCGCCAAGGCTGGCGATCTGCGTGTGGAGGTGCCGGTGCTCCCGATTGGCTCGCGTGGGCCGGCCGGTACTATGCCCGGCAAAATGGATCATCACTGAAATTGCGATGAGCGAGAATGGGCCGGAACGGCCGTATCATCATGGCCAGCTTGGTCCTGCATTGCGGGAAAACGCGCGGGCCATTCTGGAAGAAGAAGGACTCGCGGGATTGTCCCTGCGCTCGGTCGCACGCCGGGCGGGTGTGTCACACACGGCACCATATCGCCATTACGCCAGCCGCGAGGCTCTGCTCGCCGACATCGCATGCGAAGGCATCGCCGAATTGCGGGCCGAACTTGCGCAGTCTGCAGCAGCACCAGCCGATAAATCGGAGCGCATCGTGCGGTTTGCCACGGTGTATCTGCGTTTTGCGGTGCGGCATCCGGGGCTGATACGCCTGATCTTCGGTGCCGAGTTCCGCAATCGGGCGAGTTTCTCCACACTCCTGGAGGCTACGAATTCCCTCGTCGCGGATATCGGTCAGGCGCTGACCGATCCAGCCGCCGGAGTCGCCGCGCTTGCCGCGATGCATGGACTTGCCATGCTGATACTGGAAAACGTGATTGATCTTGGCCAGCAGCAGTCGGGCTGGGATGTCGTGCCCTCGCGGGCGGGAATCCTGTTGCGCAGCCTGCTCGAATCGTCTGCAGACTGATTATCTGCTGCGCAACCGCCGCGCCATGTCGCGGGCGAAATAGGTCAGAATCCCGTCCGCTCCGGCGCGCTTGAACGCCGTCAGGCATTCCGGAATGGCACGTTCTGCTTCGAGCCAGCCGCGTTCGATCGCGGCCATTATCATCGCGTATTCACCGGACACCTGGTAAACGAATGTCGGCATCGCGAATTCGTCTTTGACCCGCCGGAGCACATCGAGATAGGGCAGGCCCGGTTTGACCATCACCATATCGGCGCCTTCGGCGATATCGAGTGCAACTTCGCGCAAAGCTTCGTCGCTGTTGGATGGATCCATCTGATAGGTGCGCTTGTCGCCTTTCAGCGCCTTGGCCGAACCGACGGCATCCCGGAACGGTCCATAAAAAGCAGACGCGTATTTCGCCGCGTAGGCCATGATCATGACGTCGCGATGGCCATTTGATTCGAGCGCCGCACGGATCTTACCGATGCGGCCATCCATCATGTCGGAAGGGGCGAGAATGTCGCAGCCGGCCTCCGCCTGAACCAGGGACTGGCGCACCAGTATTTCGACGCTCTCATCATTTACGACATAACCACCGACAAGAACACCGTCGTGGCCATGGCTGGTGTAGGGATCGAGTGCGACGTCGCACATTACTCCGATTTCAGGCACGGCGCGTTTGATCGCCCGCACTGCCCGGCAAACAAGATTGTCGCCATTTTCCGCTTCGCGCCCATCATCCGTCTTTTTCGCGGGCTCGGTGTGCGGGAACAGCGCGATGACGGGAATTCCAAGCCCGGCTGCCTCCTCGGCCGCCGCCACTGCGTTGTCGATCGAAAGCCGCTCGACACCCGGCATGGAGGGAATGGCGACGCGCTGGTTTTCGCCTTCCACTATAAACAGCGGCCAAATCAGATCGGATGGGCCAAGGCGATTTTCAGCCACGAGCCGGCGAGACCAGTCATGCCTGCGCAAGCGACGCAAGCGCAGAGAAGGATAATGTGCCAATGGATTCGCCATATCACACGCTTAGGATAATGCCCCCCGATTATACAATGTCCCGTTCCGCCGAGCCTATCGCGGCCGGATCACAGCCATGACAGCCGACGTCCTGCTGCGCATCCAGGGGCCGCTCGGGCATATCACGCTTAACCGCCCGAAAGCGTTGAATGCCCTGACGCATGACATGTGCCGCTCAATCTACCAGGCGTTGCAGGATTGGGCGGGGGATCCGGGCATTCACGCGGTTCTGATCGATGCCGTCCCCGGACGCGCTTTTTGTGCCGGCGGTGACATCCGGTCAATTTACCAGTTGGGCCGCACCGACCTGCCGGCGGCGGAAGCGTTTTTTGCGACCGAATATCGGCTCAATGCCGCAATTCGGCATTTCCCGAAGCCATACATCGCCCTGCTCAACGGCATCACAATGGGGGGCGGGGCAGGGCTGTCTGTGCATGGTTCACATCGTGTGGTCACCGAAAGCACCAGCTTCGCCATGCCGGAAACCGCGATCGGCCTCTATCCAGATGTAGGTGGGACGTACTTCCTGTCGCACCTACCGGGCCAAACCGGAACCTGGCTTGCGCTCACCGGCGCGCGGATTGGACCGGCTGACATGATCTCGCTGGGCTTGGCGACCCATTATGTTTCATCACCCCAAATCGAACGCGTCACAGACAGGCTCGCTGAGGGGGAGCCAGTGGAGGCGGTGCTCGGCGCACTTGGCGAATCGCCACCCGATCCGCCGGCGACTACGCAATTTGCAGCCGGCATCGATACTGTTTTCGCCGGCGGCTCGGTTGAAGAAATCATGAGCGGACTGGAACGCATGGGCGAATGGGGGCGCGACGTTGCCAGCTCGCTCGCCATGCGTTCGCCAACCAGCCTCAAGCTGACACTTCGGGCCGTGCGACAGGCGCGTCATCTCGATTTCATTGACTGTATGCGGATGGAATACCGGATGACGCTCCGTGTGCTGCGGGGCCACGACCTGTATGAGGGAGTGAGAGCAATTTTAATCGATCGCGATCAGCATCCCCGCTGGAATCCGGAGTCGCTCGAAGCAGTCACGAATGATCAAATAGACCGGTACTTTGCCTCTCTCGGAGACAAAGAGTTGACATTGTGAATCCCGCTAAGCACTCGTTAACCCTGACCGGTTAGCTTGCGAATCAACAATGGGGAGATTCGCATGGCGTTAGTCGCGCACACCGAAACGGCAGAGGCTGCGGATAGTCCGCTGGCGATAAAGCCCGGTTACCTTGAGGCTTTGTCCCTGATCGAGCGGCTTCACCGTCAGCTTCTTGACGTCATCAAGGACGAGCTCGAGCGCCGGGGAGAGCTGGAAGTGAACAGCGTTCAGGCGCTGATGCTGTTCAACATCGGAGACCAGGAGCTGACGGCAGGCGAGTTGCGCACCCGCGGCCATTACCTGGGATCGAACGTTTCATACAATCTCAAGAAGCTCGTTGAGCTTGGCTATATCCACCACGAACGTTCGGATGCAGACCGTCGTGCGGTGTGCATCCGGTTGGCGGAAAAAGGACAGGCGATTCGGCGCATTGTGGCCAGCCTGTTTGACCGTCAACTGACGTCCTTGCGGCCTGTCGGAAACCTCTCGCCCGACGATTTCCAGGCGATGAACCGCTCGCTGCGCCGGCTTGAACGTTTCTGGCTGGATCAGGTCCGCTACCGGCTGTAGACGAGAATCGCTCGCAACTGCCGGCTCCAGCTGGCGCGTTCAAGAATTTGTATGCGCATCAGAGCGCTATTGGGCTATGCTCTGCACCCTCGGTCGTATAGAAACGCCTTCAGGGTGGGAGAGCAGAACCGATGCCGTTCGCGTACGGCCATATCTTCAAGGACAACATTGCCAAGCTGAAGCGCGAGGGGCGCTATCGGATCTTTGCCGATATCCTGCGCCACCGTGGTGATTTTCCGGCCGCCGACCACCATACGTCGAACGGTGTCCGGAACATAACCGTCTGGTGCAGCAACGATTATCTCTGCATGGGCCAGCACCCTGCAGTGACCGAGGCGATGAAGGCTGCGGTCGACAGGGCGGGCGCGGGATCGGGCGGTACACGGAATATCTCCGGTACGCACCACTATCATGTTGAGCTGGAAAAAGAACTTGCGGCCCTGCACGGCAAGGAAGCCGGACTTCTGTTCACTTCCGGCTTTGTATCGAATGAAGCCACTCTATCAACCCTGGCGCGCCTGTTGCCCGGCTGCATCTTCTTTTCCGACGAACTGAATCATGCCTCGATGATTGAAGGCATGCGCCATTCGGGTGCCGAGAAGCGGATTTACCGGCACAATGACATGGCGCATCTGGAAGAGCTTCTACGGGGGGCGCCGCCCAACACGCCCAAGATCATCTGCTTCGAATCGGTCTATTCGATGGAAGGTGATTTCGGGCAGATCGGCAAAATTTGCGATCTTGCCGAAAAATTCGGCGCGATGACTTATCTCGACGAAGTGCATGGCGTCGGATTGTACGGCGATCACGGCGGCGGCGTCGCCGAGCGCGACGGACAGATGCACCGTGTGGACATCATCGAAGGCACGCTTGCCAAGGCCTTCGGCGTCATGGGCGGATACATCACCGGAACCGCCGCCATGGTGGACTGCGTCCGCTCTTTTGCTGCGGGCTTTATTTTTACCACTTCAATTCCGCCGGCGATCGCTGCCGGTGCTCTCGCCGCGGTACGTCATCTGCGTTCCAGCAATGTCGAACGGCAAGGCCTGCATAGCCGCGCCGCGCGCGTGAAGCATCTCCTGGGGCAGCGCAGCGTGCCTTTGCTCGAATCACCGAGTCACATTGTCCCGGTGCTGGTCGGCGATGCGGCACTGTGCCGGATCGTCTCGGACGAACTCCTGTACACCCACGGGATTTACGTGCAGCCGATAAATTTCCCCACCGTTCCCAGGGGCACCGAGCGGCTGCGCATTACGCCGTCGCCGATGCACACCGACGAACAGATCGATCATCTGGTGGAATCGATCGATACGGTTTGGACGGCGCTGCGGCTTCGCCGCGCCGCCTGACGGCTTCCTCTGTTTTTATTTGCTGCGTTTGTCTGACGCCGGTGCCGTTGCGCGCCCCGATGGCGCTGACGCTTGGAGCGTGACCCCAGGGTAATCGGATCACGCCCAGATTCCTTTAAGTGTCACGCCATCTGTCGGCCACCCGCCTACGCTGAAAGCTTCGGCGGGCGAGAAACAGAACACTTGGTCTGCCAAAGTCTTAACGAACGAGGCACTGCTCAGACTTCGCGGAATGCGCTCGAGGCGGAAGCGGAAAAAACTTTAGCCCTTGCGCCGCCGGCCGGACGATGATGCGGTGCGGCCGAGGCCGATTTTCTTTGCAAATTCAGATCTTTGCGCCGCGTAGTTGGGTGCAACCATCGGATAATCGGCGGGAAGGCCCCATTTGGACCGGTATTCCTCCGGCGTCATTCCGTAGTTCGAGCGCAAATAACGCTTGAGCATTTTGAGTTTTTTGCCGTCTTCAAGGCAGACGATAAAGTCGGGATTGACCGAGCGCTTTACCGCGATTGCGGGCTTTTGCGACAACTGTATTTCGCCCGCAAACCCGCCACCGAGCCCACCCAGCGTGCTGTGCACGCTCTTGATCATGGCCGGTACTTCCGACACCGGAATAGGATTGTTGCTGACGTAAGCCGCGACAATCTCTGTCGCGAGCTTGAGAATATCATCGGATCTCAGGCCGTTATTTTCCGAACTCTGCGCCATTTCTGTAATTCCTGGAACGCTATCCATATTCAATCCTGTTGTAGTCCTTTTAGGCTGGCACTAAGCGCCAGATCAAGACCAAGTACAGTTCAGTACACTTCTTGACGCGTATTGCGGGTGAAATGAACGTGAACAGCCGCAAAGCGCAGCTCAAATGCAGACGAAAACTTTGTCTGCGAACAAAAGATATGATGGCTGTGCCGGCTTTGCCGAATTCGGCCGAATATTGTGATTTTCGCACGCTGAATGACGTGATTTGACCGATTTGCGGTAAACTCGGCCGCAACAGGACTGTTCGTCGCAAGCCCCGGAATTCCGCGATTATAAAGTTGACATATGTGACTGCTTAGGCTATGCTCTTTTTCAGTGGAGAGAGACATGGCAAAAACCCTGACAATTGGCGAGTTTTTCAAGCGTTTTCCGAACGACGACGCCTGCTTGGATCACCTGTTCCAGCTTCGATACGGGCCTGAATTTGGGTGCCCGAAATGCGGGGAAATCGGCAAGTTCCGCAAACTCTCCAAGCACCCGGCCTATACCTGCAATTGCGGCCATCATGTTCACCCGATGCGGGACACAATCTTTGCCGACAGCCACACGCCGCTGAACAAATGGTTCTATGCGATCTACCTGTTCACCACGACGCGCCACGGCGTACCGGCGAAAGAACTGCAAAGGCAGTTGGGCGTGAGCTACCCGACGGCGTTCCGTATGGCGCACCTGATCCGGAAGCATATGGGATTGGTGGACGGCAATCCGCCGGTCGGTGGCCATGTAGAAGCAGATGAGACGTTTATCGGCGGAAAACGCCGTGGCGTCGGGTCTGGAAATCTGGATAACAAGACGGTCGTGTTCGGGCTTCTGGAACGCGGTGGGGACGTGATGACCCACGTTGTTCCGGACCGTAAGACGGCAACACTGGAAAACAAAATTCTTCGCAATGTCGAGAAGGGCAGCATTATCAGCACGGACGAATACAGCGGGTATAACGGACTTCGCGTCCGTGGCTATCGGCATGGCCGCGTGAACCACACCGCTGAGCAATGGGTGAACGGGCCGCACCACACGAACAGCCTTGAGGGCTTCTGGTCGCAATTGAAGCGGTCTATTCGCGGGACGCACGTGCACGTCTCCGCGAAGCATCTGGCGAAATACCTTGGCGAGTTTGAGTTTCGCTACAATCTTCGCTTCGCGCCGCAGGTGATGTTTGACCGGCTGGTGATGCGGCTTTGACGATTGAGGCCAGCGTAGCGTCAAGGCGGTCTTCGTCGCCAATGTCCTCTTCGTACTGCTTCATAAAACGCTTGAGCAGCTTTGGATTTTTGCGAACCTCTTCAAGACTGATGTACTTGCCGATGGACACGGCCTTCTCCCTTCGTTTTCTCCGTATGCTCTGTCTTCACTGAAAGTGTGCCGTCAGCGGCCAAGGAAACCGTGAATGGCAGTCTCCGGCTGACGGCGCCGGCAGCATGAACGGCCACCACCCCTGAGTATGAGCGCCCCACCTCAAGCACGGCATCCTTCGAAAATGCACGCTGCATGGAGTCGGAATGGCTTGAACTCGCCGCGAATCTTACTTCTTTAGATTCCCTGGGGCGCTCCGAAAGAAAGCTCGGCACTCCCAACTCTATAAGCTCAACGTAGACCGTCTCTGACGGGGGGATGGTAAACTTCAAAACGCTGCCGCCGCTTCCCAACGCTGGCAGCTTGGCTGCCGGAGATATACCTAATTCTTTCGGCATATCTTCTAGGACCGCGTAGGCTTCGCGAGTGGCATCAACTTCAATGTTGGTAATCCCTACGCGCACGAGCGGTTCGCCATAGGGGGAGAACGAACGGTCCGCATCACTTTCAGGAATGGTTTCGATAAACACGTCGAAGGACGTTGAGCGCGCTTCGCCCACAAGTCGCTTCAGCCGGTCGATTTCGCGATTTTGATCTCGATCAAAAACGACCGGAGCCTGAAGCAGCCTCACTGCGAATGCGACAGCCCACGTCACGACGAATGCGCCGAATGCCGCAAGCACGCCATCCAGAACCGGAGAGCCCGTACTCATGGCCGTCCCCGTCTGAGCCGCAAGGTACGCGGTAATTCCGGTAACGGCAGGGATGCCGAAGAGCCATTGCCAGTCGTTCGCGAAGGCGGCGCTTCCCTTCGCTGCAACCTTGGCGCATTTGCCCCAATAGGTGACAAATTCACGCATGGCGCTGGACTTTCAGCCGAGTCGTGACATATGTCAACTTTATATACGCGCGGAATTCTGTGGGCGCGGGGCTACGACTTGTCGTGACCGTCCCCAATATCTGGTAAAGCTGCGGCCCCTTGAACGCAATTGCATGCCCGCGTCGGTTATCGGGATTTGATCATATGGATACGAGACTTGCCGGATTTTTTGCCGCCACGCTGCGCGATCGGGACCCCGAGATCGCGATAGCAATCGCGGATGAGTTCCGCCGGCAACAGGAGAAAATCGAGCTGATCGCGTCGGAGAACATTGTCTCGCACGCGGTGCTGGAGGCGCAAGGCTCGGTCCTGACCAACAAATATGCCGAGGGTTATCCCGGCCGGCGCTATTACGGTGGCTGCGAGTTTGTCGATGTTGCCGAAACTTTGGCCATCGAGCGCGCCTGCAAGCTGTTCAACTGCACGTTCGCCAATGTCCAGCCTCATTCGGGGGCCCAGGCCAATCAGACGGTCTTCTTCGCTCTGCTGCAGCCGGGCGACACCTTCATGGGCTTGAACCTCGCCTCCGGCGGACATCTGACGCATGGTTCGCCGGTGAACTTGTCGGGCAAATGGTTCCGGCCGGTTCCCTACAATGTTCGGCGTGAGGACCATCGCATCGACATGGATGAAGTCGAGCGGTTGGCGCACGAGCAAAAGCCGAAATTGATCGTCGCCGGCGGCTCGGCCTATCCGCGCTTCATTGATTTTGCCCGGTTTCGTGCCATTGCCGATGCTGTTGGCGCCTGGTTCATGGTCGATATGGCGCATTTTGCCGGTCTCGTCGCAGGCAAGCAGCATCCCAATCCGCTCGATCATGCGCATGTCGTGACGGCGACGACGCACAAGACTCTGCGCGGACCGCGTGGTGGGTTGGTGCTTTCGCGCGACGCTGAACTCGGCAAGAAGATCAATTCCGCGGTCTTTCCGGGACTCCAGGGTGGACCACTGATGCACGTCATCGCGGCCAAAGCGGTCGCCTTCGGCGAAGCGCTCAAACCGGAATTCGAAACCTATGCACGCGCCGTGGTCGAGAATGCCAAAGTGCTGACGCAGATGCTGAAGTCACGTGGTCTCGATATTGTTTCCGGCGGCACCGATACGCATGTCCTGCTCGTCGATTTGCGGCCCAAAAAGGTCACCGGACGCGCGGCAGAAAAAGCGCTCGATCGGTCCAACATCACCTGCAACAAAAATGCCATCCCCTTCGATCCGGAAAAGCCGATGATCACCTCGGGAATCCGGTTGGGGTCCCCTGCAGGCACGACGCGCGGCTTCGGCGCCGAAGAATTTCGCGCCATCGCCGGTTGGATCGTGGAGGTCATCGACGGCATCGCGGCAAAGGGCGAAGACGGCGACCGCGCGGTTGAAGAGAGTGTCAGGAAACGTGTCGTGGAATTGTGCCGCGACTTTCCGATTTACAGCTAAAGCAAGAGAGGGTGCTTTTCTGATGCGATGCCCGTTCTGCGGACATGACGACACCCAGGTGAAGGACAGCCGGCCGTCAGACGACAATGCCGCGATCCGGCGCCGGCGACTCTGTCCGGGTTGCGGTGGCCGCTTCACCACCTTCGAACGCGTTCAGTTGCGCGAGCTGATCGTCATCAAAAAGGCGGGCCGGCGCGAATCTTTTGACCGCGAAAAACTCGAGCGCGCCATTCACCACGCTTTGCGCAAACGGCCGGTCGAGCCCGACCGTGTCGAACGCATGATCACGGGAATCGTCCGCCGGCTTGAGAGTTTTGGCGAGAACGAAATCCCTTCCAACGTGATCGGCGAACTTGTGATGCAGGCGCTGTCTTCACTCGACAAGGTGGCCTATATCCGCTTTGCCTCGGTGTACAAGAATTTCCGCGAGGCCAAGGATTTCGAGACCTTTGTCGGCGAGCTTTCGACCGGCGTCGATCAGGATTGAGCAAAGTCCGATCCGGTGACATCCCCAATATGCGCCACGCGCTGCGGTTGGCAGAACGTGCGCTGGGCAGCACAGCGCCCAACCCCGCGGTCGGCTGCGTCATTGTCAGGGATGGCCGCGTGGTGGGCCGTGGCTGGACTCAACCTGGTGGCCGTCCCCATGCTGAAACCGTAGCGCTGGCGCAGGCCGGAAGCGCGGCGCGGGACGCGACAGCCTATGTAACCCTGGAGCCCTGCGCTCACCATGGGCACACACCGCCGTGCGCCAATGCGTTGGTAAGTGCACAATTGGCGCGTGTTGTCGCGTCCATGGTCGATCCCGATCCCCGTGTTGCGGGTGCGGGTTTCGCGTATCTTGAACAGCGCGGGATCGAAGTCACACGCGGCGTGCTGGAAGAAGATGCCCAGGCACTGAACGCCGGCTTCGTCAAGCGTGTGACGGCGTCGCGGCCGCTGGTCGCGCTGAAAATCGCGCAGACCCTGGATGGACGCGTCGCCGATCCGGACGGCAACAGCCGCTGGATCACCTCCGTGGAAGCGCGCAGACACGCGCATTGGTTGCGTACGCAATATGACGCGATCATGGCCGGTATCGGTACGGTCCTGACGGATGATCCTCTGTTGACGTGTCGCCTTCCGGGCCTTGAACAGCGCTCTCCCATTCGCGTGGTGCTCGATTCGAAGCTGCAATTGCCGCCGGATTCCCAGCTGGTGAGGACCGCGAAGGAGCATCCCGTGGTGGTGTTCACGCTGGACGAAACCGGCGATGATTATTTGGCAGGCAAAGGTGTCACGATTGAGCGCGTCCAGAAGCTGGAGAATGGTTTGCCTGCAATTGGCGCGGTTCTGGAGGCGCTCGCCCGGCGAGGTATCACGCGTCTTCTGGTCGAAGGTGGCCCGCGCCTCCTTGCCTCAATTGTCAAATCGGGCTTTGCCGATCTACTGCATCTGTACCGCGCACCCATATTCCTCGGCGCAGCGGGAAAACCCGCGATTGGGCCTGCCTGGCAATCCGATCTTCTGTCTGCGCCACGCCTCCGGCTGTTGGAAACCACTTATCTTGGACCAGATCTGCTCGAGACCTTCTCTTTCTCATAAGTGTTGCGCACTGCCCAACGAGAAGCGTTCCCTCCGGCCCGGACCTGCTCTACAACCGCGATATGTTTACCGGTTTGATCAGCGACGTCGGCGAGTTGCGCAAAGTCGAAACGCGCGGAGATACCCAGCTCACGATCGCAACGCGCTACGATGTGGACACCATCGATATCGGTGCATCGATCGCGTGCGCCGGAATCTGCTTGACCGTGACCGCCAAGGGGAATGCGAGTGAGCGCTGGTTTGCGGTCAGCGCATCGGGCGAAACGCTCGGGCGAACAACAATCCGCGAGTGGCGCGTTGGGCGGCGCATCAATCTGGAACGTCCGCTCCGCCTCGGCGATGAACTCGGCGGCCACATTGTCGCGGGGCACGTGGATGCAGTGGCAAGGATCGTGGGTGTCCAGCCGGAAGGCGACTCGAAACGAATGACGGTTGAGATTCCGGCCGGGCTTGCGCATTACGTTGCGCCGAAAGGTTCGGTGGCGCTGGACGGGGTTTCGCTGACGGTCAATGAAGTGGAAGACACGCGTTTTACCATCAATGTCATTCCGCACACGCTTGGCGCAACGACTCTCGGCGATGTTGCCGCCGGCACGCGGCTGAATTTCGAGGCCGATCTTCTTGCCCGTTATGTATCGCGTCTGATCCGGCCATGAATGTTTTCCACGACTACATATCCGAACTTCCCGACGTTATCGAGGATGCGCGAAACGGCCGGATGTTCATTCTCGTCGATGCCGAGGACCGCGAAAATGAAGGCGATCTCGTCATCCCGGCACAGATGTGCACGCCACAGGCAATCAACTTCATGGCGCGGTTCGGGCGTGGACTGATTTGCCTCGCCGTGACTCAGGAGCGCGCAAGTCAGCTCAAGCTGCCGATGATGGCGGCTGAGAATCGCACCCGCAACCAGACAGCATTCACCGTATCGATCGAAGCGAAGGAGGGCGTTTCGACCGGAATTTCCGCACACGATCGCGCGCACACCATCTCGGTGGCGATCGATCCGACGAAGGGCCCGGACGATATTGTCATGCCCGGCCACGTGTTCCCGCTGGTCGCGCGGCACGGCGGCGTGCTGGTTCGCGCCGGGCACACCGAAGCGGCCGTCGATATCGCACGGCTTGCGGGGCTGTATCCCGCGGGTGTGATCTGCGAGATTCTCAACGACGACGGCACCATGGCCCGTTTGCCGGACCTGGTGAAATTTGCCCAGCTTCACGGATTGAAAGTCGGCACGATCGCCGATCTGATTTCCTACCGCCGCAAGCACGATCACTTCGTCAAACGCATCAAGGAAATGGATTTTGAAAGCCGGAATGGCGGGCATTTCCGGCTAATGATTTATCTCAACACCATCGAAAACCAGGAACATGTCGCCCTCGTGAAGGGTGACATTTCCGGTCCCGATCCCACGCTCGTTCGCATGCACGCATATAATCTGTTCGACGACACACTCGCCGCCAAATGGGGTCCGGGTGACATTCTCGGCGAATCCATGCGCATGATCGGTATAGCGGGGAGGGGCGTGATTGTGCTGATTCGCCGCCATCGCATTGCGCCGGTCGCCGAGGTTCTCGCGCAATCGACGAGAACCATGCCGGATATGGAACAGAACCGGCTGAAGGAATATGGCGTCGGCGCCCAGATCCTGCTCGATCTTGGCGTCGAAAACATGATTCTTCTCAGCAATTCGAAGCGGCGCCCGGTTGCGCTCGAAGGATACGGGCTGAAGATTCACGAGACCCAGCCGGTTCTCCCCGGCACGGTGACGTGATGCGCGTTCTTATCGTCGAAGCGCGTTTCTATCCGGATATCTCGGATGCTTTGTACGAGGGCGCCATGAATGTGCTCACTGGCGCAGGCGTTGCCACGGAACGCGTCGCGGTGCCCGGTGCGCTCGAAATTCCCGGCGCGATTCGGCAAGCCGCCGGCCGATATGATGGATATGTTGCACTCGGCTGTGTCATTCGCGGGGAAACCTGGCATTTCGAAATCGTCTCGAATGAATCGGCGCGTGGCCTGATGGATTTGGCCGTTCGCGACGGATTATGCATCGGCAACGGGATTCTCACGGTCGAGAACGAACAGCAGGCGCTGGTCCGAGCGGCACCCGATCAGGGCAACAAGGGCGGGGATGCGGCGAAGGCGTGCCTTGCGCTGATCCAGCTCAAATCGCGAATTGCACCGGCGCAATGACCTCGCCGCATGAAGAGCGCAGCGCTTCCCGCCTCGCCGCATTGCAGGCGCTCTATCAGCTGGAAATGACCGGCAATGCGCCGGACGAGGTGATTCAGGAGTTCATCGAACATCGATTTGGAAACGAGGCCGAAATCGCGGCTGCGCATGACGAGGAGTTTTTTGCCGACGTGGTCAACGGCGTGCTGCGCCATCAGATGGAAATCGACCGCTCGATTGCCCGCTCGCTGGCGGCCGGCTGGAAGCTGGCGCGAATTGATTCGATTCTGCGGGCACTGCTGCGCGCCGGAACCTATGAACTGGTGGCACGCCGGGATGTCCCGGCGAAGGTCGTGATCGATGAATATGTCGAGCTTGCCCGCGATTTTTTCGAAGGGGATGAGCCCGGCTTTGTCAACGCCGTGCTGGACCGGCTGGCGCATCGCAAGCGCGCAGCCGAATTCGGCGAGACTCCGCCAGATGACGAACTCCAGTTCTGACCCGCCGCGGCGGCCCGGTGAATTCGAACTGATCGCGAAATATTTCGCGCCGCTGGCCGCGGGTTCGCCCGGCGCCGTCGGCCTCACCGATGATGCCGCCTTTCTCCGGCTTCCGGCCGGTCAGGAGCTTGTCGTCACAAGTGACGCGCTGATTGAGGGCGTACATTTTCGCCGTGCCGATCCGGCGGAGAAAATTGGCGCCAAAGCTCTGCGGGTCAATCTCTCGGATCTGGCAGCGAAAGGCGCGGACCCCGTCGGCTATCTGCTGGCGCTCTGCCTGCCGGCGTGGACGGACGAAAGCTGGATCCAGCAATTTGCCGGCGGGTTGGCGCAAGATCAGCAACGGTTCCACGTCACATTGCTGGGCGGCGACACAACAGCGATTCCAGGGCCTCTGGTCATCAGCATCACAGCGCTCGGCGTGAGTCCGGCGGGCGCCGCCATTCATCGCCACGGCGCAACACCCGGCGACGCGGTCTTTGTCACCGGGACAGTGGGGGACGCAGCATGCGGACTTTCGCTGCTGAAAGCCGAGAACTCCGCCGGGGGGGCGGAAGACGCAGCACTGATCGAGCGGTATCTGATGCCCGAACCGCGGCTTCCGCTCGGCCAGCGCCTTCGCGGGGTTGCCACGGCTGCCCTCGACGTGTCAGACGGTTTGCTGGCGGATTTGAGTCACATCGCGAAGGCTTCCGGCGTCCGGATCGCTGTGGAGGCGCCGCGACTGCCGCTTTCTGCACCCTATATCCGCCAAAACGGCGACCATATCGACGCGCGCAAATACGCAGCGACGGGTGGTGATGACTACGAAATTGCCTTTACCGCCCCGACGGAACACCGCAACAAAATCGGCCAAATCGCTGCCGAAACCGGTGTGCCGATCACGGAGATCGGGCGCGTTGGGACCGGCACTGGCGTGCTCCTGACCGATAGCCGGGGTCAGCCGGTCCCGGTCGAGCGGCCGGGTTACGTGCATTTTTAACGCAGCTTTTGACGTATGCGCACAGTTGAACGCGGCGCGTGAGTTTGGCATGTTCGCGCCGCTTCGTGGCCCGGCGGGAAGGGAATTCCGCCAGTTCTGCCGCGGGGCGGTGTGTTTCTCCACATTCTGCCTTTCAGAGTAGGACCAAAAATGAGTCTGCCGCTTATCCTTGTTCTCGTCTGCGGTGTTGTGGCGCTGATTTACGGAGCCTGGCTGGTACAGGCGCTGCTCGCCAGATCGCCGGGTACGGCCGAAATGCAGGCCATCGCGGCGGCGATTCAGGAAGGCGCCTCGGCCTATCTCAATCGCCAGTACACGACCATCGCGATTGCCGGCGTGATTATTTTCATCATCGCCTTTGCGCTGCTCGGCTGGCAGGTCGCCGTCGGATTCCTGATCGGGTCGATCCTGTCCGGGTCCGCAGGCTATATCGGCATGAACGTGTCGGTGCGCGCCAATGTGCGCACGGCCGAGGCCGCACGCACCGGGCTCGCGGACGGGCTGTCGGTCGCGTTCCGGTCGGGTGCGGTGACGGGGCTGCTTGTGGTCGGTCTCGCTCTGCTCGGAGTAGCTGGCTACTACACTGTGCTGACTGTGGTGCTCGGGCTGTCGATCACCGATCCGACCCAGAGCCGCTTGGTCGTGACGGCTCTCGTGGCGCTTGGTTTTGGCGCCTCGCTGATTTCGATTTTCGCCCGTCTTGGCGGCGGCATATTCACCAAGGGCGCCGATGTTGGCGGCGACATGGTGGGCAAGGTTGAGGCGGGAATCCCCGAGGACGATCCGCGCAACCCGGCGACGATTGCCGACAATGTCGGCGACAATGTCGGTGACTGCGCCGGCATGGCCGCCGACCTGTTCGAGACTTATGTGGTGACGACGGTCGCCACCATGGTCCTTGCCTCGATCTTTTTCATGGGCACGGACCGCGTCGCGATGATGCTTTACCCACTGACGATCGGCGGCACCTGCATCCTGACCTCCATAATCGGCAGCTTCTTCGTGCGGCTGGGCAGCAGCGGCAGTATCATGGGCGCGCTTTACCGCGGGCTCATCGTTACCGGTGTGCTTTCGCTGCTCGCTCTGATTCCGCTGACCTACTGGATCATCGGACTCGACACGCAATACGCAATTTTGGGCGGTGCGCGCTTCAGCGGCTGGCATCTGTATCTGTGCGGCGTGACAGGTCTTGTTGTCACCGGGCTGCTCGTCTGGATCACCGAGTACTATACCGGGACCGATTTCCGCCCCGTCCAGTCGGTGGCCAAAGCATCGATCACCGGGCACGGCACGAATGTGATTCAGGGCCTCGCGGTATCGATGGAATCGACCGCCATGCCGGCATTGGTGATTTGCGTCGGAATCATCGTCGGCTACCTGCTGGCCGGGCTGTTTGGGATCGCGATTGCGGTCACCACCATGCTGGCGCTGGCCGGAATGATCGTCGCGCTGGATGCATTTGGTCCGGTGACCGACAATGCCGGCGGCATTGCAGAAATGTCCGGTCTGACCGGCGACGTGCGCAAGACAACCGATGCGCTGGATGCGGTCGGCAACACGACCAAGGCGGTGACCAAGGGCTATGCCATCGGATCGGCTGCCTTTGGCGCGCTGGTGCTGTTCGCGGCGTACACGGAGGATATCAACTACTTCGTCGCCAACGGCGACAACTTCCCCTATTTCAAGGGCCTGGAACTTCCGGCCTTTTCGCTGGCGAATCCCTGGGTGGTGATCGGCCTGTTCATCGGCGGGTTGCTGCCGTTCCTGTTCGGCGGCATCGCGATGACGGCAGTGGGCCGTGCGGCGAGCGCCGTCGTCGAAGAGGTGCGCCGCCAGTTCCGGGAAATGCCGGGCATCATGCAGCGGACGCAAAAGCCCGATTACGGCCGCGCGGTCGACATGCTCACCCGTGCCGCGATCCGCGAAATGATCATACCCTCGATGCTGCCGGTGCTTTCGCCGATCGTGCTGTTCGTGATTGTGCGCTACATCGCCGGACCGACTTCCGGTCTGGAATCGCTCGGCGCGATGCTTCTCGGCGTGATCGTCACCGGGCTATTTGTGGCGATCTCGATGACCTCGGGCGGCGGCGCCTGGGATAATGCGAAAAAATACATCGAAGACGGCCATTACGGCGGCAAGGGATCGGATGCGCATAAGGCGGCCGTCACGGGCGACACGGTTGGCGATCCGTACAAGGACACTGCCGGTCCGGCCGTCAATCCGATGATCAAGATCACGAATATCGTGGCGCTGCTGCTGCTCGCGGTACTCGCCCGGCTCGGGTAAAACTCAAGGCGAGCCGGGAATGGGCGGCGGTCCGCTGCCGCCCGGGATCTGATTGGGCGGCGCGGCCTGGCCGATTTGCCCCGGCACGGCGTTGAAGATCTGCTGCAACAGTGTCAGGTCACGCCCGCGGGTCGGCGTTTCGCGGGTTGCGAAATCGACCACCCTGCCGTCTGCGAGCGTGTATTTGTGCAGATCGGTGACCTTGCCGTCCTTGGCGAACTCTATCGCGAGGATGTTGCGCTCCGTCGCGTGGGGCGCGAAGAACGCGTTTTGCTCGACATGGGCCGACATGTAGTACCACACGTCGTTGCCGAAAGTGGCCGCGGTCGAAGGATCACCAAGCTTCCTGCTCACGGTATCTTTGGTGTCCATACCGACTTTGATGCTGGCAAGGGCCTGTTGATCCGGCACATAACCACGCTGGTTTTCGACCGGTACGCAGGCGGCCAGGATTGTGACGGCTGCTAACATCGGAAAGGTCAGGCGGCGCATCGAACACTCTCGGTTGCTGTGTTGCTTTAGTTGTGCCGTGGAAAGCTTTGCAAGTCCATTGAGATGCCATGAAATGTTGAACAGGTTGCGCAAGCCGGCACGGCCTCCCGCGGAGCAGGACTTGTACCGGGCGCTGGTTGCGCGCTCGCGGGAGAAGGTCTTCTACCAGCAATGGCGCGTGTCCGACACGATCGATGGCCGTTTCGATCTTTTGACCCTGCATGCCTTCCTGGTTTTCGACGCGCTCAAAGGGCAAGGGCCCCCGGCTGCCGAATTGGGCAGCAAACTGGCCGATGTGATCTTCACCGGTTTCGACGAGGCGCTGCGCGAGCTCGGAATTAGCGATTTCGGCATGGGCCGGCGCATGCGGAACATGGCGGACGCCTTTTATGGCCGTCTACATCACTACGGTCTCGCGGGCACAAAACCGGACTTTGCTGCTGCGATCCAGCGCAACCTTTACCGGGGCGATGGCGGGCGCAACCGTGAAGCCGAGGGCCTGGCATCCTATATGATGGCGGCGCGGGACCGGCTGAAACGCGATTTGCCAGCCGTTCTGGCTGGAAAACCGGATTTCGGACCTTTGCCCGGGCGGCTGGATGAACGATGAGCGGCGGACCTCCTTATTCGAGTTTTTACGACCTGACGAACCTCTCAAGGGAGGGCGCGGAGCTCGACATCGCACCTGGCGCAGAGGAACGCAGCCGCATCGCCACCTGGCTGAATATCAACTCGCTCGAAGGGCTGAAGGCTTCGGTCAAGTTGACCCGCGCTGCGTCGGGCCGTTACGCCTATCGCGCCCATTACGAAGCTGATGTGGTGCAGGCGTCTGTTGTCAGTCTCGAACCGGTCCCGTCGCATATTTCGGGGGATTTCGAGCGGGTTTACGAGTTCGCTCCCAGTGGTTTGCGGACCGGCCGGAAGCGCAATGCCCCTCCTGTGGTCGCGCTCAACCAGGAGGACGAGGATGCACCGGAGTTCCTGGATTCACCGGTCATTGACCTTGCCGCGCCCATACTTGAGGAATTGAGTCTCGCGCTGGATCCCTATCCGCGGCGGGAGGGGGAGGCGTTTGCCCAGCCTGAGCCCGCAGAAAGCGCTCTAAATAACCCTTTTGCGATCCTAAAAAAGCTCAAGGGATCCTGAACACACGTCCCGGCCTCTTGCGGCGGCGGACGGTTTTGATTAACTCGGCGGTTCTTTTGCGCGCCAATCTGGCCGCTTTTTAATGAAAGGTTTGGCCATGGCGGTTCCAAAACGAAAAACTTCACCCTCGAAACGCAACATGCGCCGTTCGCATCATGCGCTCGCCGCCGAAGCTCATGCTGAGTGTTCGAATTGTGGTGAACTGAAACGGCCGCATCATGTCTGTCCGGCTTGCGGTCATTATGATGGCCGCGAAGTCGTCGCCGCCGAAGAGTAAGCGCAGCAAGCTTCCGTTGCTGTGCCCACGACAGGGCGAGGGATTTGACGCATGATGCGCAAGCCGGGGCGAAAACGCTTCGGCCGCAAAGATAAAGATTGAACGGTCTCTTGCTGTTATCAGTTGACGCCATGGGAGGAGATGCCGGTCCGGCCGCGATACTGGCGGGCTGTGTGATCGCGCGCCGGCGTCACCCGGATGTCCGGTTCGTGCTGCATGGCGACGAGGCGGTTCTGACGCCGCTGCTGGCGCATCGGCCGCTGCTGTCGAAATCCTCGGAGATCCGTCACGCGCCGGCGGTGGTCGGCATGGCCGAGAAGCCTTCGCAGGCTTTGCGCCGCGGCCGCAATTCCAGCATGTGGCACGCCATCGATCTGGTGGCTTCGGGCGAATGCCGGGTTGCGGTTTCGGCCGGAAATACCGGCGCGCTGATGGCGATTTCCATGTTCCGGATCGGTCTGATCGAAGGCATTTCGCGGCCCGCGATTGCGGTGTTGTGGCCGACCAAACGCGGTCAGAGCGTCGTCCTCGACGCCGGCGCAAATGCCGGCGCTGACGCGCAGCAACTGGTTGATTTCGCGGTGATGGGCGAGGCCTTTGCGCGCGCGATACTTGGTATCGAGCGGCCGACCGTGGGCCTGCTGAATATCGGCGAAGAGGAAATGAAAGGCATCGAGCCGGTGAAGCGCGCAGGTCAGATCCTGCGCGAATCGAGTCTGCCGATCGAGTTCTGCGGCTTTATTGAAGGCGACGGGATTGGCGAGGGCAGTGTAGACGTTGTCGTGACGGATGGATTCACCGGCAATGTTGCGCTCAAGACCGCGGAAGGTACGGCCAAACTCATCGTGTATTATCTGAAAAGTGCACTGAAGCGCTCCATGCTCGGCCGTGTTGGCGCACTGCTTGCGTCAGGCGCGCTCCGGAGTCTGCAGCGCAAACTCGATCCCCGCACTCATAATGGCGGGGTGTTTCTCGGTTTGAACGGCGTGGTGGTCAAAAGCCATGGCGGCGCCGATGCGCTCGGCTTTGCCAGCGCCATTGATGTAGCAATCGACATGGGCGGTTCGGATGTAATCGCACGGATCCTTTCCGATCGCGCCGGGCTTGCGCAATTATCAGGGGATGGCGGTCCGGCCGATCACCCTGACGGGTCCGGTCAGAGCAAGGCGGTCGTCTCGTGAATATCACGCGTTCGGTGGTTCTGGGCTGCGGTTCATATCTGCCCGGCAAAATCCTCACGAATTATGATCTCGCCAAAATGGTGGACACCAGCGACGATTGGATCGTCGAGCGTACCGGCATCAAGGTCCGCCATCTCGCGCGCGAAGATGAGACGACTTCGGACCTGGCACTCGAGGCCGCGAACCGCGCGATCCGCAATGCCGGCATTGCCGTCAACGACATCGACATCATTGTCGTCGCGACCACGACGCCCGATGAAACATTTCCCTCGACGGCGACGAAGGTGCAGGCCGGATTGAATATGCTGGGCGGGGCTGCCTTCGACATCCAGGCGGTGTGCTCCGGATTCATTTATGCCATGTCGGTGGCCGACGCGATGATCCGCTCAGGTCAGGCAAAAACCATTCTGGTGATCGGGGCCGAGACCATGTCTCGCCTGCTCGACTGGACCGACCGCGGGACCTGCGTATTGTTTGGCGATGGTGCAGGCGCGGTGGTGCTGCAGGCGCGCGAAGGCGACGGCAGCAATCGCGATCGTGGCGTCCTGGTGACCAAGATCTTCTCCGATGGACGCCTGCACGACCTGCTTTATGTCGATGGCGGTGTGTCGACCACCGGGACGGCCGGCCATTTGCGTATGCAGGGCAAGGAAGTGTTCAAACACGCTGTCACCAATATTGCCGCGGCGATCGAAGCGGCCGCGAAAGCGGCGGGCGTGGCATTATCGGAAATCGACTGGTTTGTGCCGCATCAGGCCAATCAGCGCATTCTTGCAGGTACCGCGCGCAAGCTCGGGATTGACCCGGGGCGGGTGATCTCGACGGTCGCGGAACACGGCAACACCTCGGCCGCATCTGTGCCTTTGGCGCTGGCGACGGCGGTGGAGGACGGGCGCATCAAACGCGGCCATCTGATCCTCATGGAGGCCATGGGCGGGGGCTTCACCTGGGGTGCAACTCTGCTCCGCTGGTAGGGACGGAACCGAACCAATCTTTCGCAAAATCAATTCCCTAACGCCGTTTTTAACTATTTCACGTAAGGTCAAAAACCTCTACGCTGCGACCTTACGGCTTGGGGAGCCGTAGCCCCGGGGGGAACAACCGCCCGGGAACCGAAGCTGGGCGGGTTAGGCAATATTGGGGGTTATATGACCACGAAGACTCTGACGCGTGCTGATCTGACCGAAGCCGTATTTGCGGCGGTTGGATTGCCGCGCAACGAAGCATCGCAGCTGGTCGAGGATATCCTCGAAGAAGTTTGCGGCGCGCTATCACGTGGCGAGACAGTTAAATTGTCGTCTTTCGGCACTTTTCAGGTGCGGCAAAAGTCGCAGCGGATCGGGCGCAATCCGAAAACCGGCGATGAAGTTCCGATCGCGCCGCGCCGGGTTCTTGTGTTCCGGCCGTCGCATGTCCTGAAGGCGCAGATCAACCGCGACGAAGCCATCATTCAAGTCGAGGCCTGACCGCAGGACGCAGGAAAGTTACAGCGCCTCCGATTCGATTTGCACCTCGTGGCGCGATATTGCAGTTTCGGTTTGGATCGGAGCGTGGCGCAGCCTGGTTAGCGCACCAGTCTGGGGGACTGGGGGTCGCGAGTTCAAATCTCGCCGCTCCGACCAAAATATCAAACAAACCCAGCCCTGTAATAAGGGCTCTGAAAATGCTGCGCGAACGGTAGTCGCTCAGGGACACGCACGGGGACACGAAACGTTCACCTGGAGCGGTGACCCTTTGGCCGTCGCTTGAGGAGTTCGACGGGGTCGATGCCCAGCGCATCGGCAATTTTGCCGATGATCTCTAGGCCGGCGTAGCTTGCCCCCTTTTCGAGCTTGGAAACGTAGGTGCGATTAATGCCGGCGACCGCGGCAAGCTCCTCCTGCGAGAAACCCTTCTCATTCCGTAAGCGGCGCAGATTCGCGCCAAAGGTGTCCCGGAGGTCCATCCGGGAAGCGAGAAATTTTGACGCTTTTGCAGCAACCGCTTTAAAGCAACAAAATCTTTTCGAACGTCTGATTTAATCCAACTCGACCGCGCTGATTCGCGGCGCAGCAGCATTCGAGGGGGGAACGGCATGTTCGGCCTTAAGCGCAGAGCGCAGGAGCGTGCTGCAAATGACGCGGCGATCAAATCCGCCGTGTACGCCAAGATGACTGCGGACCTTCAGAACATACTGCGTATGACTATCGGCGGGCAGCACGGTGGCGGCTGCACGCAGGCGGAGGCCGAAAGGTTCACGCGCAACGCCGCGGAGATGCAGAACGGAATTGACGCCGTTTTCCTCCGCGACGTTGATCCGTATGGCCCCGTGCTCGCATCAGAAGACCGGCACACGAGAGCGGGCGCAATGTTAGCGCGTGCCGCGTGGAACATGGCAGCCCTGTCCGGAAGATTGGATAATCAGCAAAGCTATGCTGATTTGTACCGGGTTTTGCGGCTCCCCTGCGAAACCGACGAAATCCTGAACAACCTGCGTGCGAAAGCCGCGCAAGGCGACGCGACTGCGCAGCGCGAACTTGCGCTCGCATCGTCGCGGGATACAAATAAACTGGAGGATGCTGCACCGAACTGGCAAGAGGCGACAAAGTGGTGGCGTGAAATTGCGATGCGCGGCGATATTCGCGCGCAATTTAACCTTTGCTACCTCTACGCAACGGGCCGTTGGGGCGACGCGGGTGGACCTCGCGACTCGGATATCGAACGGCAGAAGGAGCACAGCGCGCGGCGCAACTCAGCCGCGAAGCAGGGCCGCCAGGAAGCCATCAAGTGGTTGCACACCGCAGCAGATAATGGCCATGCCGGTGCGCAGGTCGTGCTTGCGCAACTTACTCAGATGCGAGCTGATTCTTTACGACTACTGCCCGCCGAAGGCTCATCTTGGCGGTTCTCTGAGCCATTAACGGATGAGGGCAGGGCGGAATTATCCGACGCGATCAAATGGTACGAAAGAGCCGCGGGGCTGGGTCACTTGGATGCGCAAATGTGGCTCGCTGGGATTTATGCGACAACTCATTACGATGTCCCTGATGCCGTCTCGTGCGCCAAGTGGCTGCGGAAAGCGGCAGAAGCAGGACATGCGGGCGCGCAGGCGAAACTCGGGAACATGTATGCAACAGGCGACGGCGTGCCCCAAAATCTCGCTGAAGCTGCACGCTGGTATCGGTCCTCGGCAGAACAACAGACCTTGAGTGGAGGGCCCGTATTGGGTCTCGGATACATTGGGGTGCCCGAATCCGTTCTGGGGTACATGTACGCAGTAGGCTTAGGTGTGCCACAGGATTTTGGAGAGGCAGCCAGACTATTCGGCACGGAGGCCAAGCGGTACCGCTGGCACAGGGACACTGAATTATATTTAAAGGGAGTCAATGACGGCCACTTCCCGCTGGCGTTTGACGCAGAGGCGAAGGACTGGCTCTGTGGTGCTGCTCAACGGGGGTGGGACCTAGCGCAAACGGCTATCAAGCGTTTGGACGAACAGTCTGCCAAGCAAGCCGAAGAGGACCGCAAGTTATGGCGGGATCGAATTGAGCCGCCCGGATTCTACGGGATTGACTGCCTTGGCCAATCCGCGGACTTAGTGTGTGAACTCACGGCGGCGGCTGACAAGGGTAATGCGGACGCGCACCTGTTGCTGGGATTAATTGACACACCGTCTCGCCTTGAGTGGTTGCAAAAGGCAGCACGGAATGGCGCTCCCCTCGCTGGGCGTCTGCTTGGCGGCATGTACGCAGAGGGCGAGGGTGCCGCGCGCGATCACAATTTAGCGGAATATTGGTATCGCGTGGCGGCAGATTTGGGCGACCCTGTCGCGCAATACGAACTGTCCCGCGCCTTGTTGGATGTCCAAGTCCCTTCAGCGCTGCGCGTAAAGTCCGGCAACCGGACAACCAACCTGATTGAGGGCGCCAGAAAATTGCACGAACTTAGAACCATGATCCCCGCGCAGAAATACATCGAATCTACGGAGTGGTGCTCCAAAGCCGCGGCACAGGGAAATGCTCAGGCACAGTGCCGGCTGGCAATCATCCTGTCGGATCGGCAAGCGTTTTCGTCTGCCGTCGAATCCGGCGACTCGAACTCCTATGCAGACGGAAAATATTTGCCGAAGGATAATCAGCGAGCCGCGAGCCTTCTCCGCAAATCTGCCGAACAGGGCTATGCAAACGCGCAGTACGAACTTGCAAGGTTCTATGCCGTCGGGATTGGCGTTGCGCAGGATCATCGGGAAGCGCGCCACTGGTACAACAGGGCCGCCGAGCAGGGGCACGAAGAGGCTCGCTACGTGCTTGGCTACGGCAAGCGCGGTGACAGCGGCTCCGGGTCTTACATTCTTTATTACCCCGTATTTGATTTCGACGGTGGCCCGTTGTCTCAAAGCGGAAAAGAAATTGTGGATTGGTTGAGCCAGGAATCCGAAGCCGCGTGAAGCGACTCATCGAAAGCAAAAAGGTCGATTTCTGACTCAGTGCGTGTGCCCTCCACAACGTGGCCAAACCATCCCAAAAAGTAGGCTGCCCCCCCCCGGTCAGTTCCACGCTAAAGGGGACCCATCGAAAAATAATGGGCACTCTGGCACGCCAAGCGTCACCCGACAGGCATCATGGCAACGGGTATGTGTGCCATCGAGAGAACGCCGCGCGTGTCCGTGCCAATGTCATGGCTGGGCCGCCCGCTGACGAGCGGTGCGCATAAAACCCCTCTGATTCTCACGTGATAATTGCCAGCGATTCCAAAGGCACGGTGTACACGGAGCAAACGCGCATAAATCAGTTGATTTGTGCGCGTCTATGTGCAATGCTGCGCGCGGTTCGACAGGAGAACGCGCCATGAGCAAGCTGTTTAAACAAACGCCTGTACGTCTCGCGGACATTGGGGGCGGGCGCTACATCAGGCGAGCGGGCGAAAGCTATCGCGGGTTTATCGGCCGCCTTACGAGCGGTGACGGTGATCCTTGCAAGACACGGTCTTACGCCGAAGCAATCGGGCGTGGCGAAGCGCTCCCGCCGGTAATCATGGTGTGCCAAGGCGAAGATTTCGCACTCGTGGACGGTCACCACAGATGCACTGCGGCGGCCTCCCGTTGTGGCGACGCGATCAGCGCCGTCGTTTTCAATGTCGTATCTAGTGCGGAAGCAGACGTGGTTTCGTTGCTTGCATTTGAACACTCAGAAGCGGGGATTCCTTGGGCTGAGAGCGTGCGGAGAATCAGCGAGACGCTGCGTTTCGTCCGGCGCGCCGCACAGTAGTCGCCCGACAATGAGCAAGAGCAAACGGGCAGCGCTGTACGCGCGCGTCAGCACTCGCAACGGCCATCAGGACCCGGAAGTACAGCTTCAAGCGCTCCGTGACGTTGCTGCGCAGGCTGGATGGCAGATTGCGGGGACGTATATCGACCACGGCATCAGCGGAGCAAAGGGGCGCGACAAGCGGCCGGAGTTCGACCGGATGCTTAAGGACGCCACGCAACGGCGGTTCAACCTAGTAGCGGCGTGGAGCGTGGACCGCTTGGGGCGTTCGCTACACGATCTTATTGACTTCCTCAAAGTTTTAAATGCCGTTGGCTGCGATCTATACCTGCACGCTCAGGCGCTCGACACAACGACGCCAGCCGGCAAAGCGCTGTTCCAGATGCTAGGGGTGTTCGCTGAATTTGAGCGCTCCATCATTCAGGAGCGGGTGTGCGCCGGACTAGACAGGGCACGGGCAAAGGGAAAGAAACTCGGTCGCCCCGGTCTGAAGGTCAATGTGATAGCAGAAATCAAGCGGCGCGCAGCGGCAGGCGAGGGTAAGCGTGCTATTGGGCGTGCGCTGCGCATCTCGGATGCAGTTGTCCGCAAAGTGCTGGCAACCGCCGCGCGATAGCCTGCTATGTGACCGTTATCCCCCATCAGCACCGTCGATCACCGTCGCTTTGCCTATGCGCTCCTCTTGGTCCAGCCGTTTGATAAGGTCGGCGAGATCGCCATTCGCATTCACGTTCAGACTCGCACTCCGGCTCATTACCGGGCCGTACCCTCGATCAACCAACTCCCGAGCGGCCGAGAACTTGACTTGCTCGCTCCGCGCGTTCTGGCAAAGGTCGATCAGCGTTGCGACGCCAAGCGTCGCTCCGGCGCTGAGCCGGCGTGCAAGCTCGTCTCTTAATGCTGCCAGCACGTGGGGGTTATGCAACAGCTCAGACGCACGCACGCGGGCGGCAGCGCGACCAGGGCGGCCAGGACGGGCGTAGCCGGCAGCGACCGCGGCATCTGCCGCTGCGCCTGGACGGCCGCCGCGCTCCACGTACTCGCGGACGAAGGCGTTCTGGCGTTCGGTCAGACCGTCATTCGTTACGGCGCCGGAAGCGGGCGCGGGCAGATTTTTACGCATCATTTCCGCCCAAACAAGTTGTTAGGCGCGCGTAACGGGGCACGGCGCACCAGTGACGCATCAGTGACGGGTGTACGCCGAATTTCTCCAGCAAATGCCGCAGGTGTCGCACCCCCCGGCTGCTCTTTTCTATATGTATTACTCACTCACTCACTCCAAAATTAAACATGCCCACTACCCTGCGTCACCTGCGTCACTAACTAGAGTTTTTAAGCGCGCTCCCGTCACTGGCGCGTCATCGGCCTGCCCATTTCGAGCAGGCGCACCCCGACAATGAACCTGCCGTGTGCGTTGCGCTTCTTGCTTATCCGACCGTCCTGATTCAGCACCCGTTGAACGAAGTTGTTCGCAGTGGGCAAGCGGTCACCTTTGAATCCCTCCGTTTCGGCCCAGTACTTGAAATCCCCATAAGCTTGCTTCGTGTCCAGTGCGCACCCCTGGGCGTACTCGGTTCGGTTTTCAAGCCACGCCAGCACCGGGTCTGCGTTGAAAATCCATTCCCGAGTCGCGTCGTGACTTGAAGGCGGAACGGTGAACCCGCCATTACGCAGCAGCCTCGCTGCACCGTCCACCGCAAACGCCAGCAGCGCGCCGGCTTCCTCACTGGCAATTCGCGCGCCGATGTTTGCAACGATTTCAGCGTTGGGGATCGTGCGGTTGAATGTCAGCACTATGAGACGACGCTGCACGCCGCGATCAAATCCACCGTGAAAAGGCGGGAGCACGTTCGTTGCATAGATGTGCTGGGCTGTCGGTGTGAACGACACGGCTTGACGGTACAGTTCCTTTGCCAGCACGGCGTTGCCCGTAATCACGCTCTTGAATGTGTCGGATGCTATCGCTTGCGTCGTGCCGAGTTCATCGCAGGCGTTCAGCCGTTTGCCTCGAAGCTGAATCAACATGCGTTCGTCGCTAAACCTTGTCGGCGGAACCGATGACACCGCGTCTGTTGGAAGCAGGCCGCGCGCCATGACCAGCAATTCACTCTTGCCATTCCCTGCTGTGGGTCCGTACAGCACAACCGCCTTCGCTGCGCTGATCTGTGCAGCGCCGCCAAGTGCCGCCGCGCCCAGGACTTCGCCCGTTAAAGCAACCCGGTCCGCGAAGTCTGTCTCCCCGCCGTGGCAACCGCGCAAATAAGCACTGAGCAGTTTTGCCTGTTCCCACGCCGCTGCTGCCTGCCAGTGGCCGGGAAGGTAGTGGCGCTGACGGTGTTCGCGGTCGTGTGGCTCCAGGTATGGTGTGCCGTCCGACTCAAACTGGATGAAGCCGCTGGCGCAGTTGATGCCTACGAAGGCGTCCGCAAAGAAATCGGGCGCGGCTGCATGATCGGCCATGATCGCAAGCACGCTTCGCGCGCGGCCGTCCGATAGTTTAACCCGCCCCTTCTGGCCGGCGCGCACGCGGTCGAACTCGTAGATCGTCTTACGTAGTTCGTGCTCGGGGATTGGCTGCCAGTGTGTGCCGGTGAAAACGTGAAACTGGCCTTCGCAGAACATGACCGGCGAAGCGCGTTCGTCTTCCAGTCGCGTGAGCGCGGCGTTCGCTATTTCAACGTCCGTGCCTTCCACGATGAGCGACGCCGCGGGGTCAACCGGCACGGCAGCGTTGAGCAATTCGATCAGGGCGTCGGGGCCGTGCGTGTTGATAAAATCGTCCAGGCCGACTTTTTCATCATTTCCACCGGGCGGCAGCCGAATGACATGCACGATTGCGCCGCGCTGCGTCAGTTCCGCAGAAAGCCGGCGCTCCGCGAGCAGCACGTCACGATTTTTGATCGCGTCCGTATCGTACACAATCGCGACGCGCCGGCCGTTCCATTGAGCCGCGTCCAACTCCGGCAGCATCACACCAGGAATGGCGCCCTTCGGCGCGAAACCGAATACGCCGGGCAGTGCGATTGTTGGGAAACCTGCATTGCAGGCGGTCAGCCCCTTGAACTCGCCTTCCGTAATCAGAAGCGACTCAGCCGGATCGCTCAGGATGCGCGGCCAATCGATGCCTGGAGCGAAATACACGCGCTGGGTGCTGCCTGCTGGTCCACGATAGCGCCGCTTTTTCCCTTGCCCCACAAACGAGCGCGGCGAGTCCTGAAGGTATCGAACACGGCCATACGCCAATATACGGCCGGCGTGCTCAAAGGTGAGCCTTTGGCCGTCTGGGGTGAAGTAGGTGATTACGGTACCGATGCCGCGCGGGAGCGCACCGGGATACGGATACAGCTTACTGGCGTCGCCGGTAACGAATAGCCCCGCGCGCTTCGCCTGCTCGGGCGAGATTCCCCGCCGCTCCAGGTCTGCATTGAAAAGAGCTTCTGGCGAATCATCGTGTGCCGAAGCAACTGCGCTTGCGCTTGTGCGCGGGGGCGGAGCGTGAACGGCGAAATGACGCCGGCCGTTGTAATTTTCGGGCGATAACCGTATATCCATTGTCGATACCTGAAGATGTTTTGAAGCCGCGCCGCAGCAACGGGCGGCTTCACTGTTTTGAGCGATGGCGGTTTGATTTTCGGCGGGTCGCAGGGCGCACAAGCGGCGGCCATTGCGGCGCAAGCGATAGTAAATAGTTTAAGTGGCAAGTGCCTATAAAGCGTTCCTCCGCTTCTACAACTGCGCGGGTGAACGCCTCTTGCGCCTCCCGCTTATGGTCTGCGTAGTTGGCTGGACGCGGCCCTAACACACGCTCTGGGCCTTCCCAGTCGATACGGAGAACCGTGCCAACGCGCGCAGCGTCAACCTCAGTTACGGCTGGAGCGTCACCAAATAGCCTTTGCGCATTGGCGGCCGTCATTCCTCGTCCTGCGCGCAATTCCGACCATTGGTGAAGAAGCGCCGCCAAATAAAAATCAACGCTTTCGGCAGCGGTGAATTTGTCGCTCATATCGGCTGCCAGTGAATCTAAGTATCCCGCCATCATTTCTAGCGCGCGGCTTTCATCGACAATGCCTAAGGGGCGGCCGATCTCCGCTGGTAGCGGCTTATCAACGAATGCCTGGAGCTGCTCGGCCCCAATCGCAAAAATGAGTCGATGGCCCTGACCGGACTGAGGCACAATACCGAAAATGAACCGCGGACCGCTCTTGAAAGCAGTGTCCACCGTTGCCTGAAGGAGACGTGCAAGTATTTTGGCTTGCGACACGGTTTTGATTTTGGGCGATTTGCTCACGGCCGGTTTGGTCATGGCGCGTCGGCTCCTGCGCCGTTTGCCTTCGCGATCTGTTCGGCGCGCCACGCCTGGAGCTGCTCGTCATACCAAATGCACCGGCCGCCTTTGCGACCGTGCTTAACGGGTTTTGGAAAGCGCCCCTCCCGGACCCAGCGCCGTATCGTTGCCGCAGATACGCCCTCTGACCGTGCGACCGGTTCAATCGTGTGTCCAATACGAAGCGCGGAAGGAGTGACCGCGCTGTTCCCGGTTCGTCCGGGCGCGTGTTCCAATGCCATGGGTTTGCCTCTGCTAAATACGAGGCATCTTTAGGCGGGGTGCCACAACGCTATCTAGGCGGGGTTAATTACACCAAAATTTTGGGGCACTATGTGTAACGCGCTTTAATCAGCGGTCGTGATTTGCGCCGCTTGCGGCCACGCGCCAAAAAATTTATGTGCGTGGGAGCCGCTTTCGCACGCTCGCGAATCTGCACACGGAGCTTCTGTGGATCGAGTGGCACGCTATCGGCCTTGGCGAGCTTCATCGCGTAATTGAACAGCAGTCTGCGGCCCTGCGACGCCTTATTCTTGTATCCGGGCTTTAACAGCTCGAATGCCCAGTCCGGCCGCTGCTGCGAAAGCGCCAGTCGGGTTAACTCGTCAACCGCCCTGTTGACGTAGCGGCGCTCTGGTATCTGGCTTGCCTCTGATGCCCGCTTGGGACTGCCGGCCTTACCGGACACCTGCTCCGCGGCAAGCGTGAGAAACCCATCCGCAAAGATAGCTGCCAACTTTGGAACCTGTCCCCGCCAAGCTCGACCCTCGTGAAATGCATTTGCCGCGCGCTTCAGGGCGCGTCTCCGCAAGTACGGCGTTTTGCCCGTCAGACGGTCCAGCAATTTGCTCAGTTCGCTGATTGCCCTTTCCTTATACGCGGTCCAAACGCGATGTTCGTCGGGCGAAAGGGCTCGTCCATCATTCATGCAGCAGCGGCCTGTGGAACGAATCGCACGACTTTAGAATCGGGCGTGGAAACAATCTTGCGGACCATATCCGCGAGGCGTTCAAGAGCGGCGCGCTTTTCATCTTCGTAGCTGTGGCGGTCGTACGTGCCTTCCACACCGCCGATGCGGTGATTTAGGACCCGCTCGGCGTGGTCCGGTCGAACCTTGGCGCGCGCCATCAGACTGCGCGCTGTACGCCGCAAGTCGTGCAGCCGCCAGTTAGGCAGTGGCTTTACGTCGTCCGGTGACTTGCCAGCGACCCGCGCAGCGGCGCGAAGGCGCCAAATAATGCGTTTGTCAAAGCCGGCTTTGTTGTGTCCCCAGTTTTTGAACTCACACGTTCCGCCAATCGAAAAAACAATGTCCTGCTCATCCAGCCGGGTCTGTGCGGCGATGACGGCGAGGGCATCGGCCGAAAGCGGTAGATACAAGGGTTCGCGGTTCTTTGTCAGCTCGCCGGGCAGCGCCCAAATACCGTACGGCCCGATCTGGGAATGTCGCATCGCGGCGACTTCGCTTTTGCGTGCGCCCGTCAACAGCAGCATGCGGACAATTCGACCGAACGTGCCAGCCTTGCCAGCGACATGCCATACCAGGCGCAGCTCCGTATCGCTGAGAATTCTGTCCCGCGCCGTCTCCTGCGTCGGCTCCATGCCGCGAACGATAGGGGAGGTGAAGCCACTACCGCGATGCGCCTGATACCAGCTCATTAAACCGCTGAGCACTGCAAGTATTCGGTTCGCGGCCACAGGAGCGGTTTCCGCGATTTCGTCCAAGTAATCAGATATCTCGTCGCGCGTGATGCTGTGAATGGCGCGGCCGGTCCAGCGGGGGACTAGCCGTTGGTTGACCGCGCGCTCATATTCATCGTAGGTCCGGGGTTTCCAGCCGCGGGAATTCTTCTTGAATGCGCCGTTTGTGGCGAGGTAGGCCGCCGCTACACGCTCGAAGCTTTGCTTCTCGTCGTGTTGGGTTTGCCCTCCAAGAACGGGCGTGTGGCGCGCCGTGCGCGGGTCGTGCCCGGCTCTGCATCGTTCGTCTATCTGAAGCGCCCATTCGCGGGCGTGCGATAGGTTGCTGATGTGCGCTCGCTTGGGATAGGTGAGCCGTATCGGCTGCGACTGCCCTTTGACCCGCACGCGAACTGCGAAGCTCCTATCGCCGGTTGATGTCACCCTGAGCCAAAGAGGCGAGATATCATCGCGCCTTTCCGCGCGCCCGCTCTTTGGCGGCTTCATTTCGATAACAGCCGACGTAAATCGCACTCGTTTACTCCGCGATCTGCCCGCCAATTTCATTCTCCACGGTCCGGGGACACGGGCGGAGCACAGAACCATCTGCTCAGCCGCGCGCACATCCACGCAACCATGTGGCGTGTTGCAGAATAAAACTCAAGTCGCTGTCAGGGGTTAGATCGCTTCGTGCTCAGCGATGCTCAAATATGTTCAGAGTTACACAATAAAGGTTTAGAACTGGGGGACTGGGGGTCGCGAGTTCAAATCTCGCCGCTCCGACCATTTTGACATCGAGCCGCCGCCGTCCCTCCGCGAGCTACGGCGCGCCAAGCCGGGTTTTCAGGGGTGTCTCTTGTGACTTCGTGCTGCCGCGTCGGCGCGTCAGCGTCCGACATAACGGAACTGATGATTGTAAACCGCCGTGATGTGGGACTCGTGTCGTCTCAAGCGCTCCGCCTCATCGGCAAGGCCCAACTGCTCAGCGATCTGTATGGCATGGTTCAGAGATAGACACGCGTCCTCGTAATGGTCCTTCACGTTCCAAGCCCGCGTCACACATCGCGGTGTAATGTTCTTCGGCCTGCGCTTCGTAGCGCTTCATCTCTTCAATTGTGACTGACATCTATTGCTTTCATCTATCCTGCCTTCGTTGACGGACAGTGGCGGATTTTCCATCGTCGCGACGGTGAATCACAAGTGCGGAAGTGCAGAACTGTTCGACAGGTGTAAACATTACAGCGTTCCCTGGATGGAGCACGGCAGGTAGCGCTCGAAGGCCTATTTGCGTCCACAAAGGGACGGTTGAGCTTGCATTACCCGTTGTGGACAAGCGCGTGCAAGTCGGTCGATATGAGTGACACGTTGGACACGCCTGCCATGGCCATTTTGACGTAGTTCTGGGTTTCGACCGGCAAGCGCCGGTGGTGGATGAGGGCGCTCGGGCCTGCATTGTAGGCGGCGAACAGGCCCGGATAGCCGAACTTGTTGTACAGGTCGCGCAGATACGCCGTGCCCGCGAGAATATTGTCGTGGACGTTTTGCGGATCCGAACCCAGACCGTCGCGCTGGCTAATCGCCTTATAGGTGCCGCGCATCAACTGCATGACGCCAACAGCGCCGGCACCCGACGTAATCGGGTGGCCATCTTTTGTCGTACGGCCGCTGCTCTCGATGTTGATGATTGCACGAATCCAGTTCGCGGGGAGCGCATAGCGCACCGAAGCCTCGGCGATATAAGGCTGCCAACGGTTGATCCGCTGCGCCACCGCCGTCTGGTCCTCATCTGCCGGCGCGCTCTCGCTCGGGAAACTCAGGGCGATGCCGCGATACAGCGGCGCCGCAGCTTGATGCCACGTCTGCGTCTTTCCGAACGGCTGAATGCCCGCTGCCTGGATCATCGCAAAGAAGGTTGCAAGGGCAACGACGATCGCCAGCACGAATGGCGCGGACACCAGGTTCGCCGGAGAGAAGGTCATGGAACGTGTGGACATCGGATACACTTCCCTGTTCGCGCGCAGACCAGGCTGTGCGGGTTGCTTCAGATCACGGTGGTTGGGTTTGGGACCCTCACTGCCGGTGAAGGTGTGGCTTCTTCCGAAGCCGGCGTCTGTCGTCAGACGCGGGAAGAGTTTTACCATTTGGTTGCACGAAAAGAAACCAAACTAACCGGGAGCAACATGGCTGACGGATGAGGTTTCCCGAGCTGTGGCGGAGCATTATGTCCTCCCGCCGGAATGTGCAAAGATCACGCAGGTGCTTAAGGGAGAGGCAAATGCGGCTACGGTGGATTATCAGTGCCGCGACCGCGGTCCTGGTTTCGGCCTCTGCCCCGGCCTATGCCGCCAGCCACGCGGTCACGTTGCGAGCGCGGGACGGCGTGAGCGTATCGGGGCTCGCCTATATGGCCGACCATCCCAAAGCGATCATCCTGCTGTTTCACCAGGCAGAGTCCAGCAAAGCCGAGTACGCGACCATCGCGCCGCGCCTCGCCGCTGCGGGCTTTACGGCTTTGGCGATCGATCAGCGCTCGGGCGGGTCGTTGTATGGCCCGAACGAAACCGCCCGCCGCCTCGCCAAACCGGCGACCTTCGAGCAGGCAAAGCCGGATATCGAGGCGGCGCTGGATTGGGCGACGGCGCAGCATCTGCCTGTCGTATTGTGGGGAAGCAGCTATTCGGCGTCACTTGTCTTCGAGGTGGCGGCCGATCATCCACAGGAGGTCAGCGCGATCATGTCCTTCTCACCGGGCGAGTATTTTGACGACATGAGGGACGTCGCCCGGGCTGCGGCGAAAGTCCGTGTACCGATCTACGTCACTTCCGCTCCGGATCCCGGCGAAGTGACCGATGCCCGCGGGATACTGGCGGCGTCGCCGTCCGGTTCGAAGGTCCAGTACGTGCCGCAATTCGGCGTGCATGGCTCCTCGACACTGATCGAGACGCAGGATCCCAAAGGGGCGGCGGAGAACTGGAAGCACGCGCTCGGGTTCCTGAACGCGCTGCCCCGCAGCGCGCTCCTGAGGAGGTAGCAATGCACAAGGCGCTACTCGCAATCTCATCTGTCGTGTCACTGGGTCTTCTGTTCGGCAATTCGCCCTTCGCCGTCGCCGCGGACGCAGGATTCATGGGACCGGCGCCCAAGGCTCAATGCGGTCCGTCGGATCGCACGGAAAGCGGTTTGCAGGGCCAGACCACCGCGAAGGAACGTGAGAGCGGCGACTCGGAACGGGGCTACAATTGCAATCTCGAACTCGTCGGGGAATTCCGGGGTGAGGGGGCCTTTTCGCAGGACGGCCCGTCCTACTTTGGTCACTGCGCCTATATGGCGACGGAAAATAATCCGCGGCAGGCGCATCCCGGCATCGTCGTGATCGATGTTTCGGATCCGCGGAATCCGAAAGCGAGCGCGTATCTCGCCGATACTCCGGCGGCGCTCAACCCGCACGAAAATAACAAGGTGAATGAGACGCGCGGGCTGCTCGCGGTGGCGCAAAATAATGGCCCGAACTTCGCGGTGTATGACCTGAACGGGGATTGCGCCCATCCGAAGCTCGTGTCCAGCATCACAGTGCCCGACAGCCACGGCCACATGGGCGGCTGGGCCGAGGACGGCAAAACCTACTACATTGGACAGTCATTTCGCGGCGTCGGTGGCATCCTGCCGGTTATCGACGTGACCGATCCCTACAAGGCCAAATGGCTCCTCAACTGGACATTCAGCGGTGATGGCCGGCCCCACGACGTGAGCACCAACGCCGACGGCACACGTTTGTACGCCGGGCAACCGGGCAATTTCGGCGTCCCGCCAAAAAATTCTTCCTTCGGACCGGACGGGCTGGTGATCCTGGACACGAGCGACATTCAGGCCCGCCGTCCCAATCCGCAAATCCGGATTGTCAGCAAGCTGTTCTGGAATGACCAGGGGCAGGTCGAACAGATGCTCCCGTTCTTCTCGCATGGGCGCTCGTATCTGATCAGCACCGACGAGTCCGGCGGGCAAGCAGGCGCCGGGAAATTGGCGGCGGCATGTGCCCGGGGAGCATCGCCCTACGGCTATTCGAATGTCATCGACATCACCGACGAGACAAAGCCCAGAATCGTCTCCAAGATCATGCTCGAGGTGCACGACACGAAGAACTGTACGAAATTTCTTGCCGAGCCGCTGGAGGTTGGCGGCGGACCCCTCGACTACTCCACTGAAAGATGCGCGATCGACCGCGTGATGAATCCGGCGATGGCGGCTTGCGGTTCGAGAGGTGCAGGCACGCGCGTTTACGACATTCGCGATCCGCTCCACCCGAGAGAGATCGCGTATTGGAAGGGGCCGGCGCCGCGAAAGGCTTTCCTTCCCGGATCCGGCAGCTGGTCGCCGGGCGTCGATCGCACCGTGGAGAAGCAGGCTGGTCTGGCGCGTTTTGTCAAAGTCCCCGCCGCGGACGGAAAAGGGCAGGAGTTGAATTTGTGGATCGCCGGTGATGCCGGTGGTTTTCAGGTGTTACGTTTTACCGGCCGGTATTTGCAGACGCAGCAGGGCAGGGCGATCACCGCTGCATTCGCCGAGTAGGCGGTCAGTCCGCGTGATTCCGCTTTCGGTTCTTGATCTTTCCCCGATCGTGCAGGGCGGCGACGCAGCGGCTGCGCTGCGCAACACGGTTGACCTCGCTCGCCATGCCGAAGAGTGGGGCTATCGCAGGTACTGGCTCGCCGAACATCACAACATGCCGGGCATCGCCAGCGCCGCAACGTCGGTAGTTATCGGCCATGTCGCCGGGGCAACAAACAGGATTCGGGTGGGCGCGGGCGGCATCATGCTGCCCAATCATTCACCGCTCGTCATCGCGGAACAATTCGGGACGCTGGCGACCATCTATCCGGGCCGGATCGATCTCGGAATCGGGCGTGCTCCGGGTACGGATCAACGCACCATGATCGCGCTGCGCCGGAATCTGATCGGCGATTTTGATTCATTTCCCCAGGATGTTCTGGAGCTGGTATCCTATCTTGGACCGCTTGCGCCGGGACAACCCGTGCAGGCCATTCCCGGCGCGGGAACCGGAGTGCCGGTCTGGATTCTCGGATCAAGCCTCTACGGCGCGCAGCTCGCCGCTGCCCTCGGCCTGCCATACGCATTCGCGTCCCATTTCGCGCCGGAACAACTTGAACCGGCTATCGCGGTCTATCGGGATCGCTTTCATCGTTCGCGCTATTTGTCAAAGCCATACGTCATGCTTGGCATCAGCGTCTTCGCGGCTGAAACGGATTCCGAGGCGAGGCGGCTGTTCACGTCCCAGCAACAGTCCGTCATCAATTCCCGCTCCGGCCGGCCGGGCCAGTTGCCACCGCCGATCGATGACATCGAGGCCAATCTCGACGACCGCGGCAGGACAATACTGGATTCTGTGTTGACCTGCGCCTTTGTCGGTTCGCCGGGGACAGTGATGCAACGTCTTGAGAAGTTTATGGAATGCCACAGGCCGGACGAACTCATGGTGACAGCACAGATTTTCGACCATGCCGCGCGGCTGAGATCCTTCCAGATCCTGAGCGAGATCTCGCGCGTTCAGAGCACGTGATCGTCACAGGCAAGATCAGATCGTAATCGGCCGATCGGCGAAGATCACCCGCCAATCGGCGAGTTCATCGACCATTGCTTTGCTGCTGCGGGTGAAAGCCGTGCGGCGCGCATGCGCGCCGGTTATTCCGCGGCAATGGCGCGCATGATCCGCGGCTGGTGCTGTTCGTCGCCGGATGTGGGATCGATCCGCCGCTTGACCATGCGGTCGACTTTGTCGAGATAGAGATAGACGACCGGCGTGATGTAAAGCGTCAGCAGCTGCGACACCAATAACCCGCCGACCACCGCGACACCGAGCGGCTGGCGCAATTCCGAGCCGGCGCCGGTTCCGAGCGCAATCGGCATTGCGCCGAAGATCGCCGCGCAAGTCGTCATCATGATCGGCCGGAAGCGCAACAGGCAGGCCTCGCGGATCGCCTCGGGGGCGGGCAGGCCGGCGGAGCGGCGCTGAATGGCGAAGTCGATCATCATGATCGCGTTCTTTTTGACGATGCCGACCAGCATGACGATGCCGATCATCGCGATCACCGACAGGTCCATCTTGAAAATCATCAGTACAACCAGGGCGCCGACACCGGCCGACGGCAGGCCCGAAAGAATGGTGATCGGATGGATGAAGCTTTCATAGAGAATTCCGAGCACGACGAAAGCGGCGAATATCGCGGCCAGCACCAGGGCGCCCTGGCCCTTGAGTGAATCCTCGAACACCTGCGCGTTGCCCTGGAATCCCGTGGTGATCGAGGCGGGCAGGTGCTCCTCCTGTTCGATCTCATGGATGGCATCGACCGCCTGGCCGAGCGCAACGCCGGCATCCGTACTGAAGAAGATCGTCATTGCGGGCTGCTGGCTCTGGTGATTGACCTGCAGCGCTCCGATGGTCGGCACCTGGCGGACCAGCGCGGACAGCGGAACGACCGGTCCGGTCGGCGTGGTCGCGCCGCTAATCCCGGAGCCCCCCGCAGGAGTAGCACTGCCGTCACTCGACCGTCCGTTGAGGTTCGTCTTGAGGAACAGCTTGCTCAATCCGGCCGGATTGGCCTGAATCTTCGGGTCGCACTCCAGGATCACGTAATAGTCGTTGACGTCGGTGTACATCGTCGCCACCGGCCTGCTGCCGAAGCAGTCATAGAGTTCCTGGCGTATCTGGTCCTGGGTCACGCCATAAACCGCGGCGGCCTCGCGGTCGATCTGCAGCGACATTTGCGGATTGTTGACATAGAGATCGCTGCCGACGTCGCGCAGGCCCGGAATCTTCGCGATCTTTTCCATGATTTGCGGTCCGACCCTGTAGAGGGTCGCGGTATCGCTGGATTGGAGCGTGTACTGATACATGCTCTTTCCCGCGCGCCCGCCAATATTGACGTTCTGCATGACCTGGAAATAGGACTCGATGCCGACTAGGGAATTCGCCTTGACCCGCAGCCGCTGAACCACCGTGCCGATGTCTTCCCGCTGATCGCGCGGTTTCAGCACGACCAAAGCGCGTCCGAAATTGCTGGTCGCAGTCGCCCCGCCCGTCGTGATGTTGAGATAGTCCACCGCAGGATCGTTGAGCAGGATATCCGCGACCTGCCGCGTGCGCGCCGTCATGGCGCTGGTGGAAATGTCCGATGGACCTTCAACGACGACATTGAGGAAACCGGTGTCCTCGATCGGGAAAAAATCTTTGGGTATGACGATATACAGCCCCACCGTGCCGATCAGTGTACAGATCATCACCAGAAGCGTGGCGAAACGGTATTTCAGGACAAAATCGAGGCTCGCCTCGTAACCGCGGACCGAGCGCCTGAAGATGGCTTCGAAGCCACGCAGCAGGATATTCCGGCTCTCACCGTCGTGATGGGTCTTGAGCACGCGGGCGCACAGCATCGGCGTAAGGGTCAGCGACACCAGGCCGGAAATCAGGATGGTGACCGTAATGGTCACGGCAAATTCGCGGAACACGCGCCCGACCATGCCGCCCATGAACAGCACCGGAATGAAGACCGCGATCAGCGAACAGGTGATCGAAATGATGGTGAACCCGACCTCGCGCGAACCTTTTAGCGCCGCCTCGAATGGCGTCATGCCACCTTCGGTGTGGCGGACGATGTTCTCCAGCATGACGATGGCATCATCGACTACGAATCCGACCGAGAGCGTCAGCGCCATCAGCGTCAGATTGTTGATCGAGAAGTTGAACGCGTACATCGCCGCGCAGGTGGCAATCAACGAGATCGGCACCGCGAGCGAGGGAATGATCGTGGCGGATGCCGAGCGCAGGAACAGGAAGATCACGGCGACGACCAGCGCGAATGCAATCGCCAGGGTCAGCTGCACGTCGCGCACCGAATTTCGGACGGAAACCGATCGGTCGGCGAACAACTCCAATTTGACCGCCGGCGGAATCTGCGCGCGATAGCCCGGCAGCTGGTCATAGATGGCGTCGACGATCCTGACCGTGTTCCCGTCCGATTGCTTGTAAACCGCAAGCCCGACCGATTTTTCGTTCTTGTAGTAATTGGCGCCCTGCTGGTTCTCGACGTCATCGATGACGTTGGCGATTTCGCTGAGCCGGATCGGCGCGCCATTGCGGTAGGCGGCGATGACGTTCTTGTATTCGGCGGCGGTGCGCATCGCCGCCGACGCTTCCAGCGTCGTGTTCTGCCTGGCCTCGATTCCGGCGATGGAGCCGACCGGCGTGTTCGAATTGTTCTTGGCCAGGACGGTGCGCACATCCTCCATCGAGATGTCGCGCTGTGCCGCGGCGACCGGATCGACCTGGACGCGCACGGCGAATTTCTGGTCACCGAACACCAGAACCTGGGCCACACCCGGGATTTGCGAAATCTGCTGCGCCAGCGTGATCTCGCCATAGTCGTCAACTTTCGACATCGGCAGCGTCTGCGAAGTCAGACTGAGCTGGATGACCGGCGGATCGGCCGGATTGACCTTGCGAAACGACGGCGGGGTCAGCATTTCGACCGGCAGCTTGCGCGCTGCCACGGTCAGCGCCGTCTGCACGTCGAGCGCGGCGCCGTCGATATTGCGGTCAAGGTCGAACTGCAGGACAACCGAACTGATGCCGAGCGCCGACGAGGACGTCATGGAAGTGACGCCGGCGATGGTGGCAAGCGACCGCTCGATCGGTCCGGCGACCGAAGTGCCCATGGTTTCGGCGCTGGCGCCGGGCAGGGTGGCGGTGATCTGGATGGTCGGAAAATCGACCGCCGGAAGTGCGGCGACCGCGAGCTGGCGATAACCGAGCAAACCGAACACGATCAGCGACGCCATGATCAGCGTCGTCATCACCGGGCGGCGGATGCAGGTCTCCGAAATTTTCACGCCCGGCTCCCCGGCTTGCGCACGCGCAGGCTCACGCGCGGGCCATTGTCCGGCAGACGATGTCCGCCAGCGATCGGGCCAGTCTAACCGGGGTGCTTACGGTACGAGAATAATGCAAATCTGCCCCGCCGTTGCTGTAACGCGCCGGCCAATGGCTGCCGGCGCACAGCGGCAAAGGCTATTGCATATTTGCTAAATTTGCACTGCCGTTCGGTCAATCACTGACCGATTCTGGCCCTTTCGGTGCCGAAGGCCGGCAGACCGGATTTTTGAGAGCAGACTTGCAAAACCGGCGGAATCGGGAGGCCGGCGGGCCACAGCGGGTCAGTCGAGGACAGCGTCCGGCTTTGGCTGTGGTGGCAGCGCAGCACGCCGGCCGGGTTTGTCGGCGATTTTTGCGGGCGGCAAATGAGGCGCCGGCAGCTGCAGCTCGCAGCGCAACCCGCCGATCGGTGAATCACTGAGTGTGATTTCTCCGCCGTAAAGCCGCGCCAGATCACGGACTATGGGAAGGCCGAGACCGGAGCCGGGCACGCGCTCGTCGAGCCGCCGGCCGATCTGAAACACCTCTTCCCGCGAAGCCGGCGCGAGCCCGGGCCCGTCATCGTCAATGGTCACGATCACACGTCTGGCCGGCACATCGGGGCGGGCGCTGATCGCCACCCGGCTTGCGCACCATTTGCAGGCATTGTCGATCAGGTTCGCGAGCATCTCCGAAAGGTCAAGTGGATCGCATTGCACGACGTAATCCGGATCCAGATCCACGCTGATGGCGGGTGATTTTGAATAGTACAGCCGCGCCATCGCGGTGACGATCGGATTGACGGCCGGCAATACCGGCGCATTCACGCCCGGCACGGAACGGGACGCTGCCGCGCGCGCCCGGGCAATCTGGTAATCGATTTGCCGCTGCATGCGCTGGCACTGTTGCAGGATCACCTGAGCCGCATCGTCCTCGCCGCGGCTCATGAGGCGATCGGCTTCATCGGTGAGAACCGCGAGCGGCGTCTTCAGCGCGTGGGCAAGATTGCCGGCCTGGGCGCGGGCCCGCAGCACCATCTGTGCGTTGGTGTCGATCAGGCTATTCAAATCGTCGACGAGGGGCCGGACCTCGCGGGGCAAGGTGCCCGGAACATGCGTCGCCTTGCCGGCGCGGATCGCGCGCAGCGCCTGACCCAACCGCGTCATCGGCTGCAAACCAAATTGCACCTGCAATGCCGCGGCGCCGGTGAGGATCACGACAAGGATCGCGAGCGAAATCATCAGCGCCCGGTTGAACGTGCTCAATACGGCATCGAGAATGCTTTCATCGACATTGACCTGCAGACGCAGGAGTTGGCCGCCCGAGACCGGCGCGAATTCGGTTTCGTAGACGATCAGGGATTCGTTTCCATACGGCATCAGCAGGCGGCGCATGTCTCCCGTTCCGACATCGTCATGCGGAATCGGGAGATCGGACGTGCTGACCGATGTCGATTTGACCAACGGTGTTCCGTCCCGGCTGATCTGCCAGGAATAGCCGGATCCGGGCTGGCTGAAACGCGGGTCGCTGAGCGCCCGGTAGAGTTCGGGCGCGCCGCCGGGCGCGATATCGATCAGCGAGCCGAGTTCTTCGAGATGGCCGCGCATTTCCGCGTCGACAAGCGCGGTTGCGTGCTGGCGGAAGAGAACGGAAATGAAAACGCCTGCCGCCGAAACGCCGACGGTGATCCAGATCAGTGCGCCGATCAGAAGCCGGGCCCTGAGACTCGCCGGAAAGAACATCCTCATCCGAGGCGGTACCCAAGTCCGCGTTGTGTACGGATGATATCGCGCCCGAGTTTGCGCCGGAGACGCGCGATATAGACTTCGATCGTATTCGGGTCGCGCTGCTCTTCGAGCGGGTAGATATGCTCGATCAGCTCATTCTGAGAAATCAGCCGTCCCGGCCGATGCATGAAATAGTTCAGGATACGAAATTCCTGGGCGGTGAGATCGACGGCGGCTCCCGCGACGGTGACGGTTTTTGCGGCCGGCGACAGTTCGACATCATTGTGGATCAGGACCGGAGCGGCGCGTCCGGCGGCCCGGCGCATCAGCGCGCGCAGGCGGGCGGAAATCTCCTGCACATGCGAAGGCTTGGCGATGTAATCATCGGCGCCGGCATTCAGCCCCTCGACCTTTTCGGTCCAGCTTCCACGCGCGGTCAGCACGAGTACCGGCATATCGCAACCCGTTTCGCGCCAGGCCTTCAGCACGTCGAGGCCTTTCATATCGGGAAGGCCGAGATCGAGAATCGCCGCGTCGTAAGTTTCCGAGCGGCCGAGATCGAATCCGATTTTGCCCTTTGCGGCGTGTTCGACGACAAAGCCCTCGCCGCGCAGCGCGTCGGTGAGGCGCCTGGCCAGCTCCGGATCGTCTTCAACCAAGAGAACGCGGATAGATTTCTCCTGCCTGCAATTGGTGGATTTTAGCCGACGCGGTTTTGCAAGCCATCCCCGACATTCAGCTAATTTTCAGGTTGCCGCCAGCCTGGCACCAGCTTGAGCGGGTAGGTTGGCGCGACCGCCGACAAGCGGACCACGCTATCTTTCGAAGGAGACTTGATCTTGAAATACACCACTCACCTCGCTGTTGCGGCGGCTGCGCTGCTGTATGCCGTGCCCGCGCTTGCCCATCATTCCTTCGCGATGTTCGACGCCGAAAAGAAGGTCACTCTTGAAGGCACAGTGAAGGAATTCCAGTGGACCAATCCGCACAGCTGGATTCTCATCATGGTCCCGAACGCGCAAGGAACGGCCGAACAATGGGCGATCGAAATGGGCGCTCCGGGCGGACTTGCGCGGCAAGGCTGGGTCCCGAAGACCCTGACACCCGGTATGAAAGTGACCGCCGTGATCCATCCGCTCAAGGACGGCACGCATGGCGGGCAGTTCATGGCGGTGACGCTGCCGGACGGCACGACGAAGGGCAATCCGAACGGCGCAGCGAACGCAAACGCCGGCGGCGGCTAGGCGGACTGAACGGAGTCGAATTACTGGTTCGACCTCCACCTTGCGGGGAGGTCGAAAAATGCGGAGCATTTTTCGGGTGGGGGTGATTGTGTGAGCACACCCCCACCCGCGAATTCGCTGAAGCGCGAATTCGCGTGCCTCCGCGCAAGGCGGAGGCGGGATTGGTCCGAATGGATTTCAGTATGGGCGCTCCCTGCGAGCGCCCATGTTTTTCTTCCAGTCAGCGCTTGGGCAGGGCGAAGGCGATGATCTCGTCGTTGGTGACTTCCGATCCGGTCAGGCTGCCGCCCGTGGCCACCACGGTCACGAACTGCCTTCCGTCCGTGCCCTGATAGGTAATGGGCGTCGCCTCGATCGATGACGGCAGCTTGATCTCCCAGAGCTTTTCGCCGGTCGCGGTTGCAAATGCGCGGAACCGGAAGTCATCCGTCCCGCCGACGAAGGTCAGGCCGCTCGCGGTCAGAATGACGCCGCCGGTGCTCGGGCGGCCGGTGTCCTGAAGCCCCGCGGGGAAAATGTCGGTCACGCCAAGCGTCTTGCGATAAGAGATGTCGCCCGTATCCATGTTGACGGCAACCAGTTCGCCCCATGGTGTCGGACCGCAGGGAAGATGCCGGTCCGGATCACCGAAGCGGCGCAATCCGGCAAGCGGGCCTTCATTGATGTAGCTGCCGTCCGGCTTCTGCACGATGCGCATCGGCTGGAACAGGTTGTTGGTGTTCGACACGAACAAATGCAGCTTTGGATCGTATGAGCCGCCCCAGAAATTGATGCCGCCCTGCGGCCCCGGCGGTGAAATGCTGTAGCGGTTGAGCGCGATCGGCATGTAGGGCCCGCCGAGCTTCATGTTGTTGTCGTCGACCATGTGCTCGCAATAGGCCTGATGCTGCGGTTCACCTTTGTAGAGGTGATCGCGCGAGATCGTCATCTGCGTCAGCGGTTCCGGCTTCACCGGAAAAGGCTGTGTCGGGGACACCTGTTCTCCCGGCACGTCACTCTGCGGCACCGGGCGCTCGACAACATCGAAGATGGGTTTGCCGGTGACGCGATTGACCGTGAACAACAGCCCGGTCTTGTTGACCATGATGAGCGCAGGAATGGTTGCGCCGTTGCGGACCAGATCGACGACGAGGGGCGCCGACTGGGTGTCGTAGTCCCAGACGTCGTGATGCACCATCTGGAAGTGCCAAAGATATTTGCCGGAATTTGCATCGACCGCGACGATGGAAGACGAGAACAGGTTGTTGCCGGGGCGGTCGCTGCCGATGCGGTCGTTGTTCGGCGCGCCGAGCGGCATGTAGAGGATGCCGCGTTCGACATCGAGCGAGGTGTAGCCCCAGACATTGACGCCGGAGCGGTTCTTCGCGCTGTTGCCGCCCCAGCTGTCGTAACCGAGTTCTCCTGGACGCGGCACGGTGTGGAAAGTCCACACCAGCTTGCCGGTTCTGGCATCCCAGGCGCGGGTATCGCCCGAGGGGCCCAAACCGCCGTTCGATCCACCTGGCCCTTCGCCGGTGCCCGCGCCGGTGATGATCAGATCCTTGTAGATGCTTGGCGATGACAGCAGCGAGTAGGCCTGATCCATGCCCGTCTGCATGACCTCGGGCGTCTTCAGATTGACGACGCCGTTGTTGCCGAAGGCGTCGTTCAATACTCCGTTTGCCGCGTTGACGGAGTACATCCCGCCCGAGAGTCCGCCAAAAATGATCGCCGGCGGAGAGCCGCTGCCGCCCGGCCAATAGGCGACGCCGCGTTTGGAGGGCACGTCGTTATTCGGAAGCTTGAACTTCCATTTCTCGACGCCGGTGGTGGCGTCGAGCGCGTGGACAAAGCCGTAGGGCGACGCGATATACATCGTGTTGCCGATGACGACCGGAATGGCTTCGTCGAGCTTCAGTGGGCCGGTAGAGCCGGCGGGCTTGAGATGAAAGCGCCAGGCGGTCTGAAGTGTTGCAACATTGGCCGGCGTGATCTGATCGAGCGGACTGTAGCGGTTGGCGCTCTCGTTGTAATTGCTGGCCGGCCAGTCGGTGCGGCCCGATGGGGCTTGCGCGTCGCCGTTGCCGTACAAAACCGCCGCAAGTGCTGCGCCCATCGCCAGTCTTGGATGGAATGTTGCCATTGTGCGCTCCCCGTCGTGCCCCTCAGATGGTAGTCCACGGAAGCGCGGCGCTCCATCTGTAATCGGTGGTCAGGTCGTGATGATCAGGCTGTTGATCAGGTCGCTGAGAGAGGCGGCGTGATCGAGACTCCAGACTGCGTCGGAGATGCGCTGGAGTTGTCCGGGTTTCAGGACCGCTTTGGCATTGCGCTCGAATTTTGCCTCGGTGTCTGCGCGCTGCATCGGGCGGCCGGAGAATCCCGGCAGGTCATCGACTCGTTCGGTGACGACACGACCATCCGCGAGTGTTGCCGTCACGCTGTTCGGTTGGCGCGGAGCCATTGCTGTCAGCGCGGGGTCTTCGCGCACCGTGATCAGTTTCAGCAGCGCCGCAGCCTTCGGATCGCGCAAAGATTCCGGTGCGTAGCTCGCCGGGATGATGGTGCGGTCCAGCATCGCGCGCGCCACGATGTAAGGCAGGCTGTGATCGGCGGTCTCGGATGTCTTCGGCGCCCAGCGCTCCGGCGTGCTTCCGGCCATCAGCCAGCCCATATGCGTCGATCTCACTTCGATGCTCTTGATGCGCGACAGATCGCCGACACCGGCGGCTACTTTGGCCGCGGCCGGAATTGCGGTCTGGGTCTGTGCCTGCGCGGGATAGGACTTGATGAAGCAGTCATTGATCAGGAAGCGTTTGCCACGACCGCCGAAAGTCGTGGTGTCAATCTGGAGCGGCCCGGACACGAGTTTGAAAAATCCCGCCTGGCCTTCGAAAACCGGCGCCGGCCCGGTAATCCCGGCGCTGGCAAGCTGCACGGCGAAAATCGCATTGCGCGCCGCCTCAGGGCCAGCGAGTCCCTTCCAGTTCGAGAGTGTGCCGAGCCGCGTCTGATCCATCGCCACATGTCCGCTGAGCGCGAGGTTGACGGACTGCGCGAGCTGCTCCGGCGACAGCTTCATCAATTTGCCGGCAGCGAGTGCGCCGGAAATCAGCGCGTAATTGGGATGATCCCAACCATGGTCGTCGAGCGCTCCGGCATCGAGAAAGCGGCACTCGATTTCATAGGCGAGCACTATTGCGAGCAGGAATTCGGCGCCGGACGCGTTCGCGGCTTGTGCGGCGGCAAGGCAGGCCGCGATGTTGTCGCTGGGATGGGCGTTCTGGCGCCCGACATAGAAGTCGTTGATGTCGTCGGCGCGAATGCCGGCGCCATTCACGAATGTCGCCCATTCCAGTGCGGTTTTCTGATTGGTGCCGATGATGGTTGCGGCACTGCCGCCATTCGCTAAAGCGAGCTCGCGTACGCCGCTGACCACCGGTTCCTTGAATGCTGCGAGACCGCAGCCGAGCGAGTCGAGGAGATGCACTTTGGCGCGCTCGACTGTGGCAGGGTCCAGATCGGCGAGGTTGGACGAAGAAACATAATTCGCGAGGCGTTGCGCGAGCGGCTGTTCGCCGGTGGCGGAGCTGCCTGGGGCCGGAGCGGGTTGCGCAAATGCGGGAGCTGCAGCGAAACCGGCAATGAGGCCGAGCAGAACGCGTCGATCGAGGTTCATGGGACACCTCAAATGGGGTGGTCACATTACACGGTCGGATGCTGTTCGCGTAATTGGGCGTACAACCGGGGGTAGAAGTGATAGGCTAGGGCCTCAGGCCGCAAGGGGAGGGATGCTCATCATGGATCCGAACAGACGCACGATTATTGCCACAGGAGCCGCGGCGACAGCGATGGCAGCAGCACCCGGCGTATTTGCTGCGCAAGCACCGCAGGCAGCTCCCGGGACGGCATTCTTCGACAAAGGCCCGGTGCGCACCCATTACGAAGACCAGGGCGGAACGGGTTATCCGCTGCTGTGCATTCCTGGCGGCGGGCTGAATTCGGTGTTGGCCAGCCTGCACAACGGGCCATTTGATCCGTTCAAGGAATTTGCCCCTGACTTCCGTTGCATCTCGCAGGATCTGCGCAATGCCAATGCCGGACAGTCGACCGGGCCGCTGGATATCGACCGACCGTGGGATTCCCATACCGACGACCAGATCGACCTGATGAATCATCTCGGCATCAACAAATTCATGGTGATCGGGTTCTGCATCGGCGGTCCGCTGGTGTGGAATCTGTTGAAGCGGGCGCCCGACCGTGTCGTTGCTGCCGTCCTCGCGCAGCCCAGCGGTTTCCGCCCCGAAATGCCGACCCTGACCTATGACGGCAATATGCAGGGCTGGGGTCCGGATCTGGTGAAACGCCGGCCCGATCTCAACATGGACATGGTGCAGAGATATCTCACCAACATGTACAAGAAGAATCCGGATTTCGTGTTCACCGTCACGCGCGATTTCGTCCGCCAGTGCCAGACGCCGGTCCTGATTCTGCCCGATGACATTCCGGCGCATCCGTACAAGGTCGCGATGGAAGCCGCGATGCTAGCGCCGAATGCCGAAGTCAGCATGTATCCGTGGAAAGAACCCAAGGAGCGGATTCCAATCGCGGTGCGCCAGATTCGTTCATTCCTGAAGGCGCATCGCCCGGCATCCGCGTAGCACGAACGGAGGAGAGCATGAGTTCGGGCGGCAGAAATTTCCGTGTGCTGCTGATATTGGCATCGATGGCTGCGGCGCCGGTATTCGCGCAGCCGAAAGACGCCGCAGCGATCCCGGATTTCTCGGGTATCTGGAATCATTCGATTCCCGGATTCGAGCCGCTGGCATCAGGTCCCACCGCACTCATCAACACGCAGCGCCGCGCGAACGGCACCGGCAATATCCTGAAGCTTGCCGGCGATTACACCAATCCGATCCTGACGCCCAGGGCCGCGGAGATCGTGAAAATGCATGCCCAACGCGGGTTGAACAGTATCGGCGATCCGAATCCGCGCAACCAGTGCTGGCCTTCAGATTTGCCATTCGTATTTACAGAGCGTCCCACCGAGCTGCTGCAGGAACAAGACAAGGTCACCATCATCTATGGCCATGATCATCAGGTCCGCCGGGTGCGCTTGAATGCGCAGCACCCCGCAAAACTAACCCCGGTCTGGTACGGCGACTCGGTTGGCCATTATGAGGGCGATACGCTGGTGATCGATACCGTGGGCATGAAGATGGGGCCCTATTCCATGATCGACTGGTATGGCACCCCGCGCAGCGAGGATCTTCACGTCATCGAACGCTACCGGATGCTCGATTACGAACACGCGAAAGAGGGATTCGAACGCGACGCAAAGCAGCATAACTCGCCGGGGAAGCCGGTGCCCAATGCTGCCGGCAAGTACTTGCAGCTTGAGTTCACGATCGAGGACAAGAACTTCTTCACCACGCCGTGGACCGCGACCATGACGTATCAAACCGATGGCGACAGCCCACTGGACTGGCCCGAAAATGTCTGCGCCGAAAATCGCATGTGGTACCCGGGAAAAGAGGCCGACGTGCCGCACGCGGACAGACCGGATTTCTAGATCGGGTTAGGGTAATCCCAGCAAGCGGCCGTGGCCCTGTATCCGCGTCCAGCAATTCAGGCGTGTCAGTATGTTTCGGATCATCGCCGAAACATTGGTGATCACCGGCCGGCCGAATTCCGCTTCAAGGGCTTCGGCAACGGGCTGGGAAAGCCAGGCGCCGCCGCCGATGTAAAGGCCATCGGCTTGCGGAAAATCGTGCAGAGCCTGACGCCCGAGTGCATAGGCGAGCTCGATATTCTCTTCGCCGGACATCCTCTGAAACTGCGATGGGGCGAGCAGTTTCGAGGCAGTGCCCTCGACCGCGATGTTCATTCGCGCGAAGAATTCGGCGAGTGTCGCATTCATGGCATCCGACCATTTGTTGGCGAGCGCGATGCGAGCGATGCCCAGATGTTTTGCTGCTTCAACAACGCCCAGAATTGACGAGGTCGCTGGCAGCCCCGTGTACTTCGCCATGTGGGCGATCAGGCGATCATGTGCGGCAACCCCGATCAAAGCCGGCAATGGAACGCCCGATTGCATGACAATATCGACACGGCGCTCCATGAGTTTGTCGAGATAAGAATCGATGGGCGCGAACACACGCTCGACATCTTTGTCCGTGAATTCGGCCAGTCCCACCGGGATCATCACCAGCATGACGCGATCTTGGACCAGCCGGTAGAATTCGTAGGCGCCATTGTCGATGACGGGGAGTGGCGTCAGCACACCGATTCTTCGCCTCGGCAGATCGTCCTCGAACATTTTTCCCCCGATACAGTCGCGCAACTACCTGCGCAGGAACACGTCGCGATACAGTCTCGACCAACCGGCGAATTCCCGCACATAGTTCGGACGGTTGGCGAGGTAGAGTTTTTTGAGGGGACTGGCGCCGGTCTGCCTGTTCACATCGAGCCGCGCCGAACCGTAGCCGAGTTGGCCATAAATCCGCTGACCTTCCTGCGACATCAGATAATCGGCCAGCAACATGGCAGCATGCGGCGAGGGCGCGGCGCGAGCAAGCGCGACAGCGGTATCCGTCACCGGCACCGGGCCGGGCGCGACCCAACTGAGGGGCGCACCCCTGGCCGCACTCACTTCGACATGCGAGTTGTAAATGGTCGGCGACATCATCACTTCGCCCGAGATGATCAGATCGGCCAGCGCCCGCGCCGTCACCGGATAAATGCGGATATCCTGCTCGCCAAGCCTGTGCACGAAATCTTCCCCCTCGGTCAGCACGAGCGCGGCGACAAAGTTCGCTGCCGTCGAAAGTGAGCCCGACATTGCCATGCGGCCGCGCCATTCGGGCGCGAGCAGGTCTTTATAAGTCCTGGGGCCGCGCGCAGGCGGGATCGTCTTGGTGTTGAATCCGGTGCCGATATAGGATTCGCGCACCACGACCCAATGACGCCCGGGCTCAATGGCGGCTTTGTCGAACGCCGCCACTTCCGGTGACCGGAAGGGCTGAAGGATGTTGGCGTCGCGGATCAGGATCAACCCTTCGGACGACAGCTCGAACATGTCGAGTTTTCTGTAACCGGCGCGGTATTCCTCGATTGCCCGGCGTGCGATGTCGGTTTGGGGACCGCGTTGAATGGTCACTTTGAGATAAGGATATTTGCGCTCAAATCCCTGGATGAGCGGTTCGATTTGGGTGCCCGTGGTGTACAGGAGAAGACCACGCTCGCGTTTTGCGCCCGCTTCCAGCACGCCCTGGCGGTCTGGCCCGGAATAATTCGCGACCGCATCAACTGCGTTCAAGGATTGCGCGCGTGATTTCAGCGGCCATTCCGCGAGCGCTGCTGGAAGAATGCAGCCGAATTCCCTCCGCGATAGCTGCATGGTCGGTCTCTATGCCGGTTAAATTCTATGGCGCGCGATAAACCCGAGTACGGTGCGGTTGAACAAATCCGGTTGCTCCCAATACACCGAATGGCCCGCCTCGGGTACCAGCACGAGCTCGGCGCTCTTCAGGTGGCTTACGAAAGCCCTCAGCATTGGCGGAGGAACACCCAAATCCGAATCGCCGCCAATGAGGAGCACCGGCACGCGCATCGTCTCAAGAGCCGCCCAAGTGATGCGGTTGGCGCTGGTTTGGCCAAAACGGTTGCCAGTCACCGCGGACTTTTCGAGCGCGGCCCATTGCGCCGCTCCTTCCGGGTTGGCCGCGCGATAGGACGGTGAGAGTTCGCGGAACGCAGCAGGCATCGCGTCATAACCGGGTGGCCGGATGTTTTCAGACATCTTCACATAACCCGCGTCCTGAACACCGCCGACTCCGCACGCAAGCGTAAGACTGAAGAGCCGTTCGGGATTCGAGAGCGCGAAGTCGATCCCGATCTGACAACCCGCAGCCGATCCGACGACGTGGCATTTCCCGATCTGTAAAAAATTTAGAAGCTCGCGCAGATCGCCCGCCGCCGTTCCGGGATTTGCCTTTGGCACCGGATCGGATTTGTAATAGCCGCGCCGCGAGTAGGCGATCACCCGGTAGCCGACTGCGGCGAATACGGGCTGCTGGTATCCCCAAATCTGCGAACTTCCCGTCGCCGGGTGTAAAAACACCACCGGCTGGCCGGAGCCGCCCGTATCCCAGTACCAGAGCCGGGTGGCTGAAAGCACCGCAAGTCCTTCCTTCGCAGGAGCTTGCGGCGGGACCGGCTGTGGAATCATCGGATCCCGAGTGGCAGCAGCCGCGGCGCTTGCATGGGCCGCCATGCCGGCGCCGGCGAGCAGAAGACCGGCGCCAATAAGCGTCCTGCGATTGACTGTGCCGTCGAAATTCACCGCGCGGATTATTACTGGATCGGTTCGGGGCGGTCGTTCAGCTCGATCGTCGTGCCCCAGGGATCGGAGACGAAGGCGAGGGCAGCGCCGGTCTGCGCATTCCGGTTGATCGGACGCTCGACTTTCACGCCGTCGGCCTGGAGCTTTTTCAGGAACGCATCGAGGTTCTTCACATCGAAGCCGATATGGTCAAGCACGTGGCCGGCAGTTGGCGCTTGCGGCTTGTCGATCTTTGCGAAGCGGAGCTGCACGCCGGGTAGCTCGACGACTGGTGCATTGTTGCGCGTCCAGGCGTGCCCGCCGAACTCCTTCGCATACCAGGCCTGCATTTTCGGGATGTCTGCCTCTGTTGCAGCAAAATGGATGTGCTCGTTGCGAATCGGCCAGGGCTGATTCTTGTCCTCGAGGATCTCAATACGCAGGCCGTCCGGCGTATCGATGTAGGCCTGATCGGGGCGGCCGGTCGCGCTCGGCTCGGCCTGAATGCCGGCAGCCTTCCACTTTGCGAGTGACTCCTGCACGTTCCGGACCAGGAAGCCGACATGGTTCACCACGGTTCCCGCGGTGCCGCCGCTTGGAACGATGCCCTGTCCACGCGTCAGAAAGATAACGACGCCGGGGAACAGCACGACGTCGTTCTCGCCGCGCTTGATCACTCTGCCGCCGAGGGTGACGAAGAACTTCGTGTTGACCTCGGCATCTTTCGAATTGAGATGCCAATGTCCCATGGTCACGCCCATATCATTGGCCGGGAAGGCGACAGGCTGCGCGCCGGCTGCCGTCGCGGCGATCGTGAAGGCGAGTGCCAAACCCGCAATGATCGTTTTCATCGCCATCTCCTCACTAGCTCCTCAGAATTCCGGTTTGGCCGGGCGTGGAATGGCCGCAAACCGATTGCGGTGTCTTCAGGCTGACGCGAATTATAACGGCTCGGCGGACAGCGGGAAAGCGGCAGCGCAAGTCTGCCGAGCCGACATTTGTTTTCAGCTGCCGCGGTGATAGTTTTCATCGATCCTGGGGATGACGCCTGTGGCTGCAGATCGGGCATTGGATCTCGAAGCATTCGCCGCGGCGCGAACCGGTCGGGTGTCGCGCGAGATCGTTTACCGGCACTCTGCGGTGGTTCGCGGGACACACTGGATCAACGCGCTGTGTCTCACGCTGCTGCTGATGAGTGGATTGCGAATTCTGGCGGCTCACCCCGCGCTCTATTGGGGCAATTACGGTTATTACGGTGTGCCGTCAGTGATCTCGGTTTCCGACCGGTTTGATGACGTCACGGCGCGCGAGACCGGCGTGACGCGCATCGGCGATTACAGCTTCGATACCACCGGAGTTCTGGGGGTCGGTTACAATTCGGATGGCCGGCCGGTGGCTCGCGCGTTTCCGCGCCGGATAACTCTCGGCGGCGGACTCGGAATTGCGCGCGATTGGCATTTCTTTTTGGCTTGGGCGTTCGTGATCAATGGGACCGTGTATCTGCTGGCGGGATTCCTCAGCGGACATTTCCGTCGCGATCTCACGCCTTCGATCCGCGAGCTCCGCGCACAACACATCCTGCGCGATATCTTCGATCATTTGCGGCTGCGTCGCGCGCGCGGTGAGGCAGCCAAACGCTACAATGTGCTGCAGAAGCTTGCTTACGTGACAGTCATTTTCGTTCTGCTGCCGATCATGATCCTCACCGGGTTGACCATGTCGCCGGCCGTGACGGCGGCATTTCCGTTCCTGTTCGATCTTTTCGGCGGACGGCAGTCGGCGCGCACCATCCATTTCATCGCCGCAAATGTGCTGCTGATGTTCGTTCTGGTGCATATTCTCGAGGTCGTGCTGTCCGGCGCGTTCAATCTGATGCGCTCCATGATCACGGGACGGTATGCGGTGAGGCCGGAGGAGCCGGCATGAGCCTTCGCGTCACCCGTCGCAAAGTGCTGACCGGCGGCGCCGCTCTTGGCATGGGCCTGCTCACCGGTTGTGACGGACGCACTTCGGATGCATCCATCCAGCGCCTGTTCGATTTTGGAGAGTTCCTGTCGCTGCATGGACAAAGGCTGCTGCTGTCAGCGCAACCACTGGTGCGCGAATATTCGGCTGCCGACATCTCGCCGGACTTTCCACCCAACGGCACGGAAACGCCGGACGGTCCGGATTATGTCCGGATGGCCGAGTCGCAATTCACCTCGTGGCGTCTCGGCATCGATGGCCTCGTACACAACCGGCTGTCGTTGTCACTCGCGGACATCAAAATGCTGCCCGCGCGCACGCAAATCACGATGCACAGTTGCGACGAGGGCTGGAGCGCCATCGGCCAATGGAGAGGCGTCCAGCTAAGCCATCTTCTGCAGACCGCGGGTCTCGCACCGCAAGCGCGCTATGTCGTGTTCCATTGCCTCGATCAGATGGACGACGGCGAGTTTTATTATGAGAGCATCGATCTGTTCGATGCCTTCCATCCGCAGACAATTCTTGCCTATGAGATGAACGGACGCGATCTGCCGGTGCAGCATGGCGCTCCCCTGCGCCTGCGGGTGGAGCGGCAGATTGGCTACAAACACGCCAAATACGTTGGCCGCATTGAAGTCGTCGATAGATTGGACCACTTCGGTTTCGGCCGTGGCGGCTATTGGCCTGATCGCGGCTATCAATGGTACGCGGGATTGTAATTCCGGCCGCCGTTCGATTACAAAAAGTCAGCGAGCGGCGAGTTCGTCGTGGGCGATCTGTTCCAGTTTGCCAATGATTTCAGGATCGAGAGACAGATCGGTGATGGAGTGTTCGTGTGTTCCAACGCTCAGCGGATCGCGGCCAGTCACTCGTCCGAATACCAGAAGCGCCTCAAGGTAATATCCGTAACTGCTGGCGTGATAATTGTCGCTGGCCCAGAGGTCGATCTTTCCGGCTGAGATACCGTCATACGGATTCTCATCTGCAAGACCGCTGTTGATCGCGCGGTTCCACGCGAGACCGACGGGAATAACCGCTGCAATGCCCGGAGCCTTCTCGGCGGCGAGCCGATAACCGGCAGCGATATCCTTGCCCATCTGGGTAATCGGCTTTCCGTTCCAGGGCGTGCTCGCCGGATAAGTCAGGTCGGCTCGGCTCCAGGTGGCGGTGAGATAGATTTTCACAACGGGATTACGGCTGTGGAGCATGTCCGAAAAGGCTATGGAATATTTCACGAGCAGCGCGGGATCGCCGGCATGATGCTGGTCAAGCGTGCTGTAGCTCTGCAAAACAACTTCGTCCCATTTGCGGTCGAGCAGCTGACGCTTCTCCGCGAAATGGTAATCGAGTCCGACCCCAGGCACAGTTTCGAGGCTGACGTCGTAATCCAGACCCGCTTGGGTCGCGAACGCCTTGAACAGCGCCGGGACGCCGCCAATGCCGTTCTTGTTCAAATCGGTCACGGTATTCGCGTTGTAGGTTTTGACCGGGGAAAGCTCGCCATAGGTGAAACTGTTGCCGACGAACAGAATCGTGTCAGCGAAAACCGGCGGTGCTCCGGCAAGCAGCGCGAAAGCGCAAAGGATGACGAACCGTTTCACGCTTTTTCCTTCCTGATTGTGTCTCCCATTGCCGTCAGTGAACCGGCTCCATGCCGCTGTGCCTAATCGCGGCGGACGCGCTCCCGGATGCCAGAAAAGCGATCAGCCGTTTTGCGGATTCAGCTTGTTTTGCGCCCTTCACCACACCCGCCGAAAACACGTTGGGTTCCTGAATCTCCGGCGGGACAGGCGCTGCAACCTCGACGCCCTTCACCGGCAAAATCTCGCTCACCAGCATCACCGCAATGTCGGCCTTTCCGCTGGCAACGCCGCGAGCACCTTCCTTTATGGTTTTTCCTTCCATCTCTTTGGCAATACCCAGGCGGGGAAAAACTTTGGTGATGAGATAAATGCCGGACGTACTGGCATCGACCGAGACCGATCTCGCGCCCAGCAGTGTTTTCTTGAAGGCATCGAGAGTGCTGACATCGGGCTTGGGCGACCCGGATGGGATGGCCACCGCAAGGAGTGTCCGGGCCAGATCGACATTTGTTCCCGTGGCGATTTTGCCCTCGGCCATAAGATCGTCGAGCCCGGCCTTGTTCATGATCACCACGTCTGCCGGCTCGCCGCGCCGGAGTTGAGCTCCGATGGTGTTTGGGCCGTTTCCTTGCGAGGCTCCGGTTGTCGTCGTGACTTTTATACTCGAGCTTTTCTCAAAGGCGGGTAGGACCTCGCGATAGGCGGCCCCAAATCCGTTGGAGAGGATAACCTTGACCTGCGCGAGGGCAGCGCCGGGAAAGGCGCAAGCCACCGCGGCTGCAACGACCGCTGCCATCAGGGACGTATTCAGCCGTCCGAAATACGCGTGCTCTGTCACCTTCACCTCCTCAAACCCGCCGCGATTGTCTCGACTATATGCCGTTTCGCGCGCCCTGGCATTCGGGAGGGCACTTTCTGGTGGGCGCGAATGCAGGCTACAGTCAGCCGGTTCAAAACCGAATGAAGGGAGATTCGCATGCCTGTGCCGCGCGGGAATTTCCTTTTATGGACGTGGCTGGCGGCAATGGTGGCAACGAGCGCCGCTGCGCAAGGCGCCGCATCTGTCCCGGATCTATCACGACTCTGGGCCAATACGCTTGGTCCCGGCTTCCCACCGCCGGCATCCGGACCGGGCCCGGTGTTGAACAAGGCGCGCGCTAAAGCGGCGGTCGATATCTACGGCCGGGACATCGATCCCGCGAACGCTCCCATTGTCAGCGCAGGCGGGCGGCGGGTTGGCGATTATACCGCGCCGATTTTGCAGCCCTGGGCGGCGCAAGTCGTGAAGGAGCACGCCGAAAAAGAGTTGAACGACGGGCCGGCTCTCAATCCGATCAATCAGTGCAGGCCCGGAGGGGTGCCCTTCGACTTCTACAACCTCGGCATGGAGTTGCTGCAGCAGCGGGACCGCGTCACCATCCTGTATTCCTTCGACCATGAATTCCGTCAGGTGCGCCTGAACCAGACTCACCCGGCGAATGTGACGCCATCCTGGTTTGGCGATTCCGTCGGCCATTTCGAGGGCGACACGCTGGTGGTCGATACTGTCGGGATCAAGACGGGCCCCTACACCATGGTCGATCAGTTCGGAACTCCGCACACGGACAAACTTCACCTGGTCGAACGCTACCACCTCATCGACTATGAAGCCGCCAACCGGATATTGCAGCGCGGGGCGAAGGAGAATGCGACCACGTACAGAAACGATTCCGGAGTGCGCCCGGATAATGATTCGCGAGGCCAGAATCTGGAGCTCGATTTCACGGTCGAGGACGAAGGCGCGTTTACGACACCGTGGTCGTCGACCATCGTCTATCGGCCCGGAGTGGGTGAGGGGTCGCCGAGGGAGTTTCCGGAAGATGTCTGTGCCGAAAATCCGCATGAACTGGCACGGCAGGCGGCACTGCCGGTGGCGGAGAAGCCGGATTTTTAATGCCTGCGCTCAGAAATCTGGTTTTTCGGCTCTGGGGACGTCGGAATCCCTGTTGTTGTAATATTCGTGCACATTCTCGGCGCAGATGCTTTCCTGAAGCGGGCCCGGATTCGGCAGATAGGTCATGGTTGCGGTGTAGGGCGTAGTGAATACGCCACCGTCATCGACCGTCACCTGCACCTGCAGGAACTTGCCACGGTATTTCGCCCAGACATCGCCGGCGAACATCCAGTTCTCCTTCCTGTTCCGCTCGATGGCGTCTTTGACATCGTCGTAATCGCGCAGCCGGTAACGTTCGACAATGTGCAGTTTATCCGTATACGGCGTTCCGAAGAGGTCCTGCATCGCATAGGGCCGGTCAGTTTTCACTCCGACGGTATCGACGACGAGCGTGTCGCCCTCGTAATGGCCGACCGAATCGCCATACCACGAGGGGCGCAGCGGGTTCGGGTGTGAGGCGTTCATCCGTATGCGGCGAACTTCGTTCTGCGGGTTGGAGTAGACAAGCGTAACCGTGTCCTTCTGCTGCAGCACCACCACCACGAAGTTCTTGAAGGTGAACGGCAGCGGCATGGGCCAGCACTGGTTCGAGGGATTGGGAAAGGTGATTCCGGCCAGCGACATCTGGCCGGACTTTCTGACGATCTCTGCCGCCCATGGCTGCAGGATGGGATTCTTGTAGTCGCCGACCAGCTGGTCGTAGTCGCTGACGCCGGGAACGCCTGGCGGCAGCGCCTCGGCACCGTCTGAATTCGAGGGTGACTGGGTCCAGCGCGAAAGATTGGTGATCGGTCCCGGGCCGGAAGCCGGTGGCTCGAACCACGGAAAGACCGGATGCTGCCACGTCCCGGAAAGATCAGGGACGGCGGACAGCGATGTTTGGCCCATCGCGGGCACAGCGGCCGAAATCGTCAGAGTCACATAGAACGGAATAACGCGGCCCAGTGGCATGGCTCACACCGTTGTCAGCACGTCGGCGGCACAGGATAACATCGGAATACGGCACTCATTCAAGCGGCGGGGCGAAAAGTGTAATATCATCTCTTCAACAGTTTTGTGCGAGGCCGGAATATGAGACTGCTGGGGAATGTCGGCCCGATTCTGGCGACGGCCGTGGTATGCGCCTTACCCGCGAAAGCACAGGACGGCGGCGCGCTGTTCAACATCTATTGCGCGATTTGCCATAGTGCCGCCAATACGCGGGCACCCGGCCGCGAGGCGCTCGGCCGCCTCGCCCCCGAGCAGATTCTGCAAGTGCTCGAAAAAGGATCGATGAAAGCCCAGGCGGCGGAGCGTAGCCGGGCTCAGCGGCGCGCGCTCGCGGAGTACATTTCCGGCAAACCACTGGCAACCGCCTCGGCGATCATTCCTGCGTCTGCCTTCTGTGCGGGTTCGGGCGTCCAATTCCGGAATTCCGTGGCGGGGCCGGTCTGGAACGGGTGGGGCGCCGGCATCACCAACACGCGTTTTCAGCCGGCGGAGACGGCAGGACTGACATCGCGCGATGTTCCGAATTTGAAATTGAAGTGGGCGTTCGGCCTTCCGGGCGCGACTTCGGGCGGAACGCAACCGGTTGTCGCGAACGGACGGATTTATGTTGGCGATGCGGAAGGCGACCTGTTCGCGCTGGATGCCAAGAGCGGCTGCGTCTTCTGGCACATCGAAGTGGAAGCCGGCATCAGAAGTGCCATAACGCTTGGCGAGCGCAGCACCGGTGGATTGACGGCGTGGTTCGGCGATCAGGCGGCGAATATGTATGCGGTCGACGCGGCAACCGGAAATCTGTTGTGGAAGGTCAAAGTGGATGACCACCCGCAGGCGGCCATCACCGCTGCACCGGCGATCAATGCCGGCCGGTTGTATGTGCCGGTGTCGTCGCGCGAAGAAGCCAAGGTGGCTGATCCGAGATATCCATGCTGCGTGTTTCGCGGCAGCGTGCTCGCGCTCGACGCGGAGACCGGGAAGCGCATCTGGAAGACTTATACGATCGACGGCAAACAGGTCACCGGCCAGAAGAACAGCGCCGGGATGATGATTGTGGGCCCTTCCGGCGCGCCGGTGTGGAATACGCCGACAATCGATGTGGAACGGAACACGTTATATGTAGGTACCGGCAACAACTACTCGCCGCCCGCGACAGCGCTTTCCGATTCAATTCTCGCCGTCGACATGGCGTCGGGAAAGATCAAATGGCACCGTCAGCAGACGGAGAATGATATCTGGAACGGCACCTGCCGGCGCGCCGACCGTGAAGCCGCTGCCTGCCCCGATGCGGAAGCGCCCGACGTGGATTTCTCGGTATCACCGGTCCTGGCGAAATCGGCGAATGGGCGATCCATGCTGATCGCGGGGAACAAGTCCGGCATGATCTGGGCGATAGACCCGGATCAACAGGGAAAAATCGTCTGGCAGCAGCAGGTGGGCAAAGGCAGCAGCGGCGGTGGAGTGCTGTGGGGCCTCGCGGTGGATGGCGACAAAGTCTATGTGCCGAATGGCTTCTTTGACGCCAAATCGCCGGACGCATCCGGCGGCATGGCGGCGCTGGACATCAAGACTGGACACATTGTCTGGACCACTCCGAATCCGCCCTGCGGCGACCGGAAATCCTGCAAACCAAGTCATGCTGCCGCCGTCACCGCGATTCCGGGCGCCGTGTTCTCCGGAACCATGGATGGCCAGCTCTACGCCTATTCGGGGGAAACCGGCGAGATTCTTTGGCGATTCAACTCCGCGCAGAATTATTCGACCGTGAACGGAGTAACCGCCAATGGCGGTTCGATGAGCAATAGCGGCGCTACGGTCGTGGATGGAATGCTGTATGTGCAGTCAGGCTATTCCCACCACGGCGCAATTCTCCCGGGAAATGTTCTGCTCGCCTTTTCTGCGAACTGATGGAGGAGCCGATGTCGAATCGTATCGTGACAGCCATTCTGGCCACGGTCGTGTCCGTGGCCGCCGCTTTTCTGCCGGCCAGCGCCCAACAGCCGAAGGCGCCACAAACCTTACGTCTGTATGTTCTCGACTGCGGGATCATTACGCCTCCCAATGTCGACAATTACGGTTTTAAGCCGGGCGAAGTGGCCGAGACGAGGATGATCACGCCGTGCTTCCTGATCGTGCATCCGCGCGGCACTCTGATGTGGGATACCGGCGAAATTTCCGACAGCGCGTTCAAGACCCGCGTGCGGCCCCAGAAGCTGGCTAACTTTACGGTCGATCGTCCGCTGCTCCCGCAACTGGCTGCGATAGGCTACACGCCGGCCAACATCACCTATCTGGCGCTCTCGCACTATCACACCGATCACGTCGCCAATGCCAGCCTGTTCGCCGGTTCCACCTGGATCGTGCAGAAGGCTGACCGCGATCCGATCCTCGCTCCGCGGCCGGCCAATCCAGCAGCAGCCGGCCGCGTGCCGGATCCTAAGTTTTTTGAGGGGTTAGCCAGCAGCAAGACGATTGTGCTGAACGGCGAGGACCATGACGTGTTCGGCGACGGCAGTGTGGTCATCAAATCCACGCCGGGTCATACGCCCGGGCACCAGTCGCTGTTTCTCAAGCTCGCCCACACAGGGAATGTGTTGTTGACAGGCGATCTCTACCACTATCCGGAAGAGGTCACGTCGAAGAAGGTCCCACTATTCGACGCAAACAGGGAGCAGACCGCCAAAAGCCGCGCGATGATCGAAGAATTCGTAAAGCAGAACCACGCGCAGCTCTGGATCCAGCACGATTACACAGCCGGAATTAAGCGGAAGCTCGCCCCGGAATTTTACGATTGAGACGGTAGTTCAGAAATCCGGTCTGTCGGCCCGCGGGACGTTGGCCTCTTTCCCCGGGTACCAGAAGATATTTTCGGCGCAGGGACGTTCGACCCAGCCGTCGGGGTCATTCCTATATGTCATGGTGGCAGTCCAGGGCGTGGTGAAGACGCCTGGATCATCTACGGTGAACTGGAGTTGCAGATATTTGCCGTGAGCGTTCGGGACCGGCTTTCCGGGCACGACGTTATGTTCCTTCGCGTCGCGTTCGAATCCGTCTTTGGCGGCGTCGTAGTCGAGCATCCGATAGCGTTCGACGACGTGCAGCGCCGCGCTGTGCGGCGTTCCATACCAGTCGACCATGGAATAGCGCCCGACCTTGATGCCCACGGTGTCGACAACGAGTGCGTCGCCTTCGTAATGGCCGATGGAGTCGCCGTACCAGGACGGCGTCACTTTCGCCGGGTGGGTTTGATTCATGCGCACCTGGCGGACCTGGTGTGAGTAAACATAAAGGATCGTGACCAGGTCTTTCTGTTGCAGCAGCTCCGTTGGTCCATTGGTAAAGACGAAGGGGGGGCCTTCGGGCCAACACTGGTTGCGCGGATTCGGATCGCCGACGCCGGCCATACCGAGTTCGCTGTGTTTTTTCACGAGCTCTTCGGCCGTCGGCTTCAGAATGGGATTGGTGTAATCGCCCGCAAGTCTGAGAATGTCGCCGGTGCCGTTGGGGCGGCGCGCCCGGTTGACTAGTGCCGTTGGGCCCGATGCCAAGGGCTCGAATCCGGGATTGGCATGTATCCAGATACCGGAGAAATCCGGAAGCGAAGGGGCGGGCGCCGATTTCGCGTCACCAGCCATTGCGGTTACGACCCCCAATGCCGACGCCAGAAGGTAATCCCGCCGTACCATGCTCCGCTCCCTGAATTGCCGCTGCCGGTGCTCCTTGACGATATTACACTGTTTCACCGCATGATGCTTCAGGCGTAGCGCATTTGAAGCGCGATTCGGCCTCTGCAATACTGGGCAAATCCTGACGGACCGGCCTGGCCGCGCGGTCGAACCGGCATGATGGAGGATTAGAGGGTGAGGATAGCTGCAAGCCAGTACAGATATGTTTATGGGGTGAGTGTCGCCTTAGTGATGCTTGGGCTTGTGCCGGCCCAGGCGAGCGCGCCGGACTTCAACGGTGTGTGGGGGAAATACACCTACAATTATCCCAAGCCCTATATGAAAGGGCGCGACATCGCAGACGGCTATAACAACCAGTATCTGCTGCCCTGGGTGGTCGATGACCTGAAGAAGGACGACTTGGTTTCGGCGAGCGGCAAAGCGCTGCCGACCGCACATTCACTGTGTTACCCCGAAGGCGTTCCGTATGTTTTCGGCGAGACGCGATTCCAGATTCTGCAAACCCCATCGGAAATCACCATGCTGTTTGGCGGCGAGCAGGAACAGGCGCGCACGATTTATTTGAACCGCGAGCATCCCGAGCACGTGACGCCGAGCTGGTACGGCGATTCGGTCGGCCATTTTGAAGACGACACGCTCGTGGTGGATACTGTTGGTGTTGCGGCGATGCCGGAGTCCGGCTCGATGGGACTGTTTGGCACACCGCATACCAGTCAGCTGCATGTTGTCGAACGCTACCGTTTTCTCAGGGAAGGCGAAAAAACAGTCCTGGCCGGACCCAATCCCGCAGCCAACAATGTCACCATCAGCCCGGACGAAATCATCGCGAATGGCCGCAAATTGCGGCTGACATTCACGGTGGATGATCCGGGCGCTTACCGGAAGCCATGGTCGGTGACACTGGATTTCCTGCCGCTCAAGCCGCCAATCCAGGAATTTGTCTGTACGGAAAACTATCAGGAGAAGGATCTGACGCCGCTGGTCCCAAAATCCGACACTCCGGATTTCTGAGCCCGCAATGGCGTTCAAATTTGCAGTAGGTCTGATTTCCGTCGGCGTGCAGCTGACGATCGGCGGGGCGGTGTTCGCACAGGCGGTGGGCCAACCGCACGATATTTCTGGCATCTGGTGGAGTGTCAAATACACACCGAAGCTGGAGATCGTCGGTGGTGGAGATATTGCGTACAACGACAAGGGCAGGGCGCTTTACGCGAAGACTGCCGCGGGACTGAAGGACGGCTCGATCACGGACGAGGCACGTCATCTCTGCGTTCCGGATGGAATTCCGCGAATTCTCGGCAACCCCTATCCGTTCAAGATCATCCAAACGCCCGGCCAGACGACCATCGCCTATGAACTGAACCGTGTGTTTCGGATCATCATGATGGATAGACCGCAGGAATCGGCGCACGACCTACAAATCCTGCCTTATTACTCCGGGCACTCTGTCGGTCATTGGGATGGAGATACGCTGGTGATCGAGACGGCAGGTTTCAATGAAAAGACCTTCCTCGATGCTACCGGCTCACCCCATTCGGACCAGATGACGACGGTTGAACGCATACGGAAAATCGGGAGGCAACTGGAAGATGTCGTCACGGTGACCGATCCGGAATTGCTGACCCGATCGTTCAGCGCGCGTTTTATCTATGAGCCGCATCCGGAATTGCGGTTGCAGGATTATGTCTGCGGCGAAGCGCATCGCGACATTTCACAGGTGCCGGGAGTGACTGAAGCCCGCCGCGCGCGAAGTCGGGAATAGTCATAATTTGAAATCTGCCGACCAACTGGTCCGGGCGGCCCGCGGGACTACGCGTTGTCAGCGTGACAGCGTTACGTAATTATTCCATCCGTCGGTAAATGTGCGCCGCTGCGGGTGTGTCCTGGCGACGGTTGCAACGAGCGGATCATCGGCCTTCAGAATGACAACGTCGTAAGCTTCTAAAAGGCGCGTGTCGCTTTGGATGAGCGGCCGGTCCTCGGGGAAAAGTCCATAGATTCCATGCGGCGCGGCGCGACGGATGAGTGCGTACCAGAGTTCGGGCGGGCCAAGCACGCTCGCGGTTTCCGGGTAAGCGGACAGCAGCCGGTCGAACCGGTCGGGCGAGCGAATCTGCCATTGGGTTTGCGCGGTATGCGCATAAGCGGCAAGTCCACCCAGGTCGGCCACCGCCAGCAACGCGGCCAGGACGAGACCTGACCGGCGCAGGATCGGCGACGCCACCGTGAGCGAAGCGGCGAGTGAAACGAGCGCAATCGGTTCTCCCGCAGTGAGGCGTGCCAATGAGTAGGGGATTGCGAACTCGTACATCAGCAACAGCAAACTGGCGCATGCGCCGGTGAACCAGAAAAATCCGATTGCCGGCGCCGGCACATTGCGTGTCCGGGCCGCCGGAACTGCAATGACAGCAAAGACGAGCGGCGCCGCCAGGAGGAAGAACTGCGCCGACCCACCAGATGACCACAGATCACGCACGCGCAGATGCACCGCGTCGCTCACCCAGGCATGCAGAGCAAGACCGGGACCGGGCGCGTTGGCGGCAATCATGCGCATCTGGTCGAGTGCCGTTTCCCACTGCATGCCCCAGACCGAGAGACAAACCACAGCCGCCGTCGCCGCCGCAGCAATGAGGCCGAGAAGAAACAGCCCTTTCCCCAATTGGCGGTAGCGGACGATCGCATAAAGACAAAAGGGGATTCCGTAGACCGCGGCTTCGAAATGCGTGGCGCCCGCGAGTCCGAGAAACACGCCTCCGAGCGGAAAGAGCCATCTGCGCCGCAATCCAGCCCCAGCTTCGATGAAGATCAGGCAAGCCATCGCCGCGAACGCGAAGAGGAGCATGGTCGAATCCATGCGTCCCCAGCGCGAGATCGTGAAGAAACCCGCGTCCAGCATAAAAAGACCCGCGCTAAGCAACAGTCCCCATTTGCCGATCATCCCGGCTGTCCACGCCCGTGTCATGCCGAGCAGCATCAGCGCGATCGCGACGTCCGACGCGAAAATCGCCCCAAGCCGTATACTGGCGGCGCTCACACCGAAAATCTTGAGCGAAGCGGCGACGACCAGCATGTAGAGCGGCGGAAAATGGCCATAAAAGCGGTCGAGGCCATAGGCAGAATCGTGCACGTCCCCGGCGACGAAATGGCCGGATTGGGCAAGCGTGACAGCCGGCTCGTTGATCGTGACTTCGTCCCCCAGCAGCGGCATCAGCGGCATGTGGTCAAAGCCGACGAAGGAGATGGCGACGCGCAGCACGAGTAGTGCGCAAAGCACAAGCAGGACCGGCTTCAGCAGGACTTCAGCAGCCGCAGCCCCCCGCGGCGGCGGTTTCGTGGTGTGCGCAATCCCGAGCGTCATGCGACCGCGCCGCTTTCGTGGTAGATGCCGTCGATGTTGACGCACCAGGGGTCGAATTTGCCAAGTCCCAGTGCCGTGCGCGTGGCGTAAAGTCCGGTCGCCATGGCGTGGTCCTGATTGTTGTACTTGAACATGCCGGACCGGCCGATCGGCAGAAAATTCTCAAATCGGTCGAGAAACGACTTGATGGTGGCGATTTTCTCCTCATAGCCGAGTTCGATCACGGGATAGGCTTTTTCCGAGCGTACGACGAATGCGTCGCTGATCGGGCCATGTGCGATGCCCATTTGCGCGAGCTCGCACACCGCGCGCGCAATCAGGTCATTGTCGCTGCTTTCCCAGATGTCGTCGCCGGGAAAGCAAAAATATTCGATTGTCATCGGGTGCATATCCGGTGCGGCGCCCATGTCCGGCGAGAAATTGCGGTAATCCGAAATGCGCGCCATGCGCACGTCAGACGAGTGTACGTAAATCCAATTGTCGGCAAAGGGCGCCGTGCCTTTGACCGCGAGCTTTACACCAACGTGATTCCGGTACCGCAGACTGCGCGAGGCCGCCAAGACTTCCGGCGGAGGCGGTGGATCGATCTGATCCACAATGTCGCTCAATGGAGCGCTGGAAAGAAAGAAATCGCCGGCGATTTTCTTCTGGCTTCCATCCGCGCGGCGGTATTCGACTGCGATTACGCGGTTGCCGTCACGGCGGATACGCGTCGCGGTGGCGCCGGTCATGATTTGGCCGCCCGCCCGTTCGACCTTCGCGGCCATTTTCTCGTAGATCTGGCCCGCGCCAAGCCGCGGGTACATGAATTCGTCGATCAGCGTCTTGGCTACCTTCTGCTTCGGGCGGAACAGCGCGTTCATTATGGCAGCGGTCAAGCTTAGTCCTTTGATGCGCTGCCCCGCCCAATCGGCGCCAATGCGCTGGCAGGAAATACCCCAAACCTTTTCGGTGTAGGTTTTGAAGAAGGTCTCGAACAGGGTGCGGCCAAACCGGTCGACCACCCAATCCTCGAAGGTCAGAAGCGGCGCCGTGCGGGGGCGGCTGCGCAGCCGCGCGGCCGCGTAGCTCAAGCACACATTCAAACTCGAACCGATGCCCATGCCGAACAGCGCGTTCAAAGGCGTCAGGGGGTAATTGAAATATTTCCGCTTATAGAAGATGCGGGTGAGCCTTGAGACGCGGCAGAGATCGGCGCCACACATCTCCATAAAAAGCTGCTTCACCTCCTCGTTCAGGGTGAAGAAGCGGTGCGGGCCGATGTCGAAACGGTTTCCCCCGCGTTCGATCGTGCGCGCGAGTCCGCCGACCTGGTCGAGACGCTCGAGCACGACCGGATTTGCACCGTGCCGCACGGCTTCCAACGCTGCCGCCATGCCGGACGGACCGCCGCCGACGATGACAAGCTTCAGCGGCAAGGCCATGCGCTCGCTATCCGGCATGCGACGAACTCAAAACATTTTCGGGATTTTCATCAGGCCATATCGGATTCCGCGGTTGAACGTCAAGCATTTGTGCGCGGTGAACGAATACAGCGACACAATTGCGATGGTCAGGACCTGCCCCGTCGTATTGGCAAGGGATGAGCCCTGCGCGCCGCGAAATATGAGCAGCATGCCAAGCATCGGGCGGATGACCGAGGCGATGGCGGTCGTCAGCACGAGCCCAGATAGTGCGACGATGATGAATGTCCGCGCCTGTTCGAAGCGCGTGCGATCGTTTCCGGGAAAGGTAAAGCGCCGGTTCAGCGAAAAGTTAATGGCCATGCCAAGCGTGTAGCCCGTGGCAATTGCAAACGGGTAGCCCTCACTGGAGGTAAGGCCGAGGCCCCGGATGAGAAGAAAACCGGCCAAAAAATTGGCCGCCGCGGCACAGCCGGCGCACAACAGGTAAAGCAGGAATTGGCGAGAAATCAGCGACACCCAGGCACCAGGAACGTTGGCAAACTCTCAAGCCGCAAATCAGTATTTTGACATTAACTGCTGTCCAGCCGGTTGTCGAAGCGGCGAAATTATCCACCCGGCAATGATGGCCGATCCGGCGGAGGAGATAGCTGATGCTCGGCCGGAAACCCAGGCCCTGTTGCATTGATTCTCATGATCTGTACACAGATGACATTCTGCGGATGATATGAGCCAAGCAGGCCGATTCGCGGCATATTCAGCCTGTTTTACTTGCCGAAGTTGCCGAACAGATTGCCTGCTTTTATAGTCAGATGATGGGTAAGATTGCGAGAGTAGTCGACCTGATTGCGCATGAACCCAGTTATCTACTGGGGCGATTTCATGCGGTCCGCGCGACGTATAGCGGGGTGCTGCGCGCGCGTCAGGCGATCGGCCACAGGCCTGAACTCAAGCTTGGCGAAAGATTCCGGGCTCCGAAATTTGCGCTCCAACTCTCACCTTCCGGGTATGTTGTCTCGCACCGCAAACCGGCTGAACATGTGCGGGAGCTAAGGCAGCGTGCCTGGTCGGGCGGCATTGAGCTGACGGCAGAGGCATGCGCAGAGCTCACGGCCCACGCGAAAAGTGCGGAACTGGACACGAAGCATGTGCCGCGCCTTGTCCAATATCCCGCCGTCATGGCATCTCCGGAATTGCGTAACAGCATCGCAATGGGAACCGTCACGGACTCGTCCCACAATCCGGTGGTGAAGGGCATCGCAGGAGATCCGGCGATTGTAGAACCTGTGCGGGATTACCTCGGCTACTTCCCGGAGAGAGTCGGTTCCTGGCTGTTCTGGAGTTTCGCGAATGCGCTTTCTCCCGGTCAAAGGGAAGGGCAGTATGAAACGCTGAGTTTTCATTACGACGTACACGGATTCAATTTCATGTATGTCAATTTCTACCTGACGGATACGGATCCGGAATCAGGCGCTCACGTCCTGATCGAAGGCACCCATAGGCACAAGGCTCTCCACCATCTGTTCGGCAGCACGAGAATGGATGATGATACGGCGGTGAAACTGTTTGGCGCCGGTCGGATCAGGGTAATGGACGGGAATGCCGGATCGGGTTTTTTCGAGGATACAATGTGTTATCACAAGGCATTGCCGCCGCGCAGGCGCGACCGGCTGATGCTTCAGCTCCGCTACGAATGAGTGTTCCCATTTTGGGCTTCGGCACAGCTCCCATGCTGGGCCGCATATCGCGCCGCCAAAGTCTCGACGCCCTGGAATATGCATTTGACAATGGCATCCGGCATTTCGACACGGCTCGCTCATATGGTTGGGGCGAGGCGGAGAGGTTGTTGGGGGAATTTTTGCGGAATTATCCGCGAGACAGCTATGTGCTCGTCAGTAAATGCGGCATCGTCCCGGTGAAATCCGGGCCGTTGCTGCGCACGGCAAAAGCTGCAGGCCGCACAATCCTCCGCGCATTGCCATCGCAACGAAAGCGGGTGCAGAAAATCGTATCAGCCGGTGGATATACGCCTTCACCCACCTATGATCTGCCGACCCTGCGCGAAAGTCTCGAGCGATCATTGGAGCAGTTGAATTGCTCCTGGCTCGATGTTCTTTTGCTTCACCATTTTGATCCTGAAACAGACGGTTTTCCGGCCATCATTGACTGGATGAAGGAAATTCAAAAAAAAGGCCTGATCAGGCGCTATGGGGTCTGTGTTGGAAGGGATCTCGCCGGCGGGCTGAGGTTTCTCGATCGGCAGGGCGTGCTATCCGACTGCATCGTGCAGGTTCCGGTGAGCCGCGACCTTTTGCAACTGCCCGATCGGTGGAAACAGGTGCAGTTTATTGCGCACTCGCCATTTCGCTCTGCTGAGGTAAATCAATCGAGCGCGCTGACGGATGTGCTCACGTCCGTTGCGCAATCGTGCCGCTGTGCCGCAGTGGTCTGTTCGATGTATTCGCGGCCGCACATTGAACAGAATCTCCGTGCTTATCGCGCGGTCCAGGAACGTGGGGAATAGGATGGCACTCGATTTCTCGCATCCGATCGTGGTGCGCGCCCGCAATGCCGCCCGTAAATCCGGCGTTCTGGCGCCGTTCAAAAGGCTTTATGGCCGGCTCTGGGGCGGCGCATATGAGCCGAAATTCGCCCGCGCCATACTCGCCAGAGTCGCAGCCGGAGATATTGTGTGGGATGTCGGCGCCAATATCGGCTTCTACAGCAGGCAATTTGCCGAACTGGCCGGAGCGGACGGCCTCGTCGTCGCGTTTGAGCCGTCCCCCCAGACCTTTGAACGCCTGCGTGACGTTGCTGCCCAGTTCGGGAATATCCAATGCCGGCAAATCGCGCTGGCTGATTCAATCGGGGAAGCAGAATTTTACGTCGGCTCAGCAGGCAATGGCGAGACCAACAGCTTTGCCGCGAGTCACGTCCCGGATCGCACCGCCATACGCGTAAAGATCACACGCGGGGAGGCGTTTGCCACCGAAAATCCGCGCTTGAGCCCCTCTGTGATCAAGATCGATGTCGAAGGATTTGAGCTCGAGGTCGTCAAAGGACTGGGCGAATTGCTGAACTCGCCGGCGTTGCGGGCAGTATTTATCGAGATGCATTTTGAAATCCTCGCCGAGCGCGGGCTCAAACATGGGCCGCGTGCGATTGTTGAAAGACTCAAATCTTCGGGATTCGAAACAGCCTGGATCGATCCCTCGCATCTCTCGGCGCTGCGGCCCGCTAGAGCGCAAACCGGCGAAGTGTGAGCGGTTCGCCGGCAGATTGCGCGACCTTAAAGGAATCTGGAGCGTGATCCGATTACGTGTAATTGGATCACGCTCTAGGATGCCTTGACGACCAGGAAATTGTAGACAAACGCCCCGTTGAACGCGCCCGACAGGGCGTTATTCTTCAGTGTAATAATGATCCGGCCCGGGGCCGCAACAGCTTCACACTCCGGCGCACCGGCAGAATTGCTACCGCCTGCCCTGGTCACCATGATGATGTCGTTCTTTTCCACCAGAGCATTCTCGACGGAGATCACGTGTCGTCCCCCGGGCGGGGTGGAAAGATTATCGGTGGTTATCGTGCCTGCGCCGGTATTCAGAACTCCAGTGTAACCGGCGCCGGCTGTCAGCATCAAAGCACCGCTGTTGACGGCAAGCCTCTCCACGTCCGGAACAAAGCAAATGAAATTCACAAACAGATTCGCTTCGGCAGAGGGTGGGCCGATGATGATGCCGATGGAATTTCCAGCCGCCCTTTGTGCGTCGTAACGGCAACTGAAGAGCTGCCAGTCATTCCCGAGATTCATGGTTGTGGTTGCGGCAGAGAATGAACCTGACGAAGCCGACAATGTGGCCCGGCACGGTGCGCCGGCTCGGGCCATCGCATACAGCGTTCCCTTTGCCGCCGGCACGAATTTGCCGACGACCATCCTGGACTCAGCGCTGTTGCGCCCGTCCCAATAGCTGAACTCGACGGGATTCCTGGTGTAGAAAAGCTGCAACGAGCCGGGAATGGGCGACGTGGCATCGGTGAAATCATAGTCATAATCGCTCAGATATTTTCCCCTCGCGGGCGACAGATTCGTTCCGGCAATGAAGAGGGATCGGCGGTTGTAGTAGAAGCTGGAAGGGTTGGTGCCGATATAATCCGGCTCGAACCCGCCTGTGACCGATATGTCACGCAAATCGCGGCGCCTGGTGACGAACGGCGTCGTTCCCCCGCCGGCAGAGCGCGACAGAAAGACTTTCGTATTGTCGCTGCCGTAATCGCTGATCGCATTATATTCGTTGCGGGCGTAGCAGCGGACCGCGTTGCGATTGCCAAAAATCTTGATGTAACGATCGTCTCCAACGCCGGCGCCCAACACATCGAGGACGTTTTCGTGACCCCACAGTCCGATGAATGCTCCTTTGACATTGCCGTTGACGTTGGGCCCTATGAATTCACTCCTTTCCCACTCGATGCGGATATATTCCTTGTCCGTCATATCGAGTCTTCCGGGGCCGCCGAGAGGCCCTTCGCAGCCGAATGAGCGGAACATCCCTTGAGTTCCGGCATAACGGTTTCCGGAAGGAAAATTCAAAAACCGCGCGCACACCGCGCCGGGATATATGCTCATTTGCGCAACGGCGCCCTGGCCCCAATTCGCCCACGAAATGCCGACCTTGTTGGCGGAAATCCGCACCATATCCATGAAAATATTGTCGGGCGCCCATTCAACCGTGCTGTGATAAGCCGGTGCGATACCGCAATTGGCACCATTCGAGAGAATTTTTATTTTCGCGCCGTCGGCGCGCGCGAGCCGGTAGCTATTCGCTGCTGGATTGACAACCGAGTAGTACACGCCGGCCGGTTCCTTGCCAGACGACAGAAGCCCGCCCGGCGTCACAGTGAACACGCCGTCATCGGACAAAAGAGAGACAATTGCTCCCTCTGCGTAGCCGTGGTTCGGCTGAATGACCAAATCATTCACCGCGTCAAACGAAACCGGCCGGCAGGCCGGCGGACCGTCGATCCAGCCATAATCGACGGATTGCGTCGAGAAATTCGTAACGTGCGCGAGGATGTGCGGTTGTTGCGAATAAATCCCGCAGCAGGAATTCCCGGCGCCGGTCAACGCCCGGATCGCTACGTTATCATAGGCGTATTGTTCGCCGATGCCGCCGCGCGGGATGCGGTTGAGCGGAAAAACGATCGCGCAATTGCCGACACGTTCTCCGGCGAAGCCAAACCGGTTGAGATCGGACGATACGTCCTTCGTATCGTCGATAATGATCGTCACGTCCCGGACATAATGTCCGAACGGACGAATGTACCCGGGGGTATCCGGTTCGGCCCAGCTGAAGACGTCCTGTCCCGGCAAACCCTGAACCGCCGAGTTCGCGCCTCTGCCGAACAGCGAAACTCCCGTGCGATCGACCGTGCCGGTCAAGTTCCTGCCGCCTGGAGGAGCAATGAGAAGCGGCAATCCGGTCTGCCGGCAATAATCGCAGGCGTCGTTGTTTGCTTTGGTGTTATCGGTTTTCCCGTCAAGCACCGCGCCGAACCAGCGGACATCGACATAGTCAACCGGCGGGTTGGCCAATTGCGGACGGATTCCCGGCGGCGTCACGAGGCCAGTGGGCGCAGCGGCAGCTTGGGTTTGTCGACTCGTGCCGAGCATGGCAAGTGAGGGCAACAGGCCGAGCATCGCTACACGGCGCCGATCTGGCGGGCTTTTCGCTCGATCCGGCCGGCCCTCAAACCAGACGCTTAGCAGTTTCGGTAGTCTCATTTCTTGCTCTCAGCACGCCGATTTGACAATTGTATCACGAGCGCGTTTTGCGATTTCCTCGAATCGCAAAGCGCCCTAGATTGCATGATTGACGCGGTTTCTGCGCCGAACCGGCAACCACGTCGGGCGAAAGCGCTTTGGCGACCCAGAGGGGCATTTCAACGTGATGGAAGCGAAGGACCGATCCGCCGGGCCGAATCGGTTCAGGGCGCCGCTGCATCTCAGCGACTGGTTATCGGTTTCCCCGCGGTTGTCGCGGCTGCATTTCGGCTTTCTTGCGCAAGGCTATGGTCAACTGGTCCTGATTGGCGTGCGCCTGCTGGAGGTGCCGTTATTTCTGCACTTCTGGGGTGCCGAGAGTTACGGCGAATGGCTGGTGATCACTGCGATACCAAGCCTGCTGACTTTTGGCGATTTCGGGGTATCGCAGGGTGCGGTGCGCAGCATGACGACCGCGACTGCGGCGAGGCGGACGGATGAAGCGCTCGCGATTTACCAGTCGGCGGCATTGACGACTTTCGTGTTCTCGGCCGCCTTTACGGCGATATTTTTATCTTTGTCGATGTTGAGCGGCGCCGGGACCACCATCGGCTTGTCATCCGATACGGCCGCGAAACTCCTGCCGCTGCTCGCGGTGCTGGCGATCTACACGATGATCTCCATGCAGAGTCTTTTGCTGTTTGGAGTGCTGCAAAGTATGGGCAAATATCCCCTCGGGTTCGTATTTTTGGGGACAATGCGGCTTGTGGAATTCGCCGCGTCGGCATTGGTGTTGTTTTTTGGCGCCGGATTCTTTGGCGTCGGATCCGCCCTCGCGGCCGCGCAGGTCGCGGGGCTTGTTGTCCTTTCAATCATATGCGCCACGCACGCTCCGTGGTTGAAGTTCGGCATGCGCCGGATCAGCGCGCGCTCGATACGATCGCTGATCAAGCCGTCTTTGGCATTTGCTGCCTTTCCTGCCGCTCAAGCCATGAGCTTTCAGGCGCTCCGGCTCGTGATTGGCGGCGGCCTTGGTCCAACGGCAGTGGTCATATTCTCGACCCATCGGCAATTGGCCCGTTTTTTAAACTTCATTACGAATTTTATGCTCAGTGTGCAGGGCGAATTGGGATTGTGCTTCGGATCGGGACATCTCGACCGTTATCGGGATCTGGCCGTGAAGATGTTCAGAACGAGTTTTGCGCTTTTGAGCGCCGGATTTGTCGGCCTGTTGATTGCGGCGCCGTGGCTCTATGCCCATTGGACCACAGGCCGTGTAGCCTATGACGGCTTGCTGTTCCCAATCTTGCTGCTAAGCGCGTTTGCTGAGATGCTCTGGCGCGCCGCGGTTGCCCCGGCCATGGCGATCAATCGGCATGAATGGGTTGCGTTGGCATATCTTGTCATTCAGGCAGTCGCCATGATTTCGATCATCGCCATTGTGGGCGCCGGATTGTCGGGGATCGGATTGATCATATGCGTGGCAGAATTGTCGATGTTGAGTGTCACGCTGTGGGAATTCCGCCGCATCACCGGAGTCCGGCTGTCGGCGCTGTTGATGCCAGGTCCGTCAAGCCGCGCGAAGCCGATTTAGGCCTGAGCCGGAGCAGGGTTGGTCATGCAGTACTCGGGTGAAATTCGTGGGAGAACTACATTCGACGGCAGCGCGGCCTTGTGCCTGCTGCTGCCGGCCTTCATGCCGCTGCAGTTCACCATCATCGGCAGACTCATGGCGCCTGAACTCGTGATTGCGGCGATTTTCCCGTATATACTGTTGTTGCGCATCCACCTGTTTAAAGACCTCCTGGTCAGGCGCGTCCTTGTTCTGGGTGTCCTGTGGCTGTGCGGACTCGTCGCCACGGACATCATTCGCCATACGGCGGCGGCCGATTATCTGCGCGGCTGGGCGCTGGTAAGTTTTACGCTGATCGACTTTGCCTGCTTTTACTTGCTTGTCGAAAAGAAAATATTCCGCCTCAAACTCCTGGTGCTCGGCTGGGCGATCGGGACAGGTCTCGAAATATTTTTGAGTCCCCTGGAAGGTGCAGTCAGGTGGAAGTTGGGGGCGGGCGACGCGGTGATTATCGGCGTAATGGCTCTCATCGCGCTGTTGCAGAAAAATTTCGTATCGGCGCGTGGCGAAGGCATCCTGGGCTCGATTATAGGTTCGGCTCTGAGCGTGATTTTCAACGCTCGCAACCTGGCGGGCAGGACATTCCTCAATGCGGCATTACTGAGTCTCACCTATTTTCGCCGCTACCAACGCTCTGCAGGCCTGACGCCGCGAAGAATTGCGGCAATTGCGGTATTTACTTTGCCACTGACCTTCGTCGCCCTGGAAGCCTATGGCGTCCTGGCCGACAGCGGCGTGATGGGCGAGGATGCGAAAGCGACGTATCAGGCACAGTCGAATGCAAGTTTCGGGGTCTTCGGCGTTATGTTCGGCGGGCGTCCGGAAATTTTCATTTCTTCTCAGGCTGTCATGGACAGTCCGGTGATCGGTCACGGCTCCTGGGCGCGCAGCATGTATTATTATCTCAAATACCGCGAACTGGCCCGGCTGGGATTTGACGTTTCGCAATCTGGAGTCGATGACCTCCAGGACCTTGAAGCTGTCAGGGGCGCGGAACCGGAGATCCCCGCGCATAGCATTTTGATGGGCAGTTGGGTTTGGGGGGGCCTATTGGGCGGAGTCTTCTGGATCTATGTTCTGTATCTCACACTACGTTGCCTCGCCGTCGTCGTCCCTATCAGGGACACGTTGACGCCTTTGGTCATATCCGTATGCAACTTGTTCCTGTGGGACATTCTCTTTTCGCCTTACGGAAACGACCGTCGCTTCGAAGCCGCTATATTCATTACCCTGACGATCGTTGCGACGGAACGCCTGACAAAGGCGGCGTCCACCCGTGGCTTCAGGCCGGTTGCTGTCGGGGAATTCCTTAGTCGCCGCTATGCCACGTCAGTCGGCGCCGGTCAGCCGCCGGTATTCGACAAGACCGTGTGGCTGCGCAATCAGCTGGAACACCGGTTGAGGAAGGACATACCGGATTCGTCCTCTCCGCAACGGCAAAGTTGAAACCGTGAGATTCTCGATCGTAACGATTTCTTTCAACCAGGCGGCGTTTCTCGAACGGGCGCTCGATTCCGTGGTGAAGCAATCGGGAGTCGAGCTGGACTATATTGTTGTCGATCCGGGATCCACGGACGGAAGCCGTGCGATCATCGAGCGGCGGCGGAGCGATATTGCGACGACAATATTCAGCGGAGACCGCGGTCCAGCCGACGGGCTCAACAAGGGTTTTGGCGCGGCGAAGGGCGAGATTTTCGGCTGTTTGAATTCCGACGATCTCTATCTGCCCGATGCGCTCAGGAAAGTGGCGTCGTTTTTCGCCCGCTATCCCGATACGGATGTTGTTACCGGCCATGGTTTCGTGATCGACGGCCTGGGGCACGCGCTGCGGCGTTTCCGGTCGCCGCCCTTCAACGCTTACCGTTTTGCCTATGGACATTCCTACGTGCTGCAGCAATCGACTTTCTTCCGCAGAAGCGCATTCGAACGGGCCGGAGGATTCAACGCCGATAATCGCACCAGCTGGGATGGTGAGCTGTTACTGAAAATGGCGCTGCAAGGCGCGAAAATCAGGGTGATTCCGGAATATTTGTCGTGCTTCACAATTCATATGGCGTCGATCACCGGAAGCGGAGCGACGCTCGCGGAAAGCCGGCGGAATCATGATCGTTACTTTGAGATGGTGATGGGACGCAAGCGGACGCGATGGGATCGTTCTCTTGCCGTTTGGGCAAGGGCCCGGAAATACCTTGCCGACCCCGTGAATCCCATAACACGGCTTTTGGATATGACCATCGGTCCGAAGCTCCCCGTGCCTTTGTGACCCGGGCTCTTCTCAGTCACGCAGCAAGTCTGGCCGGGGATCGGATTTGAGCGACGTAAGCGCACGCAATGTCGTGGTCGTCAACGGGTATAAAGTTTTTCACCTTGCAACATTGTCGGAAGAACTGGACCGGGCGGCGCGTCTTCACTGCCTCGTAACCGGTGCCTATCCATATTTGCGCCTGAAAAAACTACTCAAGTTTTTCGAACGCTTCACCAATCTCGCGGCACGGTTAAGAACGCGGCAGGTCCACGTCTCGGAAGAGCGCATTGAGGCGTGCTGGCTCGGCGAGTGCTTGAATTATTTGGGAGTCGCTTACGATCATAAAGGATGGCGCCGGACATATGAGTTCCTGAACGGCCGTTCGATCGACATAATGTCCCGCAGAGCAGCGCGAATTCTGGGCCAACCACCAGATCGCCCGAAAATCCTGTACGTACGGAGTGGATTTGGCGGTGCTGCACTCAGGGCGGCGAGGAGCCGCGGCGATTTGACGATATGCGATCAGAGCATTGCCCATCCCCGGATCATCGAAGGCCTGATACGGGAGAACGGAAACCTCGATTCCGGCAACATCCTGCAGAATCCGACTTCGGATATTTGGCGCCGGGCGGCGGATGACCTGTCTCTCTGCGATCATGTCCTGGTCAATTCGGATTTCGTGAAAAGCACCTTCGCCATGGCGGGCGCGCGCACTGACAATGTCCATGTTGTTTATCTGGGTATTGACCAACAGTTCATGAATTTTATTGCGTCTGCGCAGGCGCGTGGCAAATGCCGAAGAACGGACGGACCAGTGTCCATGCTGTTCGCAGGGGGCATAACACTCCGAAAAGGTATCGCCAACCTGTCCGCCGCAATGGCGAAGATTCGCGATGTGGACTGCCACCTGAAGATTGCCGGTGCGCTCGGCACGAAGGATCGGCCGCATATCGCCGGGCTTGCCGCAGATCCGCGCGTCGCCTTTCTGGGCGCCAGGCCTCGCGATAGTCTTGCAGAGCTGATGTGCATGTCGGAGATATTCATTTTCCCCAGCCTTGCAGAAGGTTCAGCGAAGGTCATATTTGAAGCCATGGCAGCCGGTTGCTTTATCATCACGACTCCAAATTCCGGATCGATCGTGAGAGATGGCATTCATGGCTTCGTCGTGCCCGCGGGTGATGCAGACGCGCTCGCTGATGCCGTAAGGCGCGCGGCCGGGAATCGTGCGGGATTAGCCGAAATTGGCGCCCGCAACGCCCAAATCATCGCTTCCGGATATTCGCAGGATCACTACGGCCGGCAGGTCACCGAATTGTTCGATTCGCTGGTTCCGCGGGAAAGGATCAACGCGACAGCGGCCTAAACGGGATGCAGTTGCTGCTGTTGCTCCGCAACCAGTTTCGTACCAATGCGCATTATGATTTCGTCCAGCATGGATTTGGCGCGCACATCCCAGGTGCCCACTTGCAGGAGTCTTTGGCGATTCCGTCGTATCAGCGGCTTCCAATCCTCAATTCGATCAAGGATGGCCCGGACGTCGCGCGCTGCCGCGGTCAGATCGATCTGCACGACCGGGTTGTAGCCGAACAGTTCAATCAGCTCCTGTGGTGCGTGCCCGATCGGAAGACATCCGGCCGCCATCGCCTGAACATAACGATAGGTCATGGTTTCCACGCCGCCGGTATAGCCATGGGTCATTGTTGCAGGGAAGCATGCGGCGAGCTTGGTATTGGCGAGACCTTCGACGAGCCTCTTGCGGTCATTGCTGAATATCTTTTCGCCCTTAATGCGCTCAAAGAGGTGAACGCGGCCGTCTTCAGCCAATGCCGGCCGTACCTGATCGTGGAATGAGTCATTCCGCCGGCCAAGCTCCATCAGATCGATCCCGCGCGCCTCTATGGGAATGTGATCGTCATATGCCTCCGGATTGGTTGCCTCTGGCGCCCAGACAAAGTCCATTTCGGGAAGATGCCGCTGCATATATTCGACGGAAGCTTTGGCCGAGATAAAGGCAACCACCGGCCTATGCCGCCGGAAGAACGCGATCCATTCGTCATAGCGGTTGGGCCAACAATCAAAGCAGTAGGTTGCGAGATTGCCGAAATAGCAAACCGGGAATGTCATGTATTCCGACAGCCCGTTAACGGGGACGATACTCAGTGTGTTCGTTCGGCGTCCAAGCGTCCGGAGAACGCGTGATTTGGCGAGAACCTTTGCAAACAGCTCTGTTGACTGGTTTCGCTGCGCAGTACGCACGCCAATCCCCAGCTTGCGGAAACTCTCTTCCATCCAGAAGATTTGGTAGACGCTGACCAGCGGGCTATCCCGCCGCACCGTCACGAACTGCAGCCTGGTTTGATCCAGATCGGCCATTTACGACTCTGCCTCACTACCCTCGAGCTTCAGACCCGTGGCCCGCGAGAGCTCGGTTCCAAGTCTGCGGTTATCGACGTTCCTGAGTGCCCGTTCCAGTTCCAGGAGTTTGGCTCCCACCAGGAAGCGGTACCAGAATCCCTGCAGGACGTGATAGATCAAACCCTCCCGGCCATCCAGAAAGCCGAGTTGCAAAAAATAGCGATAAAGAAAATAGCCGAGAGCGGCGACAGGGGAGGGGAGCCGATCATATACGCTTTCCTTAACGCGGCGCTTGATGGCAGCTTGCGATGTCCCGCGCATTTTGGATCGCGTATTCGCCAAAGTACCGCGCTTCTGAAGCAGTAGCTGGACCGCCTCGCGGGTGGCGTACGCGTTATGTTTGGTGATGAAGGCGCTCAAGTCGCCGAGATTATGGTCCGCAAAACCACCCGCAAACGTAACCGAAGCGCCGCTCTTCAAGAAAATATGTTCGTCCATCCAGCGGTCTTCAACGATGGCCGTTCCCCGCCGCCAGATGCGCAGGAGGATAAGCGGATAGCGTCCGCCATGGCGGATCCACCGGCCCAGAAAAATATGCTTTCGCTTGAGATTGATTCCGTTCACGTCCGGCGGCAACTGCGGCAGCTTTTCGGCGATCTCGGCCGCCAGATCCGGCTCGATGATCTCATCCGCGTCCAGCCGCATCACCCAATCGGCCGATATCGGCAGAGTATCAAGCGCCCACTGAAATTGCCTCGCCTGATTGACGAAAGCATGCTGAACAACGATCGCGCCCTCGGCCGCAGCCAATTCCGCTGTGCCGTCGGTAGACTGGGAATCGACAACAAATATTTCTGAAGCAATGGACTTTATGCACCCGATGGCCCTGCCAATGTGCACAGCCTCGTTTCGGGTAAGAATTACGACGGCGAGTGTGATCACTGCTGGTAAGCCATTTCGCGTTTGCGGACCATGGTCGCCGGGTTGCCCAGATAGATGCTTCGCGCAGCGAGGTCGTGGAACGCGACCGCCCGGGCGGCCAAAATGGCTCCATCGCCAATCGTGACTCCCGGTCCAACAAAACATTCTGCAGCCAGCCAAACATCACTGCCGATCGATATCGGGCGCGCGGTGATTTGGAATGCGGGATCATGAATATCATGCGTGCCGGCGCAGAGATGCGCGCCTTGCGAAACGACGGTGAATGGGCCGATGCGGATGGGCGCCATTGCATAGCAGGTGACTCTCGGGCCCAGGCAGGAAAAACGTTCCATCGAAAGATTTGGCGGATACCAGATGCGTACGGACGAATACACATGCGCAGTCCAGGCGATGTTGGCACCAAATATGCGCAGCAACAGAATTCGCCACCGATGCAGCGGCGCGGGAGTCCAGGCGGCCAACGCGAACCAGGTGGTATTCCAGATGGCCCGGAACAGCCGATGGCGCAATCCGAAGCTCGGACCGCCTTCTCTGGTGCGAGCGGCCGTGGCATCCAGCATCGATGATTCGCCCAGTTTGCGCATCAAGCCGTCAATTCCCGCCCAACCTATAGCTCATCATAATTGATAAAAGACGTTTTTAGATCTGAGCCGGTCCACCATTCGCAATCGAGTGTTTCGTACTCCTCAGCGTAGGCATCGTGGCCGGGATGCACCATGATCTCGACGGAGCACGCTTTGGATGGTCTGCTGTCAATGAATGACAGCAAATCTGTGAAATAATCCGTTGTCCGTAAGCCAAGGGCATATCTTGCCGCCTTGTTCCACATCCATTTCTTCGCCAGCAGGAGCGACGATTTCCTCTCACGCTTTACGAAGATGTTCCGGGATGGCCGGACTTTTCGGATCCCGTATTTCCTCGCGACTGCCGCCAAAACCGGAAAGATCACGGGGATCGTGTGGACATGGTGGTGCGAATCGATGTGGCTGACCCTTCCAACCTCGGCCTGGACACGCTCGATTTGGGCGCAGAATTCGCGGTAGGCGGCGGAAAGAAAAGCAGAGCTTATGCCGCGCGCACGCAAATGCCCGTGGTCCGCCGTGAGCAGCATACGGACGTCGCCACTTCGGCTCAGCGGGGCGAATTCCGTGAGATTGAGATGCACCCCGAACGAGCAGTGCGGATAGTGACGGGCACGAATCGCGGCAGCCCCGAAAGCGGGCCCATTGGCGAGCATCGTGGCGGATTTCACTCGCCCCTTTTCGACCATGGCAAAGATCGCGTCATTCACCTTTTCCGACATGCCGAGATCGTCCGCATTGACGATGACGCGCTGCAGGACAGTTTCGGCCCGCATATCAAGGTGCGACAGCGCGATAATCGGATTTGCGCGTGGTGCGCATCTCTTCGACCAGGCGGATGAGATCGCGCGCTGCGCTGTGTGCGTGAAATCGGGTAAGGAAGGTCTGCCGTGCCGATTTGCGCATCCGCTCGCGACCTGATGCGTCCAGAAGGAGGAAGCGATCAAGCAGCATGGTCACTCCTTCTTTCGTATCTTCCGCAACAAACCCGCAGGAATCAGTTTCGACTTCACGACATATATTGACTTTGTCGCTGATGAGCACGGGCGTCGAGCATGACAGCGCCTCGGTCACGGCTATTCCGAAGTTTTCCTGGTGGGACGGCAAAACAAAGGCTTGAGCCGCGCGAAATGCGCCCCACTTTGCCTCGCCCGTCAACATGCCGGGCCAATGCACCCGTCCGGAAATTCCGAGCGCTGTCGCACGGTGTTCCAAATCCTGCCGCCAACCTGTTTGATCCGGCCCCGCAATCACGAGGTCAACCATTGGATATTTCGCCGCGATCGCTGCAAAGCCGTCTATCAGGATGTCGCAGCCTTTTTTGCGGTGAATGCGGCTTAAAAACAGGACATAGGGCCTCTGCTCGAGGGCGGGAAGTATCGCACGGAATTGGGCAATCTGCCGCTCCGCACGGTCGGGAGCATCGGCTGTCCCATAGGCGATGACGCGTTCACGGTACCGGTGACCAAAGAATTCACCGCGAGCCAAATCGCGTTCCTGCGCAGTTGTGAAGAGAACAGCCTGTGCATCGGCCAGAACGCGCCCCTCGAATGGCAGCCAGAATAGCTGCTTTGCGATGTGCTTGGCGGGATAGGCGCGGCGAAACCATGGATCCAGCATCCCATGGGTAAAAACGGCGTAGGGGGTGGAGGAGTGCGCCAACCCGCGCCACGTACCGACCGAGGAATAATTCCACAGTCCATGGATAATGACCGCGTCATATTCTTTTGCCCGCGCACGCAGCCAACGGTGAAGTTTCGGCGTGTAGCGGTATTTGCCAAGCCCGGGTCCGACCGCGTGAATCGGCAGGGGAAAGTCCGCAAGCCACGGGTCGCCGGGGGCGTCCAGACAAAGCATTTCGTTGGAGCACCCCATGCCGGCCATCAGATTCGATACCTGTACCAGACCTTCGATCGGTCCCCCGGTGGCCGGGTCGGCAGAGCCAATGACACGAAGGATCTTCACGGCCCTTGCCGGTACAGTCTGAGTGCGTACACAGAGTTTGCGGCGCCGATATGCATGAAAAACCTATCCCAAAATTGCTGATAGCTGTCGATAGCAGTGCTTGACCAGCCCAAGCCGGCCAGCCTCGGTGAATGCTGGCGGGGGCGTGTGAAGGCCGCTATCTTGCCCTGATCAGTGGATGGCAACAGTGTTTTTCGACAAAGGGCATCGGCAATATATCCGGGAGATTGGACCGCTCAGATGGGCCAGCCGCTACGCCGTCCGCCAGTTCAACAAACGCGTGCTCCGGCGCGGCGTGAATTTAAAGCTTCCCACAGGCGTAACGATCTACCTGCCGCGTGATAGCCGGAATTCGACTTCGGTCTATGTGACAAACGCGAATATTGATTGGGGTTGTGAAGTACTGTTTGCGCGCTTCGCCGAGAAAACCCGCGACTTCTTCGATGTCGGGGCGCATATCGGGTATTATTCCGCATATCTCTCGCCGCTGGTCAGGCGTGTTTATGCCTTCGAACCCCATCCCGGGAATCGCGACGCGCTGGCGCGAAATGCCGAGCGTGCCGGCAATGTCGAGGTCATTGCAAAGGCTGTTTCCTCCCAAACCGGGGAAGGTGTCTTCAACATCGGCCCGGACAATTCGACGAGCGGCATAAACCGGCAAGGGCGGCCCATTCGCGTGCCGCTTACGGCGATCGACGACTTCGTTGCCGAGCGCGGGAATGCCGATCCGGCCCTGATCAAGATCGACACCGAGGGTCACGATGTCGAGGTCCTGAAGGGCATGCGCAGGACGGTCGCGAAGTCGCAACCGCTGATCCTGACCGAATGCGACGACCGCGATTCGATGATGAGGCTTTGCTCCGAATGGGGCTATTCCGCCTTTGCCTTTGTCCGCGACCGGTCAAGTTATGAGGCGCAGTTTCAGCGGTTCGATTCTTCGGATGATTTCAGAGACCGCTGGGTCAATATGACGTTTCTGGTGCCCAGGCGTCTGGCGCCCGCTTTTGCCGAACGTGCAGACGCTTTAAATCTCGCTCCGCCGATCCGAACCCGTAATACGGCGCTGTGTCGAAATGGGTAAGCCCATGATCATAAGCGGCATCGAGGAGGCGCAGCCGTTCGGAACGGCGGCCAGCCCTGAAAAGACTTGCCGTACCGAAAATGAAGCGGGAAACGGAAAGCGCCGTGCCGGGTAAGATGATGCGCCGCATGTCGTCAGCCCCCCCGAGCGCACGACACTACTTTCACGGCTTGCGGAGCAGAAACTGTACCTCGGGAATTCCACCGACAATGTAGCAAAGATACCGATCAGTCAGCCGGAAGGATTTGTTCAGAATATTCTCGGCAAAAGACTGGAACAGTGTCCGGCCCCGGGTAAAACTGCCAAGATCTCCCATCCATACGCCCGCGGAGATCAAATCCATCCTGGGGAGATTCGGAATCTTGCCATGCGTCAAGCTCGTGACTCCGTTGGTGCCATAGAACGTGTAGTGGTCCCAACCTGTCGCCTGGAGTGAACTCCAGTGCGGGACGCGAATGAAGAGCAAAGCGCCCGGCCTCATGCTGTCGAACACGTTTTTTATGAGCAGATCCCGTTCGCGTGGGTAAAGGTGCTCGACGACATGACTCATGTAGACAAAATCGAAACTTTCACGGGCGACAGGCCAGGAATGTGAAATGTCGCAGACGATGTCTGGACTCGACGAAGCGTCAACATCCAACGTAACTGGCTTGTCATTCGCGCGGACGCGTAGCGGATAATTTCCCGCGCCGATATCGAGAACCCTGACAGGGTCAGGCGGGAATAGACCCAGGAGCTCAGTGTGGGTCCACGACCGCTTGTAGATCGGAACAGAGTAGTTGTCGGATGCGCTGCGGGCCGGTACGGAGAACTGCGCATCGGCATTCACTTTGTCCGGCGTCATGGCGACGCCCACCTGCAACACCGAATCGATTTGTGCGTCGGCGCGACGACGGCAGCGCTCGCGAGCTTTTTGACACAGATAAAGTCTGCAGCGAGGCGATGCATCAAGAACCTATCCCAAAATTGCTGATCGCTGTCGATAGGACGGCTGCGCTACAAACCTGATGGTACGGGACGAATCAGTTGCCGATTTGCTTTTGAGCTCTACCCAAAGAGTAGTCGGAGCGGCTGAAGGCCGCTATTCTTCGCCCGGTAAGGGGATGGGGCCAAAGTGTTTCTGGACATGGGGCATCGGCAATGTATCCGGGAGACGGGGACCCTCCAATGGGCGGACCGCCATGGTGCGCGCCAGCATAACAAGCGTGTTGTCCGGGACCGCGACAGGCTTTCCACGACTCGTCGACCGTTCACGCGAACTTCCGAGCGAGCTGGCAATCCCGGGGTGATCGCAAAGGGCGTTTCCTCCAAAACGGCTCATGGAAACTTCAACATTGGCCGGAACACCTCGACGAGCGGCATAGACGCGGAAGGGGATCTCGCTCGCATGCCGCGTGGCAACGGCTCGAAGCAAGATGCTCTTTAACAGCTACCCTTTTGTTTTTGGATTTCTGCCGCTTACGTTCGCTACATTTTTTCTGTTTGCCCGGTGGAAGAAACAAGCCGCGATGGTTTGCCTCGCGGTGGCTTCTGTCGCCTTCTATGCGTGGTGGTCCGTCAAATACGTCCCGCTGTTGCTTTTTTCGGTGTTTTTCAATTTCGTGATCGCCAGGCTGGTTGTGGCGGGAGGGAAGAAGTCCGGTCGTAAGCCAAAAAGGGCGCTGCTCTGGGCGGGTGTCCTTGGGGATCTCGCGCTACTCGGATACTACAAATACACCGCGTTTTTCATTCATAACGTCGACACGCTGTTCGGACTTAACTGGACCATCGGCGAGGTCATTCTCCCGCTGGGCATATCTTTTTTCACGTTTACACAAATTGCTTTCCTCATCGACGCCTATCGTGGCGAAGCCGAAGTGAATGCGTTTTCGCGCTATCTGCTGTTCGTCACCTACTTCCCGCATCTGCTCGCCGGCCCGATCATTCACCACAAGCAGGTAATGCCGCAGTTCCAAAAGCCGTCGACCTACCGGATTTCTTACTCCAACCTCGCCGCAGGGTTTTCGTTTTTCACGATCGGTCTGGCAAAAAAGGTGCTGATCGCTGACCAGGTCGCGCCAGTCGCGAACGCTCTTTTCTCAGCTCACGGCGCGCCTCCAATGACGGCAGCCTGGATTGGTACGGTCGCTTATACGCTCCAACTCTATTTCGATTTTTCGGGTTATTCCGATATGGCAATCGGCTTGTCGCGGATGTTCAACATCGATTTACCGATAAACTTCAACTCGCCCTACAAGTCGGTCAGCATCATCGATTTTTGGCGCCGCTGGCACATGACGCTTTCTGCGTTTTTGCGGGACTATCTCTACATTCCCCTCGGAGGAAATCGTAAAGGGCTGATTCGACGCTATTTGAACCTGTGCATCACGATGCTGCTGGGCGGCTTATGGCACGGTGCCGGTTGGACTTTCGTAATCTGGGGTGGTCTCCATGGCTTGTTCCTGGCGATCAACCATTTGTGGCGCGCCGCTGTGCCGAACCGTTGTGCGGGCACGGTCGAAGCCTTGTGCTACTGGGCGCTGACGAGCGCCTGTGTTGCCGTCGCATGGGTGTTCTTCCGGGCGCCGGATGGCGATACGGCATTCCGGATTGTGGCTGGATTGTTTGGGTTCGATGGACTGGGTCTGCATAAAGCACAGTTCTCTGCGGCGTTCAGCGCGCCACCCAATATATCGGATATCGGGATACTTGCCGCTGCATTGGCAGCTGTATGGCTTCTGCCGAATAGTCAGGAAATTGTCGCCGCCCTGGTCGGCGGGCACCGGCAGCCGAAGAGCGCAGAGCCAGCCAGGCTTTTCATAGTCATCTTGCCCCAATACAGCCGCATTGCGCCGCGGGCCGGCTGGTCGTTATCGACGAATGGCGCGATAGCGGCCGGAGTCACAGCCGGTGTCTTGTTGTTCATCTGCATTGCGAGGTTGAATCACGTCAGTGAATTCATCTACTACCAATTTTAACCTTACCAGTTCGGGTGATCGTTGGCCGTCGGCGCGCGGGTTCGTGCTGGCCCTGTTGGCGACAGTTTTTGGGCTTCTGGCCATCTCTGCTTTGCTGAGATTCACGGTTTTGGCGCAAATCGCCCCGCGGCTGTCGGGTAACCCGTCGTTCGACCAGAAACTGATGTTCGTCAAGAAACTGAATATCGGCGGGCGTCCAGTGTCGTTGTTCGCCGGGTCGAGCATGGCGCTGAATAATCTTGATACTGACCAAATCGCGGCCGACAGCGGAATCCTTACGCTCAATCTCGGCACATGGAGCATGAGCATAGCGCAAAGCGCCGAACTCGCGTCCTATTTCGTTCACAGGTCGAGAGTGAAGGACATGACGCTTTCCGCCGCGTTCTTTGAAATGGTTGACGGCGGGCCCGAAGTGCTCCCGGTCACGGAGAAGGACATAAACGACTATCTTACTGACAGCTTCTGGCAGAAGCTCGAGCGGCCGCTGGATATTCTGGATGCCGCGTCGACCTGGATTCAGTGGCGCAGCACATATGCCGACCCGGGACTTTATTCGTACGCTGTGTTCAGCCCGACCGGCGCCGCGTTATTGTCCATCACGAAGGCAAACGCCGATCCTGAACGATGGAACGGACAGCTGAATTATTCCACGACCTGCCTTCACTGCATGGATTCCGTCAGCCGTGTGTGCAGTTTGAGCCACCAGAATGGTATCCCTTTCACCCTGTTCATGCCGCCATTCCGCGAGGCTCTACACGCGAACCCGGTTTACGCAGAGCTGTCGCAGGATCGCCGTGCGCGTGCTACGGGATTGATGAAGACGTGCGGGGGCAGAATGTTTGATGCGGACGCTTACGGCGCGTTCGACGATAGCTGTTTTGCCGATTGGGCACATCTCAACAAATCCGGCGCCCAGGCTGCTACGCGATTGTTTATCGAGTGGAAGCATGGCGGTTTGCAGAGGGAACGCCGGAAGATCACGTGTCCTGATCCGGCTTTATTGGGCGAGTTGGGTTCTCAAGTTCACGGTGCGGCCGGTGGCCGGCATGCCCGGGCGGATCCGAGGTAGCTTGAGGCAACCAACATACGCGAGCGAGAAGTCACTTCAGCTCGTTTGGCAGCAGGCCCACAGCCCCGGGATATGCCTGGCCATTACCTTCGTCAGTTCGCCAGGGAATGCCAGGAATTCCCGCGTATGACCGAAATCAAAACTCGAGATGACATAAGGTCCGGAAATGCTACGCGTGCCGACGTCAGCAAACATATAGCGAGGCGGAAACATTTTGCGGAGTCCTTCAAAATCGGCGGCGACCGATCTGGTCCTATCGGATAATTCCATCAGTACAACCGGGCGATCCGACGTTAATCGCTTCTGCAGGCCGGCAAGTACACGGGTCTCGAAGCCTTCCACATCGAGCTTCAAAATATTGACCGGCGGCAAGTTCTCGCGGTGCAGCAGGTCGTCCCCGCATCGCACCGGGAGTGTCAATGAAGATTGTTGAGGGACACGAGCGGCGATCGCGAAAGTGCCTTCCCCCTGATTCGCCTCATCCCTTTCAAAATATGCCAGTTCGGCATCTGCGTCTCCCAGCCCGACCGGGTAGACCGTGACATTATCAATCCCATTCCGGGCAAGATTGTGCAGCATCTGTTCCCGAACAGGTGCGTAAGGCTCAAACGCAACGACCCGGTCGCACTGCGTTGCGAGGAAAATCGTGTGATTACCCACATTGGCGCCGATATCATACGCGGTAACCGGACTGGTTCCCGATTCACGAAGAGCCCTGATCACGTGATCGAGCAAAAGAAGTTCATTGCGTGCCCAGGCACCGTAAAAGAAAACACTCCAGTCAATGAAACTATTAAGGCGGCCGTGGTACTGCAGCCCAAAGAACGGCACCACGAAGCGCGCGGCCCCACTCGTTTCCGGCCGACAAAAAGTCCTGATGAAGCGATCGCGTCCCCGCAATATCCAATGTTGATGACCGATCCAGCGGAGAAAATACAATAGTCCAGTAATATCGCCGTCTGTCTCCGGTTTTCGACCGCGGGCCGTCATTGTCTTCAACGGCGCTTCGCCTCCGGGCCCTGCACTTGCCGGTCGACCCATTCATAGGTGCGGGCCAAACCCAGGCGGAGCGGGGCAGACGGGGCCCAATCCAGTTTTTCGCGAATCAAATGGTTATCGGAATTGCGGCCGCGTACGCCAGTTGGTCCGGGAACGTGCCGCTTCTTGAGTTTTTTTCCCGCAATCGCGCTTACCAGATCGACCAGACCATCGATTGAGATCATTTCCTCCGATCCGATATTGAACGGTCCGGTAAAACCGGAGCGCATCAATTTGACCGAACCTTCGACGCATTCGTCGACATAAAGAAAGGACCGTGTCTGCTTTCCATCGCCCCAAATTTCGATTTCACCACCATCCTCGGCCGTCGCGACCTTACGGCAAATCGCGGCGGGCGCTTTTTCCCGGCCGTCGTTCCAGGCGCCGAGAGGTCCGAAAATATTGTGGTAGCGCGCAATGCGGACATCCATGCCGTGATTGCGGCCATATGCGAGATACAGTCTTTCGCTGAATAGTTTTTCCCACCCATATTCGCTGTCCGGAGCTGCGGGGTAAGCGCTATCTTCGCTGCATTTCGGGTTTTGTGGATCCATCTGATTATATTCGGGATAGATGCAAGCTGATGAAGAATAAAAAATCCTGCGAATGTTGCGTTGATAACAACCATTCAGCATATTGAGATTGATCGTCGCCGAATTGTGCATGACGTCGGCATCGTGCTCTCCGGTGAAGATATAGCCTGCTCCGCCCATATCCGCGGCCAGCTGGTAAACTTCGTCAAAACGCATATCCAGTACCGCGCGCACAAGCAGCGGATCCCGCAAATCGCCGATGATAAAATCGTCCGCATCGGTGCCGCTGAAGCGCGGGTATTTCAGGTCGACGCCACGGACCCAATGCCCCTCTCGTTTAAGAAACGAGATCAGGTGATTTCCAATGAATCCGCCCCCACCGCACACCAATATTTTTGCCATGTGGACCTCTATATCACTTGAGTATCGACTTTAACGGTACGGCGGTTCAGTTCGTAGCCGCCGGCGATCGCAGTTTTAAGGCCAAATGTGTACTGGTCGGCATCCCAGTGGGTTATCAGTTCTCGCGCATTGGTTTGCATTGTTGCCAAAAAGTCTGCATCCAACGCCAATCGACGCAGAGCTGAAGTAAGTTCGCTGACGTCCCCTGCTGGAAAGATCAGTCCTGTTTTTCCCGCGACCAAATCGGGAGCACACCCAACCTTGTCGCTGGCAATGACGGCGCAGCCGAAATTCAGTGCTTCATTCACAACCAGCCCCCAGGTCTCGCTCAGTGACGCGAGAACGAGAATGTCGGTAATGGCGTAGATCTCGCAAATTTCGCGTTGATCGAGGAATCCGGTGAAAAAGATGCGGTCGGGCGCAATTTCCGCGAATTTGCGCACGCTGTCCAATTCCGTGCCCGTCCCGGCAAAGATGATCGCCCAGCGGGAACCGAGATCGGCTGCGAGAAACGCCTTCAGCAAGGTTTCGCACTGCTTGTTGCGCGTCATCTTGCCGACGAAAGCGATGACCTTTTGTTCGGCGCCAATGCCGTATCTGGCTTTGATGGTGGATTTTGCCGGTTCAAGCTCGATGGCTTTGCGGGAGAAAAATTCGTTGTCGACAATATGCGGCGCGTGAACGAGCTTTCTCTCCGGTACGCCGTGATTGCGAAAGAACGCCAGATTATGCCGGCCGATATAAAGGAATTTCGACGGCATCAGGAACAACACGCGATAGATCCAGTGGCGGATCAGGCCTTTGATGCCTGTGGGCCGGTTCACGTCATAGGTGATGGTGCGCAGAATTAAGGGTTTGCCCGACAGGAATGCGGCGAACATGCACGCGACATGCGTGAAGTAGTTCATGCCGTGCACGTAGACGGTTGCTCGCGGGCCGGTCAAAATTTTCCAAATCAGCCCCGGATTGACGAATTTCAGGAATCCCTGGCCGTCCGGATTGGGACTGATATTGGTGAAGAAACGATGGGAGTAGCCGTCGGTGATCGGTATGCCCCAATCGATGCTCTGGCCGAATTCCGGTTCGTAGCCATCGCGGGACCAGGCCTTCTGCATGAAATAGACATCGCAATCGATCTCCGGGTCCTGAGCAACCCGGCGGTAGATCGCGGAGTGATAATGAATCGGATGCTGCGCGACAAAAATCAGCTTGCGGCGCGCAGGCTCGGGTCGTCCCCTCATGCCGTTACCGTCGCGGGCGTCACGTCGATGATAACCATCGAGCGGCGCCCGTCCGTACACAAATCCCCGGATATCCGCGTGCCGTCGCGATTCCATCGGGGATGGAAGTCGCATTTCAGATCGCTGACCGGGGTTGCCACCCCATGCTGAAACTCGCCAATATCGATTCGGGCTTTCGCCTGCCGGTCGACCAGCATCAAGGGTATCCGGCCGGCATTGTCCGGATAAGAGTCGGCAACAATCCAATTGCCGTCCGGGGACAACATTGGGTGTCCATCTTCCGTCAACAGCGCGGCGGCAAATGATTCGGGCGGACGGCGCTTCCGCGCATCGACCTTGTAAAATGATTCCTGGAGCAATGCACTTTTGAACCGGCCGCGGGCAAGGCGCGCTGCCTGCACAACCGGCGACATCCATGGGCTCGCCAGCAATCCTGCGCGGCGGATACTCGCAATCGGAAGCATGGACTTTCGCATCCAGACCAGCAAAAGCTCGTCGTTCAGCCAGGCAAAATGCGATACTTTCTCTTCGGCCAAAACGATGATCTCTGTTCCATCCGGCCTCGCCGTGCACAATCGCGAGAACAACGCGCCGTCATTGGTGATATAGCGGTCATAGAACGCGATCAGCGTGCCGGACGGATTGAAGGAAATATGCGTCACAAAGCGGCGCGCTGTCGACGCCAAGGGTTTTCCGTATCCGGAAAGTACGGAAATCGGGATCACAAGCGTCGCGTCGCCAGTCTGGAAATCCAGACGCCAAACGCCGTCATTTGCCGGTGCAGGATCGTCGATGCCCGGCGGAAGCGGAAGGCCCTGATAACCGTAAGCCTTCCAGTAACGGGCCAAACGGCCGAAGCTCGGCGACAGGGAGTACCGCCCGTCCGGAGCAATAGCTCCAATCGTGCAGGCATAATCGCGCCTTGTCCCTCCGGCCAAGTCAACGACTTGAGAGCCGGGAACGCCGTCGACCAGCTTGTTGAATGCAACGGCGCGCTTGTAACCGGGTACCCAACAGGCCCTCGCGCCCTGTTGTAAATTCCACGTCGTGGTTTCTCCGGCCAATTCGAATTGGTTGGAATGCTGATCCCAGATGACAATTTGCGCGAGTTCGCATCCGGAGGGCAATTGAGAGAGCAATGCTTCGAAGCGGTGCAAAAGCACAAACCGGTCATCGAACGACCACGGCGAAAGGTCGTGGAAGCCGAAGAAATAGGATGCGTCTGCCGGCGTCTCAGCAATGATGGGGCAGGCTCGCAGCACGATCACGTCCGTTCACGCCGGCGTTCGCGTATCGGTTAATCTTGTCTCGACAAGAATCGCCGCGAATGCAGCCAGGTTTTGTCGCGCATCCAACGCAGCGATGCGCCGGCTATTGCACCCCAGGAAAATTCGATCGCGCTCATGCTTAATCTGTTCGATTGCCTTGCCCAGGGCCAGGCTGTCGCCAGGCGGCACAATGAGCGCGCCGTCACCGAGGAATTCAAAGAGTTCGGAGCCCGGGTTCGCCGTGACAATGCACGGTTTTCCGCTGGCCAGCATGGCGCCCAACTTGGAGGGAAATACAAAATCCTCCGCTGCGCCGTCCTGGGGAAGCAAATGAACGTCGGCCGAATTCAGCAGTTCGCAAAATCGTTCTTCCGGTTGGACCGGAATGAAACTCACATTCGGCAAACGGCCATACCGCTCCATCAATTGCCGTTTTGCGGGCCCTTCGCCAGCGATGACGAACGCCACTTCAGGGTCGGATGCCAAGCCCTCAGCAGCATCCAGGACCACCGGCAATGCCTGTTTGGCTCCGATATTTCCGGCATAGAGAGCGACGAACATACCGTCGCTCAGGCCCAGTTCGCGCCGATATGGCGACGGGCCCAGGAGCGGCTTTATTTTCTCGAGATCGACCCAGTTGCGGACAATCGCGAGGCGCCCCGGGCTGACGCCCTTGAATTTGAGGCGGTCTCGCATCCGGCTGGAGATCGTGACCACGGAATCGAACCAGCGCAGAATCCGGCGTTCGATAGCATCGAGGCATTTTCGGGCAAATCCGGAGCGCAAATGCCCGGTGGAAAAGGCCGCGTCGATCTCAAGGTCCTGGACGTGAAGAATCGTCCTGGCCCGGATGATTTTTGCAGCCATCAGCGCGATTGGAGCGGAAAGCAATGTTGGCTCGACACACAATATTGCATCGGGGCGAAATTCCAGGATGCGCCAAAGCGCGACGGGGCCTGAAGTCAGTGCAAACGAGAGCGGGGCCATGACGCGCCAAATTCCAGCCATTTCGGTTTTTAAAAACAATGGGCAGCGCGTGATGCGCATTCCTGCAGTGGTCTCGTTCGAATAGCGGTTTCGATAACCGCTTCTGACGGTCCAGCCGGGATAGTGCGGTACCGCCGTTACAACTTCTACCTTCGCTCCCTGTTTCGTGAGATAGGCGGCAATTTCGCCAGTATAGCGCCCGGCTCCGGTCGGCTCCGGAGTAAAATTGAGAGCATAGATGAACACACGTCGCGGCCTGGGGACGCCTGTCGTGGCCTGCGCGCTGCTTTCTGCCTGCATACTCATGTCGTTGACGCTCCGTTGCCGGAGTCTCGCGGCGGTTTGTGACCGAACAAAAAGCTGCTTTGCAATGCCATGTCGACTGAGCCCCCGTCCCAAATTCCGGGTAATTCGACCGCGTTCATAATCTGGCCGGCTTGATTCAACCGATCGCGGGTGCACAATTAATAAAAAATTAAAGAGGCCAATGCCTTAAGGGGCTAATACAGCAAAAAGCCTTGCCATTTAATAAATGTTTTTTTAGAGTCGAACCTCTGAGCCGACGAGGGGGACTTGTCGTTGCGTAGCGTTGACATCTCCGGGTCGGGGGCACCAGTGACCAGCCTCGATACCAGCCCGAAAGTATCCCGGAAATTCACTAAAATGCAGATCTCCGCTCCGCTTCCCGCTACGGGTGCAGAATGGCCAAGCCGCGGCTTGGCACGTTCTGCGCCGATCAACCCTGATATCGCGCTCGCGATCGATTCGGTTGCAATCCTCTGCGCGGCGCTCGCGAGCACCATCGGCTATCACTGGATTGCCCTGGGATCGACCGGAGATATCGTTACGTCCGTGGGTATCGGGCTTTTGATTGCGGCCGTTTATTGCACCGTATTTCGCAGCACAGAGTCGCGCCGGCCGCAGGATATGCAATATCCCATTCGCTCGTTACGCACGGCGGCATCTGCGTGGACGATCTCATTTCTCTTGTTCCTGATGGTCGCCTTCGTGCTGAAAGCCGGCGCCGATCTCTCGCGTGGCGCTACCCTGTCACTGTTCTTTGTCGGCTTGTTCGCAATCGTCCTGTCGCGCATGCGACTTTCCCTGCTGGCGACGCGTCTTGCCCCAATTGCAACAACTGCCCGGCGCGAAATCATCCTGATTGGCACGCGGAACGACCGCAAGTTTCAAGCTTTCGTGCAGGAAATCTGTGCGACGGTCTGTCCGCAGGCGAGGACGGTCACTCTTGATGCCTGTTGTGCACAAAATGAATGGCCCGCCGAACGTGAGCGATTTGTTGATCAAGCCTATCTCACTGCGCGCAGCGCAGGACGCGGCGAGATATTTGTCAGCATCTCGGGCATGCCGGGGGACCGGGCGGCGTCCATTCTGCGCGCACTCAGCCGGTTGCCCAGGGCCGTTTTTGTAATCCCTGATTCTGACACCGCCGATCTGCTGCGCCGGCCCGTCACCCCGGTCGGCAGCAATGTCGCCGTTCAGATGCAGGCTGAGCCGCTCAACACCGCGCAACGCTTCGTCAAACGATCGATCGATGCAGTCGGGGCGCTGGCGCTCATTCTGCTGACGCTTCCGCTTCTCGGCGCAATCGCGCTCGCCATCAAATGCAGCTCGCCGGGTCCCGTGCTGTTCCGTCAGCGGCGCCTCGGCTATCGTGGCCGGCCATTCACCATCCTGAAATTCCGCACTATGCGGGTGCAGGAGGATGGCCCCGTCGTCGTCCAGGCGCGGAAAGATGATGAACGGGTCACCGCGGTTGGCAGATGGCTGCGCCGCACGAGTTTTGACGAACTGCCGCAACTGTTGAATGTCCTGCGTGGTGACATGTCGCTGATAGGGCCGCGGCCGCATGCCCTTGCACATGACGAATTTTACGCCAGACTGATCGAAAATTATGAGATTCGGCAACATGTCAAACCCGGCCTTACGGGATGGGCGCAGGTCAATGGCTATCGCGGCGAAACGGCTGCCGAGGAATTCATGATTCGTCGTATCGAGCACGATCTGTGGTATGTCACAAACTGCAATTTATTGCTCGACCTGCAGATTTTAGTCCGCACCGTCTTTGCAGTCCTGCGACAGCGCAATGCGTATTGATCCTGCGGCGTAGACGTAAAATTCCGTTCGAATCAGGGGGCGTGAATGGGGCGCAGAAGCGCTGTTTGCTTGGGATTCGCCGCGGTCTTGGCCGGCGCGCAGGCGGCATCCGCGCAAGGCACCCTGCAGGCTCCCTCCCCCCAAGGGGTCGCGACGGAGCCCCGGTCGGACTACGACGCGCTCGGAGTTCCACTGGGAGCATTCCTGCTCTTTCCGTCCATCGATGTCACTGCCAATTACGACGACAACGTCTTGCGCCAGCAGGCCAGACATGTCGGCGATGAATTCACCGAGGTTGTGCCCTCCATTGTTATCAATTCGCAATGGGGTGTGCATATGCTCAATTGGCATGCCAACGCCCAGTACTATGATTACGCCAAACTGCACAACGAAACCCACCTGGATTGGGATACTGGTGCAACTGGCCGGCTGGATGTTCTGCGCGGAATAGACTTCGCCGGACTGGGCGATTACATGGTCGGGCATGAACCCCGCTGGTCGCCGGACCAGCCGGGTTTTGCGGAGAGACCGACCCAATACTCGCTCACGCATGGTGAAGGCGCGTTCAATTATCATCCCTATGCGTTCGGCGCGTCGGCCGGACTGATCTTCGATCGCTACAATTACCTGACGACCCCGCTGATCGGCGGTGCGGTTCTCAACAACCAGGACCGGGATCGCAATGATTACCAGGCTTATCTGAAAACGGGTTTCGAGTTCTCACCCGGATATTCGGCCTTTGTGCGCGGAATTTACAATCAGCATGTGTTCGATCTGAAACGGGACCGCACCGGCGTGGATCGCGATTCATCTGGCGAGGAGTATTCGGCCGGCCTGGATCTCGCCGTCACCACACTGATTAATGGTGAGGTATTTCTCGGTTATCTCGACCATTTCTATAAGCCGCCGCTCCCCAATGTCGCGGGCTTTTCCTACGGGGCCCAACTCGACTGGCTTCCGCTGCAAGTCCTCACCATTCACCTGCAGGCGTCGCGCATCCTCAATGACACCACCATTACGGGTGCCTCGGCCGAAGACGACCGGCGCGTTGGACTGGCGGCCGATTATGAGTTGGCGCGCGACATTCTCGTCACCGCATCAGGGGATTACACCGTTACGGCCTTCCACGGCAGCGCGCGGGTTGACAGGTTCATCGATGCCGGAACGACAGTGACCTGGCTGATCAATCGGGTCCTGCGGCTGCGGGCCCAATACGCGTTCCAGACCCGCTCATCGACAGTCCCGGGGCAGTTTTTTAACGACAACACTGTTACACTGACGCTGACGGTTCACAGGTAGGCCTCTGACGAAAATGGGCATGCGAGAACGGAATGCGAACGCGGTTCGTCAGCTTCGTCTGTTGCCAATGGCGGCCACCACTGGCATAAGCTCGCGCGCGCCGCGACGGCAGGTAAACCAGTGAATCTACAACGTAAAATATCGCCTTTCGAAGCGGGCGTACTCGATAGCGACGCACATCAGCCGCACAACGAGACCGTATTCGATCTTGCCGATTTCATCCGCATTGTCCGTATCCGCAAGCGGGTGATCATTGGGACGGCCATTCTCGTGGTTGCACTGGTCTCCGTGGCCATGCTGCAGATGACGCCCCTGTACAGCGCCACCACTTCTGTGATGCTGGACCAGCGCCAGAACAAGGTGGAAGACCTGAACGCGGTCCTCTCGGGACTGCCCACCGATCCGGCGTCGGTGGAGAACCAGGTCCAGATTCTCACTTCGCGCAACCTGCTCGGGCGGGTCGCGGACAAACTGCATCTCGATCAGGATCCCGAATTCAATACTCCCGAGAAAAGCCCTTTGGGCAATCTGCTGTCGTCGATCGGGGCGAAGCTTCCTGCATCGGTCAAAGCAATACCGGCCCGTTGGAACGCTGCCGTCTCGCCCTGGATCAAAGGAATGATTCCAGCCGCCTGGTATTCCGCGCCCGTTCCGGCTGCGATGTCGGATGAGCAGAAAGCCGTGGCATCGAAGAATGCAATTATCGACCGGCTACGCGCAACGCTCAGTGTGAGCGCACAGGGCCGATCCACGGCTATCGAGATTCGCTGCGAATCGCCATTTCCCGCCAAGGCGGCGCAAATCTGTAATACGGTTGGCGATTCCTATGTCGAAGATCAGTTGAATGCCAAATTCGACGCGACCCAGGAGGCGACCAAGTGGCTGGCCGACCGAATCCAGCAGCTTGCAGATGAGGTCAAGACAACCGAAGCCGCTGTTCAAACCTACAAAGCCGAGAACAATCTGGACGACACGGGAAACGGTTCCTCCGTTGTGCAGCAGCAGCTCGGGCAGGTGAATGAACAACTCGTGACGGCACGTTCCGATCTGGCCGAACAGGAGGCCAGATTTGCGCGCGTCGCCGAAATGCAGAAAAGCGGACGTGCGGCAGATATTTTGCAGGTCGTTGCTTCGCCGCTGATTGGCCAATTGCGCAGCCAGCAGGCGGAACTCGTCCGGCAGCAGGCGGAATTGTCCACGCGCTATGGGCCGAGGCATCCGAAGATGCTCGACATCGCATCGCAGATGAAGGATCTCAACGCAAAAATCGACGAAGAGGTCCAGCGCGTTGCTCAAACTTCAGCCAGTGATGTGGCAGTGGCCCGTGCACGGGTGAAATCATTGCAGGATGAGCTGAACCACCTGACCGCCAGTTCTCAAGTGCAAAACAAGGCCCGGGTCAAATTGGCCGAACTGACGGCCGCGGCGACGTCGAGCCGGAGCTTGTATGAGGCGTTCCTCGCGCGTTTCAACCAGACCGAGGGTCAGCAGGATATTCAGGCTCCCGACGCGCGCATCATTTCGCGCGCAGAAGAGCCCAAAAAAGCCAGCTTCCCCAATCATACGCTATTCCTGGGTATTGCGACGCCGATTGGCCTCATGCTGGGCCTGATGCTCGCTATGACCATCGAGCGCTTGGATGCCGGTTTCCGCACGGTGTCACAGATTGAGCGCCTGATCGGGTTGCCGGTGCTGACGGTGACACCCGAACTGCGCAAATTTGCGGGCTCACCGGCAGACCGCATCATTGAAAAGCCGCTGTCAGCATTTTCGGAATCTATCCGGGGGCTGCAGTTGGGTCTCACGCTTTCCAATGTGGACAAACATCCGAAGGTGATCGTCGTCACCTCATCGGTTCCAAACGAAGGCAAAACGACGATTGCTCTGAGTCTCGCGAGGTTGTCAGCGCGCAGCGGGAGAAAGACCGTCGTGGTCGATGGCGATCTTCGCCGCCCGAACATCATCGATGTTGCGCGCCGCAAGAAGCAGGTGACGAAGACAATTGTCGACGTACTCTCAGGTGAAGCAAAGCTTTCGGAGTGTCTCCTCAAGGATGAAAACTCTGACCTGATGATGCTTCCCGCGCTGCGCAAAACGCGAAATCCCGCTGATCTCCTGGGTTCGCTGGCCATGGAAAGGCTCGTCGCGCAGCTCAGGGAAGAATTTGACGTGGTCATTATTGATTCCGCGCCACTTCTGCCCGTCAACGACACCAAAGTCCTGGCGCGGCTCACCGATGCTATTGTGTTCGTGGTTCAGTGGGAAAAAACACCTCGAGAAGGTGTGGTTCAGGCTGCCCGTGTCCTGTCGGATCTCGCTGCGCCGGTGGCGGGAATCGTACTCGGCCGCGCCGATGACAAGCGCTACCGCTATTACAATTACGGTTACCGCAACTATTACGACTACAACAAATACTATACGAGTTGACCGGCAGGGCAGCGAATGTCCGTCATGGCATGGCTGGTTCGCTGCGCGCTTCTTCTTCCGCTGGCAGTCGTGCTCGGGTTGGCGCTGCCGCGGTGGCGTTCGGGTGAGGCCAGCGATCGCGCTTTTCCGGTCCCGCTGAATATCGCTGTCGACAATCCGTTGCCAATTTCCGCCTATCGGTCCGCCGAACACTCGCTTGCCGGGGCCGATCCCGCCGATGGTTCCGCAAAGATCGAGCGCGCCGAAGCGCTCTACCTGCTGCACGCAGCACCTGGGTCCATTACACCGTTGCTCATCGATGGATTGCAACTTGAGCCTGCCTCCGCGCGAGGCTGGGCACTTCTTGCCGAGTTGCCGGACGTCCCGGCCACCACACGCGCCAACGCGTTGGCGCTGTCGCTCCAACTGGCGCCACTCGACATCTGGCTGGCAGTCTCACGCTCATTGACCGGCATCGCATTGGCACCGCAACTTTCACAGCAGGGCAAACAACTCCTGCTCCGGCAAATTCGCCTGTTGTGGAGGGAGGAGAGCCTCCGTCCCAATCTGCACGATGTGCTGGCGACACCGGCGGGCGCCACACTCGTTACCGAGGCGTTCAAGGGGGATGCCGACGAACTGAAGGCACTGAACCGCTGGGTCACCCAGGACCGGTTGCGTGCCGTGCTGCATCGATGAGTTTTCGGCGATGAACCGATTTTCCGAAACCGGGATTGTTGCCGCGGCTCCGATGTCCTCTGCTGCCGAATCTGCACCGCGGATATCTGCCCGCCCGAAAGTGAGCGCAGAAAGTGCCGCCTTCTGGATCCTCGTTGGCACAATCGCCTGGGCGCCTTTTCCACTCGGCAGCAACCGCATGTGGTCCGCCGTCCTGCTCAGTGTTCTGATCAGTCTGTCCTGGACGTCTTGGGTCATTGCGATCTGGACCTCGTCGATGAAACGGGTGGCGCCGCTTCGCCCGGTCCGCGGACCACTCGTCCTGTTGCTGCTTCCGATCGTCTGGGGCTTCATTCAGATTGCTCCATTCGCACCTGCCGGGTGGATCCACCCGCTCTGGCGTGCTGCGGCCGACACACTCGGCCATCCGGTTTCGGGCGCGATTTCCATCAGTCCATGGCGCACCGGCACTTCACTGATGAAGCTTATCTCCTGCGGCATGGCCGCGTGGCTGAGCTATGCGTTCAGCCAATCATCAACGCGAGCGGCACAACTGCTCAAGGCAGTGATCGCGACTGGAGCCTTTTATGGGGCGTACGCGCTCGTAATGGCGATTTTGGGCGTGCAGCAATTCCAATTGTTCTATCCCTACCAGCCGCGCGGCCAGGAGATCGCCAGCCCGTTTGTGCTGCACAACAGCTTCGCGACCTATATGGGTCTTGCCTGTATCTGTGTTTCTGCGCGGCTGTTCGCGGCGCTGCGCTCTGCCGGTGTCACCGGAAGTGGTGCCATGCGAAAGTTTTTCAGCACGGTGCAATATCTGTTTGGAGATGGGTTGCTCGACAGCCTGTGTTTGCTGCTGACTTCGTCCATGTTGATTGCATCCGGTTCGCGCGCCGGCTTTCTCGCAACCCTCACCGGCATATTCGTGGTTCTGATTCTTGCTTTGGCCAGAGGCCGCGACAATCGCTGGAATCTGACTGCGCTGCTGACAACCGCCGCAGTTGCCGTGGGAATTTTCGCGCTCAGCGGCCAGGGCCTCGAAAACCGGTTTGCCGATCTGATCGTGCAAGGGCAACCTGACGAAACGCGTCTATCGTTGTGGTCGGCGGGGCTACGCATGATCTCGAGCTCGCCCTGGCTGGGACTGGGGCTGGGAAGCTTCGAGCCCGGCTATCCCATCTTCGCTCATGATGTATTCGCCTTGATTATGGACAAGGCGCACAATGATTATCTGGAGCTGGCGGCGGATTGGGGAGTTTTCGCGGTGGCGCTGTGGTGCGCCGGGATCGCGTGGGCCGGCCTCATTTGTGCGCGCGGCAGCATTCGCCGCCGCAGGAATTGGGCCTATCCGCTGGCCGGCGCGGGCGCCACCGCGCTGATCGCATTCCATTCCGCTTTCGATTTCAGCCTGCAGATCCCGGCCGTCGCGGTGACTTACTCGGCGATTATGGGGCTGGGATTGGCACAATCCTTCTCTCGCCGCCGTTCACAGACTCAAAACCCGGTTTGACTGCTCCAACGATAGGCAGTCGCGATAATCTCTTCGAGACTATCGTGCTTTGGCGCCCAGTGGACCAGCCGTTTCAGCCTCGACGGATCGGCAACGACTTCCGCCGGATCGCCTGGCCGGCGCGCGATCGCATGCACCGCAATGTCGCGCCCGCTGACCCGCGCGGCAGCATCGATCACTTCGCGGACCGAGAAGCCGCGTCCGTAGCCGCAATTGAACACCGACGGCTTGCCGCCTGCGCGGAGATAATCCAGCGCGCAAAGATGGGCCGACACAAGATCGACGACATGGATGTAATCGCGCACCCCCGTGCCGTCCCGGGTGGGATAATCCGTCCCGAAAATATCCACGTGATCGATTTTCCCGAGCGCCGCCAGACAGGCACGGCGCACGAGATGTGAAGCGTCTGCCGTGCATTCTCCGGTGCGGCCTTCCGGATCGGCGCCCGCAACATTGAAGTATCGCAGTGCAACATAACGAAGCCCGTGCGCCCGTGCCGCGTCCTGCAGCATCCATTCAATCACCAGCTTGGACCGGCCGTAGGGGCTGAGCGGATTCACCGGCGTCTCTTCATTGACCGGATTCTGCGTTGGTGTTCCGTACACAGCGCAGGTCGAGGAAAAAATGAAATCAAGCACTCCCTCGGCAAGGCAGGCTTCAATCAGATTGCGTGATGCACAAATATTGTTTGCGTAATAGGCGAGGGGATTTTCCATCGATTCCGCGACCAATAGCGAGCCGGCAAAGTGAATCACCGCTTCGATGGAATGGCCGGTAATAGTTTCGCGTACGAGTCGTGTGTCGCCGACATTGCCCTCGATGAAGTGGGCCCCGGGGGCGACGAGCTGGCGCAGGCCCGTGGAAAGATCATCGATGACGACGACTTCGAAGCCGCGCTCGAGAAGCGCGTAGGCCATGTGGCTGCCGATATATCCGGCGCCGCCAGTGACGAGAACCGCCATTGAGGAATCCGGCGCTACTTGCTCACGTGCAGGACGGATTCGCGCATGCGACCGGCGGGACGACAACCGGCGGCGTTGTGCCGCCAGTGGGCGGTACGTTGACTGGCGGCGCGACGACGGGTGGTGCAGCTACCGGCTGTGCTGCGGCCTGGGCTTGTGGTTGTGCGGCCACCGCTTGCTGCGCCTGCTGAACTGCCTGCTGTGCGGCCTGATTGGCTGGAGCAATCTGCGCCGCCGCCTGCGGCGGAGCATTGGCCATGGCGGCGAGTTGCCCTGCACCGCTGGTCGCTGCTGTTGTGGTGAACGACTGGGTGATGGGGGCCGTCGCCTCATTGGCAACGGTCTGCGCAATCGCGGCTGCCGCTGGGCTCTGTACACCAGCATTGACCGCGGTTTGGGCAAGTCCGGCCCCAACGGCGGCGGCAGGGATATTGTTGGTCATGGTAGTGGCCACGGCTGCTGCGGCGGCGTTCGCCGCGTTGCCTCCGGCCCCGATCGCTGTGGTGGTGACGGTTGCAACCGCCGCCGCAGCAGGAACGCCTGCCGCTACTGCTGCCGGCACAACGGCCGCTGTCACCACGCCGGCATCGGCACCCCCCCGTACCGCGGCTGCGGTCACATTCGAAGCCACCACAGCCGCAGGAGCGCCGGCAGCCGTTGCCGCGGGCACAACCGCTGCTGCGACTCCCGCGACGTTGGTGGCAGCCATGGCGGCCGCCGTGGTCAGGTTGGTTGCGACAATGGCCGCAGGCGCACCTGCGGCTGACGCCGCGGTGACTGTAGCTGCAGCGACTGCGGGTGCGTTCGCGGCTCCGTTGCCCCCTGTTGTGACAATCGTGGTAAACACGTTTGTAGCGACCGCCGCGGCTGGAGTACCTGTCGCCATCACGGCCACGGGAATAATTGCTGTGGCAACAGCAGCCGGATTGGCCCCGCCGGTGACGGCGCCTTGCGTGACAGTCGTCACCGCTACGGCGGGCGGAACGCCCGATGCCACCGCCGCAGGAATAATTGTCGAGACTGCCGCCGGATTAGCGCCGCCCGTTACAGCGCCTTGCGCGACATTGGTCACGGCCACGGCCACTGGAACGCCTGCTGCCACAGCCGCAGGCAAGACAGCCTGGACAATTGTGCTGGGATTGGCGCCCGCGCCGACCGCAGCGGCCGTTGCTGCACTGATGGCAGCCGGTGCAGCCGCACCGAAATTCGCGACAGCGTTCTGAGTGATGTTCTGAACAATGGCGGCCAGCGCGGCATCGCGATCGGCCGGTGCCATTTGCCCGAGATTCGCAACCGCCGTCTGAAATTGCTGCGAAATCGCGTCCGTCTGGGCCTGGGTCAACTGGGCTTGTGCCGTCGCCGGCCCGATCAGGCATGGCACGGCGCCGGCGAGCAACACCGCAACCGTCATGACGCGAATAACGGACGCGGCCGAATAACCCTTCGGATTTCCCGAAGCATTCATGCCCGGTACCCCTCAAAACTACTGCTGCAAATATACAGGCCGGAGCGCAGTCCTGTCAGCCCTCGAAACGCGACTGGGCAATCAGAAAAAGCGCTCGGGAATCCGTATGATATCGCCGGGATTAACCCTTATCGGGTGGTCCTGGTCGGATTCGAACTTGTCTTCCTTTGTCGAGCCTTCGCGGCGGATAAAGACCTCGTCTTTATTCGCCCGATAGGTAAACCCGCCCGCCACCGCCACGGCATTCAGCACATTCATTTCATTAACGTAGGGATATTCCCCGGGCTTGTTGATCTCACCAATGATGTAGAACGGGCGATAGCTCGTGATTTCGACGCTGACACGCGCGTCTTTCAGATAGCCCTCGTCCAGCTTGGCTTTGACCTGCATTTCAAAGTCCTGGATCGACAGTCCAGTTGCCTTGACCTCTCCGATTAGGGGCAGGCGTACGAACCCGGTGCTATCGACCTGGTAATCCCCACTAAGATCCATTTCGCCAAAGACGATGACACGCAGCTTGTCGCCGGCGCCGAGGCTGTAGCCTCCGCTAGAATTGTGTTGTGCCTGCGCCGCCGGGGGAGCCGCGGTCGCGCCAAAGGCATGGTGCAGCGCCACAGATGATGTAAAGGCCGCAATCAGCAATGCCAGGAGATACGCCTGTCCCAATCTCAGGAGCGGCGGAAACCTCAACATAGACTGCTCTCCTCAACCCGAGGCTGTTTGGGATTTTATCTGCGGGCGCAGTGCGCGGCAATCACGTGCATCCCTGCAAATTGCGGCATTTTCAGGGTTGCAGGAAGCGCCGCTCTGTCCCCTCGAGCACGACTGCCGTCAGCCGTCCTGTCGCATAGGCACCGGTATCGATTCCGATTCGGTTAGGTTTGCTTTCCGGCTGGTCCACAGGTGTGTGACCATGGACGATCACCTTGCCGAAATCGGACTGGGAATCCAGAAATTCGCCGCGAATCCACATAAGGTCCTGCTTGTCCTGCTGATCCAATGGAATTCCCGGCCGTATGCCGGCATGGACAAAAAAATAATCGCCAAAGACAGCCCATTCCTCGAGCCGGCGCAGGAAGGCTATGTGTTCATCCGGCATGCACTGCCGAAGCTGATCGCGCGCAACCGCGAACGCAGCGTCATCGTCGAAGCGGGGCGGTGAAACACCATAGCTCACGAGTGTCTCGGCTGCGCCGAAATTCTTCCACTCGCGATACAGGGACGGGTCCCCGAGAAAATCCAGCAGCGTCTGGTCGTGGTTTCCAAGCAGCCAGGTCGTGGTGAATCCGCGCATTGGCGCCAGCAAGCGGTCGATCACGCCTTTGCTGTCCGGACCGCGGTCGATGTAATCGCCGACAAACACCACATGGTTGCGGCCCCGGGCCCCATGGCTGTCCCGCGCGATAAGCTCAAGCAATTGCTCAAGTTGCGGGAGACAGCCGTGGATATCTCCAACGGCGTAGAGCCGCATCCCCGGCGGAGCTTCAGGCGCAGCACGTGCGCCACGAACGCGCCGGAAAACGCGTGAAAACCTGTTCGATGCCGCAGTGTCAGTCATCGAGATCCGACGGGTCTGCCGTGTCGTGATGGCTTCGGCACACTGCAATAGCCCAGCAAAATCCTCAACGCACTTGTTAAGTATTTAAGTAAATCACTGGACAAGCCTTAAACGCGTGCCAAGAATACATCGTCATTATCGGCTCAGATCCTGAGCCGGAATGGGGGCAATGCGTAGCGTTATTCAATCGTTCGTCAGTGCAGGTTTTGCGCTGATATCTCTCGCCGCGTGCCAAAGCGTTGAAGTGAATCTCCCAAGTGGCAGCCTGGTCCCATCACCATTCGTGGCGATTGCGATCAGGCAAGGACAGCCGCCGGGGAGCACGTCACTTCCGCGCGGGAGCGAACTGCGCACTCTGCCGCCGGGGTTTATCAGTTTCTGTATGCGCGAGCGCGAACAGTGCGTTGCACCCGAGGATCAACCTGAAACTGCGCATATGGACGCGCGCCTTTGGACCAAGCTGCGCAGCGTGAATGCTATGGTCAATGCGACCACCGTTCCCGAAAACGATCGGGAGCATTACGGCCGCGCCGAGTACTGGTCCATTGTGACCGATGGTTTCGGCGACTGCGAGGACTATGCGCTGACGAAACGCAAGACTCTGATCGAGCAGGGCGTACCCAGCCGTGCACTGAGACTCGCGATCGTCCGAACCGTGGGCGGGGAACGTCACGCCGTCCTCACTGTCGCAACCGACCAGGGCGATTACGTGCTGGACAATCTGCGCTCTTCGATTCTTCCATGGGCGGTCACCGGCTATGTCTGGCTCAGCCGGCAGAGCGCACGCGGCGGCTGGGAATGGGTCGCGCTGGATGGCTGACGTGGCAAATTCACGTAGCGCGTTTGTCTGGTCTTTGACGCAGGTCAAACCCGCAAAACGGCCTGTGTGGCATTGAAATCTTTGGCCTTGTGTCGGCACGCATATGTCACGAATTCCTCGCTCATTTGTTTGCGCAGGCTTTGCACTGCTTTCTCTGACAGCGTGCCAGAGCATTGAGTTGAGTTCCCCTACCGGCAGCGTCCTCGCGCCACAGGCAGGCTACGTTCCAGTCCGGCAGGATCAGCCGCCAGGCAGTACGCCGCTTCCGGCCGGAAGCAATCTCGGCACTTCGCCGCCAGGATTTGTCAACTTCTGCTTGCGCGAGCGCGACCAGTGCGTTGCTCCCACAGATCAACCGGAAACTGCGCATATGGACGCAAATCTCTGGGCGAAGCTGCGTAAGGTGAACGACCTGGTCAATACAACCGTTCAGCCTCAAAGTGACGAACAGCACTTTGGGCGTGGCGAGTACTGGACGATCGTTACCGATGGTTTCGGTGATTGCGAGGATTACGCGCTAACCAAGCGCAAGCATCTGATCGAGCAGGGCGTGCCAATCCGTTCGCTGAGAGTCGCGATTGCGCGGACGCCGACCTCCACACGTCATGTCGTTCTCACTGTCGCCACCGACAAGGGCGATTACGTGCTGGACAATATTCAGTCCGCGATTCTGCCATGGGCCCAGACGGGCTATGTTTGGCTCAGCCGCCAGGGTCCGCGCGGCGGCTGGGACTGGGTGGCGCTGGATCGCTGAAATCGCCCCAACCGGCCATTCACGCTGTGAAGAATCGGTTCCTTAGGCGACTATTGTCGGTCACGACTCCTTTCGAGTTGATCCAAGGGCTATATTGGTGATGCCAGGTAACGGAGGGCTGTCATCCGCGCGTTGTATCCGCGACTTGCCGTCATATCGCTGGCCGCCACGTTGACGGCGTCGTCCGTGCTCTCTGCCGGCCAGCCGCAGACCTCGCCGGTCCAAAATCGCCAGGTGCACAGCTCGGTTCAGGAGCTGATGGATTCCATAATTGATCCGTCGTCGGATGTTTTATGGCGCGCCGTCGGTACCGTGGTCGACAGTGGTGGATTTCACGATGCGTTGCCGAAAACGCCGGAAGAATGGCACGATATACGCAGGGCGGCGGTCCGTCTCGTCGAGGGCGCCAATCTCCTGATGCTGCCCGGGCGTGCCGCGGCTCCGCTCGGGACGAAATCGCAAGTTCCGGGGGTTGAACTCGAGCCGGCGCAAATCGCTGCGCTGATCAGCCGAAACCGCCCGAGTTTTGATGGCTATGCGTTGGCGCTAGAGGGCGTGGCGCTGGACGCCATGCGTGCGGTGGATGCACGAAATCCCGGCCGGCTGATGGATGCCGGGGGCCGGATGGAAGAAGTCTGTGAAGGCTGCCATCAAAACTTCTGGTACCCGACGGCAAATTCCCCTCAACCCGCTGGACGCAAACCCGGCCCGTGATGATAATGCCCGGGAAGTCGCATCCTTCATCGGGAGGGGTCGATGCGAATCTGGTTTGTGGCAGGCATTGCTGCTTCGGCCGTCGTTTTCTCGCTTGCGGGATATACGCGGTTGTCAGGTGCGGTCGGAGAGTCGAATTCGACCAGTCCGGCTGCGGCGCGGCAGACCGTGCTTCGCACGGTTTGGGGTGAACCGGACCTGCAGGGGATCTGGACAGATCCGGCTGACACGCCGCTGCAGCGCTCGGCGAAATACGCCAATCAGGAATTCTTCACACCCGAACAGCGCGCCGAGCTTGACCGGGAACGCGCGGCGCAGCTCGGCCGGGACCGCAGGGTTGAGCGCGGGACGGAGCTCGATGTTGCCGGCGCATACAGCGCAGTCTTCATGTCGCTCAAGCGTACCGGTACGCGCACTTCACTGATCGTCGATCCAAGGGATGGGCGTCTGCCACCGCTGACCGAAGAAGCCAGGGCTCGCGCGACGGCGGAGCGGGAGTTTCGGCTGGCTTTGCTGCAATCGACCCAGACCTGCAAAAGCCATTCGGTTGCCTGCGCCGGCGGCAAATATGATCCAAAGCCGTCGGCGAGGCGCAATGATCCGCCGCCACGCTACAATACCGCGCGCATGAACCGGCATGACGGCCCGGAAGATGCCGCTCTGGCCGACCGTTGTCTGACCGGCGGCCTCCCTGAATTCGGCACCGCATATGGTGGAAGTTTCCGCCGTATTGTCCAGACGCAGGGTGGCATCTCGATCTTTTACGATGTCGGGCAGGGGCAGGGCTGGCAACGCAACATCGTTATGAATGGCAGTCCGCATCTGCCGTCCAATATACGTCAGTGGTATGGCGACTCGCGGGGCCACTGGGACGGCAATACGCTGGTTGTCGATGTCACCAATTTCAGTCCGAAGACGGATTATCTTGGCTCGCGTGAAAACCTGCACCTGGTTGAGCGGTGGACGCGCACCGGACCGGATACGCTCGAATATCAGGTCACCATCGATGATCCGGGCGTGTGGACCCGCCCCTGGACAGTGAAACAGGAATTCACCAGACAGAGTGATGAAGCGAACCGTATCTATTACGAGCCGCGCTGTGTTGAGGGCAATTACGCACTTCCCGGACTGATCCGTGCCGCGCGTACCGAAGACGCCGAGTTTTCCGCCGGCAAAGGTCCCGATCCGGCGACGAAGGATAACGCAACGGATTTCGTCGGCGTCGAACAGGATCCATTTCAATGAACCACACTGCACGAAAACGGCTTCTGCGGGCGGCGACTGTTGCGGTTGCGTTTTCAGCGATGGGCGCAGGATTGTGGCCGTCGTCAGCCGGAACTTCGGCGGACGCGCCGGGGCTGAAAACGCCTTGGGGCGACCCTGATCTGCAGGGCATCTGGACGGACGAGACCGATACGCCGCTGCAACGCCCGGCAAAATTCGCAAACCAGGAATTCTTCACGCCGGAACAGCGCGTCGAGCTCGACAAGGAACGCGCGGCCGCACTGGGGCGCGACAGACGTGGCCCGAAGGGCAGCGAGCTCGACGTCCTTGGCGCGTACAACGCAGAATTTTCGTCGATCAAACATACCGGGGTGCGGACCTCGCTGGTCGTCGATCCCAAAGACGGGCGGCTGCCGCCGTCGACACCTGAAATACGACAGACTCTTGCCGCGGATCGCGCGTTCCGTCTCGCGCTGATGCAGGCAACGGTAACCTGCAAGCAGCAGCTGCCCGGCTGCCGCGGCGGAAAATACGATCCGAAGCCCACGGCAAACCGCAACGAACTTCCGCCGCGCTACAACACGGCGCGGATGAACCGACATGACAATCCGGAAGACGGTGCGCTCGCCGATCGCTGCCTGACCGGAGGACTACCCGAATTCGGCAGCCTGAATGGGGGCAGCTTCCGCCGCATCGTGCAGACGCCCGGCGGGATTACGATGTACTACGATGTCGGGCAGGGGCAGGGCTGGCAACGCAATATCGTCATGAACGGCAGCCCGCATCTTCCCGCCGCGATCCGGCAATGGTTCGGCGATTCGCGTGGCCATTGGGAAGGCAACACGCTGGTCGTCGACGTCACCAATTTCAGCCCGAAGACGGATTATCGTGGCTCGCGCGAAAATCTGCACCTCGTGGAACGCTGGACCCGCACGGGTCCGAAAACACTGTCCTATGAAGTGACCGTCGAGGACCCGACGGTTTGGGCGCGGCCGTGGACCGCGCGGCAGGAATTCACTCAACAAAGCGACGAAGAGAATCGCATTTATTACGAGCCGCGCTGCTGGGAAGGCGACTATGGATTTCCCACGATCATGCGCAATGCGCGGCTGGAAGACGAAGCATTCGCCAAAGGCAAGGGTCCCGATCCGCTTACTGAGGACCAGGCATCCGGATTTGGCGGCGATGACCCATTGCAAAACGGGGGCGAGTGAGGCGGGCGGCGCAGCCGCTTTTGTGCCAGGAGGGGTGTGATGCGTGCTGGTTATGTTGCGGGTTTGGTGGTCGTGGCGATTGCGGCCGGCGCCGCCGGTGCAGCGGTTGGACCGTATGTCGGTGTGTGGCCCGGCGCGGCAACAGCGACCGCCACAGCGCAACCCGCTCGTGCGGTCCCGTTGCGAATTGCCGGCAAGCCGAATTTCAGCGGCATCTGGCAGGCCAACAATGAGGCAAACTGGGACTTGCGCGCGCATGCTGCGCTTCCGGCCGCGGTGACGCAGCAGGGTGTTTATCCTTACGATTATGCGCGTGTCCCTGCCGCTCCGGTTCTCGCGCTCGGAGCTGCCGGCGGCGTGCCGGGTTCACTTGGCGTCATTCAGGGCGATGGACAAATTCCGTACCGGCCGGAAGCGCTGGCGCAGAAAAACGAAAATGCCGAGCACTGGATCGATCGTGACCCCGAGGTGAAATGCTATCTGCCGGGCATTCCGCGCGCCATGTACATGCCCTATCCGTTCGAAATCACGCAGAGCACCAATAAAATCCACATCGCTTACGAATTCTCGAACTCCGCGCGCACCATCAACCTCGACAAGGTTGCCCCGCCACCCGACGATACGTGGATGGGGCATTCGGTTGGCCACTGGGATGGCGATACTCTCGTGGTGGATGTCACCAACTTCAACGACCGCTCATGGTTCGACCGCGCCGGCGACTATCACAGCGATCAGCTGCATGTGGTTGAGCGCTTCAAGATGCTGTCGCCGGACATCATCATGTACGAGGCGACCATCGACGACCCGAAGACCTATACAAGGCCATGGACCATTTCGATGCCGCTCTATCGGCGAGTGGAGCCGAACATGCAGTTGCTGGAATACCGCTGCAACGAGTTTGTCGAAGAATTCATGTACGGCAATCTCCGCAAGCAGCAGCTCGTGAAGCACTGGGAAGGCGATACCATGACGGTGGACATCACGCGCAAGATTCCGCCGGGCGACGCCTTCTATCAATGGTACAGCCGGTAACAGAACATCAGGAGGCCAACTATGCAGAAGACATTTGTCATTGCAGCCTGCGCGCTCGGGTTGTCGCTTTCGGCCTGGGCCGATGCGGCTTCTGCGCATCACGCATTCGCTGCCGAGTTCGACGCCAACAAGCCGGTGAACTTCAAGGGCAAGATCACCAAGATGGAATGGATCAACCCGCACACCTGGCTGCATGTCGATGTCAAAGGTTCTGACGGGAAGGTGGTGAACTGGGCGATCGAAGCCGGCACGCCAAATGTGCTGTTCCGCCGCGGCTTCACCAAGCAGTCGCTGCTGCCGGGAACGGACATCGTCATCGACGGCTACCAGGCGAAGGATGGCTCGCACCGCGCCAATGGCCGAGACCTGACTTTTGCCGACGGCCGCAAACTGTTCCTCGGTTCCTCCGGCACCGGCGCGCCCTACGAACTTACCCGCACCGGCAAATAAGTAGATCGTTTACCCAGCAGCGCAGCGGTTGAGGTTTGTGAATGTCGTTTCTGGCGTTTTTCGGCTGGCTTGGCGATACGGACTGGAGCTCCGGGCTACACGGCTCGCAATACGCTTATTCGATCATTGAATCGTTGCATGTCTGGACGCTCGCGCTGTTCTTCGGGACGGTCGCGATGTTCGATCTGCGTTTGCTTGGACTGAGCATGCGCAACGTGCCGGTATCGGAAGTGGTCGACCGGCTGCTGCCCTGGACGATTGCGGCTTTCGCGATCATGGTCGTCACAGGCTCTCTGTTGTTTTTCGCCATTCCGTTAAGGTCATTCCAGAATCTTTTCTTCCGCTTCAAAATGATCCTGCTGGTCGCGGCGGCGCTGAATATCTGGCTTTTTCATGCCCGGGTGTATCCCGGCATTGCGGCCTGGGATTCCGCCGCGGTGCCGCCGCGGCGCGTACGGCTTGCCGGCGGCATATCTCTGGCGCTGTGGACCTGCATCATCATTTCCGGGCGGATGATCGCCTATAACTGGTTCGACTGTGATCGCCAGCCGCAACCTGACATCATAAACTTCCTGACCAGTTGTGTTGCTTCCGCGTCCGATCTCGCAAGCCTGGCTGGACAGTGATGTCGCTGCTTCCGTTCTTTAACTGGTGTTACGCCACGCCGCTCGCCGAAACGATCCGCGATTCAAGCTGGATGTTTCCGGTGATAGAGGCGATACATCTTCTGGGCTTTGGACTCACGCTGGGTGCGGTGCTGATGATCGAGCTGCGGTTGCTCGGATTTGGCATCGATCGTCAGCCGCTGGAAAAGCTCGCCGCCAGCACGCAGCCCTGGCTGCTCGGCGGCATTGCCGTGATGTTCGCGTCCGGGATTCCGCTGTTCATCTCGGAATCGATGAAGGCGTATTACAGCTTCGCGTTCTGGGTGAAGATGGCATCCCTGGTGCTCGTGCTGATCTACACATTCACGCTGCGGCGCCGCATCACCAGTACGGATTCAATTCTCGATCGGCCGCGGCTCTCCCGTGGCATGGCGCTGATGTCGTTGACACTGTGGTTTGGCGTTGCATGGGGCGGCCGCTGGATCGGCTTCTCGTAGGGTCCACCTGGTCAGGGTCCGAAGCCCGGAACGTCCGCTCGTGACCGCGCGCCCCTGTTCGCAATCCGGGGTTCCATTGGTGATTTTAATCAAATCTTTAACCATCACGGCGATACGGTCCGGCAAGCTATAAATTTGTGAGTCGGTCATGAAATCGGGACCGGTTTCAGGCGCAGAAGCGCTCAAAGAACAGGTCGACGGCGAGCTGGTCCGGCTCGTTTTCAATCACTGGATCTATTGCATCGATCCAATCCCATTCGCGGTGCTGGTCACGGCGCTGATGTCGGGTCTGTTTCCCGCGCTGCGGGCCGGGCCGTCGCCATACGGCCCAGTGTGGCTGGCCTTGGCATTGCTGTGGTCCGCCATCGCATATCTGGTGTTACGGCGTTACCAGCGCCATGAGCGCCAACTTTCCGCCGCGAAGTGGAAGCGCCGTCTGAATCTTCTGTGGCTCGCGCACGGCACGATCTGGGGCCTGATGGCGCCGGTGTTTATTGCGCGTGGCAATCCGGTCAATGAAGCACTGATCTGTGCCTTGATCGTTGGCGCCATGGTGCACGGCTTTTTCCTGCTTTACCCGTTGCGCAGCATCCTGGTGGTCAATCTCGCGGCGCTCGGTGTCATCGGTGAATTCGCGTTCATCGCCGCAGGCGGGCCGCTCGCCCTCGTGTTTGCACTGGTGCTGCCGCCCTTTGCCGCACTGATCATTTTCAATGCAGGGCGATTGTCCCAGGAATATCGTGGCGCGATCGAGTTGCGCTTTTGCAATGAGGAGATCGCACATGCTCTCGATGCCGCACGGCGCGAGGCGGAACAGGCCAGCCGTGCCAAGAGTGAATTCCTCGCCAATATGAGCCATGAGCTGCGCACGCCCTTGAATGCGATCATCGGTTTTTCGGAATTGATCCGCGAGCGGCTGACCCCCTCTAATGTCGACCGGAATATCAGTTATGCCGCGGACATTCTGGCCAGCGGGCGGCATCTTCTGGAAGTGATCAACCAAATTCTCGATCTTGCGACGATCGAATCCGGAAAAATGCAGCTCGACATACGGGAATTTCCGGTGTCACGCCTGCTGCAGGACTGCATGCGGATGATGCGGGTGCGGGCGCAAACAAAAAATCTCGCGCTGACGATCGAAGATCAGAGTACCGGTGCCATGATGAAGGGTGACGAGACCGCGTTGCGGCAGGTACTGTTGAATGTGCTGTCAAACGCTATCGCCTATACCGATCAGGGCTCGGTGACAGTGTTGGCGCGGGTCGTGGGGAAAGACTTCTTCCTTGTGGTACAGGATACCGGGCGAGGCATTGACGCGGGGCAACTGGCAACGATTTTTCTTCCGTTTGAAAGAGTCGACAAGCACATGTCGGCTTCCACCGGCGGCACCGGTCTTGGGTTGGCGATCGTCAAAAACCTGGTGGAGATGCATCGTGGCACATGCTGGGTTAAAAGCGAGCTGCACAGAGGCACAAGTTTCTTCATGCGAATCCCGCTAAACCAGCCCGCTCCCGAGCAGGTCGTCCTGGCTGCGTAGGCGCTTAGCCTAACCTACCGGCTTGCCGTCTGCGCCAGAGCCGGCGTGGATTTCGGCGGGGCGCGGTGGTGAGTCGCCTGCTCATATGCGTAAGCGAGCTTCAAGAGTACAGGTTCGCTGTAGGGCCGGCCGAAAAAGGTGATGCCAACCGGAAGATTGTCGCTGGTGAATCCGGATGGCACCGTGATCACCGATGAATAGACAAGGAAAGTATTGAACGTCGGAATGCCCTTATTGTTGACGTAAGGCGGATTGACTCCGTCTTTGATCAGCGTCGGTTGGTGCTCCACCGTCTTGTGCACGATGGCGTCGAGACGGTTGTCGGCCATGACCTTCAGGATATTCATCATCAGCCGCTCGCGCGCTTCGAGATATTCTGCGTATTTTGCTTTATCGATAACCAACGGCTTGCGGAACTGGTCCGCCTTGGGGAGCGGATAGCCCTGATCGAGCAGCGGCGATCTGCCGATATCCTCACGGCTCTTGAACGGCGAATTGGGATTGCGCGCAAGATAGCGCTTCATCGCCTCGTCATTCAGTGACGGATCGCCCGCACGTGCCGCAAGAAGAGCCTTGAAATCCGGAATCACAACCGGATCGACGACGATCGCGCCCGCAGCTTTGAGTTCGGCGATGTCCTGATTGAACACGGCATCGACTTTCTTGAAATCCTCCGATCCCGGTTCGGAAAACATGCCGACGGATTCGCGCAAAACCCCGATGCGTGCGCCTTTGAGTCCGTTCGGATCGAGGAATCGCGTGTAGCTGCCCTCGTGTTTGTCGACGCCCTCCGCAGTCAAAGGATCTTCGGGGTCATAGCCCACCATGACATCCAGCAAATGCGCGAGGTCGCTGACATTGCGCGCCATCGGTCCCATCTGCGCCGGCAGTGTCGGATAGCCGTCCCACATGCCGCTGCGGCTTACCAGGCCCGGAGTGGGGCGCATGCTGACGACATCATTCCAGCCGCCGGGCCGCCGGATCGAAGCGACGGTTTCCTCGCCCAGTGCGACCGTGGCGAAATTGGCCGCGACCGAGGCGCCTGACCCGCCGGATGACCCGCCGACCGTGCGCTCCGGATCATAGGGATTGCGCGTGACGCCAAACATCGAGCCATAGGTGTCGCCGGCGGCGAATTCGCTCAAACTGGTTTTGCCGAGAATGATAGCGCCCGCCTTGCGCAGCCGATCGACGACGAACGAATCCTGTGTCGGGCGGTAATCCTTGAAGACCGTCGTGCCCAAAGTCGTCGGCATGCCGGCGGCATCGATCTCATCCTTCACCAGGACCGGAATGCCATGCAGCGGTCCGACAAAACCGGATGCGCGATAAGCAGCATCCAGGCGGTCGGCGTCGGCCAACGCATTGGGATTCAGCGTGATGATCGCATTGATCTTCGGCCCCTGCTTGTCATAGGCGCGGATGCGATCGAGATAGAGCTGCGTCAGCTGATGGGCCGTAAGCCGGCCAGCTTTCATCGCGCCGTGAATGTTGTCGATTGAGGTTTCCAAAACCTGGAAATTGCCCGGTGCGGTTTGTGCCGCTATCGGCGCCGAGGCGGACATTGCGAGTGCAGCGATTGCGCTACCAATCAGGGCCGATTTCCAAAATTTCATTGCCGTTCCTCTGCAGCGGTTCGCGTGATTTTCTCGTGCGGCTCGAAGACGATGCGCACATTCCCCTCACCCGGAGCGCCAACGCGCACTTGCTTTGCAAGTGCGGGCGCTCCGCCCTCTCCCACAAGGGGAGAGGAGGAGTTTGGCGAATTTTCTTCCCTCGGAAAGGGTGGCGGACGGCGAGTCTGCCGTCCGCCATGCATTTGTTCATGTCAATCGTTGATCAGTTCGATGTAACCCAGATGGCTCGACGTATCGCCCGACCACCAGATGCGGTTCGGGTTGGTTGGGTCGAGTTCGATCCTTCTCGCATCGGATTCCGCGATCGGCAGCGAGAACTCCGTCCAGGTCTCCGTCTTCGGATCGAAGCGGGCGATTTTGTCCGCTGTCTGTTCGGTCACCCAGATCATCTTCGTCCTGGCATCCGGCCGCGGGAGATACATGCCGCTGCCCTTGGTCGGCGGTTCGTAGAAGGTCATCTTGCCGGTTTTCTGGTCCACCTTCGTCAGCTTTCCAGTCTCATGGAAACCGACCCAAAGATTGCCGTCCCAATCGGTGCCCATGCGGCGCGGCACGTCTTTGCCGGGAGTCTTGAATTCATCCATCTTGCCGCTCGCCGGATCCAGCCGGCCGACTTTATAGGCTTCCCGTTCGACGAACCACACCCTGCCATCGCCGGCGACGTCCATGCCGTAGGCGCCCGGGTTTTTGGTGGGGATCATATAGGAGGCGAATTGCTTGGTCTGGATGTTCAGACCCACCACCCGGTCGCCCGCCGTGGTCCACACCATCTTCCCGTTCGGATCGACTCGCATGAAGTTGCCGCTGATCGGGCCCTTGAAATCGTCGGGCACAAGCACCGAATTAAACCGTTCGGTTTTGGTGTCGAACTCCAGCCAGCGGCGGTTGCCGCCAATATCCGCCAGCCAGATCGAATCTCCGGCGCCCAGCGCCGGCGGACCCAAATGGGCCAGGGTGCCCGGCTTCACGCCGAGAAGCGGAGGATGAATTTCGGTGAAGGTAAGGGTTTTCGGATCGAATTTGGCTAGGCCGTAGAGATTGAGTTCATTCGCCCAGGCCACACCGCGGCGGTCGACCACGATGTCGTGGAACGCTGCGTCGGAATTTGGTCCGGCAAAATCGACCGCAATATATTTGGCGCCGTCGCCCTTCAGCAGGGTTCTCGACAAGCGGCCATTGGCATCGGCCCTTGGCGCTTTTTCCGAAAAATTCTTCGCCAGATAATCGACGACGATTTTCTCTTCCTGATCGGTTAGATCGATGGCGCCGCGTTCATGGATGCGTTCGCGCATCCAATGAATTTTTTGCTCCCAATTCGCGTGGGTCCACCGCTCTTCGGTCGGACGCCACAGATAGTGGCATTGGTTGCACTTGGCTTCGACAATCGCTTTACCCGGGCCATCCGGCAGGTTCGGCGCCGGAAGCTCGTTATCCAACTCGTTGCCGGCGACGCGCCCGGGAGTGCGAACCCAACCATTCGCCACGTCCGCTTGCTTGTCGGTCAGGGAGACATCGGCCGTTGCCGGAGCGTCGGACGTCAGGGAAACGGGTACAGCCTTACTCTGAAAGCCGCTGCCGATACCCTGCACCGTGTAGGTTCCCGGCGGCAGGTGGTCCATCGCGTAACGGCCTTGCGCCTGGCTGACGACCATGAATGTCAGGCGTTTTTCGGGATTGAACAATTTGACATAGGCTCCGGCAAGCGCTTGGCCGGACGCGTTTTTCACCACTCCGTGGACGCTGCCGGCAAAACCGTCGGCGAGCACCGGGTGGATGCTGACCAGCGGCGCGACTGCCGCCATGACTGTAAGGACTCGATTCCACTGGCTGAACATCGTGTTGTCCTCCCTTGGCACCTTCCTCGACAGCATACACCCAATTTCCGGTTTTTGCTTCTGAAGACAGTCCCGCAATGATAGAGTCCTGGGGCTATAGGGAGGCACCCATGGAACGTCCGAAAATTCCCGCGGAAGCGGTCGAACTTTATTCGCAGTTCATCCACGGCGAGATTTCGCGCCGCTCATTTTTGGATGGTCTGAAGCGTTACGCCGTCGCCGGCCTGACGGTTAGCGCCGTTTATGATGCACTGTTGCCCAATTACGCGCTGGGTCAGCAGATTCGAAAAGATGACGAGCGCATCACCGCGAGCTACGAAACCGTGCCCTCGCCCAATGGCAATGGCTTTATCCGCGGTTATTTCGTGCGGCCGACCAGTCAGTACACCCGCGATGCGATGCCGTCGAAACTGCCGGCTATCATCGTCGTGCACGAGAATCGCGGCCTTAATCCGCACACGGAAGATGTGGCGCGGCGCTTTGCGCTGGAAAATTTCATGGCCTTTGCGCCGGACGCCCTCTCGCCGCTCGGCGGTTATCCGGGTGACGACTATCGTGGCGGCGAACTGTTCGCGAAGCTCGACGCTGGCAAGCGGACTCAGGATTTTCTCGCCGCTGCCCGTTGGCTGAAGGCGCGTCCCGATTGCACGGGAAAAATTGGTGCAACCGGCTTCTGCTTTGGCGGCGGGGTGGCCAACACACTGGCCGCCATGATGGGCCCGGATTTGGCTGCCGCGGCGCCCTACTACGGCGGCCCGAACAAGCCGGAAGATGTGCCAAAGATCAAGGCGGCCATGCTGATCCACCACGGCGGGCTCGATAAGAACCTGACGGGGTCCTGGCCGGCGCAGGAAGCGGAGTTGAAGAAGAACAATATCCGCTACGAGGGCCACATTTGGCCGAATTCGGTGCATGGCTTCTTCAATGACGCCACGCCGGAACGCTACAACAAAGTGACAGCACAGCAGTCCTGGACGCGCACGATCGAGTGGTTCAACCAATATGTGCGCGGCACTTCCGCCGCGTAAGTAAAATCGGTGATCTGCAGGCAGGGGTGGCTCCGTATGCCGGAGCCACCCCGCTTGTTTTTCAGGCAGAAGCGGTCCGGAAGACCGGCTTGTAGAACATCCCAAGCTGTAGACTGCGGGCAATGTTTTCGGAGCGTGAGACAAACAGCGCACCGAGATCGGGGCCGCATATCTCGTCGGCCGATTCGCGGAACAGCGACAGCCAGCGTTCAAAATGCTCCGGCCGCACCATTTTCAGTCGCATATGGGCGAGCATCGGATTGCCTTTGTAGCGGCCGGTCATGCGCATGACCGAGGACCAGAAATCGCACATTTTGGCCAGATGCGGATCCCAGTCTTCGCCGATCACGCGCGCGAATATCGGCCCCAGCACCTCGTCGGTGCGGATGCGGGCGTAAAAGCCGTGCACAAGTTTGTGGATCAGCTCTTCGGTGATGGTGTCATCGACCGGGCGGCGCAGGGGATTGTCACTCATGCCCCGGGATGTATTGCCTTCGCCGGCAAAAAGCAATATTTAAGATACATGTTTAATGGCGCACCACCATGCGGCTGACGGCTTTTACGGATTACAGCCTGAGGGTGCTGATGTATGTCGCGGCGCACCCGGGCCGGCTGACCACGATCCGGGAGATGGCGGCTGCCTATGGCATTTCGCAGAACCATCTGATGAAGGTGGTATTCGAGCTTGGTCGCCACGGCATTCTCGAAACCGTGCGCGGGCGTAAAGGCGGGATCCGGCTCGCATTGCCGCCGGAAGATATCCGCATTGGGGATGTCGTCCGCTTCACGGAAGCGGGCAGTACCCTGGTTGAATGTTTCGGCTCCGGCAGCGGCTGCGCCATTGTCGCGCCGTGCCGGCTGAAGGGCATTCTGAACGAGGCGCTGGAGGGTTTTCTGACCGTGCTGGACGGTTATACGCTGCACGATCTGGTACATGGCAATCGGGGGCTGGCGCGAGCATTGAAGGCGGCGTGAGATGAAAGTCAGGATACGGCGCGTCTATGATCCTCCAGAGCCGGACGAGGATTTGCGTGTCCTGGTGGATCGCGTTTGGCCGCGCGGCATCAGCAAAGACAAAATCGATCTCTGGCTGAAGGACATCGCGCCCTCGGCGGAGCTTCGCAAATGGTACGGCCATGTGCCGGAGCGTTGGCCGGCGTTCCACCGAAAATATCTGAAAGAACTTGCGGGGAATCCAGAAGCCGTTGCGGAGTTGCGCAAGGCGGGCAGGAGCAGGACGGTCATGCTGCTGTATGGCGCGCGTGACCGCGAGCGCAATCAGGCCGTCGTTCTCGCCGAATATCTGCGCGAAAAACGATGAATCCCAGACTGCACACTCCGGTCTGCGATCTTCTCGGCTGCGAGCTGCCGATCGTCCTGGCGGGCATGGGCGGAGTGGCGCGCTCTGATCTCGTCATTGCGGTGACACGCGCCGGCGGATTCGGGTTTCTCGGCATGGTGCGCGAATCCCCCGCGCTGATCAAAAGCGAAGTCGAGAAAATCCGCGCCGCCACTTCACGTGATTTCGGAGTCAATCTTGTGCCGGCAGCGACCAAACCGGAACTGCTGAACGCGGAGATCGCGGCGATATTGGAGCTGCGCGTGCCGGTCGTCGCGCTGTTCTGGGACATCATTCCGGAAGCCGTCCAGCGCCTGCGTGCGGCGGGCGTGCTGGTCGTTTACCAGGTCGGCAGTGTCGAGGAGGCCAAAGCCGCAGAAGCCGCAGGCGCGCAAATCCTGATCGCCCAGGGAGTCGAAGCCGGCGGTCATGTGCGCGGTTTGACGTCACGCACCGAACTGGTGCGGGCAGTCGCGCAGAGCGTCTCGGTGCCGGTGTTGGCGGCGGGCGGGATCGTGAGCGGCGGTCAACTTGTCGAAGCCCTGTCCCTTGGCGCGCAAGGAATTGTGCTGGGAACTGCGCTGCTCGCCACCAATGAATCGTTCGCCCATGATTTTCACAAGCGTCGCATCGTTTCGGCGCGTGTCGGCGACACCGTTCTGACGCAGGCGTTTCATGTCAATTGGCCGCGCGGCGCCAATGTCCGTGTGCTGCCCAATCGCGTGACCCGCGGTGAAATGGGTGACCCGTTCACCGCGCCGAAACAGGTGATCGGGAAAGAGGGCGAGCGGAACATCTGGCTGTTCAGCACCGACTCGCCGCAGAAAAACATGACCGGCGAATTCGAGCTTATGGCGCTCTATGCCGGAGCGGGCTCCGGCATGATCCGCGATATCGTGCCCGCTGGCGAGCGCATGGCCGCCATCATGGCTGAAGCCGAAGCAGCATTGGATCACGGCACCGCGGCAGTGCGGGCAGATGAGGAAAACGGTTCCGCTTCGCCCGTGTGTTATGCGCGGGAATCGGACGATGCCTATGCCGGTTTTGCCGCGCGCGACGAGCTGATCGCGTTTTGCAATCTGCTGCTGGAGGCTGAGCGCGCCGGCGCCCGCATCACGGTGCGCATGTGGGTGGAGTCATCCGATGCGTCGAGGCGTGATCTGCTGCGCAGCGTTCAACGCGACGAGTCCGGATTTTGCGCCATGCTGCGGAAATGGATTTTGCATCTTGGCGGCGAGGCATCGGACCGGACCGGCGACTTCTACGGCAAGTGTCTGGCGATTGCCGATGCCGATGAAAGGCTGACATTCCTCAATCGCGGGCAGGGCTGGGTGGTGCGCAAGATTCGCGAGATGCTGCCGAAAATTCGCGACGATGCGATGCATGCCGATCTCAAGAATATGTTGGAAGTTCACGAAGCAAATATCGCCAGCGCCGACGCCTTGTTGGGCTGAGCGGGCTTCTCTTTTGTGTCATGGGCGGGCTTGACCCGCCCATCCAGTGCGCCTGCGTCGGCGGGCGCAAGAGATGATTCGTATTCACATCATGCTGGAGAACCTCGTCCGTAGAGGTCGAGGGTGTTCTGGAACGGGGGAATGATATCGATTGGCGCGCGGACGCGCGCCTGCTGGGTGGCCGGGTCTTCGCCCGGCCATGACACAAGGTGGTTTCAGTGGAAGTCGCGGGATTTGGGCAGGATTTTCACTTCGCGGGGATGACGATGAAGCCCGCGCGGGTCGTTGCGCGGATGTTCAATGTCATCGAAATGACCGGGCAGGGCCGGCATCGGCGCTTCGGACAGCAAATCGAGATCGGCGGTACGGTCGAAAATCCGCTCCGCGACCAGATGAATGATCTCTTCCGGACTGCGCTGGATTTTGCCTTCCACCAGCATCAGCCTTGCGCCGACGATCTCCTTGCGGAATCGCTCATAGAGTTTGGGCCAGATCACGACATTGCAGATTCCGGTTTCGTCGCTGAGCGTGACGAACACCACACCGGCGGTTCCCGGCATCTGGCGCACCAGTACGACGCCGGCGCATTTGACCCGTGCGCCATCCTTCGCCTTGCCCACATCATGGCAGCTCATGATGCCTTCGCGGGCAAAGCGCGTGCGCAGAAATTGGGTGGGATAGCCTTTCAGCGACAGCCGCAGCGTCTGGTAATCGGCGACAACATGCTCGCCCAAAGGCATTTGCGGCAATGGCGCCGTCTGTTCGCCGGGCTGGTCGCTTTCATCGCGGACGGCGAACAGCGGCAGGCTGTCTTCGCCGGTCATCCGGCGCACCGCCCATAGCGCTTCGCGGCGGTCGAGGCCGAGGGAACGAAACGCATCACCTTCGGCGAGCGTCATCAGCGCCGGCTTGCGCAGGTGTGCGCGGCGCACGAATTCGCGAAAATCGGGAAAGCCGCTTTCGCGGGATGTCATAATGCGTTCGGCCCAGTCGCGATGAAAACCATCGATCTGGCGAAAGCCGAGGCGGATCGCGAGACCTGACGCAACATCCTCGATTGTGTTGTCCCAGGCGCTGAAATTCACGTCGGGCGCGAGCACCTCAACCCCATGCTCTCGCGCATCACGCACAATCTCCGCCGGGGCGTAAAATCCCATCGGCTGGGAATTCAGCAGCGCGCAGCCGAAGGCCGCCGGATGGTGGCATTTGATCCAGGCAGAGACATAAACCAGATGCGCGAAGCTCGCGGCATGACTTTCGGGAAAGCCGTAACTGCCAAAGCCTTCGATCTGCTGGAAGCAGCGCTCGGCAAAATCGCGGGCATAGCCGCGCATGGTCATACCGAGGATCAGCTTTTCGCGGAAACGGTCGATGCTGCCGACATTGCGGAAGGTCGCCATGGCGCGCCTGAGTCCGTTGGCTTCATCGGGGGTGAATTTCGCCGCCACGATCGCGAGCCGCATCGCCTGTTCCTGAAACAGCGGCACGCCCATGGTTTTGTGCAGCACGCGGGTGAGTTCATCGGCCGGACCATGTTCGGGGGCGGGCGAGGGGAAGGTGATTTTTTCGGCGCCGCTGCGGCGGCGCAAATAGGGATGGACCATGTCGCCCTGGATCGGGCCGGGCCGGACAATCGCGACCTCAATCACGAGATCATAGAATTCGCGTGGTTTGAGCCGCGGCAGCATGTTCATCTGCGCCCGGCTTTCGACCTGAAACACCCCAATCGCATCCGCACGGCACAGCATGTCATACACCGCCGGATCTTCACGCGGCACCGTGCCGAGCGTCAGCAGGCGGTTTTCATGCGCGGCGATCAGATCAAAGGCCTTGCGGATGCAGGTCAGAATACCGAGCGCCAGCACATCGACCTTCATGATGCCGAGCGTGTCGATATCGTCCTTGTCCCATTCGATGAAATAGCGATCTTCCATCGCCGCGGGGCCGATCGGAACAATGGTATCGAGAGCGTCGCGGGTGAGCACGAATCCGCCGACATGCTGTGACAGATGGCGGGGAAATCCGATCAGTTCATGGGCGTAGTGGAGGACGCGGGGAATGAGAGCATCGGCAGATGTCGCGGTGCGGTTCCCCCCCTCGTCGCGCATATGCGCGCCACTCCCGCCGTAAACGGGGGGAGAAAACCGGGTGGAGAAGGAGAGTTCTGAAGCCAGCGCGGCGGTGACGTCTTCGGTCAGGCCGAACACCTTGCCCACTTCGCGCACCGCACTGCGCGCGCGATAAGTGATGACGGTGGCAGTCAGTGCGGCCCGGTCATGGCCATAGCGGCGATAGACGTCCTGAATGACCTCTTCGCGCCGCTCATGTTCGAAATCGACATCGATGTCTGGAGGTTCTTTGCGTTCGGCCGAGACGAAGCGTTCGAACAACAGGTCGATCTCCGCCGGATTGACCGAAGTGATTCCGAGCGCATAGCAGACGGCGGAATTGGCGGCCGATCCACGGCCCTGGCAGAGGATTTGTTTCTCATTGGCGATGCGGACGATGTCGTGAACAGTCAGGAAATAGGCGGCGATGTTCAGCTGCGCGATGAGCCTGAGTTCTTTCTCCAGCAGGACGCGAATATTTTCCGGAATGCCGCCGGGATAACGTGTCGCTGCGCCCTGCCAAGTGAGGTCCGCAAGGTGATCGTCGGGGGTTTTCCCGGCCGGCACGGGTTCATCGGGATAATGATAGCTGAGCTGGTCGAGCGAGAATTCGATTCGCGCGGCAAAGCGCAGCGTTTCCGCAATGGCCTCGGGCGCGGCGCGGAACAGGCGCAGCATTTCCGCAGGCGATTTCAAATGGCGTTCGGCATTGGCCTCCAGCCGCTTGCCGGCGCCATCCAGCGTCACATGCTCGCGAATGCAGGTGACGACGTCCTGTAATTGGCGCCGTTCCGGCGCGTGATAGAGCACGTCATTGACGCCAATCAGAGGTACATGGGTGTTGCGCGCGAGTGCGGCAAGCTCGCGCAATTTGCGCAAGTCACTGCGGCCATGCAGCATACTGGCGCCAAGCCACACGCGGCCCGATGTTTCTGAATTCAGGCGGCGCAGCACGTCTTCACGCTGCTGCATCTCCGTTCGGTTCAGTCGCGCCGGCGGCATCACGATCAGCAACAACCCGTCCTGGAAAGCGAGCAGGTCGGCGAAATTCAGGATGCATTCGCCTTTCTCGGCGCGCAGTTTCCCGGTCGTGATCAGGCGCGACAGGCGGCCATAAGCGGCGCGGTCCACCGGATAGGCGAGGATGTCGGGCGTGGCGTCAGCAAACACCAGCCGAACGCCGACGAGAAGACGCGTCAATTCCGTCTTGCACTCGCGCTGTATCTGCTTCAGTGCATCATGGGCGCGCACCACGCCGGCCAGCGAATTCCGGTCGGCAATTCCGATGGCGGTGAGGCCGTGATTCACCGCGGTTTCGATCAGCTCCTGCGGATGCGAGGCACCACGCAGGAACGAGAAATTGGTAGCGACGGCGAGTTCTGCGTATCCGGATTTCATGCAAAACTTCCATGCATGAACCACTGGGAATGGGCGGTCTCGCGGCCGTAAATCCCGGCGCGGTAAATCCAGAATCGCCGCCCCGCCGCATCCTGCACGCGGTAATAGTCGCGGCTCGGCGCATCTTCGCGCCACCATTCCGGCGCGATGCGTTCCGGACCGTCCGCCTTCACCACATGATGCAGCACGTTGCGCCAGCGAAAACGCAATGGCGGCCCATCCGGGATTTCCGCGATCGCCTCAATCGGTTCGGGACGCTGAAACAGGCGCAATGGCCGATGTGGGCCATCATCTTCCTGGGCTTTTTCCGTCCAGGCGGATTTTGCGTCCCAGGTCGTCTGCGCCGGCGTGAGCGTCGCTTCGGCTTCAGGGATGTGCGTGTCCTGCGGCCAGTAGGTGAGCACGCGCGCAGGGCCGAAGCGTGCGGCCAGACGATCCGCGAGCTGACGGATTTCGCGATCCGGGTTCTTCGTTTCAAAAGCGCTGCCGCTTTCACTTTGCACCGGCTGCAAGATGGTTGCCGAAAGGCGGATCAGGTCGAAGCCGAAGCCGGGGTCGAGCGGATCGGCGAGGCTGTCGAGTTTTTCCCGGAACAGAAGCTGGACGATGGCGGCATCGCGGGTGGCTTCACCGGTTTCGATCACGATGCGACGCACCTGACCGTCGGCGCGGAAAAAGCAGGCCTCGAAACAGCGAGCGCCTTCGCCGCGGCGTTCCAGGCAATGCCCAAGATTGCCGGCGAGGCGCTGAATGGCTCCGGCAATGGCGTTTTCGCTGACCACAGGATCGGCAAAACCCTGTTCCGCCATGACATCGGGCAGGAAGCCCCTCGGTTTGATCGAATGTTCGGCCTGGCCGAGCAGGCAATCCAGCGTGAAGATGAATTCGCTGCCAAAGCGGGCGCGCAATTCACCGCGCCCGCGTTCCACGACTTGCCCGATCGTCTTCAATCCGGCGCGCTTCAGCGCGTGAATGATACTGTCGTCAACGCCGAGTGCATCCACCGGCAAAGCGGCGACGCTTTCGGCTTCCTCACCCGGCGGCACGATTGTGCCGTCAGCAAACCGCGCCAGCGCGCGCGCCGCATCGGCATTTCCTGCCAGCGCGGCGCGGACGGTGAAATCCTGACGCGTCAGGCGATGACGGACAATTTCCATGATCCGAGCTTCGCCGCCAAACAGATGCGCCACTCCGGTGACGTCGAGAAAGAGGCCCTGCGGTGGATCGAGCGCCACCAGCGGCGTGTAACGTTCGCAGGCATCGGCAATGTCTTCCAGCAGCTTCAGATCGGCGGCGGGATCGGCATTGGCGACGGTGAGAGCAGGGATGCGTGCGCGCGCATCGGCCAGCGCCATGCCGGGCTTCAGCCCAAGGCGCGCGGCGGCGAGATCGACCGCGACAAGCCTGAGCGCATTGGCGATCTTCTCCGCAATGACCAGCGGCTGTTCAGCTTGCGCGCCGCAGGCCTTCTGTTTCCGTTGCAAGCGGTCGGTGGAGAGCCGCGGCAGATACAGCGCCAGAATGCGCCGCCCCGCTCTGGTGGAAGTTTCCATCGCCATCCCATTCCATGATCCATCGTCCGGTCGCGCCGTGCCGGTTGCGTATGAGCTCGGCGTCGAACCGGGTGCATCCCCAATCGTTGCCCGCGGGCAGCGCTGCGGCACGGACCAGCCAACGGGTTTCTGCCGTGCTTGCAGTGGGCTCAGCGGCGTGGCGCAGCGCAAACAAGGTGACGCCGTGTTTTGCCGCCGACAGCGTCAGGCGGCGGCTGGCAACCAGATCGAAGACCTTTGCTCCGGCCCAGGATTCAATCACCACTGCGCCAAGGCTGTCGCAACGCAGTGCTTCCGCGCCGGCGCGCAAAGCCGCCGCCGCATTGGGCACTTTCACAATCAGAAAGCGCCAGGGATCGATTCCAAAAGACGCAAGGCCGGGGGCAAAAATGCCGCCCCATTCGATGCCTGTAAAATCCTGCTGCACCCAGAGCAGCCACCTGTTGCCACCGGCAACACACGCGGCCAGAGCCAGAGTGAAGCCGGTCGCTGCCGGTGCATCACCTGCCTCGGCAGGGAAAACCTCATGCAAAGCCCCGCTTGGCAATCCGCCATTCAGGCAGGCATCCGCCGCGGCATGGCCCAGGGGACGAATTTCAGACTCCGCCACAGGGTGACTTCGAGCGAGGCGCCGGCGCAGGGCCGCCGCCAATTCATGCCGGTTTTCCATGAGTCTGGAACTTTTATGTTCATGTTTTGTTCCTAATCTCTCCTCTAGGTGAGCCGGAGTCAAGCCTGCCCGGCGCATTGTGGTGACTCAGTTTGCGGTTGCCATTAAGGCTGCGATGCCCGCCGGTTAATTCGGTAACCAACGATCGGGATGAGAACGATGGCAATCAGGGCGGCATAACCGGCAATCTGAAATCGCGACCGGCAACGACAGTAACTCCGCAGGAGGTCCTTGCTCGGATCGTAAATGACCCGCATGGATTGATCTCGGCATGACAAGCCACCAGACCAATCCCGCTTCAACGACGGACAGCGCGGTTAACTTCCACCATATTCGTCTTTAGCGGCTCGCTTATTTCCCGGCGCGGGCGGAAGTTTGCCGGAGTTACGGTTTTGTCGGCCATCATCTGCGGTTTGCCACCCGCCGCGAGGCGCGGGTAAAAAAACTACCGCTAAACATTATGGGACGGGAGCGGGGGACAATATGGAATCGGGTGACTCGAACAACGTCACGCTGTCACGGCGCGGGATATTGCGTTCGGCTGCGGGGGTAGCGCTCGTAGGAATGGCGCCGTTGCGCACGCAGGCCGACGAGCTTCCACTCGGGCCGCTTCCGGGCACGCGCTATCCCGATCCCAGAATCGAGGTGCTGGACCGCCGCTTCAAATACAAAATCGGCAATGCCGCAATCGAACGCGTGGCCACCGGTTTGCGCTGGTGCGAAGGTCCTGTCTATTTTCGTGACGGCGGATATCTGTTGTGGAGCGACATTCCCAACAATCGCATCATGCGCTGGTCGGAAGACGATGGGCATGTGAGCGTGTTCCGCTATCCGTCCAACAATTCCAACGGCAATACGCGCGATCGCGAGGGACGGCTGATCACCTGCGAACATGATGCCCGCCGCGTGACCCGGACCGAATTCGACGGCAGCATCACGGTCCTGATGGACAGATTCGAAGGCAAGCCGCTGAATGCGCCGAACGATGTCGTGGTGTCTGCGGATGGCGCGGTCTGGTTTACCGATCCGTTTTTTGGCAATCAGGGCAATTACGAGGGCCACCGGGTGCAGTTTGAATTGCCGCCGCAGGTCTATCGCATCGATCCGAAGACGGGCAGGGCGACAGTGGTGGCGTCCGGCTTCGGCGGTCCCGATGGCATTGCTTTCTCACCGGATGAAAAGAAGCTCTATATCCTCGATACCGGCGTGATGAGCGCCATTGGCCGGGATTCCAATATCCGGGTGTTTGACGTCAATGGCGACCGCCTGACCAACGACCGGATTTTTGTTCCTAATTTCGGCGCCGCGGCGCGAACCGACGGTGCACGAACGGATATCGACGGCAATCTGTGGTGCACGGCAGGCAATGGCGATCCGAAGGAAGACGGCGTGCGATGCTACGGCCCCGATGGCACACTGATCGGCAAGATCCATCTGCCGGAAACCTGCGCCAATCTGTGTTTTGGCGGCAAAAAGAAGAACCGGCTGTTCATGTGCGCGAGCACATCGGTTTATGCTTTGTATGTCGATACGATTGGAGCCCTGGTACCCTAGAGCACTTTGCGATTTTGTTGAATCGCAAAGTGCTCTAGTTTTTCAATTGGCGCGTTTTCGGCGCCGAACCGGTAACCACTTCGGCGGAAAACGCTTTCATGTCCTATGAAGAACGCGCTGGCGGGTTCAGGCGTGCCGCGTCGCGCAATGTCTTTGGCGAGCCGCTGCAACCCTGCTCGGTCAAACCGATGACGGGATTCTTCCGCAACGGCTGTTGTGACACCGGACCGGACGATGCGGGAAGCCACACCGTCTGCGTGATCGTGACGGAGGAATTTCTCGAATTTTCGAAATCGCGTGGCAATGATCTTTCGACGCCGGCGCCGCATTTCGGGTTTGCCGGATTGCAGCCCGGCGATCGCTGGTGTCTGTGTGCGCCGCGCTGGCAGGAGGCTTTGGAGGCGAATTCGGCGCCGCGTGTCATCTTGCGCGCGACGCATGAGGGCGCGCTGCAATTCTGCAAGCTCGCCGATCTCAAGCGCCACGCGATTGATCTCGCATAAAACAAATGGCGCACGCGGAGGCGTGCGCCATTGTCTCAACAACAGTTCGCGGCTCGATTACTTGCCGGTGTAGTTCACGACGATCTCACCCGAGGTGAGAACGTGATTCTTCATCGCGTTCACGACCGTCTGACGATCGGCCTTCGCCGGATCGACATTCAGGTGCGTGTTCAGCGCGAAGACTTCGAAATGATAGGGATGGGTCTGCCCTGCCGGCGGCTTCGGTCCGATATAGCCAACCGCACCGCGGACATTCTTGCCCTGCTCAGCGCCATTCTCGAGATGTGCGTCGGTCGGAATGTTCTGCGGCAACTGGTTCGTGGTGGACGGAATATTGTAAATCACCCAATGAACAACCGGGTCGTGACGATTGACGCCGGCGTCTTCGGCGAGCACGACATAGGACTGCGTGCCGAGAGGACCCTTGGTCCACGCAATGCTCGGCGACATGTTGTCACCATTCTGCGTGTACTTGTCTTCCAGCTGGCCACCATTGGTGAATGCGCTGGAGGTCACCAGCAAACGCGCCGAAGCGCCTGACGAAACCGCAATCTTGTTTGCGAGCAGCGGAGGACCGGCTTCCTGGCCCTCGGCGGCGAAGGCGGCAACGGCCATGAACGCGACGGCTGCCAAACTTATTGCACTTGTACTGACGAAGTTTTTCATGGGTTTGTTGAATCCGTGCATTGGTTGCGCGGCGCGGCTTATAGCACGCGGGGCGAGCGCCATTTCCAGATGCAAATGTCGCACAGCTTCAAACTGTCGTGTGGCTTTACGTCGCGGTTTTCTTGCATTTCTGCAATGTGCACCAGAGCAATGTCAGAAAAACCTGTCGCGCACATTTCGCGACGAATTGCCTTTTTCCAGCCCCAATTACGGCCGCATTTCGCTCGATGAATTAATCACCGCATGAAGATTGCGCGCGTAGTCCACCGCGCCGCGAATATCCATAGCCGGGGCGACACGCGCGAATTCCTTGATCGCCAGCACGGCTGCCTGGGGCGCCTTGAGAATCTGCGCGCAAATGCGTTCTGCAGCGGTTTCGAGACCGCCGCGTCCGTGCGCCACCTCGCTGACGACGCCGAGATGATGGGCCTGCTCTGCGCTCAGAACAGCCGTTGAATAGGCGACATACATCAATTGCTTTGCGGTGACTTTGCCGAGCAACGCGGACATCGCGATGGTCGGCATGATGTTGTCGTTGAATTCGGGCATTTGAAATGATGCGTCCCCGGCGGCAATTGTGATGTCGGCGCAGGCGGCAATGGCACAGCCAAAGCCGAGCGCGCGGCCCTGCACCGCCGCGACAATCGGTACCGGCGAATCGCGAAACGCGCCGTAGCAGTCGAATATCACATCGCGTCCCCGCCGCGCCGCCAGCGCTTCGAGCTTTGGTGCGGCGGCGCCGCGCGGCGCGATGCGTCCGACACAAAAGTCATCGCCTGCCGCTTTCAACAGAACCATGCGGGCGCGGGCCGCTGCGCCGTGCAACAGTGATGCAAGCTGCCCGATCAGGGTATCATTCAGACCGTTGCCATGTTCGGGCCGATTCAGCGTGATGGTGAGGAGGCTTCCGTCGCAACGGTCGATGATGTCTTCACTCAACGGATTTCCCCCATGGTCGCGGCATTCAGGCGACTATGGTGTAATTCCGGGGTGAGGTCCACGTTCAGCGGCCACGGATCGCGTGATCGCAATGCGCTCGCTTCCCCCGGATCGCGCCGCGCGCGTCCGGGGCTTCGGCGAGCTGTCCCCGCCCCGAAATCGCCCCGGCGCGCTTTGCGCGCCTAGACTCTTGAATTCTGCCGCGGCGCTGTGCGCCGCGTGCGGGGCGACTTCGACCCGCCCCAAGGGGCGGGTTAAGAGGTCGCTGGCATGTGAGGCAAAAGACCTTATGGCCCATGGACGGAACCGGTGCGGGCGACTAGGGATACGGCATGACCGCCAGCGCAGTTACCTATGACGTTGCCGCTCCGGCGCAAGGCGACCGGGCGGTGGGGATTTGGCTTTTCTGCATTGCGGCGCTGATTGCCATGATAGTCGTCATTGGCGGATTGACGCGCCTGACGGGATCGGGACTTTCCATCACCGAGTGGCAGCCGGTCACAGGCGTTATTCCGCCGCTCAATCAGGCGGACTGGCAGGCGGAATTCGCCAAATATCAGGGTACGCCGCAATATGAATTGTTGAATCGCGGAATGGGGCTTGCCGCGTTCAAGACCCTGTATCTCTGGGAATGGACGCATCGGCTGCTGGGCCGAATCCTGGGTTTCGTTTTCCTCGTTCCGTTTCTCGGATTCCTGTGGCAGCGGCGGATTGACGGCAGGATAGCCTCGCGGCTCGGGATCATTTTTCTGCTGGGCGGCGCCCAGGGCGCGCTCGGCTGGTGGATGGTGCAGTCGGGTCTGACGGATGGCCGCGTCGTGGTCAGCCAATACCGTCTCGCCGCGCATCTCGGTCTGGCCACCATTCTGTTCGGTTACGTGTTCTGGACGGCGCTCGAGATCGCGGGTGCGGCGCGCATCGCGCGTCCGGTGTCTGTCGGCGGAAGGATTTCGAGTCTCGGTTTCGTGGTGCTGGTATTCGTCCAGATGCTGTTGGGCGCATTCATGGCCGGTATTCATGCCGGCCTCGCATTCAACACCTGGCCAAGCTATGCGGGGCGTTGGGTGCCGTTCGGGCTGTTCAATCTGTCGCCGTGGTGGCGCAATCATTTTGAAAACCACGCGATGGTGCATTTCCAGCACCGCACGGTGGGTTACCTCGTTGCGGTTGTTGCGGCCGTTATGCTTTGGCGGCTGAAACATGCCGGCCGCTCCGCCCGGATCGCATCCATCCATGTTGCTGCACTGCTTGCGCTGCAGATCACACTCGGTGTCGTGACGGTGGTGACGTCGGTGGGATTGGCGCCGGCGGCGTTGCACCAGATTTGCGCACTGGCGCTGTTCGCCAGTGCGCTTTGGTGGGCCTATACGCTTACTCCGCAGGAACTGCGCGGCGGTTTCCGATAAACGGAAAAGCGGGCGAGGGGATCAGGGCATAGGCGCCATCGCCGAGCCCGGCTTGCGCCAGCAATGCAATCGCCCAAAGGATCGGAAATTCGGCACCGCCGATGGTGAACCAGTATCCCTTGCGCTGCAGCCAGAATTGCGCCGCACCGAGGATCAGTGGCGTTGCGTAAAGCGCGACCCAGCGGGTGAAGATGCCGGGAATGAAGCAGACCGCGCCGAGGAATTCGCCCGACAGCACGTAAACAATCACCCAGGTGGGGTAGCCTTGCTGGACAAGGCCGTTCCACCAGGCATCGAAACCGCCCGGCAGAACAAAGAATTTCCAATAGATATGGGCGATCGCGTAAAGGCCGAGACACACGCGCAGAAACAGTGCGGCATAGGGTGCGGTGCGGTTGTCGATCGGCATTTTTTTCTCCTGGATTTTATGGGTGCAGGATTCCAGCCGCCGCCCTTTGCGTCAATGCTCCTCAGCGGCGTGAATGCCGGCGAGGCGGCTGAATACGGCGTTGCGGGTTTGGCCGGTAAAAGCCGGATAGTTGTGGAAGAAGAGGCCCAGGATATCGCCGGATGCGTAGAGGCCCTTGATCGGCTGATGAAGTGAATTCAGCACCTGCGCCTTCTGGTTCACTTTGACTCCGCCAAAGGTGAAGGTGATACCGCAGGTTACGTGATAGGCCCGGAATGGCGGCGTATCGATCCGGTTGGCCCAGTTGGATTTGGGGATCACAAGTCCGTGCGTCTTTTTTTCCATCCGGCCGCGACGGATTGAACGGAATGTCGTCACGGCAGGCGGCATTGAACTCGGCAAGAGTGTGCAGCAGCACTTCCGGCGGCACTGCCGTCTTCACAGCCAGTTCGCGTAAATCCGGTGCTTCCTCGTAGGTGGCAGCGTGGTGCGGATAGCGATGCTGCCGGATGCCGGTCGCATCATAAATCTGCCAGGCGACCGCTCCGGGCTGCGCGAGAATGCTGCGCCCGGTCTTGGCATAGGTGTAGGAGTGCTGGGCCTCGCCCTCGTCGAAGAAGCGCTGACCCAGCGCGTTGACGGTGATTCCGAACGGGTAATCGTAGCGGCTTTGCGTGTTGCCGCGGCCATCGGCATCCTGGGGTGTTTCGAAATCGGGCGCTTTGGCATCGATCGGAGACATGTGGCCGCTTTGCCATTGGCCGGCAGTGGCGGCGCCGATCGCCACCAATGAATTCAACACTTCGCCGGTATCATGTTTGGAGCCGCGGACTTTGACGAAATCGGCATTGCCCGCGAGGTAGCGTGCGCGCATTTCCGCGCTGGCCTGAAATCCTCCGGCGCAGGCGATCAGCGCGGGCGCCGCAAGGTCATATTCCCGTCCGGCAGCGCAGACATGCACTCCCTCAATGCGGTGCATGTTGCCGTGGATTGCACTGACCGGAGAGGAAAAGCGGATTTCGATTTTTCTGTTCGCAGCGATGCGGCGCCACTGTTCCAACTGGCCCACGCCGCCGCCCGCGACGTGAATTGCAATACCACGTTCGAAATAGCGCCTATTGCCGACTTTGGCGTGCTCCTTGAGAATCTCCCAGCGAATTCCGGCGTCTTTCATCCAGTGCACCGCGGAGTTCGAGTGCCCGACAAGCGTCCGGGCGAGCAGCGGGTCCATCCGCGAGAGCGTCATGCGCTCGAGGTCGGCGGCAAAGTCCTGTTCCGTGTAGGGTGGAATCTCCAGACTCGCGAATAAACCAGCGTCGATACCGGGCAGGAAGGCGCGGATTTCTTCGGCGCCGCGATGCCAGAAGCGAAAGCCGGTTCCGGAGTAGCGCGCATTGCCGCCATATTCGGCTTCGGGTGCTTTCTCCAGCATGACAATTTTTTCGGCGCCCTGTTCATGTGCCGCAACTGCAGCTTCGAAGGCGGCGCTTCCCGCGCCGATGATGACGACGTCACACTGTTCCATTGAAAATCAGGACGGGACTTTTGTCTTGGCAGCGCGCTTGTCGCGTTCGGGCTGGAATTCGGCCTCTTCGTAGCCGTGAACCGAAACGTCGAACAGATTGCCATCGGGATCCATCGCCCGGTATTCGGCATAAGGACGATTGGCGGGGCGCTGCACCAGCGGTTCGTCGAATTTTTTCAAAGCGTCCTCGACCGCATTCAGATCATCGACATGGAAGCCAAAATGATTGATGCCGCTCGGTGTCGCTTCGCCGCGATTGCGCAGGAGCGCCAGGGTCAGATATCCGTCGCTCATGTAAATGGGGCCGTTTGGCTCGGTGCGGATGCGTTTGAGACCAAACACCTCTTCGTAAAAAGCGGCGAGCCGCTCGGGACTTTTCGTCTTGATCGCCAGATGCCGGATTTTTGCCATCGCTCCCTCCAGTGATTTGCAGCAGTGTAGCCGCCATTTGGCACTGATGGCGAGACTGGCAGACGGGCAGTCGTTAGGCCAGTATGCCCGCGCCGGTGCCAATAGCCGGCCGTCAGGGGGATTGGTGATCGCACCGTTCGAGCAGATCAGTGAGCCGACACGCCGGCTCAGCGCCCATATTGCCGGCGCATTGCAACAGCCGATTCCGCCCGACGTGGCGGAGAAGTCTGGCCTGCATGTCCTGGACACTTTTGCGGCGATGATTTCCGGCGCGCGATTGCCGGCTGGGCAATTCGCGATCGCCTATGTCGAATCCCTTGGCGGTGCGCGGCAATCATCTGTTGTCGGGACGCGTCTGCTCACATCGTCAGCCAATGCAGCACTCGCCAACGGCATGCTTGCCCATGCCGATGAGACCGATGACTCGCACGCACCATCACGCACGCATCCCGGTTGCGCCGTCATACCCGCTGCGCTGGCCGTGGCTGAGAGCGTGCGCGCCAGCGGGAGGGATTTCCTTCATGCGGTGGTGCTCGGCTACGACATTGCCGCGCGGGTCAATTATTCGCTGGACCCGGAGGCTCTGGCGGTTTCGCGGCGCAGCACCCATAGTTTCGGCGGCTGTTTCGGCGCCGGAGCAGCGGCGGGCGCATTGCTCGGATTCGACGAGCGCCAGGCCCGCCACCTGCTTTCGCTGTGCGCCCAGCAGGCTTCCGGTGTCGGCTGCCACGTGCGTGATCCCGAACATGTCGAGAAGGCTTTCGACTTCGGCGGAATGCCGGCGCGAAACGGTGTCGCTGCGGCGACCATGATTGCAGCAGGCATGAGTGGCGTGGACGATGTGTTCGCGGGCGAGCGCAATTTCCTCGACGCCTATTCGGTAAATCCCGATCCGGAACAGCTTTGTGACGGCCTCGGTGAACGTTTTGAGATTTTGCAGACGAATATCAAAAAGTGGCCGGTTGGTTCTCCCGCCCAGGCCGCGCTGGACAGCCTGGTTGAACTAATCGAACGCGACCATATCGGACCGGCGGATGTCGATACCATCGAAGTCCATTTGCCCGGCAGTTCGGCTCGAACAGTCGATAACGCTCCGGCACCCAATCTCAACGTTCAGCACCTTCTGGCGATGCTACTGATCGACGGAAAACTTACGTTCGACAGCATTCATGATCACGCGCGTATGAGTGACGCGCAAATTCTCGCATTGCGAAGAAAGATCACTGTGGTCCAGAGCCAGGAATTGGCGCAGGCGAGGCCGCGCCGTCAGGCAATCGTCAATGTCAGCGCGCGCGATGGCCGCGTACTGTCGCACCGCGCCTTCGCGGTCCGCGGCACGGCCGACAATCCGATGACCACAACCGAAGTCGAAGCCAAGGCTTCCGAATTGATGGCCGGTGTCCTCGGTAACCGAAGGGCCAAAGCGATCATCGCAGCGATCCGGGATATTGAAGAGGCCGACGATGTCAGTGATCTACGGCGGCTGTGGCGGATATCGAATCGGGTTGACGGGTCGTGACGCTGTTGCTGTCGAATGAAGATGTCGAGAAAGCGCTGTCCATGCCCGAATGCCTGGATGCGCTGGAGTCCGCCTACCGCGATCTTGGCCTCAGACGGGGTGGAAACGGTGTCCGCTCCGAACTCCTGACACCGACCACGCGCGATGATGCGCTGTATTCACTTCTGACAATGAGCGGCGTCAATCCAGGCTTTGGAATCGGCGCGGTCAGGATCAATTCCGACATTCTTTCCTGGCCGATGTCGGATTCCGGGCCACGGCGAACCAAACTGCCTGCCGCGCCGGGCTCGCGATATACGGGATTGGTTCTGCTATTCAGCACCGAGAATGGCGAACCGCTGGCGATCTATCCTGATGGCGTCGCCCAGCGCATGCGTGTGGCAGGAACATCCGGCGTCGCAGCGAAATATCTTGCGCGAGAGAACGCCCACGACGTCGCGCTGCTGGGGACCGGTTGGCAGGCCGGAGGTCAGGCAATGGCGATTGCGGCCATCAGAAAGGTCCGGCGGATCCGTTGCTACAGCCCGCAGGCCGAACGGCGCGGGAATTTTGCGCGGGAGACGCAGTCAAAGCTCGGGATCGAATGCGTCGCGGCTGTTTCGGCGCGAGAGGCGGTGTCCGGCGCCGATATCGTGCTGCTGGCCACCAACAGCCTTCAGCCGGTTTTCACTGCGGAGTGGCTTGAACCCGGAATGCATGTCAGCAGCCTGTCGCGGCTGGAGCTCGATCCGAAGGTGGCGGATGCTGCCGATGTGGCGTTCACCCATATTCGCGAAACCGACAACAAAATCCTGCGCACCGCCGGCGCCGATCTTGGAAGTGACGCGGAGCGGCGAAAAAACGCGCTCAGCCGCATGATCGGACAGACGACGCGACCGGAACTCTCCGACCTCGTTTTGGGGCATGCGGCCGGACGCGGCAATGAGGGTGAGATTACGCTTTTCCTCAACTATTCCGGCCTTGGCTACCAATTCGCCGTGACAGGCCATGTGATTTACAGGAAAGCGCGGGAGTTGGGGCTTGGCCGCGAACTCGATACAGATTTGTTCACCAGTGCAGTGCCGTCGTGAGCAAGCTATTCTGGCACCCTGTTACGCTGGGTGATTCATGAAACCACCGGGAGTGCTGCGTAAGCTGTGGGTCGCAGTACTCGTTGCGATGCTGCCCCTGGGCACGGCTGCGGCCGCCGATGCGTTCTACAAGAACAGAACCATCACCTTCATCATCGGCTCGGCGCCCGGCGGCGGTTACGACACCTATAGCCGGTTGCTGGTGACTCATCTCGGCCAGCATATCGGTGGGCGGCCGGCGATTGTCGCGCAGAATATGCCCGGTGCAGGCAGCATCCGCGCCGCGAATTACCTTTACAATATTGCGGCCAAGGACGGCAGTGCGATCGGCATGCTGGATCAGGCGATCTACCTCTACCAGATTCTCGGCACGCCCGATCTCAAGGCCGATGCAGCGAAGTTCAACTGGATCGGCCGGGTGTTGCGGAACAGCGCGGTCCTCTTCGCGCGCAGCGACGCGCCGGTCCATAAAATCCAGGATGTGTTTAGTCGCGAACTCATCGTATCGGCATCAGGTACGGCATCGCGGCTGAACTGGGCGGTGCTGAAAAACGCGCTTGGGATGCGCTTTCGTCTGATTGAAGGATATCAGGGGACCGGCGACAGCCTGCTCGCTGTGCAGCGCGGCGAGATTGATGCTCTCAGCATGGAGTGGCCGGTATTGCGCATCATGGGTCAGCCACTGATGCGCGACCACAAGATCAATCTGCTGCTGCAAACCGGGCTCGAAAAGGAAGCGGATCTGCCACAGATCCCGCGCATGATCGATCTTGCCCGCAATGATGACGAGCGCAAGCTGCTGGAGCTGTTCTCTTCGCCATCGCTGATCGGCCGTTCGGTTCTTGCGCCACCCGGCACTGCGCCGCAACGCGTCGCTGAATTGCGCCGTGCCTTCATCGCCACAATGCAGGATGGAAATTTTCTGGCCGACGTGAAGCGGGCAGGGCTTCTGATCAGTCCACTATCCGGCGAGGATCTGCAGAAACAGGTGGTGGAGCAGGGCCATATTCCAGCGGATCTGATCATGCGCGCGCGCCGGGCGGCCGAAATGCCTGCAAACTAAGATGGGTATGGCCGGATACATCACCATTCGCTCCGATGAGGGAAAAGTACCCGTCTATTTGGGTGCACCAGAACGGCAAGCGCCGGGTCCCGCGATTGTGCTGTTGTTCCACCGCAGCGGAATCGATGAATTCACCAAAAGCGTTGTCGAGCGGCTGGCCGGGCAGGGCTATCTGGTCGCCGCTCCAGACGTCTATCACCGCTGTCCCGCCGGCACGCCGCCGGCGGAGCGCAAGGCGCTGCTGAGAGATCGTGAAGTGGTTGCCGATGTCGCGGCGACGGTCGATCACCTGTGCGTGCGGCGCGATGTTGCCGCTAATCGTACTGCGGTCATGGGCCATTGTATGGGCGGACGCATGGCGCTGCTTTCCGCCGGACGTTTGCCGCGATTCCGCGCGTGCATTGTTTACTACGGTGGAAGCGTCAATCGAGCCTGGGGAGACGGCCCTACCGCCTTCGAAACACTGCGCAACATCAATTGTCCCGTGCTCGGATTTTTCGGCAATCTCGACAAACATCCATCGCCGGCGGACGTGGATCAGATCGACGCAGAATTAACCGCGCATGCGATTGCGCACACATTCCACCGCTATGTCGATGTTGGTCACGGATTCCAGAATCCGGAGCACGACACGCCCGCCGAACGTGCCGCGTCCGAGGACGCATGGGAAAAGACCTTCGCGTTCCTGCGGCAGACGCTCGCTTAAACTTATTGCATCGCCTGATCGAGGTCCGCGATGAGGTCTTTCACATCCTCGATCCCAATCGACAGCCGGACCACTTCCGGACCGGCGCCCGCCTTGACCCGGTCCTCATCGGAAAGCTGACGGTGGGTTGTCGATGCGGGGTGGATGATCAGGCTGCGCGTGTCGCCGATATTCGCCAAGTGGCTGAAGATCCGCACCGTATCCACAAGCTTCATTCCGGCATCGAATCCCCCACGCAGTCCGAAGGTGAATACGGAGCCAGCGCCTTTCGGGCAGTATTTTCGATGTGCCGCGTGCAGCGGATGCGACGGAAGCCCCGTGTAGTTCACCCATTCGACGCGGTTGTCGCGCGCCAGCCATTCGGCGACCGCAAGTGCGTTCTCGCAATGGCGCTTCATCCGCAATGGAAGGGTCTCGATGCCCGTCAGCGTCAGAAATGCGTTTTCCGGCGAAAGACAGGAACCAAGATCGCGCAGCGACAGGGCGCGCGCAGCAACGCAAAACGCAAAATCGCCAAAGGTCTCGTAGAAGCGGATACCGTGATAGGAGGGATTATCTTCGGTCAAAGTGCGGTATTTCCCGCTTTTTGCCCAATCGAAAGTGCCCGCTTCGACGATCGCGCCAGCCAGGGAATTGCCGTGTCCGCCGAGAAATTTCGTCGCCGAATGGACGACGATATGCGCACCCCATTCGAAAGGCCGGATCAAATAAGGCGTTGCCAGCGTGTTATCGACGATAAATGGCACACCTGCCTGTTCGGCCACCCGTGCGATGCCTTCGAGATCGCTGATGACCCCTCCGGGATTGGCAATACTTTCACAGAAGATGGCGCGGGTTTTGTCCGTCACGGCGCGGGAGAATGTGTTCGCATCGGTCGCATCGGCCCAGCGCACGTGCCAGTCATATTTGGCAAAGGCCTGGCTGAACTGGTTCACCGAGCCGCCATAAAGCTGACGCGCAGCGATGAATTCACCGCCCGGCTCCATCAATGTGTGAAACACCAGATGTTGCGCCGCATGTCCGGATGACGCGGCCAATCCTGCTGTGCCACCTTCCAGCGCCGCGATGCGTTCCTCCAGCACCGCAACCGTGGGATTCATGATCCGCGAATAAATATTGCCGAAGACCTGCAGATTGAACAAAGCCGCAGCCTGATCGGCATTGTCGAAAACATAAGCGGACGTCTGATAGATCGGCGTGATGCGCGCGCCGGTTGCGGGGTCCGGCTGCGCGCCCGCATGCACTGCGAGCGTATCAAAACCGTAGTCGGCCATGGAGAATCTCCTAACCGCGTTTCAGCGTTCCGCCCTGACTGAAGGCGAGAGGCTTACGATTGTCGATGGTGCGGCGATTGACTCCAAACCAGCCGATTTCGCCGGACAGCCGGCCATATTCGATTTTCGGGCAGCGATTCATGATCACGGTGAGCCCGGCCGCTTCGGCGCGCTTTGCGGCTTCTTCATTCATCACGCCAAGCTGCATCCACAGCACCTTCAGTCCCAGCCGGTCTTTTTCGCCAATAGCTTCGTCGGTAATTGGCCCGGCGGCGGCGGAATTGCGGAAGATGTCGATCATGTCGATCGGGGCCGGCAAATCGGCGATGCGCGCATAGACGCGCTGACCAAGTATCTCCTTGCCGGCCTGTCCCGGATTCACCGGGACGATCTCGAAGCCTTTATCGAGCAGATATTTCATCGCGAAATAGGACGGGCGTGCCGGATTCGGCGAAGCGCCAACCATGGCAATCCGGTGCACGCTCCGAAGGATACGCGCGATCAGTGCGTCGGGATAATTGGGTACCATCAGGGTTTCGGCCAGTTGGGGTGACGTTTTTCGATAAACGCGCAGATGCCTTCGACGGCTTCGGCGTGAAGCATGTTCTGAACCATCACTTCGCCCACATAATCATAGGCATTGGTCAGGCCGAGTTCGAGCTGGTGCTGGAATGCGAGCTTTCCCATTTTGAGGGTTGCAGCAGGTTTGCGCGCAATGAGCTGTGCGAGCGCGCGCGTTTCCCGTTCCAACTCGGAAGGCCGCACCACCCGGTTGATCAGTCCAATGCGTTCGGCCTGCTCGGCAGGTATCGGCTGACCGGTCAGCAGCATTTCCATGGCGAATTTGCGCGGTACCGCGCGGGAGAGCGCCACCATTGGCGTCGAACAGAACAGCCCGATATTTACTCCGGGCGTCGCGAAGCGTGCTTCGCTGGATGCAATCGCCAGATCGCAAGCTGCCACCAACTGGCAACCGGCCGCGGTCGCCGTTCCCTGGATTTGGGCAATGATGGGTCTTGGATGGCGCACTATGGTCTGCATCAGATGACTGCATTGCGCGAAAATCTCGCGATACCGCGCCAGCCCGTGGTCGGTGTCGGATCGATACGCGGTCATCTCCTTGAGATCGTGCCCGGCGCTGAACACCGGTCCGTTGGCGGTGATGATGATGACGCGAGTCGCGGGTTTTTCCGCGGCTTCGTCCAGCGCCAGTTGCAATGCGCCCATCATGGCCCGGGACAGGGGATTGCGGGCCTCGGGCCGGTTCAGGGTCAGCGTGACAATTCCATCCTGTTCGTCGGCGAGAACGGGCGATGGAGAGGAAATCTGGGTCACTGGCTTACTTTCACATCATGCGGTATTATCTTACCGCATTATAAAATACCCGGCATTGCGGGCTAAATTGCTTGACCCGGCACGGGCCGGCGGCTACATGGCGCGGCCGGGCCGGTGTGCGGACCGTGCGGTTATTTCGGGAATCGTATCATGCAAACCTATTCGGCCAAAGCCTCCGAGATAAACAAGAAGTGGGTGCTGATCGACGCCGATGGGCTGGTCGTCGGTCGTCTCGCGGCCATTATCGCAACCCGCCTGCGCGGTAAACACAAACCGATGTACACGCCGCATATGGATTGCGGCGACAATGTCATCGTCATCAATGCCGGCAAAGTTCTGCTGACGGGCAACAAGCGGACCGGAAAGACCTATCACTGGCACACCGGTTATATCGGCGGCATCAAGGAGCGCGTGCCCGAAGACTTTTTGTCGGGCAAGACACCGGAGCGCGTGGTCGAAAAGGCGGTGCAACGGATGTTGCCGCGGGGACCGCTGGGCAAGCACCAGTTCGCCCATCTGCGCGTCTATGCCGGTGCCGATCATCCGCACGAGGCGCAGCAGCCCGAGCTGCTGGACATTGCAGCCCTCAGCCCGAAGAACAGCAACTTCCGCAAGTCGAAGGCGTCGTAACCATGGCCGAAGCAACCCGCGATTTTTCCGAATTGAAGTCGACGCTGATCAAGGCAAAGCAGCCGGATCAGCCGCAGTCAGCGCAGGCCGAGGGCCGTCCAAAGCTTGATCGCATGGGACGCGCTTACGCGACGGGCAAACGCAAGAATGCGGTGGCCCGGGTTTGGCTCAAACCCGGCCCCGGACGCATCAAGGTCAACGACAAGGAAGAGAACATCTATTTCGCGCGCCCGGTTCTGCGCATGATCCTGCGCCAGCCGCTTGTTGCGGCCGGTCGGGACGGCCAATTCGATATCATCTGCAAGGTCAGCGGCGGTGGGTTGTCGGGACAGGCAGGCGCGTTGCGCCACGGCATTTCAAAGGCCCTCATCGCGTATGAGCCGGGTTTGCGTCCGCTTCTGAAGCAAGGGGGTTTCCTGACCCGCGATCCGCGTGTGGTGGAGCGCAAGAAATACGGCCGCCCCAAGGCTCGCCGCAGCTTCCAGTTCTCCAAGCGCTGAGTTTCGCCGCGTTGGCGTCGCTGTTTCGCCGGCGCGAATGAGCGGATGAGCGGCGCAGCAGCGTCCGACTCCGATTTCAAGCGCCAGCGCCGCGCTGGTATGCTCGCAATTGCCGCTGCCATGCCTGTGGCACTCGTGATCTGGCTCGCCATTGCGTTTCTCACCCCGCCTCTCCAGGGCATGGATAGCGCCGCGGACCGAATGCTTCTCACGTTGAAATGCTGGTGTCTCGCGGTGCTGTTTTGCCTCGTCACCGGCATCGAAGCTGTCGCTCACGAGCGCTTATCCGCGCCCGCGTTCGACCCGCTTTCCGGTTACGAGACGGCAAGACTGAAGATCAATTTGCGCTATCTGCAAAATACATTGGAACAAACACTCGTGTTCACGGCCGCGCTCTTTGGTCTTGCAGCCTATTCTGCCGACGGCTCCGCGATGCGCGCCGTCATCGCGACCGCTGTCGTGTGGGTGCTCGCGAGGTTCATGTTCTGGATCGGGTATCACCGGAGTGCTGCGATGCGTGGCCTCGGTGCGCCGGGCGTGGCACTGAGCCTTATTGTCCTTCTTTATGTCGCCGGCCGGATTGGGTTTGAGTGGGGCGGCGTTCCCGGCGCGGTTTTGCCTGTCGTGATTTTTTTGGCAATTGAGGCGTTCCTGTTCCGGGCAACACGGCCGCTACCGCGGGAGCGACTGGAATAAGAATTCGCTGAGCGTGGGTTTCTGCTGTAGCAAGGACGTGCTCAAGCGCGCTTTTTTGATCGAGTCCGGACCAGGCAGGATCCGCCAGATTGAGCACCGGTATCCCGCACTCCTCCGCGATTTGAAGGACCGTGGCAGAACCACCGGACGGAACGCCATTCTCGGTCCACGCAATGACCAGATGCGAAGGTTCGTTCAGCGACGGTCCAAGTATCTGGCAGACATTGCGCGCACGAAGTTTCTGCACGCTAGCGCTGCGCCGGTGCAGTCCCGGATGAATCTTGCGCGCCAGTTCAACGGCCGCCGGTGGCGTTTCGAACAGTGGGGAGTCGGACCCGTTGAATCCGCGCCATGGCAGGAAGATTTCTTTTGCGCCGCCGCCAAAATCGCAGCCCTGTTCGAATGCCGTATCGGCGCCGGGTGAACCGCCGGAACGCAACAACCATCCGCGGCGCGCCAGTTCACGGCCGAGCGACACCATAAACGCCAGCACCGGTTCGGGCGTCTGCCGCGAACCGATGCCGGTGTAGATCAATCGCTGCTTCGCGATGCTGTTATGGCCAATTGCCCGCCGGGCGTGGCACGTGGAATGTCATCAGCACGATCGGAGCGCCTCCGGTCGGATTCACCTGATGCGGCGTGTTCTGCGGAATGATGATCACATCGCCGGGGGAAACGTTGTGCGCTTCACCTCCTTCGATGGAGTCTCCGCCCATATTGGGCCCATTGGTGCGCTTTCCGTTGACCAGCTTCCCGCCTGTCGTGATGACGCCGGTGCCCTGGAGCACATACATCATCTCGGCATCTTTTTCGTGCAGTGCAGCCGGTGCGAGCGCGGTGCGATATTCGAGCTGCGCCTTGTATGGTGCCAGCGTCAGGATCGGCTCGATCGTGTTGGGCGCATTGCCCTTGCGATCCTTCATCGCTTTCTGGATCAGGCCTTCGATCTCACTATGTGTGGCGAAGGTATGGTCCGCAGGCGCCACATTTTGCGCCAACGCCATCGGCGACACGAGCGCCGCGACCGCCACGAACGACAACAGTTTTGCACGCATGAATTCCTCCCTTAGGTCGTTGCGAAACATAACACGGCTGCGCACAAGCCAAGTCAGAAATCCGGAGTTTTAGCTTCCGGAATCGGGTGCCGCGAATCGTAGAACGGACTGTTCCGATTATCCGCGCATGGCGCCTCCAGGAAAGCACCCTCGTTGGAGCGGCGATAAATCTGCGAGGCCGACCATGGCGTGTTGTAGGCGCCGGGATCGTCGACTGTAAAACTGACTCGCAGGGATTTGCCGCCATCGGTCAGCTGGTACCGCTCGACGACGTGCATCTGTGCCGTATGCGGCGTGCGGTAGTCATCGACGAAAGTTTTGTCGTTCTGGGCGATGGTATCGACCACCAGGGTATCGCCGCCTTCATAGTGGCCCACCGACTCGCCATACCAGGACAGTTTCGGATGATTGGAATGCGGCACGTTCAGATAGACATGGCGAATCTGCGCATCCGCCTGGTTCATCATCAGGACTTCCTTGCCATCCTGGGCGAAGTACAAGGGTTCGAGACGGCCGTAAATCAGATAGCCGGGTACGCCCCCGGGAACACAGCTCGTTCGCGCGCGGAACGGCTGATGTCCGGCGAGCACTTCGTCATTCGACTTTTTCATCTGCGCCGCCGCCCAGGGCTTCAGGATCGGGTTGGTGACGTCGGCGACCCGGAACGTCACCTGGAGTCCCTTGTCATTATTCGGCTGATAAGGATGGGCGGGATCGTCGGTCACCGGACCCGGACCAGTGGGAGGCGCGATAAAATTATCGCCGATCTTCACCCAGGATGTATTGGGCCCGCCGAAAAATGGGATTTTGTCGAGATTGGGCGCTTCGGACGCGGCCGACAACAACACCGTTGCTGCTGCAACCGCGGCGGTCAGGGAGAGATTACGCACTACGATCATGGGCTGAAAACTCGCTTGGTCGCACGAAGCTACTCCGAACAGAGCAGAGCGTTCCAGACCTATCAACGGTCCGGTTGTGGGAGATCGCTGAGGCGTGCAGCGCTGACGCAGGCGGCCAGCACCGCGAAACCGGCGGCAAACCACACGGCCGATACTGCCGGCATGCGCGCCATGATCAGTGCCGCGAATGCCGCGCCGAGAGTCTGGCCAAGAAGCCGGGCCATCGCCTGCGTGCCGCTTGCGCTGCCGCTGCGGTGACGCGGTGCGGATGCCTGAATTGTGCGGTTGTTCGGCGACTGATAGAGGCCAAATCCGGCGCCCGCGAGCGCCATGCGCCAGACCACATTCGCAGCATTGCCGGTTGTGTAGAGAGCCGCCATGCCCGCGAGCCCCGCAGCAAACGCAAGCAACCCGAACAGGCCGAGCAGCCCGGCAGGAAAACGGTCGGCGAGCCGCCCCGCAATCGGTGCCAGAATGGCCGTGCCGATCGGCCACGGCGTCATCAGAAGACCGATTTCCACGGCCGAATAGCCAACGTCGTGCAGGTGAAACGGAATGGCGACATAAGCCAGCGTCTGCGCAATGAAGGAACAGCTCGAAGTCGCAACCGAAAGCGCAAACATCGGAATGCGCAGCAGATCGACCGGCAGCATCGGCGATGGCGTGCGAATTTGCCGGCGTGCCAGCAGAATCGCGGCGACCAGCATCAGCGCGAATTCGCCATCGCGTGTCAAAGCCGCGCCCGGTTCGCTGAGGCCTTCGAGGAAGGCGATCAGCATTCCGAAGGTGACACCACTGAGGACTGCGGTCGAGAAATCGAAAGAATGGCTGGCGCGCGGCGATTCCGGCAGTGCCGAAATGCCGATCATCACTGCCGCGATCACCACCGGCACGTTGACCGCGAACAGCCATTGCCAGGGTGCAATCGCAAGAACCGCGCTGGCGATCGTCGGACCCGCTGCCGCCGAAACGGCGATCATGAAAGCATTGATGCCGATTCCATGACCCAGCCGGTTCATCGGATGGATCAGCCGCACCAGCGCCATATTGACGCTCATCACACCGGATGCACCGACGCCCTGCAGGACGCGCATCAGCGTCAACATGTCGAGCGAGCCGGAAAACGCGCAGCCGACTGAAGCCACTCCGAACAATCCGAGCCCGGCGATATAGACGCGCTTGTAGCCAAGGATGTCGCCGATCGACGCCAATGGCAGCAGCAGGAGCATGATCGCCATCTGGTAGGCATTCACGACCCAGACCGAGGCTGATGCTTGCACGCCAAGATTCGCGCTGATGGTCGGCAGGGCGACATTGACGATGGTCTGATCGATCACCGTCATGAAGATCGCGAGGCAGATCGTGACGATCGCCCAGCGGCGCTGCAGGGGTGGCAGCCCGTCTTTAATAGTGGCGGTATTGGATTTCAGCATCAGGAGGAGCGAGGAACTAGGAGCGAGGAGAGGGAGACGGCGTCGTCAGCTTCCGGAAAAAGCACACCGGCTCGCCGGTGTGGCAAGCGGGGCCCGTCTGGTCCACTCTCATCAGCAGCGTATCGCCATCGCAATCGACTGAGATTTCAATCAGGCGCTGGGTGTGACCGCTGGTTTCGCCCTTGCGCCACAATTGCTGCCGCGACCGGGACCAATAGGTGACGGCGCCGCTCGCAATGGTCCGCCGCAACGCATCTTCATTCATCCAGGCCAGCATCAGCACGGCGCCGGTTTTGGCATCCTGTGCAATGGCCGGCACAAGGCCCTGTGCGTCAAATCGCACGGCCCCCAGAAATTGCTCCGGCGACAAAACCTCGCTCAGGCGCGCACTCCACGAAAGGACTGGGTGCCGAACATTCCCAATTTGACCGAGCCGGTCATCTGGTCGCCCTGCACGGTCGCCGAAAATTCCAGCGTCATCGCCATGGGTTTGCTGATCGATGCTTTCCAGCTGATCTGATCGCCCGAAACTTTGCCATCCTCGATCGGCTTTTCGTCGCCCGTCGACGCGCTCTGCGTGCCGGTCAGGGAAGCACCGCTGGTGCTGATGCTCAGCATGCTTTGCTGCGCACCGAGAGGCGTATTTATCGTCAACTGCCATTTTCCATCGGCGGCCATTCAGTTCTCCTGTTGTTGCAAACGTTCGAATCCTTTTGCCAGATCGGCTTTGAGATCCTCAACGTCTTCAAGCCCGATATGGAGCCTGAGGAGCGGACCTTCCAGTGCTGGCGGAAAGCTGCGGTGGAAATGATGTGCCGGCACCATCAGGCTCTCAAATCCGCCCCAGGAATAGCCCATGCCAAAATGTTCCAATCCGTCTGCCATGGCCGCCACGGCAGCATCGCTCGCCGGTTTCAGGACCATGGCGAATAGCCCCGATGCGCCGCTAAAATCGCGTTTCCACAATTCATGACCCGCGTCGCCAGGAAGCGCGGGATAAATCACGCGCGCCACTTCGGGCCGCGACTGCAGCCAGGTCGCGATTTCAGTCGCGCTTTTCTGATGCTGATTCAATCGCACTGCCAAAGTGCGCAATCCGCGTTGGGCAAGCCATGCTTCGTCGCCGGACGCACACAGGCCGAGCGTGCCATGCGTTTCCACGAGACGGGCGCGCCATGCCTCATTGGCCGAGACTGTCCCGAGCAGCACATCGGCATGACCGCCGATATATTTGGTCACCGCCTGAACCGAGAGATCGACGCCATGCCGGAACGCGTCGAAATACAGCGGCGTCGCCCAAGTGTTGTCCATGATGACCGCTACGCCACGCTGGTGCGCCACGGCGGCGATGGCAGGCACATCCTGGACTTCGAATGTCAACGATCCCGGGCTTTCGAGAAACACCGCTTTTGTGTTCGGCCGCAACAGGCTTTCAATTCCATCCGCGCTGATACAAGGCTCGAAATAATCCGCATTGATCCCGTAGCGCTTGCCGAGTTTGTGGCAGAAAATCCGCGTCGGTCCGTAAACCGAGTCACTCACCAGAATGTGGTCGCCGGAGCTACAGGTGGTGAGAATGGCCAGCGTGCAGGCTGACAGGCCGGACGGCGTCAGGACGGTTCGTGCCCCACCTTCGAGTTCACAAATCGCCTGTTCCAGCGCGCGCGTGGTCGGCGTGCCGCGCCGGCCATAAGTGTAAGGCGCGGCTTCGGTCCGCAGTGTTTCCATGTCGGGAAACAGGATGGTCGATGCGCGATACACCGGCACATTGACGGCACCGGCGTGCAATGAAGGATTGCGTCCGGCTTCCACGATTTTGGTGCGTTTGCGCGCCATCCTATTCCTGCGCCAGGCGTCTCAATGGACGCGAAAATGCCAGAATTCCTGCACCTGCCGATGCGGCAATGGCTGCAATCATCAGAAAAAATGTCATTTTATCCATGCTGCTCCAGTGAGAGCCCAACCACCCTTGCAGTAATCCTCCACCGATGAAATTCGGAATAAAGTTAACCGCCATCATGGTTGAGACAATTTGCGCTGGCGACGCCTTCGAATAAAGCGACAGGCTGACAGGTGAAAGATAAAGTTCGCCCAAGGTCAATATCGCGAAATAGGCCATCAGCCAGAGCCAGCTCACTTTCCCGCCGCCACCGGCGAAATGTGCGGCCATCGCCATGATGAGATTGGCAGCCGCCATGCAGCCGCAGCCGAAAATCATTTTGCGAGATGTCGCAGGCTCGGTACTCCTGGTCGCCTGCCGCCGCCACAGCGCCAAGACAATCGGTGTGAAGGCAAAGATCATCAGCGGATTCAACGACTGGAACCACGTCACATCAATCTCACCGTGCCAACCCAGCAAATTGATGCTGCGGTCGGTACTGTCCGCTGCCCATAGCGAAATTGTGTTGCCCGACTGCTCGTAGCACGCCCACCACAGCGTCAGCGGAAGGCTGAGAGCGATCAACCAGAACACCGAGCGCCGCTCGTCCGGTGACAGTGGAGCTTCCGGAGCTTGTGCCGCTTTCTGCCGGCTCAGCTTGTCCTCCGGAAGGGTTTTAAATCCTACAATATATACGATCAGCGCAATCAGCATGCCGGCACCGGCGGCAGCAAAACCATAATGCCATCCCATCTGCTCACCCAAGGTGCCGCACACCAGAGGCGAGAAGAATGCGCCGACATTGATGCCGACGTAGAAGATCGAATAGGCGCGGTCGCGGCGATGATCGCCTTCCGCATACAGCGACCCGACCTGGCTCGTCGTATTCGGTTTGAATATTCCGACGCCTATGACCAGCAAAAGCAGCGCCGGAAACAGCAGCGCCTCGAAAGCCATCATGAAATGGCCGAACGCCATCAGAACGATGCCGAAAACCACGACTCGTCTCTGCCCCATGACCCGGTCCGCCATCCAGCCGCCGAGAAAAGGTGTGAGATAGACCAGCCCGGTGTAGCTGCCATAGAGCAGCGATGAGAACGGCTGAACGTCCAGCGGTCCGGAAAAAAATTCGAAGAATGACTTCACCGCAGAATAACCCCAGACATGTTCGACATGCCCGGGCAGCAGCAGATATTCCGTCAGGTAGAGGACGAATAGCGCCCGCATTCCATAATATGAAAAGCGCTCCCACATCTCGGTACCGAAAAGGACACTGAGACCCGCAGGATGTCCGAAAATATCGCCGCTGCCGCGGCGGGCGATTTGCGGCGAGGTGATTGCCGTCATTGCGCGGCGGCTCCGCGGCGAAGCATCCAGCGGTAAAGAAATACCAGCAGTCCGGCGAATACCACGAAGCCGATAACATTGCCGCCCGGGAAATCGGAACCGACAATGCCCAGTGGCGCATCCGTGCCAAGCGACACAATCAGGCCAGCGATCAGCACCCCGAGCAGGCTTTCGCCGACGATCATCCCGGATGCGACGAGTACGCCCAGATGCTGTCTTCGCTTTGCATCAGCCGTCCGGGCGGTGCGCTTGTTATACCACCAACCGATCAGCGCGCCGATCGTGACCGCCAGAACCGCCGACATTGGAAGATAAATCCCCATACCGACAGCAAGCGGCGGGAGCCGCAACCATTTGCGCGCGGCAAGCAGCTCATCCGCGGCAATAATGACAATCCCGATTCCTAGACCGATGCTGATCATGTCCCAGTCGAGCCTTCGGCCGATCACCCCAAGCGCAAGGGTGGAAATCAGACTCGCCTGCGGTGCAGGAAGCGGCTTGCTTGCGATCGCAGCTATGTGTGGCGCGCCGGCAAACCCGTAAGCCTCCACCAGCAGATTGAGGATTGGCGGAATGACCACGGCGCCTGCGATGATTCCGGCGATCAAGGCCAATTGTTGCCGCCAGGGAGCCGCGCCGACGAGTTGGCCTGTCTTGAGATCCTGGAGATTGTCGTTCGACGTGACGGCGACTGCAAAGACAATGGCCGTCGTGAACAGGACGATGGCGGCCAATGCATTCGAGCTTGCGCCCGGCGACGGCGCGACCGCCATCATGAGCAGCGCGCAGATCACCACGGCAAGAATGCCGACGCCCGATACAGGGCTGTTGGATGAGCCAATCAGACCCGCCATGTAGCCGCACACCGCCGCGACCAGAAATCCGATAATCACCACCAGCGGCAAGGCAACGATCGTGAGAGCCAGCGCAGAACCGGCCAGTGCCCCGGTTTCGGCGAAATTCCACACCAGGGCAGCCGTGATGGCGAGACATAGCAGCGACAGTGCGATGATCCAGTGCCAGTTGAGATCGCGATCGGTCTGATCCGAACCGGCGCGTGTTGCGCGCGCTGCGGCAGCCGTGCGCAAAAAACCCGATACCAATGGCCCGGCCAGCCGCAGCAAAGTCCAGATCGCCGCCACGGCCATCGCACCTGCGCCGATGAAGCGGACCTCCGACGTCCACAGGGCCATCACATGCTGTTCGACCCCGATATTCGGTGCTGCCGGAAAGATCGCGGTCAGGACCGGCAAAGCCGCGCCCCATGCAATCAATAGTCCGACCAGCATTGCAATGCCGACCTGCAATCCGACGAGATGCCCGGCCCCGATCAGCGCCAGTGAGAATGCCAGATCAAAGCCAGTCGCGCTCTGCGGGCCGACGCGGAAATAGTTGGTCAGATCCGACACTGCGAGGCGAGTCGCGACCAGCAGCGCCAGTCCGGCCGAGGCAACCGAGCCGATGACGATGGCCACCAGGCCCTCTCGCGCCGTACCCGTATCCGACGCGCCTGCGTCGCGCAATCCCGATCCGACTTTCAGGACCTCCGCCGCTGCTACGCCTTCCGGGTACGGAAGGTCCGATGACGTCACCAATGCGCGGCGCAGCGGAATTGTGTAGAGCACGCCGAGCGTGCCACCGGCAGCGCAGGCGAGAAAGCAAATCCAGAATGGAAATCGCTCCCACCAGCCAATAATGACGAGTCCGGGCAGAACAAAGATAACAGAGGCCAGCGCGCCTGCTGCAGACGCCGTGGTCTGCACGATGTTGTTTTCGCGGATATTGGAGCCGGAAAAGAAGCTCAGCACGGCCATCGAGATGACAGCCGCCGGAATGGACGACGCGAAAGTCAGGCCGACTTTCAGTCCGAGATAGACATTGGCAGCGGTGAACACCAGTGTGATGGCCGCGCCCAACCCAATGCCGCGCAGCGTGAGTTCGGCCGGAGCGGCAGGCTTCGCAAATACGGGTTTACTGATATTCAAGGCAGGCCTGTGCTGGCTTTGCTCCCCATCCATTATGGCGATCGGTGCAAAAGGTCCATAATCAGCTGATCGCGCCGGCCCCCAGCGCTCAAATCACTTCGCGATGCAATTCCGGAAATACGTGCGAGACCTTGCCCAATAGGTAATCACCATAGGTGCCCGAGAATCCATGCACATTCTGCCGGTCCCATCGGGTCTGACTATCATCAGCAGCCAGTAAAGCGCGTTCGGGCAGCGGCCGGACCTCCGCATCAAAACCGGGATCAAAGAAAAACGGGAAGGACAGCCTTCCCCGGCCGCTGACGTTCTTCGCGCGATGGGCTGTCGAACGATAAAGTCCGCCGGTCAAACGATCCAGCATGTCGCCGATATTGCAGACGAGCGTTCCCGGGATCGGAGGCGCCTCAATCCAGCCGTTACCTGTTTTGACCTGCAACCCGCCATTCGCATCCTGCGCAAGCAACGTCAGCAAGCCATAATCCGTGTGTTCTCCGACACCCCAATCTGACGAGGATGGCGCAACCGGCGGGTAATGGAAGATACGGAACAGTATCGTCGGGTTATTCGTGTAGTTGTCGTAGAAGTATTTGGGCTCAAGTCCGAGGCTCAATGCGATGCCCTGCATCAAGGCATGGGCTGTCCCGGTCGCCGCCGCAATATATTCAAGTACAACATGGCGCAATTCATCCGGCCGTGCCGGAAACAGGTTGGCGCCATGCAGCGGCAGGCCCGCCCGGACACGCGGATCGTCCGATCCCAGTTCGGTGCCGAAATAAACTCCTTCTTTCTGATCCGGTTTGCCGGATGTGAGTTCACCGCCCACGGGAAAATAGCCGCGCCACGCGCGTCCGCCGCGCGCCATCGCGATTGCGAGCTTTTCGTGTTCCGGCAATGCAAAGAATGTGCGAGCGGCGCGATCGAGTTCACCAAGAGTGGAAGGGGAGATCCCGTGCCCGGTGACATAGAAGAATCCGCACTCGCGGCAGGCGGCTCCGATTTCCCGGGCTACGGCGGCGCGCGCAGATGCGTCGCCACCAAAGAGCGGCGCCATATCAATGACGGGCAAGGACAGGGGCATAGCTAACCGGATGCAGCTTCCCCCCGATTACAGCGCAGGGGGACCTGCCTTGCACATCAACTGTCTGCGTTCGGTCCGTCAGAAGCTTGGCAAAAGCTGCTCAAGCCATGAAAATCGCTGCTATTCCGGATAATCACGCGGCACAACGACTGTGCGTTCGATGCGGCCAATGGGGACGAAGCCGGCCCGCTGATAGGTGACCAGCGCCTTTTTATAGTCCAGCGTGCAGGTGTTCACGCGCAGAACGGAAATCGGTTCGGCCCAACTCAGTTCGACAATCTGATGAAGAAACCATGGACCAATCCGGCGTCCGATGAATTCCGGTGTGAGACCGAAATAGCTGAGTTGTCCGACGCCCCGCTCGCGGAAATCCAGTTCCGCCATGCCGCCGGGAACGCCGCCGAGATAAAGCGCATAGAGCGCCACTTTCTCGTTTGCGAGATGCTGTTTCAGCCGGTCGTCGCTCCACATACGGCGCTCGATCCAGTACCAGGGGCGGCCGACTGTGTCGTACAGATAGCGATAAAAATGAACCGCGGGATTATCGCATTTCAGCAATGCGGTTTTCAGCAGCGGCGGGGGCGGGGGTGTGACGATGGGCCGGCTTTCCATCGACAGAAACGTGACGGTTGCATGCAATTCGCGCGGTCTGGCGCCGGGCCGTTTCATGCCGCTCCTGTCGCGACCGGCGCGTCCCCGCGGCCGCCCCACTCGGACCACGAGCCGTCGTAAAGGCCGACCCGTTTCGCGCCGGCAATTTCCAATGCAAGTGCGACAATGGCCGCGGTTATTCCCGATCCGCAACTGGTGACAATCGGCCGCTCAACGTCGATCCGCTGATCCTCGAAATGCTTCCGCAATTCGGCCGCATCCTGCATTGTTCCGTCAGGTTTGATCAGCTTTGCGTAATGCATGTTCACTGATCCCGGAATGTGGCCTGGACGTACTCCCGCGCGCGGCTCCACTTCCTCGCCACGAAAGCGGCCGGGGCTGCGCGCATCCACGATCTGCTCGCTGCGGCTGTCCTGATTCTCCAGCATCTGCTCGAATGTGCGCACCAGCTCCGGGCGAAATCGCGCAGTGAAGTGGCCCACTTCGGCGGGGAGCACTGCACCGGGTTCGACCTGGTAGCCATCCCGAGACCATTTCGGCAATCCGCCATCGAGAACCGTGGCTCGATCATGGCCCATGGCGCGCATCATCCACAGCGCGCGCGGGGCGGAATACACGCCTGCGCCATCGTAAAATACAACAAGGTCCGCATCACCGATTCCGAGCCGCCGCATCGCGGAAGCGAATTCTGCCGGGCTGGGCAGCATGTGCGGCAGATTTGTTGAATGATCGGAAATCGCATCTATGTCGAAAAAGACCGCGCCGGGTATGTGGCGCCGATCGAATTCGGCCAGCGCATTGCGCTTTGCCTCGGGCAAATACCAGGACGCGTCCGCCACCCGGACTCCGGTCTCTCCCAGGTGGCCGGCGAGCCATTCAGTAGAGACGAGCGGTGGAACGTCGCTCATTGCAGCGGCACTTTCGGCAATGGCGGCGGTGAGGCGAGCCATTGTGGCGCCGGCAGATTTTTCGACCGCAGGAATTCGGGATTGAACAGCTTGCTTTGATAGCGCGTGCCGTAATCGGCCAGGATGGTGACAATCACATGGCCCTTGCCCAATTGTTGAGCCAGCCGAACCGCGCCGGCGACGTTGGTTCCCGTCGAGCCGCCCAGGCAAAGCCCCTCTTTCTCGAGCAGCGAAAAAATCCAGGGCAACGCCTCTTCGTCGGGAATTTCGAACGCATCGTCGATCGGGGCGCCCTCAAGATTTCCCGTCACCCGGCCTTGTCCAATCCCTTCAGTGATGGAACTCCCATGCGCCTTCAACTCGCCGGTTTTGATCCAGGAATAGATTGCTGCGCCGGGCGGATCGGCCACAGCAGTGACAATCTTCGGATTGCGCGCTTTCAGTGCCATTGCGATGCCGGCCAGTGTGCCTCCCGTCCCGACTGCGCAAATGAATCCATCAACCCGGCCGCCGGTCTGCCGCCAGATTTCCGGACCAGTCGTCTGGATATGCGCTTCGCGATTGGCGGGATTGTCGAACTGATTGGCCCAGATGGCGCCGTTGCGTTCGCTCTGGGCGAGTTGCTCGGCCAACCGTTGCGACACCTTCACGTAGTTGTTGGAGTCCTTGTAGGGCACGGCAGGAACTTCGACCAAAGTCGCGCCCAGCAGCCGCAGCGCGTCCTTCTTTTCCTGGCTTTGGGTGTCGGGAATGACGATGACGGATTTCAGGCCCAAGGCATTGCCGACCACGGCGAGCCCGATGCCGGTGTTTCCCGCGGTGCCTTCGACGACGGTGCCGCCTGGCCGCAACCGGCCGCTCTTCAGCGCGTCCTGGATAATGAACAACGCTGCCCGATCCTTGACCGATTGACCCGGATTCATGAATTCGGCTTTACCGAGAATCTCGCAGCCGGTGAGGTCGGAAGGGCCTTTGAGGCGAATGAGCGGTGTATCGCCGATCGCCGCGAGGACGTCGTTTTTGACTTCGGTTTTAAACATGGTTCGTCGAGAAAGGGGTGGGGGACCCTAAAACATGATCCCGGTCTCTGGAAGCCCCCGCACCGTCGCAGTCATTCCCGGCCGAAAGCTTTGCGCAGCTCGGTTTTGGCGCGCTCAAGCGTCGTCCTGCGTGATTCCGTTAGATTATGTCCCGCGCGGTTGATATAGAAATTCAACATCGACATTGCTGAGCGGAAGGGGCTGCTCTTGCGGTGGGTGCTCGCTTCTGAAGAACGCTTGAGCGACTGCGCGATTTTCTTCGCACTCGTTTGCCGAAAGACGTCTTTCTCAAGGTCCATCGCGTGACTGTTCTCAGTCACCTCCGCCGACCATTTGCCGCCAGCCCTGGCTTTGGACGTCCGCTGCTTTGCCATCTGTTCTGCCCTTTTTTGGCGGTACGCGCCGGCCACTGCTTCGTTCCTCTTCTGGAACCCTGGCGCTGGCGTGCTAAAGTCAATTCGGCCTGAATGCGTGCTCCAGCCTTCGCTCGCCATTTGTGGAGTTCCTATGACAAAGAAAAAATTCATCATCGAACCTCATTTCCGCCTTCATGAGTGGGTGGCCGAGGAAAAAGGCTACTTCAAAGCGGAGGGGCTCGATTACGAGTTTCTCGAACTCGTTCAGTCCACGGATGGCCAGAACCACGTCAAGCCGGATCGCGTCGGCGCCTTCCATACGATCGCTGATGGCCGCAAGTCCGACATCAGCTGCGCCTGCCACTGGACGGTGAATGTCGCCGCATCGACCGGTCACGCGAAGCTGTTTTCCGATGTCTATTCGGTCTCGCCGGCTGGCGTATTCGTGCCGGCGGATTCACCGGTCAAAACACCCGCCGATCTGGCAGGCGTGCCGATTTCCGTCGGATTTAAATCCGGGAGCCATTACTCGACCATTCAGGGCCTCGAACAATATCTCGCGCCGGACCAGCTGAATCTGTCCTTCAAGGACGGGCTCCTGTTTCGCCGCATGGAACTACTGGTCGACGGCAAGGTGCCGGCTGCTGCCCTGTTCAGCGGACCCTATTATTTCGCCGAGCAGCTTGGTTTCCGCAAAATCATAGATACGACATTCATGATCGCGCACATGATCCATGGCGATCCGGATCCCGAGGATATTCGCAAGTGCTACCGTGCGCTGAAGCGGGCACAGCAGGATATCGACCTCAGGCCGGAACTTTACACGCACTACTATCTGAAAGAATTTCCGACGCGTTTTCATTCGATGATGGACACGCGCCGCTGGGGCCCGGGTGAGCGCATCGTATTCGAGAAATACGGCCGCGAGGTATACGACGATGCGCGCGAGTGGATCGGCGAGCACGCCATCTTCGCCGACGAGGGCCTTGGCACCCGAAGCTACGACGAGTCAATTTTCACTCTGTAACTGGTTTCTCCTTCCCCCCGCGAGCGCATCAGCGCGACGCGTGGGGGAAGGTGGCCGCGCTTCGTGCAACGAAGCATTGGCGGCCGGAAGCGGGGCACAGCGATTAGATGTCGATCGGCTTTGTTCCGGGTATTGGTTGTCCTGGATTTAGTCTGCGGTAGGTACTTTGCCAGCCCCATTTAGTGAGGCTCCACGCATCGCGCTCAGACCCGTTTAGCACCCCTTCTTCAACCAGGTGCCTCCGCGCCTGCCGTACTCGGTTTTGCCACGCGTTTTCCTTCGTTCTTTGCATAACCGCGTGGCGCTGTCCTTCCGTCAACTTAAAATGCTGCGCCAGCTGTTCGTAAGCCTCGGCCGCTCGAGTGGGACGATCGTAGTGGAACAGCAAGTCCTGCTGTGCCTCCGTAACCTTCGAGACAGTGGGTAGTTGCACGTCCCTGTGCGGCCAATTCACCATTCAGAACGATCAGTTGACTGCCGGCAACCCCGCGGCTTTGCGTGCGTCGGCGCAGGGTCCGGGACCCTTTTCCGCCGTCGGCCCCTCGCATTCGTGCCGTGTGCCGGGTCCTTCGCCGAAGATCATGACCACCGCATCGCCGCTGCCGGTGCGCGCCCCGTCGTAATGCACTTCATTCCCCTTATGGATCGCGAAAGTTCCGGCCTTGATCGGCACAGTGAGATGTTCGGGGTCATCCTTTGCTCCGGTCGCAGCCCACCAAGTCCCCGACAGCACCATGATGTAGCGGTCGTTCACGTGATAATGCGGATGGCTGAAATTGCCCGGATGAAACCGGTTCAGCACGACATAAAAGCCAGGCTTTCCGGCATCGCCGACCAGCGTATAGGAATCCGTGCCGGTCAGGCCCGCCGCTGGTCCCCATTTGATATTTTCGGGCAGAACCAGCTTCATCGCATTCGGATTCAGCGTCGAGATGTCGGGAATGTTTCCCGCGCCTGCGGCATAGCCGATGCCGGCCGATGCTATGAGTGCGACCCCCACAAGAATCATGCGCTTCATTCAGTCCTCCCGTTCAACTGGCCCTGGCGGTGACCGCATTTGGAAACACTGCTTTCACGGCCGCTTCCGCGCATTGGCTGTCCTGATTGCCGGCGCCGCCGCCCGCACCGATTGCACCCACGATGTCATTGCCGATGAAAATAGGAAAGCCACCAGGCTCCGGGAAATCGCCTTTCCACTCCGGCGCGCGATTGGCTTTCGTGTTCACGCGCTGGAACAGGTCGGCGGTTGCACGCCGCCAATGCGCAGCGGTGATGGCCTTCAATTGCGCGCTTTTCAACCCGTTTGACGACGTTCCGTTCATGCTCTCGAACGACAGCAGATTGCCGTCCGGATCGACGACCGACGCGCTGATGCCGCGGATCCGGTTTGCGCCGGCATAAGCAATGCATGCGTCGGCGAGCTTGCGAGCTGCGTCCGCCGTCAGAACCTTATAGGTGGCAATCAGCGGCTGTGGCGATGGCGGGGGCGGTGATTTGCCGTCTCCCATCACTGTCTTCACCGCGGACTGTGCACAGTCCTCGTCCTTGCCGCCGGAAAGCCCTGCGGCGCCGACGCCAATCGCGCCGACAACTTCGCCGCTGGAAAGGATCGGATATCCGCCGGGAATGGCGAAATAGCCCTGCCATTCCGGAGCGCGGTTGATCTGCTTGTTGATGCGATCATAGAGGTCGGCAGTGGAGCGCCGGAATCGCGCGGCCGTTTTGGCTTTGAGCTGCGCCGTCTCGCCGGTGTTGCCCGTCGCGCCATCGGCCGCCTGATAGGACAGCAGATAGCCGGCGGGATCCACCACTGCCAATGCGACCGGGAAATGATCGCGCGCCGCCTGCGTAAGACAGGCTTCGATAATCTTGCGTGCCGCAAATCCTGTCAGAGTGTGCCTCTCCGCGATCATCTCCTGCGCATTTGCTGCCGTAGCGGTGAAAACGCCGACAAAGGCAACCAGTATTGCGCGCGTAAACCAGCCTTGCATGTCGCTGCTCCAGCTATTTCATTTCATAGCGCATCAAGCGCTTTGGCCCGACTTCGGCGCCGTAAATAATGCCGTCCTTGTCCACCGCAACACCTTCGGCGGCACTGGTTGTGATCGCCTTCTCGACCGGATCGGGAATGAAATATTTCACCGAACCGTCTTTGGCCGAACCGATCCGCATCCCGCGCTTCCAGCCGTCATGATTTTTGGACACCGATTCCGATTCCGAATCGGCGACATAGATATTGTCCCTCGCATCGATCCAGATTCCGCTCGGCCGGCTGAACTGGCTCCAGGAATCCAGATATTTGCCGTCCTGGTCGAATATCTGGATGCGGTTATTGTTGCGGTCGGCGACGAACAACCGGCCACGGGAATCCATCGCGAGGGCATGGGGAATGTCGAATTGGCCCTGCCCCGTGCCCTTGATTCCCCATTCCTTGATGTATGTGCCGCGCGGATCGAATTTTACGATCCGGTCGTTCGAAGTGCCGCCATGACCATCGGCGACGAAAATGTCGCCATTGGGCGCGACCAGCACCGCGGACGGCATATTGAAGCTGGAAGGACTGTTGCCTGCCACGCCGGCGGTCCCGAGGCGCAGCAGAACCTTGCCGTCCGGGCTGAATTTGATCACCTGCTGGCCGACAGCGCCGTTTCCCTGGCCGTCGGTCACCCAGACATTTCCTTGCCGGTCCACGCTGATGCCGTGGGGGAATACGAAAATGCCGGCGCCGAAATGCCTCACCATCCGGCCATTCGGATCGAATTCGAGGATCGGGTCGAGACTCGAGTTCCGGCAGCTATTGGCGCCACAGCGCTCCGCGACCCAGACACTTTTGCCATCGGGATCGATTGCCACGCCCGCGGTCGAGCCCCACGAGCGGCCGGGCGGCATCTTCGCCCAGTTCTCGACGGACCGGTACGGGTTCGGAAGATTGTTGGTGGGCCCGTTCTGTGCCGCAACCGGCATTACCGTGCCCAAGATAAAAGCCGCGATTGCCGGCCAGCGGATTGCTCCGGTCATACAGTCCTCCCTGGTTATCCGTCTTTTACACCTCGGGCGCGGCTCATGCACGGAGGAGGGTGCCAGTGACGACAATCACATGACTGCCTTGAAAGCGCCAATGTCCCGCTTAAATCAGCATGCGCGAAGTTGCCGGGGAAGCGCTTTGAAGGGAGGAGTAGGGTGAAATCCTTGGTGGTGATGTCCGCCGCGCTGGTCGCGGCGGCGGTGTTTGGCGCGGATCAGACGCATGCGGTAAATTATAAGGCCAATCTCGCGGGCACCTTTAAGTGCGGCCCGGACATGAAGGTCTGCCAGTGGTCGGGACAAAGTTTCACGATCACCCAGAAGGGCAATCAACTCGAAATCAAGAACAACAAAGGCGATCAGGGGACCGCGATCCTGACCAGCAACATCTCGGTCAGTGCCGGACCGCCGTGGAATATGCTCGGCGTGATATCGACGGATGGCAAGACGATAAGCTGGTCCAACGGCAGCGAGTGGCGCAAGAGCTGAACTGATCCGGGTGTGTTGCGTAATTCGGCCTTGCGGGAAATGCGCGAGGCCGAATTCATTTCGCGAGCGGTCTTGGCGGGCATAAAATCCCTCCGGTCCATCGGAGGGAAATAATATGCTGAAGCAAACCGCGATTTCGGCAGCAATCGTGCTGGCCGCTACGACTCTTGCCCAGTCCGCCCCGGCGCCCAGTGGTACCGCTGTTGATATTCCGAATTCTGAAATTCAACGCATCGCCGCGCGCAACGCCGATGCGCCGGTCAGCGATCAGCAGATTCGCGTGATCAACATCAATGGCGATTACAATGTCGGCGTCGGCGTTGTGCATCGCGCAAAGACGGAAAAACAAAGCGTCGGCGGCTCCGAGCACAGCCAGATCACCGAGGTCTATCACGTGATTTCCGGCACCGGGACCATGGTTACCGGGGGCACTATCGAGAATACGAAAGACCGCCCTGCAGACAACGAAGCGGTACGGCTATTGACTGGTCCCAGTATGGAGGGCACGCGGATCGTCGGCGGCGTCAGCCGCAAGATCGGCCCGGGCGATGTGATCGTCTTGCCGCCCAACACCCCGCACACTTTTACGGAGATCACGTCACCCGAAATCGTTTATCTCGTGGTGCGCTTCGACCCGCACAAGGTCCTTCCGGCCGGCTACGTCGCGAAATAACCAGAAACAGAAAGTCCCCGGCGCTTTTCCCCGCCGGGGACTCGCTTAGGTTCACTTCATCAGTTTGGCAATGCGAAGGCCAGATACTCGCCGGAATAACGCGGCCGCCGGGCATCGCCTTCCGTCGCGTCACTGATTGCGACAATGATGTACTGCTTGCCGTCGACCATATAGGTCATGGGCGAGCCACTTTGCTGCGCCGGCATCCACACGGCTCCAACCTGCCTGCCTGTCAGCTTGTCATAGGCGCGCAGCATCGCACCGTTGGGATGATCCGGAGTGGTTGTGCGCTGTGGATCGCCCATGATCACCAGCGTTTTTGTCACCAGCAGGCCGACACCCCAGGTGCCCGGCTGACCGGTCTTGGGGATATTCACCCCCTTCAGCGCCGGGTTGTTGCGGATATTGTCGGGCGTATCGCCATGCGGCGTCTGCCACTTGAGTTCGCCTTTATCGAGGTCGATCGCGGCGAGCAGTCCGTAAGGCGGCTTTGAGATCGGCAGTCCTTCGACGGCAAGCCCTGCGCCGTCGCCGCGGTCGCGCTGTACCGGTGGTTCCTTCGCCTCCTTTGCCCTCTGCGCCGTCAACGGAGCATCGGCCGCACAACAGTCGCCCGGGCCCAAAATGACCTGGAACGGCCGGCCATTCACGCCCTGCACATAACGGATGTCGGAAAATTCCGCCGGCGGCGTTCGCAGCGCGCGCGCGCCGACGACATTTCCCGCCGGTGCAAACACAATGTGCAATTCCGGGTCATAGCCGCCGCCCGGCCAGTTGGTCGCTGTCGGCGCTACGATCGATCCGAGACGTCCATTTACATCGGCAATCGAACCAGGCTCGAACGGACTCGGGTCATGGCGGTAGCGTTTGATCACCTCGAGCGCTTTGGCCCGCAATTCCGGCGTGAAGTCGATCAGGTCATCCGGGAAGTTCAGGTAATTGCGGTTGTAACGCAGTTTGTCGGGCGGGAAGGGCTGCGTCGGCGAGGTCTTCTCGCCTGGCACATCCGATTGCGGCACCGGCTTCTCCACGATTGGCCACACCGGCTGGCCAGTCGCGCGATCAAACACATAGACGTAGCCCTGCTTCGACGGCACTGCGACCGCTTTGATCGCTCGGCCATTGACATTGATGTCGGCCAGAATCGGCATCGACGACATGTCGAAATTCCAGATCGGATGATGGATCAATTGGAAATGCCAGCGCCGCTGCCCGGTTTTCAGATCGACCGCAACGAGGCTTTCGCCGTACAGATTGTTGCCCGGGCGTTCGCCGCCGTAATAATCCGAGGACGGAGTTTCCACCGGCAAATAGACCAGCCCGAGATCCGGGTCGGCACTGATATGGGTCCACACGCCGGTATTGCCGTTGTCGGCCCAGGAGCCGTTCTCCCAGGTGTCATTGCCGAATTCGCCGGGCAGGGGAATGGTGTTGAACCGCCACAACTGCTTTCCGGTCCGGACATCGTAGGCGCGCACCAACCCCTTGGTGTTGTTGTGCGTCGGGACAGTCGCGCCTTCGCGCATCGATGAGCCGACGATCGCCACATCGCCCACGATTGTTGGGGTCGAATGTACGCCGATCTCACCGGTTTCAAGGTCAATCTGCTGATTGGCGCCTTTGACGACGCCGACCTTCATGTCCACCATCCCGTGATCGCCAAAGGACGGAATGAGTTGACCGGTTTTGGCATTCAGTTCCACCAGCCGGTAGCCGGTGGTGACGTAAACGATGCGTTCGTCGCTTTTGCCATCCGTCCAATAGGAAACGCCGTGCCCGGAAAGCTGACGCGGCGCGACCGCTGCGCGTTTGCCTTCGCGTAACGAGTACGACCAGATCAACTCGCCGGTCTTCGCATCGAGCGCCACGACGCTGCGGCGCGTTCCTGCCGTGGTGTAAAGCACGCCATTGACCATGATCGGCGTGCCTTCCAGCTTCCATTCCGGATAAGGGCCGAAATTGTCGGTCTTGAAACGCCATGCGACCTGCAGGCGATCGAAATTCGAGGCATCGATCTGCGCCAGCGGCGAATAGCGGGTGCCCCTGATATCCCCGGCATAACTCGGCCACTCACCGTTTTGCGTGGACGGCATCCCGGTGTGGGCGAATTGCTGCGGGACCGGCGCCCCGACAAATGTCTGTCCCTGCACACTGGGTGTGGAAGAAACGAGTCCCGTGATGACCAGAGCCAAAGCGGATGCCGACAGCAGTGATTTGCGCACCATGCGACCCTCCCAGATTCAACGGCGCCTGGGAGACTATAGCACGGCAAGATTGTAGTTTCAGCGGTCGAGCAACCGTCTGTAGAGGTCTTCGTATTTGCCTGCGGCCGGTCCCCAGCCGAAGTTCTCGGCCATCGCCGACTTGCGCATCGCCGCAAATTTCCCCGGACGAACATAGACATTCAGTGCACGTATGATCACATCGCGCAGGGCGTCCGGAGTGACGCTGCCGAACAGGAACCCGGTTTCCCCGTCACGGATGGAATCGGCGAGCCCGCCGGTGGCATGCGCGATGGGCAAACTGCCATAGCGTTCGGCATACATTTGATTGAGGCCACTCGGCTCGAAGCGCGACGGCATCAGGTAGAAGTCGCTGGCGGCAATCGCGCGGCGGGACAACTGATCGTCAAAGGCGATCGTCACCGCCGCCGCGCCATCAAATTGTTCCGCCGTGGTTTGCGCCATCCGCTCAAGCTCGGGATCGCCGTTGCCGAGCAGAAAGAATTGCCCCCCAGCGGACACCAGCGTTTCGACCGCAGAGAGTGCGAGGTCCACACCTTTCTGGTGCACGAGGCGCGAAACCATCACGAAGAGCGGCCCGTCGCCGCACGCCAATCCGGCTTTGTCGCGCAGCCAGTCTGCGTTGCGCTTTTTGCCGTCGCGCACCCGGGGTGGATAATTTCCAATCAGTTTCGTATCCTGCTCCGGCGCCCAGTCATCGCCGATCCCGTTGAGAATTCCGGTCAGCTTCCCCGCAGCCGCCAGTCCCGCCAGCAGTCCCTGCAGACCGCTGCCGAATGCTTCGGTCGTAATCTCGCGCGCATAGTTCGGACTGACCGTGGTGACATGATCGGCATAAAACAGACCTGCCTTCATGAATGACAGCCGGCCGTAGAACTCGATGCCGCTCATGGAAAAGGCGGCGAATGGAATGGCGAGTGCGCTCAGGCGCGCCGCATCAAAAAGGCCCTGATAGGCGAGATTGTGGATGGTGAACAGGCAGGGCGGATGCAACCCGCGCCAGGCGCGATATCCCGCAATCAGCGCCGACGGCCAGTCATTCGCGTGCATAATATCCGGCCGCCACTCGCAATTGGCATCGCCGCTGATGAGTTGGACTGCCGCGAATGCCAGCCGCGCAAAACGAATGTCGTTGTCCGGCCAGTCCTGGTGCGAGCTGTCCGTGTACGGTGTGCCGGCGCGTTCATAGAGCTGCGGACAGATCACGAACCAGGCCGGATCGCCCGAGGGCGTGGCGCCAGACGCAAGCATGCAAGGAGGAATCCCCGCTATCCCCTCCAGCCGCGCCACGACTTCCAGCGACGGGTGCCATTCCGGACCGGGTCCGTAAAACGGCATCAGGATTCGCACATCGAGTCCGCGCCCGCGCAGCGCCGCCGGAAGCGCCGCGGACACATCGGCCAGACCGCCGGCTTTCACATAGCCCGCGAGCTCCGATGTGAGGAACAGAACCTTCATTTAGGCCAGTGTCGTGGTTTCGAAGTTCGCATGATCTCGATATAGGCCACGCTTTGCGAACTTCGAAACCGAAACGACACTGGAATCAATATTGCCAGTGTTCTTTCGATTCTGGAATTCGCATCGTTGCCGATATGGGGATCAAGCGAATTCCAGCATCGGAACACTGGGTCACGACCACTCATGCAGCAAGATTGTCGATCATTCGGCTCGTGACAAGGCATACTCCAGCCTTGGTGCGATGGAACCGTTGCGCATCAACCAGCGGGTCCTCGCCGATGATCATGTTGTCGGGAATTGCCACTCCGCGATCGATCACCACATTGCGCAGGCGCACATTGCGGCCGATGCGGCAGTCGGGAAGCACGACGGAACGGTCGATCTGACTTCCGGTGTTCACCTTTGTATGGGTAAACAGAAGCGAATTGGTGACGGTTGCACCACAAACGATACAGCCGCCGGCAACCAGCGAACAAATCGCTGCGCCGCGATAGCCACCGCCATCAATGACGAACTTCGCCGGTGGAGTATTTTCGGCATAGGTCCAGATCGGCCATTCGCGATCGTATAGGTCGAGCTCCGGCTCCTCGTCGGTGAGATCGAGGTTCGCGGCGAAATAGGCATCCACGGTTCCGACATCGCGCCAATAAGGCGGCATGTCCAGCTTTGAGCGCACGCAGGAATATTCGAATCGGTGCGCGACGGCTTTCGCCTCTTTGACCAGGCGGGGAATGATGTTCTTGCCGAAATCATGACTCGATTTGGGATCGGCATCGTCGCGCCGCAATTGCTCGAACAGGAATTCCGACCGGAACACGTAAATTCCCATGCTCGCCAGTGCGAGAGATGGGTTGTCCGGAATGCCGGGGGGATCGGCCGGCTTTTCCAGAAAACCGATAATGCGATCGGATTCATCCACATGCATGACGCCAAAGCCGGTCGCGTCGGCGCGCGGCACTGCAGCGCATCCGATCGTGACGTCGGCGCGCTGAGTCACGTGCTGCCTCAGCATCAACTCGTAGTCCATTTTGTAGATGTGATCGCCCGCAAGCACGACGATGAAATCCGGCGAGTAGCTACGGATGATATCGATGTTCTGGTACACCGCATCCGCGGTGCCGCGATACCAGAGATCTTCCGAGACGCGCTGGCTGG
>CAYUQO010000006.1:0-194988 GCA_964446945.1 uncultured Bordetella sp.
CGGCATAGCCTTCGGCGTGGATGTACGAAATCTCCTTGAGCTTGAGGGCGCCTTCGAGCGCGAGCGGATAATTCACGCCGCGGCCGAGATAGAGCACATCCTGCGCTTTGGCGATCTGGCGCCCGAGAGCGCGAATCCTGCTTTCGTGGGCCAGCACATCCACCATATGGCGCGGCACTTCGAGCAGCAGTGAGCAAAGACGTTTCTCTGCCGCTTCATCGAGGTGGCCCCGCGCCTTCCCCGCTGCAATTGCAAGGCTGGCGAGGACTGCAAGCTGGCAAGTGAAGGCTTTGGTGGACGCAACGCCGATCTCGGGGCCGGCAAAGGTCGGCCATACCGGATCGGCCTCACGGCCAATCGAGCTTTCACGCACGTTTACGATTGCCGCCGTCCCTTGTCCCGCCTCTCGCGCGTCGCGCATTGCCGCCAGCGTGTCGGCGGTCTCGCCCGATTGCGACACATAGAGGCACAGCCCGCCCTCGGGGTAGACCGGATCGCGGTATCGCAGTTCGGAGGCAATGTCGGCCTCGACCGGCAAACGCGCGAGCTTCTCGAACCAGTATTTGCCGATCAGCCCGGCATAGAAGGCGGTGCCGCAGGCCGAAATCGTCAGGCGCGGCGCCTCGCGAAAAAGCTGAGCTTCCGGCGGACGCAACTCGACCGACGGTCCGGACGCGTTCACATAGCGGGAAATCGTGTGACCCACGACTTCCGGCTGCTCATGGATTTCCTTGGCCATGAAATGACGCTGGCCGCCCTTATCGACAATCGCAGAGGACGGAGGAATGACATTGATGCGACGTGCCACGGCATTGCCCGACGCATCCTGGATGGTGATTTTGGAACCGCGAATGATGGCGACATCACCATCTTCGAGATAGGCAACGCGATTGGTAAAGGGTGCAAGCGAGAAGGCATCCGAACCGAAATAGCCTTCGTCATCGCCGTAGCCGACGGCGAGCGGACTGCCGCGGCGGGCGCCGATCAACAGCGATTCCTCGCCGTCAAAAATCATCACCAGAGCATAGGCGCCGGTGAGCTGCCGTACGGCAGTGATCGCCGCTTGCTCCGGAGACAGCCCCTCATCGAGATATTGCGTGACCAGATGCACCGCAACTTCCGTGTCGGTGTCGGATTCGAACTGATGTCCTTTTTCGATCAGCTGTTCCTTCAGCTCTCGAAAATTCTCGATGATCCCGTTATGCACCAGCGCGACACGCGAAGATGCATGAGGATGCGCATTGCGTTCGGTCGCCGCGCCATGCGTCGCCCAGCGCGTATGACCGATGCCGGTGCGGCCGGGCAGCGGTTGGTTTCCCAGCACGTCCACCAGGCGGTCGAGTTTGCCCGGGCTGCGGCGCCGGTCGATATGTCCTCGATTGAGAGTCGCGATACCCGCCGAATCATAGCCGCGATATTCCAGGCGCTTGAGCGCATCCACGATCAGTGGCGCGACGTCCCTGGTACCGGCGATCCCGATAATCCCGCACATGGTCAGCGATTCCCTTGCTTGCGCGCCTTGTTGCGCGCCCGAATGGTTTTGGCCCGTCCCGCTTTGTTTTCCTGGCGGGCGCGGCCGATGGCGAGCGCATCCGCCTCGACATTGGTCGTGATCGTGCTGCCTGCGCCGACATAGGCGCCGTCACCAATTTTGACCGGCGCAACCAGAGTCGAATCCGACCCGATGAAAACGCCGGCGCCGATATCGGTGAAGTATTTGCCTTCGCCATCGTAATTGCAGGTGATGGTGCCGGCGCCGATATTGCTGCCCTGACCCACTCTCGCGTCGCCGAGATAGGTCAGGTGATTGGCTTTCGCCCCGCTTTCAAGCCGGGCATTTTTCACTTCGACGAAATTCCCGACATGGACCGAAGCTTCGAGTACGGCGCCCGGGCGAAGCCGCGCGAACGGACCGACGATCGCAGACTCACCGACCATGGCTTCCTCGATATGGCAGAATGGCAGGATCTTCGCGCCGCGGCGGACTGTGACTCCCGGCCCGAATACAACATATGGCCCGACGGTGGTATCCGGTTCGATCACGGTATCGGCCGAGGCGAAAATAGTCTCGGGCGCAATCAGGCCGGCGCCGTTCTCCATGAGCTCGGCGCGCTTGCGGTTCTGGAAAACGTTCTCAGCCTGGGCCAGTTGGGCATGCGAATTCACCCCCAGCATTTCGGATTCGGCGCCTTCGATGACTTTGCATCCAACGCCCTGACGCCGTGCTATCGCAGTAACGTCAGTCAGGTAGAATTCGCCCTGCGCATTGTTATTGCCGACCTGATGCAGCAATTGAAAAATCGCCGGGGTTCGGGCCGCCAACATGCCGGCGAAGCACAGATCCACCTCGCGTTCGGATTCCGTCGCGTCTTTTTCTTCGACAATGCGAAACAGTTCGTCGCCTTCGACGATCATCCGGCCATAGCCCTTCGGCTCGGCGGCGCGAAAACCGAGTGCAGCCATGCCGTGCTGGTCTGCGGCCTGCACCAGCCGGCGCAAAGTCTGTCCTGTCAGCAGAGGCACATCGCCGAACAGCACCAGCAGGATCCCGTCAAATCCGGCCAGCGGGGATTCTGACTGGAGCACGGCATGACCGGTGCCAAGCTGACGCTCTTGTACAATCGACTCTGCACCCCATTCCGACGCGAGATGTGCCACATCTGCGGCGCCAGGCGCAGTCACCACCAGCAACCGCGCCGCTCCAAGCTGCTTTGCCACAGAAAGCACATGACCGAGCATGGGTCGCCCGGCGATCCTGTGCAGCACCTTGGGCAAGGCCGATTTCATCCGCGTGCCCTGTCCCGCGGCTAACACGACGACTGCCAAAGCAGATGTGTTCATAAGCTATTAACGCCCCTCTCGCGGCTCGGGCTCCGGCGGCCAAAGCGTGAGCCATGTTTCCGTTAGTTAAGCTTTCCCTGTGGCAGTTTCTAGGCTATCCCGGTTTGGGCTGATGATTTGCCGATGGCGGCAATTCGCGCCAATGCAAGCGCAGGATAGACGTGTCGGACAGAGGGGCCGGAGTCGCCATCATCTTCGATCTTGACGGCACGCTGGTCGATACCGCACCGGATCTGGCCGCGGCGCTGAACGCGGTACTGGTGGCCGAGGGCCAAGCGCCGGTCAGTCCGTCGGATTTGCGACATCTGGTGGGGCATGGCGTGCGGGCAATGTTCGAGCACGCGCTTTTGCGCAGCTCGGCGGATGTCAGCAGCGAGCGCATGGCGAATCTGACGGAGCAATTCCTCACTCATTACCGCACCAACATTGCCAAAAGCAGCAAGCCCTTTCCGCGCGTGCCCGAAACTCTGGACCGGCTGGCAAATACCGGCGCCGGGCTTGGCGTGTGCACCAACAAGGCCCACGATTTGACCGAATTGTTGCTGAATGAACTTTCGCTGACGCGGCATTTTCCGGCTGTCGTTGGAGGCGGCAGGACACCCTACAACAAACCGGACCCGCGGCATGTTTTTGCCGTGATGAAGGCGCTCAATGGCAATTGCCGCCGCGCGGTGTTTGTCGGCGATTCGGTGATCGACGTGCAGGCGGCACGGGCGGCGGAAATTCCGGTCATCGCGATGAGCTATGGGTATACGCCGGTCCCGGCGCGTGAACTCGGCGCCGATGCCGTGCTCGATGATTTTGCTGAACTGCCGGATACGATATCGCGCCTCATCGGATAGAGGCGGAAGCGCTTCAGAATAACGAGTGATGGCAGGAGTGCGGCTTGGCAGACATTAAGGTTTCCGAAGAACTGGCCAAAAAATTCGCGACCGAAAAGGACCGCGACACCCCCTATCAGCGCTGGGTGCGCAATGAGGGACTTGAGATCATCAGCGGCCACTATGTGCCGAACCTGAAAACCGTGGAGTTGAGGCCCTGGCCGCGCCGCGGGGGCGCCGGGGTCTATATCAACCACGACGCCTCGCGCACTTCCAATGACTGTTACGTCTGCGAAATTCCGCCGGGGAAAAGCCTCGCGCCACAGCGCCAGTTGTTTGAAGAAATGGTGCTGGTGCTCGAAGGCCGCGGCTCGACATCGGTGTGGAACGATGCCGGCAGCCGGATCACCTTCGAATGGAAAGCCGGCGCCATGTTCGCGATTCCGCTGAATTGCTGGCATCACCATTTCAACGGCTCGGGCACGGCGCCGGTCCGATATGTTGCGGTGACCAATGGCCCATCGGTGATGAATCTTTATGACGATGCGAATTTCGTCTTCAACACCGCCTATGATTTTCCGAACCGGTTCGCGGGTGAGCCGGACTATTTCACCCCGAAATCAGAGCCCAAAGGCTTTCTGCTGCCGACCAATTTTGTTCCGGACGCGGTCAATCTGCCGTTGATATCGGCCAAAGAACGCGGCGCGGGCGGGGGCCACATCCGGTTCAATATGGCGAAGGGCTCGATGTCGAGCCACATTTCGCAATTCCCGGTCGGAACCTACAAAAAAGCGCATGCGCATGGTCCGTCGGCGCATGTCATCATTCTGTCGGGCGAAGGTTATTCCCTGATGTGGCCCGAGGGCGAAAAGCCGCGGCGCTATGACTGGCAGGTCGGCAGCATGATTGTGCCGCCGAACAAGTGGTTTCATCAGCACTTCAATTCCGGAACCGTCCCGGCGCGCTATCTTGCGTTCAAGCATGAGGTGGCGCTGATCCGGAATTCCGAGGGTGTGCCGACCGCGTGGATCAGCCGGCGCACCGGTGGCGATCAGATCGATTATGCCGATGAAAAGCCTGAAATCAGATCGATGTTCACGGATGCGCTCGCCCGGCACGGCATGACTCCGCGCATGGAGGATGCGTATCAGAAAGAACTTGCCGATCTACCGCCGCCCAGGGCAGCTTGACGCGGATGAATGGGTGGACCAGGCGAGGCTTTGTCGGCGGCCTGTCGGGGGCGGCGCTGACGGCCGCACTGGCCCGGCAAGGGCGAGCGCAGACCGTCAGTCCAGCGCATTTGGCCGGCCCCGATCGCATGCAGCGCCTGATTGCCGCCGCAAAAAAAGAAGGCGTGCTGAACCTCTATTCCTCGGCCACCGCAGACCACATGAATGCGGTCACAGCGGCTTTCGAGAAGACCTATGGCATACCGGTCAAAACCTGGCGCGGCGGATCGGAGGAAATTCTTCAACGCGCGGTGACGGAGGCGCGTGGTGGACGCTTCGACATGGATGTCGCGGAAACGGCAGCCATGCAGATCATGGAAATCGCGCATGAAAGACTGCTCGAACCGGTCGAGACTGCCGCCGCCGCCGATCTGATGCCGCAGGCCAGGATTCCGGGCCAGCCCTGGTTGCCGAGCCGCATTATCGTTTTCACCGGCGCATATAATACGAAGCTGATCGCGCCGAAGGATCTGCCCAAAAGCTATGACGAACTGCTTAATCCAAAATGGCAGGGCAAGCTCGGGATCGAAGCCGACGATAACAACTGGCTTATGGCCTTGTGCAGCTCGATGGGTGAAGCCCGGGGTCTGAAGCTGTTCGGCGATATCGTCGCGCAAAACGGAATTTCAGTCCGCAAGGGGCACACGCTGCTCGCCAATCTGGTCGCATCCGGCGAAGTTCCAATGGCGCTAAGCGTCTACTATCATGAGGTCGCGCCGTTGAAGCGCAGCGGGGCGCCGATTGCCGAGCTGAACATCCCGCCGGTGTTTTCATTTCCCGCCGGCGTCGGGTTGGCGAAGCGGGCGCCGCATCCGAATGCCGGAGTTCTGTTCATGGACTTCCTGCTGACCGCCGGCCAACCCATCCTGGCCCAGCACGATGAAATTCCCGCGAATCTGAAATATCAACACCTGGCCGCCGGCATGAAATTGAGTTTCATGGACACCCCGCGCTACATCGCCGAGAACGGCAAATGGGCAAAACTCTACAAGGAATTACTGACGCGCCAGCGGCTTTGATCCAGGCCGCTGGCCGACAACAGCCGAAACTCCGATAACGATTTCCCAGGACCGTTGCCTGGCTGCAACTTGCAGGGCGGCAGAGAATCCGTAGAGATCACGTTCGTTTAGACATTCTGGTTTTGAGCCGGGATGTAGTCTTTGGCACCAACTGCCGCGGTGGTTGGAACGGAGACCGTTGAGGGGGTCAGTTTGTACGGATCGGAACGCAAGCGCTCCACACTCAGCGCTGCCGGCATGAAACTGCTGCCGGTGCTGGATCGGGCATTCGTCCACTGGTCGGCGATTCCCGACTACCAAATATTCCCGAATGCATTATTTCCATGGACATTGGAACTCGAAGCCAATTGGCGCCGGATTCGGACAGAGGCCGAACGAGTTCTGAAGGACATGAACAGGGTTCCGCCGGTCCGCAGGGTGTCGCCGGATCATGAATTGATCGCACGCGACGACCGCTGGCGGGGATTTATCCTGTGGGGCTACGGCCTCAGATGGGAGCGCAATTGCCTGCTCTGCCCGGAAACGGCCAATCTTCTGGAGCGCATTCCCGGACTGCTTTCGGCGTTCTTTTCGGTGATGCAGGCAGGCGCGCATGTCCCGCGCCACACCGGGCCGACAAAGGCGATTTTGACCGCACATCTCGGCATCAGGGTGCCCACCAATCGTGACGCTTGTCACATGCAGATCGGAAATCAGGATCTTTGCTGGTCGGACGGGCGAATGGTGGTTTTTGACGACATGTATCCGCATGAAGTCTGGAACGACAGCGGCGAGGATCGGGTGATCCTCCTGCTCCATATCAAGCGGCCGGAACATTTGCCGGGGGCCATTTTGCGCGACAGCCTTTTCGCGGCCCTCCGCCATAGTTCCCTGGTGACGGACGCACTGCAGAACCTGCATCAGTGGGATCGCCGCGCCGCGGCTTAACCCATTTGGATAATAAGATGCTAATATCGCCAGTGGCTAATTTGCCTCGGGCAGACGCTCGAACTCGCTGGTCAGGCTGTACAAAGCTGGCAGGAGCATATGGAATTCATCTGTTCGGCCCCCCCCCCGCCTCATGCGTTTTGACAGGGCATTTTGCGTCTCTGTTTTAGTGATCGGCGCGTTGTCTGCGCCGTATTATCAGCCACTCGGGCGGAAAACGCTTAGGGCGTGACAAACACAGCACAAATCCGCAACCAGTTGCTGCAGGCGCTTCATCCTGAGGACCTGCAGCGGATTTCGGGGCTGCTGACCCGTGTCCCTCTACGTCCACGGCAGATGCTGCATGTCGGGCGCATGCCGCGCGAGCGCGTGTATTTCATCGAATCCGGTCTGGTTTCGGTCTCAGGGGCGGGAGGCCGCGGCAAAACCGTGGAAGCCTGGCTGCTTGGATCAGAAGGGACGACCGCTGTTCCGGCAATTCTGCAGGACGACGAGCCCGCGCTGCAATGCGTTGTTCAGATTGGCGGTGAAGCACTGGAGATCGGGCGGGTCGAGTTCATGGCCGTCATGGAGGCCGTCCCCGGAATCCGCACTCTGTTGCTGCGATATGTGAATTTCACGCTTTTATGTGCCGTGCAAACCGGCATCTGCAATTCCAACCATTCGATTGAACAACGACTGGCGCGCTGGCTGCTGTTCGCGCGGGATGGCTTCCCCGACCAGAGGCTGCCGATCACCCATCGCGCGCTGGGACGCCTGCTCGGAGTCCGGCGGGCGAGCGTCACCCATTGCCTGGGAGCACTGGAACAGGCCGGTGCGATCAGCGTCGCGCGGGGCAGCGTCGTGATTTCAGATCCGGAACTGCTGCACCAACGCGCCTGCGAATGTGCCCGCTACGTCCGGCGGGAATATCAGCGGCTGATCAGCCCGACATTCGGCTACGACACAGAAAATTCGGATAGTTTGCAAAACGCCTGAATCTCCCGCCAACGTGAGCGGCGCGCCGGCCGGGAACCGGAACGAAAGCATTTCATTCGCGTTGGCACCGGTGAATGGCAACGCCGACGCTTTTTTAATCGATAGAATTTCCGGACCGGAGGATGGCTCAACTTTTTCGCCCCGGGGCAAACGCCGTGGCACTCACAGCCATTGCGGCAATCGTCCTTTCCCCGATGGCGGCTGTTGCATTGACTTACGCCTATTGGGTTTCACCTTATGCCACGCGGCAATATCTCATCCCGCGGCAGCCGGTACCGTTCAGTCATGAACATCATGTTGGACGGCTCGGGCTCGATTGCCGCTATTGCCACACCGGCGTCGAGCAGGCGGCATTTGCGGGCTTGCCGCCGACGCACACCTGCATGACATGCCATTCGCAGATCTGGACGAATGCCGGCGTGTTGCAACCTGTCCGTGACAGTCTGGCCGAAAATCAGCCACTGCACTGGCAGCGCGTCAACCGGGTTCCGGATTACGTCTTTTTCGACCACAGCATCCATGTTGCCAAAGGGGTCGGCTGCACCACTTGCCATGGCCCGGTCGGCTCGATGCCGCTGATGTGGCGCGCGGAACCGCTGACCATGGGGTGGTGTCTGAATTGCCATCGCCATCCTGAGCAGTTCGTGCGTCCGCGCGAACAGGTATTCGATCCTGAGTGGACGCCTCCTTCCGATCAGGAACGGCAAGGCGCGAAACTGGTGCGGGATTATCTCATCGACACCAGAGGGCTCACCGATTGTTCGCGGTGTCATCGGTGACAGAGGAAGCCGACACCAGAATTATTGCGACGCGGCGCCGGGCAATACAGCTGCTATCGTCATCGATTGCGGTCGCCATGGCAGGCTGTGGTGAGCCGCAGGAAGAAATCGTTCCCTACGTAGAAATGCCGGAGCGGCGCGTGCCTGCGGGCGAACCGCTGCGCTTCGCGACCGCGCTGGCCTTGTCGGGATATGGCCGCGGCGTTGTTGCGATCAGTGTCGATGGCCGACCGATCAAGATCGAAGGCAATCCGCGGCATCCCTATAGCCTCGGCGCCACCGACCTGTTTGCGGAAGCCGAAATTCTTGGGCTGTACGATCCGGACCGCTCGCGTGCTCCGTTGCAAAACGCAACCGTCGCATCATGGCAGGAATTCGAAAGCGACTGGCTACGCTGGACAGCGAATGACCGCTCGGGCGCGGGAATGGGTTTGGTGACCGGCCGCGTGACGTCACCAACTCTGCTGAGGCTGATCACCGCATTGAAGATGCGTTTTCCTGAGCTTCGACAATACCGGTACGAGCCCGCGCATGATGACGAAGCGCGCGCAGGATCGCGTCAGGCATTTGGGCGTCAACTCGAAAGCATCCCGCACCTCGATCGCGCCGATGTGGTTCTGTGCCTGGATGCCGATCCACTCGGTGCCGGGCCGGGACTGCTGCGCAATGCGCGGGATTTCGCAACCCGCCGAAGCGGCGGAGCAGCGCAGAGACTCTACGTCGCCGAACCCGCATGGACGCTGACCGGGGCGGCCGCCGATCACCGGATCGCGGCACATCCCGACGCCATTGCCGAAATGGCGCGGGCGGTGGCGAAAGCGCTCGGTGCGGACGCCGGCGAGCCGATGCTTTCACCCGCTGCACTCCATTTCGCTGAAACCGCTGCTTCCGATCTGCGCCAGGCCAACGGGCGCGCGATCATTCTCGTCGGGAATACGCAGCCTGCTGCACTGCACGCGTTGGCGCACTTCCTCAACGGACAATTGCAGGCACCGGTCGATCTCGTTGCCCCGTCCGACCCGGTCGAGGACGACCACACAGTCATGTTCAGCGCGTTCATCAACGATCTGCAGCAACGTAAGATTCGTACGCTGATCGTGTTGGACGCCAATCCGGTTTATGATTCCGCCGCGAGGGACGAGGTCGGGCGGGCGCTGTCCGCCGTTCCATTCAGCGTTCATGTCGGCTGCTACGGCGATGAAACGGCGGAACATTGCCGTTGGCATTTGCCGCTGTCGCACACGCTGGAAAGCTGGGGCGACATCCGCAGTGTCGATGGGACTGCTGCGCTGATTCAGCCGCTAATCCGGCCACTTTACGACACCCGCACGGCTCCGGAGATACTGAACCTGCTGGCCGGTGGTCGGGCAACGGGCGCCCAACAGCTTTTGCGCGCAAGCTGGATGGCGGCGGCCCCCAGTGGCATGGACATGGACCAATGGTGGCTGACCTCGCTGACAACAGGTGTAACCGCCAATTCCGCCACCTCGTCCATCAATGCAACAGCGGCGATGCCGTCAGTTCCACCCGCTCGGAACAGTGGATTCGGACTCTCGCTGCTGCTTTCCCCCTCCCCGACGATCTGGGACGGCCGCTATTGCAACAATGCCTGGCTGCAGGAATGCCCTTCGCCTTTCAGCAAGGAGGTATGGGGGAATGCGATCGAGATTGCTCCCGAAGATGCGGCGCGGCTCGGTGTTTCGGAAGCGGATCACGTCACGGTCGGACATGGCCGCGCGGAAGTACAGGCGATTGCCACGATTGAACGCGGTCAGGCACCAGGAACAATTCGTGCTTCGCTCGGCTATGGCCGGTGGCGTGCCGGCACAATCGGCTCGGGAGTCGGGACGCGCTTTACGGCGTTGACGATGACCGGACAGGAGCGCCGGTTAGATGGCATTTCGCTGCGGCGAACCGGCTCCGGTCTGCTGCACAGCACCCAGAGCCATACAAAACTCGAAGGACGGGACGAAGAGCTCTATCCTCTCGCGCCGGCGTCGCAAATCACCGAACGCATCGCTGCCCTGAAACCGGACAGGGGCGGCATGTTGCCCCCGCTTCCGCCCGATCCCTATGCCTGGGCGATGGTGATCGACAACGACCTCTGCATCGGCTGCAACGCCTGTGTGATCGCCTGTCAGGCCGAGAACAATGTCGGCGTCGTCGGCCCGGACCAGGTGGATCTCGGACGCGAAATGCACTGGCTGCGCATCGACACCTATGAACTGGACGTAGGCGATGGGCTACGCCGCGGGTTTCAGCCGATCCCCTGCATGCATTGCGAAACAGCACCGTGCGAGCCGGTATGTCCGGTCGAAGCCTCGGTGCACGACCACGAAGGTCTGAACGTCCAGGTCTACAACCGGTGCATCGGAACGCGATTCTGCGAAGCCAATTGTCCGTACAAGGTCCGCCGCTTCAATTTCTTCGCCTATACGCGTGGGCAGGAATACGGGAATCTGGGCGAACCGCCGGTACGGGCGCAGCGCAATCCGAATGTTTCCGTGCGCGGGCGCGGCGTGATGGAGAAATGCACCTATTGCGTGCAGCGCATCAGTTCCGCCCGGAAGCAGGCCGAGAAACAGGACCGGCTGATCCGCGAGGGTGAAGTCGTCACGGCCTGCGCGGCGGCCTGTCCCACGCGCGCCATTCGCTTCGGCAATCGCAATGACCCGCAGGCAGCGGTCGCGACACTCAAGCATAATGAACGGCACTTCGAACTTTTGGGCCATCTGGATACGCGTCCGCGCACGACCTATCTCGCCAAGGTCTACAATCCCAATCCGGCGCTGGGGAAAGTATCGGGATGAGCGCGGCGTCACAGGATGCCGCCCGCTGGCTCGGTCCCGGCGCGCAGAGCGAAAAAGCTATCACGGCGCTGATATGCGCGCCCATGCTGGAGCGAATCTCCTGGCGCAACTGGTGGATCGCATTTGCCTTCGCGTCGGCGCTGACCATCATCATGTGGATTTCGGCGATTTACCTGTTTGCCGCCGGTATCGGCGTATGGGGCGTCAATTCCGTTGTCGTCTGGGGATTCGCCATCTCGAACTACGTCTGGTGGCTCGGCATCGGGCATGCGGGGACTCTGATATCCGCGCTGATGCTCCTGACGCGGCAACGTTGGCGCGCGTCGCTCAATCGTGCCGCCGAAACCATGACGCTGTTTGCCGTCGCGATGGCAGGCCTCTACCCGATTTTTCATCTTGGCCGTCCGTATTTTCTGTACTGGCTGATTCCCTATCCCAACCGGATGACGCTGTGGCCGCAGTGGCGCAGCGCTCTGGTCTGGGATTTCTGGGCGGTCGGCACCTATATCCTTTTTTCGCTGCTGTTCTGGTATGCAGGACTGATCCCGGATTTGGCCGTGCTGCGCGACCGTGCGCGCAATCGCACCGCCCGGCGGATTTACGGAGTGTTCGCGCTCGGCTGGCGCGGTTCGGCGCGCCACTGGGAAATTCATGAGCGCATGTACCGGGCCATGGCGGCGATGGCCGTGCCATTGGTCGTTTCGGTACACAGCATCGTCAGCCTGGATTTTGCCGCCAGTGTGATGCCGGGCTGGCAGACCACGATCTACCCGCCCTATTTCGTGATCGGCGCCCTGTATTCGGGTTTTGCCATGGTGGTCGTGATCATGGCGGCGCTGCGCAAGGGCTTTGGTTTTGAGTCGCTGATCACGGTGCGGCACTTCGAAGTGATCGGGCGAGTGCTGCTGACGGCATCCATTATCATGGGGCTCTCTTACGCAGTCGAATGGTTCACCGCCTGGTACAGCGGCGACACGGCAGAACTGAACCAGTTGTCGAACGAATTCACCGGCCCCTATCGCCTGCTTTATGCCGCCCAGATTGTCTGCAATGTCCTGGTGCCGCAGTTTTACTGGTCGCGATATGTGCGCACCCGCATTCCGCTGATGGTGATTATTGCCATCATCATCAATATCGGGATGTGGATTGAACGTGTGCTGATCATCTGGGACACGCTGGGCCACGACTATATGGTGAGTTCCTGGCGCCAGTTCCTGCCGACCTTCTGGGACTGGAGCATGTGGTTCGGGACGCTCGGCTTCTTTGCCTTTCTGTATCTCCTCTTCTGCCGCATCCTGCCGATCATGTCGGTGCACGAGACGCACAAGCTGCTGCACCGGGAGCGGCAGGGATGACCCATATTTTCGTTGCCGAGTTCGAATCCGCGGAGGCGATGAATAAAGCCGCCGGCGCGGCAAAAGCGCAGGGGCATCCGGCGGACGACGCACTGACGCCGTTTCCCGTACCGGAAGTCATGGAGCACCTGACCGAGCGCCGCAAACGACCGGTCGGATGGGTGATGACGTTTGCGGGATTGGCAGCCGCAGGCGCGGCATGGTTCATGCAGTGGCACAGCGCCGCGCTCGATTACCCGATCATCTCCGGCGGCCGGCCGTTGAACAGCTGGCCGATCTTCTTCCTGGTCACCTATGAGGCCTGCATCCTGTTTGGCGGTATTGCGGGGTTTGTCGCCTTTGCCACGGACTGCCGCCTGCCCTCGTTGCACCATCCGTTGTTCGATGTTGAGGCTGTGGAACGCGCGAGCCAGGACCGTTTTTTTCTGATCTTCGAAGCCGCGGAAGAGAGACGTGATCAAATCGCCGAGGTGGTATCGGCGCTGACGCCGGTCACGATCAACGAGGTCGCGTTATGAAGCGCGCCATTGTCCTCGTGGCCGCGTTGGCACTGTCCGCCTGTAGCGAGGATCAGGATCCACAGGCGCGCTACCGCACCTATGCGGCCGCCATTCCACCCTGGCCATCGGCATCGGCGGCGCTGCTTCCTCCGGACGGCACAGTGGCCGTGGACGATCCCGAGCGCGATGCCGCGGCAAAAACGCCGCCGCCGGTCACTCCGGCGCTGCTGGCGCGGGGGCGCGACCGTTTCGGTATTTTCTGCTCGCCGTGCCACGGTTTCGACGGATATGGCGATGGAATCATTGTGGCACGCGGATTTCCGCACCCGCCCTCCTATCACAGCGCACAACTGCGGGCAGCGCCGGCGCAACTGTTTTTCGACACCATCACCCAAGGCTATGGCGCGATGTATGCCTATGGTGATCGCGTACCACCGGCCGACCGCTGGGCGATCATCGCCTATATCCGCGCACTGCAACTGTCACAGCTTCCCATGCCCGGGAAAACGCCATGAGTCGTTGGCTGCGCATTGGCGCCATTACGCTCGCAGTTTTGGGCGTCACTGGAGTGGTGATTGTTGCGATCTTCAATCCCGTACTCGCGCTACAGGGCTGGCTCACGGCCATGGTTTGGAGCGCGATGATACCCGTGGGAGCGCTATCGCTCCTGATGGTTCACCGCCTCACCGGCGGCGAATGGGGGTTCGCGCTGGCGCCGGTACTTGAAACTGCCGCGCGCGCGATTGCCGGGGTGGCACTGATAGCTGTTCCGGTGTTGATCTTTCCCGGCACGATCTATCGCTGGCACAGCTTCCCGCAACTTCCCGCGGAAGTGGGACAATATTATATGACGGCGCCCTTCTTCGCGTTCCGCATGGTCCTCGCGTTCTGCATCTGGAGCGCATTGGCCTGGGTGCCTGCCCTCCGGCGCACAGGCACGGGCGCTGCCTGCGGCCTGATCGTGCTTGCGATTGTCAGCAACTTCATCGCCATCGACTGGATCGAATCCAGCAGGCCGGGATACCACTCGTCGAATTTCGGCTTTGGTCTTTGGATCGAGCAAATGCTTTCCGCCTTCGCGCTGTGCGCTCTGATCGGAACAGAGGGCGATGAAACGCGCCGGTGCCGTGATCTCGCCGGTCTTCTGATCGCGGTTCTGCTCGGCGTGATGTATTTCACGTATGTCGAATTCGCGATCATCTGGTACGGCGATCTGCCGGACAAAATCGGATGGTTCATCACGCGCAGCCGGACGCCCTGGCCCGAGATCGGCGGGTTCGCACTGCTGACCGGTGCAGCGGCTCCCTTTCTCGCGCTGTTGAACAAGCAGATACGCGAAAGCGAAACTGCGCTCAGCGTCATCGGCGGCGGCATGTCGCTCGCGATCATTCTGCATATTGCATGGCTGCTGATTCCGAGTTTCGGAATTGCGGCGCTGCTGCCGGCGGTGCTTGCGATCATCGCCATTGCCGTCGCATTTGCGACCTGGCTGCGCCTGTTGACCGGTTATTGGCCCGTGCCGTGGCGGCCAATTCTTCCCGTGGCCGAATCCAATGGTTGAACTGCCGCAAAATCCGGGGGTCGACAACCGCACAGTGCTTTTGGTCGCAGCGGGGATCATCGGATTCCTGGTCGTATTTCTGGTGGTACTGCTTGCAATATTTCCCAACCTGACTCATCGGCCGCTGCCGCCGCTGGCGCAATTTCCAGCGCCATCGGTCATGACGGACGAGCGGACGCAACGGATCGAACTCGAACGCGCGCAGTATCAGCGCCTGAGTGGCAGCAACGGCACGATGCGGATCGAGGACGCGATGGCGGCCATCGCGGCAAAAGGTGCTACGGCGTATGATCCGATCGGGGCAGCCGCGCAATGAAGAGGTCGACGCTTCTCGCGATTTGTTTGTCTCTGATGGTAGCATTCCAGGCGCAGGCAGCACTGCCACCGGCGGTCTTGAACCAGCTTGGTATCACCCTTCCCGCCGGCGCGAGGCTACCGCTCGACGCCCGTGCGGTGGACGTCACGGGACAGCAGCGCACGCTGCGCGGCATTCTTTCGGGTCGTCCTGCTTTTGTCGTGTTCGCCGATTACACATGTAAAAATCTCTGCGGTCCGGCACTGGTCTTGCTGAGTACGGCTCTGAACCAGAGCCACATGCCGTCTGCGCAATATCGTTTGATCGTCATCGGACTCGACCCGAAAGACCAACCGGCCGATGCGAGGAAAATGGCAGCGGCACAAATCTGCGGCACGTTGCGCGACAGCGCTGTGCTTCTGTTACCCGACGCACGCAATCTCGCCGCAATGACTGAGGCTGCCGGTTTTCATTACGCCTATGACCCGGCAATCGATCAGTTTGCGCATCCTGAAGCGGTTTATGCCATCGCCGCGGACGGCCACGTCATCCACATACTGTCTCCGCTGACCCTGACCGCGGCCGATGTCCAGACCGCGTTTACCGCACCCCGGTCTCCGGCAGACTCATTCGCCAGCCGCTTTCGTCTGCTCTGTTATCACTTCGCGGAATTGACCGGTCTCCACACCGCTGCCGTTCAACTGGTTCTTAAATTCGCCGCTGTGCTGACAGTTGCAGGCATGGCGGGCGCCGTGTTCCTCATGCAGAAGCGGAGGACAGGCGCATGAGTTTAGGCGGCCTGTTTACCGAGGCGGCTACCGGCGCCCAGACGGTCGATACCGAGTTTCTGATGCTCACCGTCATTTCTCTCGCCATTTTCCTGCTCGTCTTCACGCTCGTGCTGGTGTTTTCGATCCGGTATCGGCGCGGGTCACGTGCCGAACGCGGCGCACTGCCTCGTTTCCTGAAACACGAAATCGAAATCGGCTGGACGTCAGCAACCATATTCCTGGCCCTGTTCATCTTCTGGTGGGGCGTTGCAGCACCCGCGGCCATCGCGCCGCCGCTGAACAATCCGCTGCAGATCCACGTCTATGCCAAGCAATGGATGTGGAAAGTGGAGCATCCCAACGGCGCGCGTGAAATCAACACGCTGCACCTGCCGGTCAAGAATCCGGTACGCCTGATCATGACCTCACAGGATGTGATCCACAGCTTTTACGTGCCGGCATTTCGCGTCAAACACGACGTCTTGCCGGATCGCATCACGGTGCTCGAGTTCTATCCGACCAGGATCGGAGATTTTCATCTTTTTTGCGCCGAATATTGCGGCGCCCAGCACTCGAACATGATTGGCGACATCGTGGTCATGGCGGCCGACGAATATGCCCGCTGGCGCGATACGCAGCCCCACACCGACAGTCTCGCCGCCGAAGGTGCCGCATTGTTCCATTCGCTCGGCTGTTCTGGATGCCACGATCCTGCTTCGTCGGTACACGCACCGGATTTGCGCGGTTTGTTCGGCCATACGGTACCTCTGGAAGGCGGGCGCGTCGCGACTGTGGACGAAGCCTATATTCGCGATTGCATCCTGATGCCGCAGAAGAACATTCCTGCCGGCTATCCGCCGATCATGCCGTCATTTTCGAACATTGTGGACGACAGTCAGATGGAGCGGCTGATCGCCTATATCAAATCGCTCGCTCTTGAGGACCAGGTGCAGTGACCAGCATTGCTGAGACCGAGACTGTCGAATATTCGCGCTTGCCGCCGGTGATGGAACAACCCAATTACCTCACGCATAAGCGCACGCTGGCGTCATGGCTGTTCACCACCGATCACAAGCGCATCGCCATCCTTTTCACATTCAGCATTACCGCGTTCTTCGCGCTCGGCGCGGTGGCCATCTCGATCGTCCGTCTGGACCTCCTGACGCCCGCCCCCGATCTGGTTTCGGACGGTACATACAACAAGCTGTTCACATTACATGGGATCGTGATGGTCTGGTTTTTCCTGATTCCATCCATTCCCACGACACTGGGCAATTTCCTCCTGCCCCTCATGATCGGCGCCAAAGATCTGGCGTTTCCGAAACTCAATCTTACCTCCTGGTACCTGTTCATCGCCGGAGCTCTGTTCACGCTCGCTGCTGTCATCGCGGGAGGAGTGGACACGGGATGGACCTTTTATACGCCCTACTCTACGCAATATTCGCATTCCTACGTGGTCGCGGCCGCCGCCGGCGTGTTCATCACCGGCTTTTCCTCGATTCTCACGGGCATCAATTTCATCGCCACCACGCATATGTTGCGCGCGCCGGGCATGTACTGGTTCCGGCTGCCGCTCTTCGTATGGGCGATGTATGCCACCAGCGCCGTCATGATTCTTGCCACGCCCGTACTGGCGATCACATTATTTTTGATGGCGATGGAGCGGTTTTGGGGCGTGCCAATCTTCGATCCGTCACACGGCGGCGATCCGTTGCTGTTTCAGGACCTGTTCTGGTTCTACAGCCATCCCGCCGTTTACATCATGCTTCTTCCGGCCATGGGTGTCGTCTCGGAAGTCTTCACCTGTTTCGCGCGGCGCCGGGTGTTCGGCTACGAGTTCATGGTGTTTGCGCTGGTCGCGATTGCGGTGATCGGATTTTTTGTATGGGGCCACCATATGTTCGTGGCCGGACAGTCGCCATTCGCCAATCTGGTGTTTTCGTTTCTGTCATTCGTCGTTGCAGTGCCGTCGGCGATCAAGGTGTTCAACTGGACGGCAACCCTGTATCGCGGGCAGATCACATTTGAAGCGCCGATGCTGTATTCGCTCGGTTTTCTTTGGTTGTTCACCATTGGCGGACTGACAGGACTGTTTCTCGCGACTGTTCCAATCGACGTGCACGTCACCGATACCTATTTTGTGGTGGCGCATTTCCACTACATCATGGTGGGCGGTTCGGTATCGGCCCTGTTTGCCGGATTGCATTTCTGGTGGCCGAAAGCCACCGGCCGGATGTATCCCGAGGGCTGGGCGCGTTTTGCTGCCATTCTGATGTTCTTTGGTTTCAACCTCACCTTCTTTCCGCAATTTGTCATGGGTTATGCGGGAATGCCGCGGCGTTACCACGCTTACGCTCCCGAATTTCAGATTTTCCACGTCCTTTCGACCGGTGGCGCCGCGGTATTGGGCGTCGCGTATCTGCTGCCTCTGTGTTACCTGGTCTGGAGTGTTTTCCATGGCGAACGTGCCGGACGAAACCCATGGCAAGCCACCGGGCTCGAATGGCAAACCGATTCCCCGCCGCGGAAAGACAATTTCCGCGCCCCGCCGGTTGTGCTGCGCGGTCCGTATTTTTACCACCCGGAGAATGAAGGTCCGGGTCCGGAAAAGCGCGAGCCGGATTGCCAGGGCGCTTTTCTGTGAACAGCACTGCACTGCGCGAGCCGTGGAGCGATCTCGACCGCCAGCGGGATTCCGCGGTGTTCGGAATGTGGCTGTTCCTGGGCACCGAAGTTCTCTTCTTCGGCGGTATGTTCGCGGGATATTCCGTATACCGCTTTCTCTATCCGGCCGCGTTCCTGGCCGCTGGCCGCGAGACGAATATCTGGTTTGGCTCGATCAATACGTTCATTCTGCTGGTGAGCAGCTTCGTAATGGCCGTGGGAGCGTTGGGCGCTCGCGAAGGATTGTTCCGCTTCGCCCGCATCTGCTTTGTCGTGACCGCTGCGCTCGGGATGTTATTCCTCATCCTGAAAGGTTTTGAATACAAAGACGATCTGGACAAACATCTGTTTCCCGGACCGTTGTTTCCGCTGCCGGAAACCGGTGCCGCTATCTTCTGGACATTCTATTGGGTGATGACGCTGATTCATGCGACGCATCTGATGATTGGTATCGGCGCGGTATTGCGGCTTCACATCGCCAGCCGAGGCGACCCCGAATGGCTGACCGACAGCCCCTCGGCGGAAGTGACCGCTTTGTACTGGCATTTTGTTGATGCGATCTGGGTGGTGTTGTTCCCGCTTCTCTATCTTCCGGGCCGGTCATGACGCGCGATGAATTCCGGCCGGTTTGGAGACTGGCGCGGGGACCGTTTTATGGGCTCCTCGCGCTGACGGTATTTCTCGGCGCGACCATTTCCATCGCCTATGTTCATCTCGGGCCCATGAACCTGGTCGTGGCGTTGGCTATTGCCGCCATCAAGGTGGGAATTATCGGGATGATCTTCATGGAACTGAGGCATGAGTCGGCAATTCACCGGCTTGCCGCCGGCATCGGCCTGTTCTGGCTGTCGTTTTTGTTTCTACTGAGTGGCGCGGACTACTTATCGCGCTAGAAAAATGCGTTTCATGCGGGGAATGATTGGAATGATCACGGTGATCTTCTGGAACTGAATCGCCCCAGTGGAATTTCGCGATTTGCCGCGTGAATTTGCGTCTTGTGGAGGTGCTTCCTGCGTTTTTTCCGGGCTTGGCAGATACGTCTCCCGGTGATTTGAACGGGCCCCGCTCACAAGGAATCTAAGCCAAATCCACGTCCGCCAGGCGTTCTTTCTCATGGGAAAGAATGATCAGAGGTGCGGAGATGGATTGGTTTGACGAAAGAGAAATGCCCTACCACGAGTACATATATCGCCGCTTCATCAAGAGCGTGCGCTACGTCGTGTTGGCGCATATCGTGGCCGCAACATTCGTTGCATTCACCTTCTTCATCGGCGGCGGAAGCTGGGTCGCGGGCATCCTGATTGCAGCGTGCGTGCTCGCGATCGGCCTTTATTACATCGGCAGCACGCCAATTCATCCGCACGCCGTATTGGTCCGGCAGGCACATATCCAACCTCGGCGGTACGAAAACCAACCGCGGCGGTATGACGACGTCAACCGGCGCTGGTAAGCGGTAAAGCGCAATCCGGCGAAGTGTGAGCGGTTCCGCCTTCGTCAAGACTTCGGCGGACCAGGTGTTCCGCAGCTCGCCTGCCGAAGCTTACAGCGTAGGCGGGTCGCCGACAGATCGCGCGACGGTCAAAGGAGTCTAGAGCATGATCCGATTAATGGATCATGCTCTAGCCGATCAGGGCTTTCGCGAAGCCATATAGGCCGCGAGGTCGATCATGTCGTCCTGGGTCAGTTTGGCGACCACGGGCTCCATGAGCGCAACCGCGTTGCCTTTTCGCGCTCCGTGCTGGATGTCGTATAGCTGACGGAAGATGTAGACCGCCGATCTTCCAGCCAGTCCCGGAACGTTGCCGACGCCGTGCAGGTCGGCGCCATGACAGATCGTGCACTGAATGGTCTTTCCGTTACCCCCGGTGGTGACCAGCGCCTCGCCCGCCTTGATGCTTCCAATCGGCACATAAGCGATAAACGCTGAGTGCGGATCACGACTCTTGGCGCCGATCTCTTCCGAAGGGAGTTCGAGGATCCTGTGGCCAAGTGGCTCTTTTCCGCCGCCGGGCAGCTCGAACCGCATATTGCCTTCTCCTACAAAGCTCTTCGGCACGTCGGCCGTTTCCACCACTTTGGTCCACTCCGCCGGTTTGATCGATGCGAAATACTCCGCCGCGGGCTTCACTTCCTCATCCGTGAGCGCTTTGGCAAAGGTAATCATGACCGAATTTGATGGAAGCGAGCTCTTCCGGTCGCCGTTGCGGAATTCAGCGAGCTGCTCCTCGATATAGCCCGCCGGCAGGCCGGCAAGATTTGCCGATTCCGGATGGCCGCGTCCCGTCGTCAAATGACATTGGGCACAACCATGCACCACCGGCATTTTTCCGTGCGCCACCAGCTCTGGCATCGGCGGGTGCTCGTTGGGATACCAGTCGGGCGGATTGAAGATATCGTCGATCTGCTCCTGGGTGTAGGCCTTGTCGCTGCCGGGGCGATGACGCGGCTGCTTGTCTTCCGGACCGTTCGGTATGCCGGGCGTGCGGGCGAGAAAGGCCCAGTCGGGTGGCGCTTCGGCCGCCATGACCACGGCAGGTGCAAGAACGATGAAAGCAGCAGCAATCCAGCGCATGTACGCCCTCCCAAATAGCTGATGTGATTTAACCCCGTGCCGGGGAACCGGCAAATGATTTTCCGGCAATCCTGAATGATGTGGGCTGCAAACCCTGCTGGTGCCGGTCCCACATCACAGCAAAAGCCGCCTCGAGATGCCGGGCATAAGCGACCGTGTCGAAAAGTGGCGCTCGCTGAAGGTTCTCAGCCAGTCTTTCCCGCAAGGCGCGCAGCTTTTCCGGGTTTTGCGCAAACCCAAGCGCCGCGGCTTCATATTCCTCCAATCTGCCGGTAATCAGCTCCGGCATTCCGGCCGCATGCAGCAGGCTGGTTGCCACCCGGCCCTGAAACGCCGCTCCGGTACAGGTGAGCAGCGGTAAACCGGCGCGAAGCGCATCGCTCGCCGTTGTATGCGCACCATATGGCAGCGTGTCGAGAAACAAATCGGCGAGAGACTGTCGCGCGAGATGTTCCTCATGCTCCGCGCGCCCGGCGAATATCAGGCGTTGGGCGTCGATGCCTCGCGACTGTGCTTCAGCCCTGAGATTCCTCGCCGCACCCGGATTGTCTTCGAAGAACCAGAGCACGGACTCCGGCGCGCGCTTGAGCAAACGCATCCAGATCGCAAAAATCTCCGGCGTGATTTTGTAGCTGTTGTTGAAACAGCAAAAGACAAATGCCTGCTCCGGCAGACCATGATACCGGCGCGCCGTCGCAGACAGGCTGTTGCTGCGCAAAGTGTCATTGGGCTGATAGCTGTCCGGCAGCCATGCGATCCTCTCGGCATAGAAGCATTGCGCCACCTCGGGCACGACATGCTGGTCCGCAATAATGTAATCCATGTAACTCGCGCCCATGGTGCCGGGAAATCCGAGATAGCTCACCTGAATCGGAGCAACCCGCTGCGCGAAGATCTGTGTTCGACTTCCTTCCGTGAACCCCTTCATATCGACGGCGACGTCGAGTCCGATATCCCGCGCCAGGCGGACAGCGTCAGCGTCGGACATGTTTCCGATCTCAAAGAACCGCTCGAAGCAGGGTTCGAGCCGGTGGCGCATGGAATCGCGCGCCGGAGGGCCGAAGGAAAATGCATAAATTTCAAATCGCGACTTGTCATGCTGTTCGAACAGACCGGCGGTGAGCCACGCGGTGGCATGATTGTGGAAATCGGCCGAGAAGTAAGCCATGCGGATTCGCCCCGTCGCAGATGGCGATGGCGACAGGCCGCGACTAGCAGGAAAATGCTTTTGGGCGTAGCTTTCCGCGCATTGACGCAGCAGCGCCGGCTCATCGCACATGGCGAGAAATACGGCCGGAGAGCAAACCTGATCGCCACACGCCACCGCCTCTCTGATCCTCGCAATCTCGCCGGGTAATCCGCGCCAGTCGCACAGTTTGAGTTTGCAGAAGCTGCGCCATCCCGGCAGCAGTTCCTGACCGGGGGCAATGGCCATTGCATGTTCATAATCCGCAAACGCGAGCTCCAGCGAGCCAAGCTCGCTCTGCAAATGGCCGCGGTTGATCAGCGTTTCGGCGTGATCCGGAACGAGTTGCAAAATGTAATTATACGTCCGCAAAGCGTCTTCACTGCGGCTTAATCGCCGCAGGCATTCCGCATGCAACAGCAAAGCATCGACGCGATCGGGCTGAAGGGCGAGAGAGCGCTCGACACTCTCCATCGCTTCATGAATGCGGCGCAGCTCCAACAAAATGGTCGCTCGGTTGAACCAGGCATCCGGGTATCGGGAATCAATATCGAGCGCGCGATTGAAATCCGCGATGGCCGCGTCATACCGCTTCATCCCGGCCAATGCATTGCCGCGGTTGTTCAGGACCGAGACGTTCGCAGGGTCCAGCGCGTGTGCGCGGTCCAGATCCGGCACAGCCTCGTCGTACCGGTGCAGCCGGACGAGCAGCGCGCCGCGGTTGCCAAGGGCACCGGCATGATCGCCATGCGCCGCGAGAGCGCGGTCAAAGCTCGCAAGCGCTTCGCTGGTGCGGTTCAAGTCAGCCAGCACCGCGCCGCGGTTGTTCAACGCGTCCGCATGCGAAGGATTGATTGCCAAAGCTCGGGCATAGGCCGCCAGCGCCTGATCGAGGCGGCCGAGGCTCCGCAACGCATTGCCACGATGGCTCTGCGTGTTGGCCGACTGCGCGTTGATCGCCAGCGAATCGTCGAAGCGCGCGATCGCATCATCGAAACGGCCGAGCCGGGATAGTGCAAGGCCCAGATTCGACAGATACAGCGCGTTTCGCCGGTCAATACTCGTGGCCCGATTGATCAGATCTGCCGCGGCCGCAGGATCTCCCAGTTGCAGCTCGGCGACCCCAAGAAGGTGCAGAGCCTCGGCATTCTGAGGATCGCGCGCGATGATGTGACGGTAAAGAGCCGCCGCTTCGGAAACCCTGCCCTGTTCATGCAGGGCCAATCCCTCACGCAGAGAAGGCGAACCGGGCGACGGCACCAGTCAGCCGGCCAAACGGTTAAAAGTCCGGCGTCGTGGTTTGCGGAATCGGAACTTCGTCTTCATGGAAATAATTGGCGTCATTGTTCTCGGCGCAAACATCTTCCGCTTCGGCGATTGGCGTGGTGTGCAGAATGTAACGCTGCGCCGCGCCCCATTTGCCGTTGAAGGCGCCGGGGTCATCGACTTCGATCGTCGCCCTCATTGATTTGCGGTCCGGCGCAATGGTGTAGCGCTCAATGACATGAAGCTGCGTCGTGTGCGGTGTCCGGTAATTGTCGACAAATGTCTTGTCGTTCAGCCCGATGGTGTCGATCACCAACGTGTTGCCTTCATAATGGCCGACAGATTCGCCGAGCCAGCTTGGCGCCGGGTCTTTCGCATGCGGCACATTCATGTAGACATGGCGGATGTTCGGGCCCCGCTCATAAACAATTGTGACTTCCGACGGCGTCTGCAGGAAGTAAGTCGGTTCGGCGGTATAAGTCAGGATATTGGGCACGCCGCCCGGCCAGCAGCGCGATTGCGCCGCAAATGCCTGTTTTCCTTTCTGGATGTCGTCATTCCACTTGTTGACCACCGCCTGCGCCCATGGCTGCAGAATCGGGCTGTGCGGATCGCCCATGCGCGGCATCACGGTGCAGCCCTGATTGTTGCGGCAGAACGGAAATCTCGGATCGTTCTTGACCGGACCAGGACCGCCGTCCGGCGGCGGCAGGAAATCAAAGCTCGCAGCCGCCCAGCCCATATTTCCTGAAGAAAAATCCGGCACGCCGGGCGGTAAGGGCGAAAACTCGGCTGTCGCGGCGGACGAGCCCAAAACGCAGGTGATTAAGACAACACCGGCGAGAGAAGCACGGCTGACATGGAGGGAGATGGTCATGATCGTCCGGCGCAATTGGTCCCCGGACGAGTGTAGCCGAACCTGGAACGGCGGCAAACGGCCGCCGGAGCCGCGCGTCTGCACAGCTCGGGCGGCTTCTCTTCGCTACCAGTTCTTGACGATTGTCAGTCCGACAACGCGGCCGATATCTGACCTCAGGATGTCATAGGCTGCCGCATTGCGGTGGGAGGTGACCGGACCATACTGGAATGGCGAATGGACACCCGTCAGGTCCTGGATCGTCACGGTCAGACCGATATGTTTCAGGTAATCATTCGAGGGCAGATCGCCGGTGTTGTAGCCGAGCGACAGATCGAAGGTGACGAAGTTCGGCTCGTATTGGGTAAAGTTGCTGATCGCGCACGGGAAAGTGCCGCCGCCAATATTGCCGCCCGAAGTAGTGCACTGGAAGTTCACATTCGGCGGGGCTCCCGCCAGGGGCTGAAAATAGTGCGATGAATAATTCATAAAGCCGGTGACGGTGAATGGCCCGTCGCTCCAGCCAAGGCGCGCGCGCCAGATCAGCCGCGGTGTAGTTTCGACGCCGTTCTGCGCGACGCCGCCAATGGCCGCGATATTCTGATTCAGGTTATCGACAATCGGGCCGCCGCTGACATTCTGTATGAAATTGTGCAGATAATAGGTTCCGGTGATACCGGTGTTCCATGCGCCGAGGTCTCCCAGATCCCAATCATAGCTGGCGTTGAAGTCCACGCCGTCCACATGCTGGAAGCCGGATCCGAAGTTCGACTCATCGTCCAGCCAAAAGATGTTCGGGATGTCGCTCGCAGTCAGATTGGCGTTTTGGTCGGTAAGGGTAGCACTCACCATTTTCTCGAACGGTGCACAGGTGGTCGGATTGGCATTGGCCGAAACCGGGCAGCCGAGGTCGCTCGGGAAAATGAACTGGAACCGGAGGTTCGGATTCGACATCGTCCCGGTGTTAACCTGGTTGAACGCACCGATCACACTGTTGATCTTGATGCTGTAGAATGTTGCCTGAACGTCAAGGCCGCGCAGGAAAGCGAACTGCGGCGCCAGTTCGAACCCCACGCTATAGTTCTCTGAAGTTTCAGGCGCCAATGCGGTACCGCCTTCACGGGTTGCTGCTGCGCCCGATGCATCAATGTAGTTACGTAGCGCGGCATGCGGACCGCCACCCCAACCAATGCCCCCTGGCGTCGTGCCGCAGCCAAAACCGGCGGCGAACAGCGTTGCAAATGCGGTGCCCGCAACCGGCGCCCCACTCGAGCATGCAACTGCGATTGATGGGTTGCCCGCAATGTTGATGGCGCCCCACAGGTCGCTGAGTACCGGCGAATATTCACCGGCATTGGCGAAGCGGAACGATGTGCCCCAGGACCCGCGCACCGTTGCACCCCACTGATCATCGATCAGCCAGGTGAAGGCGAGTTTGGGATTGCTGGTTCCTCCGGCGAGCGCACCGTTCGGGCTGGAGTACTGGTCGTGGCGCCAGGATGCTTCGAAATCGAGCTTGCGCACCAGCGGCAGGTTGAAATTGTCGCCAAACACCGGAATGTCGAGCTGGGCGAATCCGGCCCAGACGGTGAACGGCTCCGGATCAAAGGTGGGCGCGATTGCCGGAGGGTTCGGCGTGCCGTCGGGACTTACGCCGACGGAATTTTGATTGACGGCGAGTACATTGTCACTCTCATACGTTCCGCCGATCGCCGCCTTGATCTGCCCGCCGGGGACGTCAAACAACGGGCCGTCAAACCGCCCGCCTTTTTCTTCGAGCTGGTAATTATCACCCAGGTGCCGGGTCGCGGTGATGTATTTGATTGTTGTCGGCGAGTTGCATTGAAACGCGACTGGATCGCAAAATACGTTGAGATACGGAATGCTTGCAGGTTTGGAATTTTTGTTGACAACATTGCCGAGCGCGTTGCTGGCATAATTGCTGTTCACCAGCTTCAGATAATATTGGTTGGCTTCATAGCTGCGGGAATCGTAGATCTGACCGGTCCAACCAAACGGCAAGTCCAAATTCAATCCAAACTGATAGCGGGCTGAAAGTTCGTATCCATCGAGCCAGGTGGGCGCCTGAAAAGCGAGGTCGGTGGAAACCTGAAGGCCGGCCGGCGCGCCGGTCGGGTAATACGGATTGATGGTGGGAACGGCGAGCGTTCTGATCGCGCTGGTCACGCCATTGCTGTAGAATGGCGGCTCCAGGTTCTCAAAGCGGCGGTTGGTGTAAAAGCCGGTGAAGAAGAATGACACGCCGGGGAACAGGCGCTGGTCAAACGTTCCGACAAGCGAGTTTTTCTGCTGCGCCGGATCTTCCCAGCCCAGCGCCAGCGTATTCGACAGCTCGTTTGTGGTGCCCGCAGTCAAACTTGCCCAGGCGAAAGGCGCCGCACTGCCCGGCGAGGTCGGCCCGACACCATTATTCAAGGCCGCATTGAAATTGCCGCCTGCGCCTTTCGGCACAGCATAGCAATTGGGGCACACCGTCCCGACACCGCCAACGCCATTGCCGTTGCTGGCTTGCGGCTTGCCGGTCGAAATGGTCGCCGGAATCGACGCGCCGATTGGATTCTCGTTATCCAGCCCCCAGGGTGTGAAATCCATCGTGAATTTCGAATGCACTGTGCCCAGGATCGGCTGGATGTCGTCGTGCTCAAAAGTCAGCGTAACGTCGCCACCATCCCAGGTGCGGCCCCACAATTGCGACTCCTGCGCCTGGAATCCGCCGCCATCTGTCGGTTTCTGAAAGTGCAACAACGTCGTGGCGCCGTCGAAGCCACGCTTCAGCACAACGTTCACCACGCCGGCGATGGCATCCGAACCATAAGTCGCCGATGCTCCATCGGCCAGAATGTCCGCGCGGTCCAACGCCAGCTGCGGAATGATCGACGGATCGATCAGGCATATGCCGTCATCCTGTCCTGGAAAGCGCGCGCCATCGATCATCAGCAGCGATCGTGGCCCGTTGGTGTCCAATCCGCGAATATTGACCTGGTTATTGCGTTCGATATGCCCGCCGCTGATGGTCGATTGCGGGAGCGTGGTTTGGGCTGCAGGGATCGTTTGGAACAGTTCTCCAAGCGTCGAAAAACCGGTGGTGGTGAAATCCTGGGTTCCGACATTGGTCACCGGCACGCCGACGGCCGCCGTTCCGTGAATCAGCGAACCTGTCACCAGAACCTGTTCCGGGACCGTTTCGGGCCCTGTCTGCGCCGCCATCTGCGCATGCGCGCCCAGCGCGGTGGTCAACGAAAGAATGGATGCCGAGCCCATGAGGGTCGCAAATCGCGACGCGATCGGATTCATTGTTGCCCCCTTCTTCGCGCGCAATCGAATCTGCGTCGCTTCGCAGTGACGGGGGACCAGGTTCGGCGCGGAGGCGAAGTCCGGCCCCCCGAACAATACAGCATGAGCTTAGCTAATCGGAGCAGATTGCTTCAACCCAGAATTGTCCAATTTCGAAATTCGTACTCAGAAATCGAGTGATCCTGGCAACCCAATGGCGCTGTGGCACTATCGCCAGGCCTCCATCAGGCACGGTGCTGACGATACCTGTGATTCCCGCTGGCTATTCTACCGGGCGGACCCAGATTTTTTCGCGATTATGGCCGATCTGGAGGCGGACTGTTTGGCCTTGCCTCACCGTGAACGGGCGCGGAAACCGATAGAGGATATGCGTCCAGTGCATTTCCGCATCTGGCCCTGATGATGGGCGATTCTCGTACTGACTTGTTTCGTCCAATTCGAGTTTGATCCATTGCACGAGTGCAGCCACCACACCGCTGCGCGTCACCGGAATCACCAATGTCCGGCTGTCCATCCCAAACAGCTTCGCCCGCAGATCAAAGCTGAAGAGGTCGAAGTCGTCTGACAACACGTCATGCACCACATTGTTCATGCAGACTGCGAAACGCGGCGGTGCGAACGCATCGAACGGTGAGAGGTCAAAATCGTTGAATCGGCCGGTAAACAGCAACGCCTCGATTGCCGCTCCTCCCGCGAGGTAGGCGCGCGCCGAGGCAGTATGCGGTACCACAACAGCATCCCCCGTGAGTAGCTCACGGTGCGCGTGCTCCACGGTTGGGAGAATTCCCTCGCTGAGCAGATCGCTCGAAAAGGTTTCCGTGATCAGCAATTCTGCCCGCTGTTCCTGCCCGGGCCCGGCGGTCAGCGTTGTTGAATGTTTCGCGATCACCTTGATGCGGTCGGTTAATCCGTTCATCGCTATGATGGCGGAGGCACATTCGGCAATGACGGCATTTGCCTCGCAGGTCGTGACGCTCTTCGCGCCGGCCTTTGCTGCCATCATAGCCAGCAACCCCGTGCCCGTTCCAATATCCAGCACCCGTTTTCCCGGAGCAGCGGAGGCGATTGTCGCCCGATAGGCGTTGTTCCGCGATACGTCGTTGACCATCGCGAAATGCCACGCAGGCACGACGTCACTATATGCGTTTCGCAGATTCTCCTGTGCTTCGGCCAGTTCGGGTTTCAGCGCCGCGACACGGCGCAATAGCTCGATTGACTTCTGGGGATCGCCTTGATCACGGTACATCACGGCAAGATTATTCAGCGCCACCGCGTGATCGGGTTCGAGCGCGAGAGCATGCTGGTAAGCTGAGATTGCGCCCTGGGCGTCGCCCATCGCCTTTAACGTGGCCCCGAGATTATTGAACATTTCGGCGGTCGCGCCTGGCGCGGAACAGGCGCGACCTATGTGTTCGCGCGAGGCCGCAAGCCGACCCTGCCGGTAGTAAATGCCGCCAAGAAGATGATTGGCTGACGCGTCGGACGGAGAATTTTTCAGGTGCTGGCGCAGCAATTCGGCCGCGGGCTCCATCCGGCCGGCCTGATAGTGCTCGTAAGCCTGAAGCAGCAGATTTTGATTCATGCGCTTCTGCCGAATTTCAGCGAGCGACACGATCACATGGTGTTGCCCGCCACAGTGCCTTTACTCGCCAGGAGCGCGCGAACTCACGGTGCGCTCCTGGCAGAGTATATTCCTGTTCGAGCGCTACCAGGTCTTCTCCAGTGTGAGCCCGATGATGCGGCCGAGATCAGGTTTCAGAATATCATATCCGGCAGCGTTACGGTGCGAGTTACTCGGGCCGTAGGCGAAGGCCGGACTCTTGTCCAAGAGGTTTTGAATCGTCAATTGCAGCGTCAGGTTCTTCAGGTACTGGTTGGCCGGTATGTCGCCCGTGTTGTAACCGAGCGACAGGTCGAACGTGTACATGGAAGGCAGGATATCGCTGAAATTGTTGATCGCACAGCCGGCGCCGCAATTGACGTTAGGCGGTTTCGGCGTCGAAAAATCAAAGTAGTGGGAAACGTAATTCATGAAGCCTGTAACGCTATAGGGACCGTCGCTCCAGCCGAGTCGCGCCCGATACTGCATTCTGGGCTGCGTTTCGACGCCGAGTTGCTGGACGCTGCCGACCGCAGGGAAATTCGTATGCAGATAGTCTGCTGGCGGAACGCCCCCTACCACCTGCACCCAATCGTGCAAATAATAGGTACCCGTGATGCCGGTATTCCAGGCGCCATAGTCGCCGGCATCGAAGTCATAGCTGGCACTAAAATCGACACCGTCGACATGATAGAAGCCGGAATTGGTGGTGGCGCCATCTCTTATCCAGAAGATATTGGTCGCCTGATTGGGACTCACCTGGCTGCTGAAATCGGTGAGGGTGCCGGCAACCATCTTCTGGAATGGCGCGCAGGCCCCCGGATTCGCATTGTCGCCGACCGGACAGCCGAGGTCGCTCGGCAGGATGAACGTGAACCTGGTCGTCGGGTCAGCGAGGTCGGCATCAAAGATCTGGTTGAACGGGTTTATAACGCCATTGATCTTGATGCTGTAATACGTGGCCTGAATATCCAGCCCGCGCAGGAAACTGATGGTCGGCGCGAATTCGATTCCGGCGCTGTAGTTTATTGCCTTTTCCGGCGCAAGCCCGGTGCCGCCCTCACGTGACATCGTTTGACCGGAGGGAGTCGTAAAAGACCGCAGCACAGCATGCGGTCCGCCGCCCCATTCGACACCGCTCGGGGCAACACCGTTACAGGTTGCAACGCCCGCGGCGACCAGGGCCGCGGCGGCGCTGCCCGCCGTGTTGGCGCCGCACAGAACATTGATCGTGTTCGACGCGCCCGGGACGGTGCCCACTGCGGTCCACTGGTCGCTGAGGATGGTCGAGCTTTCGCCGAGATTGGCAAAGCGGAAGGACGTGCCCCAACTGCCCCGGATCGTCGCACCGGTGAGTTCGTCGAGCATCCAGGTGATGCCAATCTTCGGATTGCTGGTGCCGCCGTTCAGACTGCCGTTAGGCTGATGATACTGGTCGTGGCGCCATGAGCCTTCGAGATCCAGCCTGCGGAACAGCGGGAAATTAAAATTGTCGCCGAAAATCGGAACATCGAGCTGCACAAAACCCGCCCAGACGTTGTAGGGCTCTGAATCGATTTGTGGTGGATTGGTTGGGTGCAGACTTCCCGGGATCGCATCCGCCGTGCCCTCGTTATATTGGACGCCGACTACGTTATCCGTCTCCCAGGTGCCGCCAACCGCCGCCTTCACCTGTCCGGCCGGCAAATCGAACAGCGGCCCGTCGAAGCGGCCACCTTTCTCTTCAAGCGTGTACGTGCCGGCCAAATGCCGGAAGCCGCTGATGTAGTTCAGGGTCGTTGGGGAGTTACAGTTGAAGGCCCGCGGATCGCAGAACACGTTCAGATAGGGGATGGCGTCGGGTTTGGCAAAAGTTTGTCCGAGCGTCTCCGCATTCGATACCGTGTTGCCGAGGGCAAGGTTCACATAGTCCTTGTTGACCAGATGCAGGTAATACTGGCTCGATTCGTAGCTGCGTGATTCGTAGATTTGGCCGGTCCAGCTGAACGGCAGATCGAGATTGAGACCAAACGAATATCGGTCGGCAATCTCGTGAGCGTGATTGTAAATCGGGACTTCCGTGCCGAGATCGAACTCGACCTGTAATCCCTTGCTCAACACACTTGCTGGAACACCGGTGGGATAATAAGGGTTGGTCGTGGGTACTTTGAAAGCGGCAGTCGCGTTGTTGGCGCCGTTCGAGTAAAACGGCGCGTTATTGAACTGTACCTCGCGATTGGTATAGAACCCGCTGAAGAAAAACGAAACGCCGGGAAACAGCCGCTGATCGAACGTGGCGACAGCGGAGTTCTTTTGTTGCCCAGCCGATTCCTCGCCCAGTTTCAGCGCATCGACAACATTCGTGGCTCCCGGCGTGACTGCCGACCAGTTGAAAGCCGGAGCTGGCGTTTGGCTGAAGTTCTGGCCTGTGCCGGCCGGAATCGCGAAACAGTTGCTGCACGAAGTTCCAAAGCTGGAGGTGGGCTTGCCAGCAGATAGCGTACCTGGAATCGAAGCGCCGACGGGCGAATGATTGTCCAGGCCCCAGGGCGTGTAATTGAGAGTGTATTTCGAGTGTGCCGTACCCTTGATCGGAGCTTCATTCAGCCATTCATAAGTCAGGGTAAGATCGCCGCCGTCCCAGGTCCGCCCATACAGTTGCGATGCCTGAAACTGCAGTCCGCCGGCATTCGGAGCCTGGACGTGAAACAGCGTGACCGCGCCGTCATATGCGCGCTTCAAAACAACGTTGATCACACCGGCGATGGCGTCTGAACCGTAGGTCGCCGACGCGCCATCGGCGAGAACATCGATGCGGTCGAGCGCGAGCGCGGGAATGATGGACGGATCGATCACGCAAAATCCGTCCGCCTGCGGCGGGAAGCGCATGCCGTCGACCATCAGCAGGGAGCGCGGACCAGTCGTATCAAGACCACGGAGATTGACGCGCGTCTGGCGTTCCTGTTGACCGCCGTTAATCGTCGCCTGTGCGCCGGGTGAGACCACCGCCGCAGGGACGTTGCGGAAAAGATCGCCGGCCTGGAGGGCGCCGGTCTGTACGAAATCCTGCGAGCCGAGATTCGTCACCGGCACGCCAACCGCCGCGGTACCATGAATCAGCGATCCGGTGACCAGTACCTGTTCCGGTACCGTTGCCGGGCTGGCTTGTACGGTTTGCGCCTGCGCCGCCATCTGTGCATGTGCGGCCGTGGACAGAGTTAAAATCGACGCTGATCCCATAAGGACGGCGAAACGCGATGCGGTGGAATTCATGCTCTCCCCCTTTTGGCGCGTGCCAGTGACGCGCACTGTCCCGGATTACCCATGCCGCGCAGATACTTGTATTTCGCGCGACATGAAGAGTTATCCGAGGGTCGAAGAACTCAGCAACCGCTACGGCGCGACATTGTCGCGCATCTGTCCCAGAATCTGGCCATATGTGACAATTATGACGCACAATACGCGCCAAGCGTGTGGATTTGGCGATATTCGCTCTGTGGTAACCGGATGATAGAGTTATTCCATATACAGATTATTTGTTTGTTGCCGGCAGCTTATGCCTCGAGCAATCACGGCCGGCGCCTCAACCGGGCGCCGGCCTGAGAGTGAGACTACCAGTTCTTCACCAGCGTCAGTCCGATAATCCTGCCGGTGTTCGGCTTCAGTATGTCATAGCCCGAGGGGTTGCGCGTGCTCGTGCTGGGCCCGTACTCGAACGATGAATGCTTGCCCATGAGATTTTGAATTGTCAGCTGGAACGTGATGTTTTTCAGATATTCATTGGCCGGAATGTCGCCCGTGCTGTAGCCGAGCGACAGGTCGAATGTGTACCAGGCCGGCTCAATGTTCGAGTAGTTGCTGATTGCACATGGGAAAGTACCGCCACCAACATTGCCGCCGGCGGTCACGCACTGAAAGTTCACATTGCTCGGCACACCCCAGGGCGCGAAGTAATGCGAAATATAATTCATGAACAAAGTGGCGGTATACGGACCATCGCTCCAACCGAGCCGCGCGCGATAAATGAACCGCGGCAGCGTCTCGACTCCGTTCTGTGCAATGCCGCCAGCCCCGGTGATATTCTGGTGGAAGAGATCGATAACCGGGCTGCCCGGAACGGTTTGCTGAAACCGGTGCAGGTAATAGGTGCCGGTTATCCCGGTGTTCCACGCTCCCAAGTCGCCCGCATCAAAATCATAGCTTGCGTTCCAGTCCACCCCTTCGACATGCAGAAAGCCTGTCGCGACCGTGCCGCCGTCGTTGATCCAATAGACACTGGTCAGCGCTGACAGCGGAATGCTTGCGTTCCTGTCGCTGAGTACGGCAGTCACCATTTTCTCGAATGGCGCGCAGCTTGCCGGATTGGCGTTGGCAGAAACAGGGCAGCCAGTGTCGCTCGGCGTGACGAAGTGGAACCGCTGATTGGGATCCGACATGGTCAGCGTGTTGACAGCATTGAACCCGAGCAGGGTTCCGTTGATTTTGACGCTGTACCATGTTGCCTGAAGGTCCAGGCCGCGCAGCAATTCGAACTGCGGCGCGATCTCGGCCCCGATACTGTAGTTCAGCGCTTTTTCCGGCGGTAGATTGAGGCCACCCTCCCGGCTCTGCGGCTGACCTGCAGCATTGATAAAGCCGCGGAGTTCGGGGTGGGGACCACCGCCCCAATTCACGCCGCCAGGAAATACACCACAGCCGAAACCCGCGGCAAACAGCGTGGCATCGACACTGCCGGGATTGGGCGCGCCCCCCGAGCACGTCACGGGCAAGTCGTTTCCCGCGAGATTGAACTCGTCATTGGCATCGCTCAGCACCACGGAATATTCGCCGGCATTGGCAAAGCGGAACGACGTCCCCCAGCTTCCCCGCACGGTCGCGCCGAGCTGATCGTCAATCAGCCATGTAAACGCCACCTTGGGATTGTCGGTCGAGCCTTTCAGAGTGCCATTGTAGCTGTCATGCCGGAATGAGGCCTCGAGATCGAGCTTTCTCACCAGCGGGAAGTTGAAATTGTCGCCAAAAATCGGAATGTCGATCTGTGTGAATCCAGCCCACACATTGTAGGGTTCGGAATCATTGATGATCGCGAGCGGCTGTGCCGGAGCTGCGTTGCCACCATTGTTGCCGGAATAACCGAGGATATCATCTGATTCATAATCGCCGCCGACGGCGACTTTCACCTGTCCGGCGGGCAGGTCTAGGACTGGGCCGTCAAAGCGGCCGCCGCGTTCCGTAATCCGCGCAACATCGCCGACCGTGCGCATCGCCCCAATATAAGCGAGCGTCGCCGGCGAATTGCACTGGAATGCCGTGGGGTCGCAAAATACGTTCAGATACGGCAAGCTCGCAGGCTTTGTGTATGTTGCGCCGGAAACATTTACGGTCTGTCCCAGCGCCACGGCGACGGCGTTGTTGTTCACGATATTGATGATGTACTGATTGGCCTCGTAGCTGTGCGAATAATAAAGCTGTCCGGACCAGCTTAAGGGCAGATCGAGATTCAATCCTGCCTCATAGCGATATGACACCTCCTTCGCCGGCTCGCGGATCGGCAATTCCTGCCCGAGATCATAGGACACCCGCAGATTGCCTGGCGCGTTCGTCGGGTAATACGGATTTGTGGTCGGAACGGACAATGTACGCGCGAGGTTGACGCTCGAGCTGTAAAATGGCGGGAGCAGATTGCTGACCTGCCGGTTGGAATCAAAGCCAGTGGCGAAAAGCGACACGCCCGGAAACAACTGCTGATCGAACGTACCGACGAAAGAGTTCTTTTGTTGCGCCGCCAGTTCGTTCCCGAGTTTCAGAGGATCGATTTCATTGACACCTTTGTTGGCGGAATTGGCTGTCAGGGTCGCCCAATCCAGGGTCGCCGCGCTGCTCGGCGCGAGGGGTCCGATTCCGCCGTTCAGCTGCCCGTTGAAATTTTGGCCGGCGCCTTTCGGTACGATCCAGCAGTTGGTGCAACTCGACCCGCTCGAGGACGAAGGCCCACCGACAGAAATCGTCCCGGGGATCGAGGAGGCGATCGGAATTTTGTTGTCCAGTCCCCATGGCGTGTAGTTCACCGTGAAGTTGGAATGCGCCGTCCCCCTGACCGGGTTCTCGTTAACAAATTCATATGTCAGCGTGATGTCGCCACCACTCCAGGTGCGGCCCCATAACTGCGACGCCTGGATTTCCTGACCTCCGATGTCGGGCTGCTGGTAATGCAGGAGCGTGACGGCGCCATTGAACCCGCGCTTCAGCACGATATTGATAACGCCGGCGATCGCGTCTGATCCATAGGTCGCTGATGCGCCATCGGCGAGAATGTCGACTCTGTCGAGCGCCAAAGCGGGAATGATCGACGGATCGATGGCGCACAGACCATCAGCCTGCGGAGGGAATCTGACGCCGTCAATCATCAGCAGCGTGCGCGGACCTGTCTGATCCAACCCGCGAATGTTGACGCGCGTTTCGCGCTCCTGATGACCGCCGGAGTTTACTGCCGATGGTCCGGGCGCCACATTGGCGGCAGGCACCGTCCGGAACAAATCGCCGATCGTCACATTGCCGGTTTGGGTAAAGTCCTGGGCGCCAAGATTTGTGACCGGTACGCCGACAGCGGCCGTGCCGTGAATCAGCGAGCCCGTGACCAGGACCTGCTCGGGAACGGATTCGGGCGTTGCCTGCGCCATCTGAGCCTGCGCCTGTGCCGCGACCGTTGTCGCAAGCGTCAGGAATGATGCTGAGCCCATAAGAGTCGCGAACCGCGTTGCGGTTGAATTCATGGATGATCCTCCCCCTGCTCGCGCAAATGGCATGCGCGTATCGTCGCGGATTGCGGCCGGCTGAATCGCCCCGGGTGAGGCGAGCTACGCGGCACTCCCACGGCGACAAGGATTCTATGGCAAACCGCGACCTGCCGCCGCAGAAATGGGACACTTCTGTGGCATTCTGTGTCAGAATCTCAAGGTATGTGGCATAAATGACGCAATCAGATTGTGGTCCCGTGCGCACGCAATAAGAGGTTGACCACGCGATGAAATGTCCGCCACCAGCCGAGTCCTTTTGGTGTCACCCGGAATGGCCCAAAAAATGGCCCGGCTCTGGTGACGACCTCCAACTCCGAACTACAGAAGTCCAGCGCCGCAGGCGCGGTTCATCATCAGCTATGAGGATCGGGCAGCATACTGCTCGTACTTACTAGCGATCTGCTGATCGTTCGGCTATTTGCGCGAGCCGCAGCGCCGGACGTCATGGCTGGCGCGCAGAATTGACTGTTTTGCGATCTGTCGCCCGGGTGAATCGCTTTCTCGTTACGATGCGCGATGAGTGTCCGCCGCTACCGGCGGGAGGTGCATCCGCGCGCCGCCATTCCCACCTAAAGCGACCCGGGGTTTCAGCTTCGGTCCGGCATCGTGGATGTATTCGTATAGTTCAACGTTGACGTGCTTCGTGCCAATCACAGCGAGGCATTGGAAGAGAAATACAGCACTGAACCTGCCGCGCGTTACGCGATTCCGCAACGCGCCGCATTCCTCGGTGAGACCGAGGTCGCTCAGACGTTTTGCCAACTCAGTGTATGTGACACCGTACTTCATCATTTCACTTCTCAAAATGAAGCTGACCCATTTCCGGGATAGCCGGCTTGCCTCTAACATACGTCGCCTCCCGCTACATTTCGAAAAGGTGGGGCCACGGACCTTATGTCTGTGGCCCAGTCGAATCCGGGAGTATCCGACAGCTCCCGGATTCAGTGAGATTCCGCCCGTCACCAGTTCTTGATCAGCGTAATCCCGATGATGCGGCCGCTATTGGGTTTCAGGATGTCGTAACCGGCATAGTTGCGCGTGCTGACGCTCGGACCGTATTCGAATGGAGAATGCTGACCCAACAGATTTTGAATAACCAGTTGCAGCGTCAGATTTTTGAGATAATCGCTCGCCGGCACGTCGCCGGTGTTGTAACCGAACGACAGATCGATCGTGTACCAATCCGGTTCAATATTGCTCCAGTTGCTGATCGCGCACGGCATTGAGCCGCCGCCAACAGTGCCACCGGCACTCGTGCACTGGAAGTTGACATTGGGCGGCACCGGCCAGGTGCTGTAGAAATGCGACTGGTAATTCAGGAATCCGGTGACACTGAACGGTCCGTTGCTCCAACCCAGACGCGCCCGGTAGATCAAGCGGGGCAGTGTCTCGACGCCGTTCTGCGGAATCCCGCCGGCCGACTGGATGTCTTGATGGAACAAATCAATAACCGGACTGCCGCTCACCGTCTGCTGGAAGCGGTGCAAGTAATAGGTGCCGGTGATGCCGGCATTCCAGGCGCCATAATCGCCGAGGTCGAAATCGTAGCTGGCATTCCAGTCGACTCCTTCGACACGCAGAAAACCGGTCCCGACCGTGCTGCCATCCCCGAGCCAGAAGACGCTTCCCGCCTGGCTGGGATCGATCGTGCTGTTGCGATCGGACAAAGCGGCCAGCACCATCTTCTCGAACGGCGCGCAGGCGGTCGGAGTGGAATTTTGCGCCACCGGACAACCGACATCGCTCGGCAGGATGAAACGGAATCGCTGGGCCGGGTCAGCCAACGAGTTTTGGGTCGTATTGTTGAATCCCAGCAAAGTGCCATTGACCTTGACGCTGTACCAGGTCGCCTGCAGGTCGAGCCCCCGGAGGAGTTCGAATTGCGGCGCCAGTTCGAAACCGATGCTGTAGTTATTGGACTTTTCCGGAGCCAAACTGACGCCGCCCTCGCGGGTCATCGCCTGTCCGCTCGGCGTCGTAAAGCTGCGCAATTCCGGATGCGGCCCGCCCGCCCAATTTATGCCACCCGGCGTTGCGCCACAGCCAAAACCCGCCGTGACCAAGTCTGCAAAAAGGCTACCGGCAGCCGGCTTGCCACCCGTACACAGAACGGCAATGCTGTCGGCGCTCGGGAAATTGAAGGCGCCATTGGCGTCGCTGAGTACTGTGCTGTATTCGCCGGCGTTGGCAAAGCGGAAAGAAGTTCCCCACGTACCGCGAACCGTGGCGCCGACCAAATCGTCGATCAGCCAGGTGAAAGCGACTTTCGGATTGCTTGTGCCGCCATTCAGGGTGCCGTGATACTGGTCATGCCGCCAGGAGCCTTCCAGATCGAGCTTGCGAACCAGCGGCAGATTGAAATTGTCGCCGAAGATCGGGATATCGACCTGCACGAACCCTGCCCACACCGTATAGGGTTGCGGATCAAGGATGGGCGCGATTGGCGGCGGGATTAAGGAGCCTTGGGCCGGTAAGGCACTATAGCCGTTGGCATCATAACCCAGCACATTATCCGATTCGTAGGTGCCGCCGACGGCTGCCTTGATCTGCCCGGCCGGGAGATCCACCAATGGCCCGTCAAACCGCCCGCCTTTTTCCTCAATCGAATAATGGACGCCGAGCACCCTCTGGACCCCGATATAAGCGAGCGTTGCCGGCGAGTTGCACTGAAACGCCGTCGGATCGCAGAACAGGTTCAGATAAGGGAGGGTGGCCGGTTTCGTAATCCCATTGACGGTATTGCCCAATGCGATATTCGCAACGTCGCTGCTCATTCTATAAGCATGGTACTGAGCCGTTTCGTAGCTGCGCGAATCATAGATCTGCCCGCTCCACGAGAACGGCAGATCGAGGTTCAGACCGAACTGGTAGCGGTATGAGAGTTCATAGGCCGGTATTCTCGGCGGGACTTCACGCGCAAAATCATAAGAGACCTGCAGACCTGCCGGTGCACCGGCCGGGTAATAGGGATTGGTAGTCGGTATTGTATATGTGTGCAGTTCATTGCTGGTGACGCCACCGCTGTAAATCGCCGGTTCCAATTCCTCGCTACGGCGGTTGGCATAAAAGCCGGTGGCGAAGAAGCTCACACCGGGAAACAATCTTTGGTCGAATGTGGCAACGAAGGAATTCTTCTGCTGCGCGCCTTCTTCCCAACCCATCTTCAACGGATCGACCTGGTTGACGCCGGGATGGGTCAGCAACTGCGCCCATGTTAGCGTCGCGGCGCTCGAGCCGCCGAGAGGCCCAGTCCCGTTATTAAGTGCCGCGTTGAAATTGGTTCCTGTGCCAGCCGGGACGGCGAAACAGTTGCTGCAATTGGTGCCGACACCGTTCGCGCCGGCGCCGTTATTGACCTTCGGTTTGGCCGTCGAAACCGTGCCGGGTATCGAAGCGCCGATCGGAATCCGATTATCCAGGCCCCAGGGCGTGTAGTCGGCGGTGTAGTTCGAATGCACCGTACCCTTGATCTCGTTCTCATTGGTCCACTCATAGGTCAATGTAATGTCCCCACCGGCCCAGGTGCGGCCATATAATTGCGAGGCCTGAAGCTGAGTTCCGCCGCCATCGGTGGGCATCTGGGCGTGCAACAGTGTCGTCGCGCCGTCGAATCCGCGCTTAAGGATGACATTGATGACGCCCGCGATCGCGTCCGATCCATAAGTGGCCGACGCACCATCCGCGAGGATATCCACACGATCCAGTGCGAGAGCCGGAATGATCGAAGGATCGATCGCACAGATGCCATCGGCTTGCGGCGGGAAACGCACCCCGTCAACCATCAGCAGCGTGCGCGGTCCCGTCTGATCCAGCCCGCGAATATTGACGCGCGTTTCGCGTTCCTGGTGGCCGCCCGAATTCACCGCACCCGGACCAGGGGCGACATTGGCTTCCGGCACGGTACGGAAGAGATCGCCGATCGTCACATTGCCCGTTTGGGTGAAATCCTGAGTACCGAGATTGGTCACCGGCACGCCCACCGCGGCGGTGCCATGAATGAGTGATCCGGTGATAAGGACCTGTTCGGGCACAGTTTCCGGTCCTGCCTGCGCCATCTGCGCCTGCGCCACTTGCTGCGCGTGAGCGCCCAAAACCGGGATAATCGCCAGAAATGATGCCGAGCCCATAAGGGTGGCAAGACGCGTCGTCTTGAGATTCATGACTCTCCCCCCGGCGCCTAGGCGCCTCCAATCTCCTCGGGGGGTGAATTCAACCCGACGCTCTCGACGCGGCGCCTACTGAGTGACCCCCGCGACTACAACTTCTGAGATTAAAACCACAGCGGGAGTGAAATCTATCAATTTGTGCCATAATCATACCAAATTGAGTCTAAATTTGTCATTCTATTGCAAAAATGCAACATATTATGTCAATATCTGCGTTCGGTATTACTTGGATATCCGCAAATGTGACAATGTTCATCAAAAGTGACACATTTGAACTACTAATAGTTGTGCTCTGTGATCCAGAAGATGGTTGCAATGCACAGGTTGCCCATGACCTGCGATGCAGCGAGTTCCCCCTTCGCTCGAAGCCACGGAAGCGTGCAGCGCTCTGCGGGGGAAGGCTCGCGTGCCACCCGTAGCTGGCCGCCGAGCGGCGAAGCCGCGAAGCCCGGACAAGCGAAGGGTGGTGGACGCGACAGGGATTGAACCTGTGACCCCACCCGTGTGAAGGGTGTGCTCTCCCGCTGAGCTACGCGTCCGGCCCTGGAATGTGGGCCTATAGAATTCGTCCCGCCGCCGTCAAGTCAAGCCGCCGTCCCCACCAGCAGCGGGTTCCTTGATTGTCTCGATCACCTTCAGCCGGCGGACAGTAAGCTCGTCGATTTCGAGCTTGCGGATTCGCGCTTTGCCGATCCCCATTCTCCCGATGGCGAGACTGCCGACTGCGAATGCGCCGACGGCCATTGCGCCGACCGCGAATGCTCCCACTGCAAGGGCACCTGAGCCGACTGCGCCGGCGCGCAGCACGGGTGCATTTGTCCTTCGCCGCAATTGGAATTGCATATCACTCTCCACATTCGTGAGGTTCACGCCGACGGAAAGCGGTCAGTCCGAGCCGGAAGCGGTGAGCACGACACAGTTCCGTGGCCGAAGACGCAGTTGCACGGATTCACCTTGTGGCGCACGGAATGAAGGATGCATTCGTGCCGTCAGTCCTAAGTTCCCGGCCACGAACTGTAATTCACTGAATTCGCCCTGAAATAACCTGCCCGTCACGCGCGCGGCAATGATGTTTTCACCGCCCTCGCCCACCGTAACTGTTTCGATATTTTCCGGCCGCACCAATATGGTCGCTTGCGCACCGGCATTCAGGCTCTTGTCGCTTGCCGCGATGATATCGCCCAGGTTTGAGCGAATGCGCCACATGCCGGCTTCACCGGCTGGTCCCAGAACTTCGCCGTCAATGAAATTGCTGCTGCCAATGAACTCGGCGACAAAGCGATCGCGCGGACGATCGTAAATCATCTGCGGGCTTCCAGTTTGCACGATGCGCCCGCCATTCATCACAGCAATTTCGTGCGATAGCGCCAATGCCTCGGACTGATCATGCGTGACATAGACCGTCGTGATCGAGAGTTCCCGCTGAAGCCGTTTCAGCTCCAGCCGCATGCGTTCACGCAGCCTCGCATCCAGATTTGAAAGCGGTTCGTCCAGCAGCAACAAATCCGGTTCCATGACCAGAGCGCGTGCGAGTGCCAGCCGCTGCTGCTGGCCTCCCGACAGCTTCGTTGCTTCACGGTCCGCGAATTCCGCCAACGCCATTGCATCAAGCACGCGCATGGCGCGGTCGCGGATCACCTGGCGCGAGAGGCCGCCGCGGACCTCCAACGGAAAGCTCGCATTCCTCAGCACGGTCATGTGCGGCCAGATGGCGTAGGACTGGAACACCATGCCGAAATTGCGCCGGTTGAGAGCGACGAAGATGTTCCGGTGCGCGGAGAAGATGATACGCCCGCCGGCTTCGATTTCACCGGCAACTGGCCGCTCCAGTCCGGCGATGGATCGGAGCGTCGTGGTTTTGCCGCAGCCGGACGGACCCAACAGGGTGAACAGCTTACCTTTGGCCACTTCGAATGAAATATTGCGCGCCGCCTGTACCGGCGCCGCGCCGGCGCCCCGGTATTCGGCACTGATATTCCGGACGCTGAGCAGTTAAACCTCCCTCACGCCGAAGCGGCGTCCGAAGAGCTGTGCCAGCAGAACGAAGACGAACAGTGTTCCGATCAGCAGCACGCCGAGCGCCGAAAGCTGCACATATTGCCCATTCTGCCACATCTCCCACAGCACGACGGACAGAACTTCGCTGTCCGGACTGTACAACAGTACCGAACTCGACAATTCGCGCATGGAAACGATCGCGATGTAGAGCCAGCCGGCCATAAGCCCGGGTTTGAGCAGCGGCAGAACAATTCGGCGGAATGCGGTGAACCAGCTTGCGCCCGACAGCGCCGCGGATTCTTCCAGTTCGGCATGGAGTTGCAGCAGTGACGACGAATTGAATCGCATGCCATAGGGCAGAAAGCGCGTGACGTAGGCGATCAGCAGGATCCAGATCGTGCCGTAAATGCCACCGCCCAGCGCCAGATAGGTCACCATGATCGCAACGCCGGTGACGATGCCAGGCATGACCATCGGAAGCGACGCGATATTGTCGAGAATCCAGCGGCCGGGGATTTTTGTGCGTAACACCAGCCAGGAAATCACCGCCGATAACAGCATGACTGCAGTCGCGGCAGCGAGCGCGAGAAAGATGCTGTGCCAGACGATCCCCAGCATTCCCGGATAGTCGAGAATGGCGCGGTAATTCGCCGGCGAAAGATGATGCAGTGCGGCCAGCGACGGAGCACTGTAGAAAGGCTGAAGTGACGACCATAACAAGACCAGGAACGGCAAGCCGATTGCGAGCAGCGCGTAGAGGACCAGGAGCGCGACTGCTGCAAAGCGCCAATGGCGCAAATCCAGCACCCGCGGCCGGAATGCCTTTCCCGATACCGTGGCATAGCGCGACCCGTGCCGCGCAAGCCGGGATTGTCCGTACAAGCCGATCGACGTGACGACGAGAAGCGTCACGGCATAAGTCGAAGCCAGACCCGTATCGCTGGGATAACCGTGCAGCGCTTCGTAGATCGAGGAGGTGAAAACCTCGATGCCCGCGGGCAAACCCAGCAACGCGGGATTCTCGAAGGACTCGATGGAACGCACAAACAGAATCAGAAAGGCCGCGGCAAGCGCAGGAAAGGCCAGTTTCAGCGTGATCCGGCGCATGACCTGCAATGTGGACGCGCCGCTCATCAGCGCAGCCTCTTCGAGCGACGGGTCCATGGATTTGAATGCGGCGCTCATCAGCAGAAACGCGATCGGCGCGTGCTGAATCCCGTCCACCCAGATCATTCCGGGGAGCGTGTAAATATTGAAAAACACGCGCCCGGTGCCGAATGCCTGCTGCAACAGCAGATTGAGAATTCCGATTTTCGGGCTCGCGAGCATGATCCATGAAGCCGCGAAGAGCAGACCCGGTATCACCAGCGGCACCACTGAGATGGCATAGAACAGAGGCTTCAGTGGCGTGTTGGTGCGTTCATTGATCCAGGCAAGCGTGCTGCCGATGAACAGCGCCAGAATGGCGGCGCCACCGGCAAAGATCACCGAGTTCGACAACAGGCCGAATGTTCCGGCGGAAGAATAGACATTCACATAATTGGCGAGCGTAAACACCGCCGGATGATCGGCATCCGCCACAGTCTCGAAGCTCTGCCAAATCAGGAAAGCGAGCGGGACCAGCGCGACCCATGCGACAACGACGGCGCAGACACCGATAATCAGCCATTTCAGGTCGAGCCGGCGGCGGCCGGGTTCAACCCGGGATAATGCATCGGTCGCTGTCACTTTCCCCTGCCGCGGTCATCATGCGGATGGATATGGGTGTGACTGCCATGGTGATGATCGCCACGGTGGTGAATGCGTTCGCGGGTGCGCTGCGGATCATCGCTGAACACCAGAGACTTGATTGTCACCGGCACGGTGTATGAAGGCACCCTGACACGTCCAAGGTCGATGTAATCGAAGTCCATCAGCATCACACCATCGATGCAGAGAATTTCGCTTTCGATCTTGCAATCTTCGCGCAGGATCGCGCCCAGCGTCTGCGCGACATCGCCGTCGAGCATCAGATAGATCGGCTTGTGCCCGGCAACTTTGTCCGCCAATCCGGCGGCGAGTCCACGGGCGCAGGCATAGAGGCGCTCATAGGCGGGCGCACCGCGCCACCGAAAGGCGAGCGCGATTTCGGCATCCTCACTTGCGGCGTCGAATTTCTGACGGTGGGCGCGGATTGCATCGCGCAGCGCTTCCCAATTCACGTCATCGCCAAAGATGAAATCCGGCTGCAGCACCTGCAGATTCCGCTTTGGCAAAAGGCCACGCGCATTGGAAATGAAGCTGGTGTTTCCGGAGAGCTGGACGGTGTATTCGGAAGCGCCGAGCGCTGTGGCGCGAATACACTCACCGGCCGGCAATAGCGGCCAGGGAAACCGGCCGGCAGCAAAACGCCGGGAGATTGCGGCTCCCAGGCGACACCCCATATCGCCGAAATCGCGTGTTTCGCGGCCATAAATATATTCGGCAACCCCACCCGAGGCCATAACGCCGGTGATACCGGCAAGCGAAGGCAACGGCTCGGTCAAATACAGCGACGCCGCATCGGGCGGAGGATTTGACGACAGCGCCGCGACCAGCGTGTCCGCCATCTGCTCGGCGACGCGATCCAGCTCCGTCGCTTGCGTGGCTGTTCCCAATTCCCAGTCATAGCCGGCGCGCCGCGCATGGGTTTCGCCGGCGGGATCGAGCCGCACAATCCTTCCCGATGCGTCCACCACCTGCAAGCGTCCGCCGATGTGGACCGCGGCGGTGGCAATCACCTTCCCCGCTTCGACCACAGCGAGCTTTGTGGTGCCGCCGCCGATATCCACATTCAGAATTCGCGCGCCGGTTTCGGATGATACCCGCGATGCACCTGAACCATAGGCCGCCAGCATTGATTCCATGTGGTGGCCGGCGGTCGCACAAACAAAATCGCCACCGGTTTCGGCAAGCATGGCCGAGATGGCTTGCGCATTTTCCCGGCGCAATGCTTCGCCGGTCAGGATCACCGCGCCACTGTCGACATCCTTTGGCGTCACTGACGCGTCGCGATAGGCGTGCCCGATGATTTCTTTCAATGCCACATCGTCGATGCGCGTCTCACTCTGGTAAGGCGTCAGCGAGACGGGCGAGAGAAACAGGGTCTCGCGCGACACAACGTAATAGCGGCTGGTCAAATCTTCCGACAGCCGCCGGAGATTGATCTTCGAGAAAATCACCTGCGTGCCGGACGAGCCGATATCGATCCCGACCGTCGTCAGGGTGACGTGGTCCTGGATCCAGAGCGGATTCTGTTCGAGCGGACCGCCCCCTTCGAAATCGTCATGATCGTGGTCGGATTCTTCGTCGTGCTGGTGATGCAGCGCGTCGCCGAGCCGATGATCGGCGAGAGCGTGTGAGTCCGCCTTCCGGTTCTGCGGCGGCGCGGTCATAGCAGGGTTGGGAACTCAAGTTTCATGCTGGGATGATTGGCATTTTGACGGGAACCGGACAAGCGGAAGGAACCGGCGGCGTGGCGTTACGTTGCGACATCGCGGGAAATTTATGCCGTCTTTCGGCATCCCGTCAGGAGCAAGTCATGGAAGATTTCATCGCCGGTCTGGTGTCAAAACTTGACAGCGGCGCGATCGATCGCCGCCAGTTCTGCGAAACCGTAGCTCTCGCCGCGATTGTATATGCCGCGGGCGAAGAGGCGGCCAATGCCGCCCCGGCGCAAGGATTCAAACCGATCGCGATCAACCACATCTCTTATGCCTGTCCGGATTACCGCAAGGCGCGCGACTTCTACAGCTCAGTGCTGGGAATGACGCCTGCGCCGAACGCCGATAACGGGCGTGAGACGCGGCTGATGTTCGGACCGCCGGCTGGCCAGGGCGGCAGCTTTTTGATTCCGCGCAACGGCAGCATCGTCCCCCGGGCCAAAGCCGTCGTGGATCATATTTGCTACACGGTTGCCAATTGGAATGAGGACCAGATCGTCGCGACATTGAAAGCGCATGGACTGGATCCGACCGGGCGGCCGGGGAGCCTGCATGTCTATGATCCGTTCGATTACGACGTGCAGATCGCCAACGCGGTTGAAGAAAACGCTTTCCGCCGCTGAAATTTTGTAACTGGCGCGTTTTCTGCGCCGAACCGGTGACCACTTCGGCGGAAAACGCTTTGGGAGTCTGCCATGGAAGGTTTTGTTGCAAGCAAAGTCGACGACTACCAGGCTGGAAGGATCACCCGGCGTCAATTGATCGAAACTCTGACCGTTGCCGCGGCGACAGCGTATAGCGGGGCGGGAGCGAACGCCGCATCCACCCAACCCGGACTAAAAGTCGCGCTCGTCAACCACATTTCCTATACCTGTCCCAATTTCAAACAGGCTGCCGACTGGTACTCGAAGATGTTCAATCTCGAGCAGGTCGGCGCAACCCAAACCGATGTCGCACTGCCGTTTGGGCAAAAGGGTGAAAGGCCGTTTGGCGTGACCGCAAATGACGTGCCGATGACGCATCTGATTATCCGGACACGGGATTTGAATGCGCCGCGGCAAAATGGCGGCGCGCCACGGCGGCAGCCGAAGGCGCTGGTCAACCACATCGCTTACACGATTGCCGACTGGGACCAGAATCGCGTACGCGCGGAACTGGCGCGATTGGGCTACCGCAATCCCGAAGTCGATACGCCATACAGCTTCCACGTCGTGGACGTGAACGGCTATGACGTGCAGATCTCCGGTGTCGAGATGACGGCGCTGGCGGTCGGCGGCTGAGAGTCAGGTGTTCGGCGTATCGGCGGCGGGGCTTTCTACCCGCCGGACGAGCACATAGCCAAAATCGCAGAGATCGGAGCACGCATCGAAGTCGTCTGCGTCAGAGGACTGCTCAATATCGTTCGAAATTTCCACCGGTTCGGGAGCCACTGCAAATCCCCTTTTTGCGCGAATCGTCCGGATTATAAATGACGCGCTCACGCTATGGTTCCGAAAGAGCAAAAAGAAACATCTCCGGCCGGCCTTTCCGAAAAAATCGGCCTTGACCAGATGCAGGGATAGGTGTAGTCCTATATATATAGTTGATTACTGCGACCGCGCCAGACCGTCGGTGGAAGCCCGAAACGCTACTTCGCGCAAGCCCCTCGGCGCGCGGCATCAAACTGATCGAACAACCGCGCCGCGCCTTCACCCGTCAGGGTGCGAATCACGTGCGGCTGGCCGGGTTCGAGTGCGAAGGTCACATGATATCCTGCGGCGCGGAACTTCGCAGCCTGATCCCGCATCGCTTCGGGCCAGCCGGAGTCCAGAGCGCCGGCAAACATGTGGATGCACAGCTTTGACAGCGCACTCACCTGTTGCGGAGTTGCGTTATCGAGAAATCCGGGAAACCCGGTCACCGAGAGAAAATATTGCGGATATTTGGACGCGACGAGAAATGCGCTCAAACCGCCATTGGAATTTCCAGCCACGTTAAATTTGCCATCGGCGATGTGGTAGTCAGCCAGCAACTTGGTCAGGAAAGCTGGAAATATCTTTTCGCTGCCCTCGAAGAACAGCACGCCGCCGGGCGCTGACGGCTCGACCACGATATATCCCCGGCGTTCGGCTTCGCTGCGGTAATTGCCGCGAAGTGTCGCGTCGACCATGTCCATATCCTGGCCACCGGGCGGAAATGCCAGCACCGCAGGATATGTCCTGGCCGGATCGAAGCCCTCCGGCAGAACGACCTTATATTGAACAGTGACACCGGCGAGATTTGCGGTTTTTTCGACCACTGCCGCGGAAGCCGGGGCGGCAACTGACACGGACAGTGCGAGTGCCGAACAGGCGGCGAGTTTTGCGAATGTCATCTTCCCTCCGTCAAACGATAGGGTTGAAATAACAGCAGCCGGAGGCGAGCCATGCTCGCCTCCGGCCACACCCCGCGACGCCGGCTTTACTTAAGGAAGGTTATTGGCCTTCGGCGTTGTTCTTCTGGCCGCCCATGCCCAAAGTCTGGCCGCCCGGCAGTACGGCGGACACGAACTGGCCTCCACGCGAACCGTCCTTGAGCGGATGAATTTTGACCGCCACGACGTCACCCGGTTTCACCGAATCCGGTTTCCAGCCGACGCGGGCCTGCTGGCCGGGCGATCCCATCTCAATTGCGTACTGCACCGCTTTGCCGCTCGCCGGATCGTTGACCATGATGCGCAGCCAGGCATGCGGATTGGTCCATTCGAATTCCTTGACCGTGCCGTTCAGAGCCACGGTTTTATCGGCATCGAACATCGAGAACGAATGATGGGCCAGTGCAGGCGCGGCAAATGCAGGCACGGCAACAGCGGCAAGGCTAAGCAATTTCCAGTTCATCGGCGTCCCCAGATTATTGAGCAGCAAAATTATAAGCCGAGGGCCAAATCGGGACAAGCGAGGCCGAATTCCACGCCCGGGATTCTTAGCGTCCGCTGGCGCACACTTGTCCCGGCAGACAGGCCGTCGGCAAACCGACCGCCGGCCCGGTGCGGCCGAATTTCCGGCCATCCGGCAACTGCGCCGACAAATACATTCCACCGCGTGAGCCATCCTTGTTCGGATGCATCGACACGCTGATTGTGTCGCCAGGTTTGACCGTATCCGGCTTCCAGCCGTCATAGGTCGAACGGGCAACCGAGCCCATTTCGACCGCGTATTGCAGCACTTTTCCGGTTGCCGGATCGGCCACCATGATCCGCAGCCAGACATGCGGATTGGTCCATTCAATTTCCTTGACCGATCCGTTCAACACGACGGTGCGGTCGGTATCGAACATGGCGAAGGAGTGATGCGCGAATGCAGGCGCGGCGGCGGCAAGAATCGTGATTGCTGTCAACGATGTCAGCCTGGACTTCATCGCAGTCTCCTGTTGTTTTCAGGAAGTTATGCAAGACGCGGTGACGAACAAAATCACAGACGAAAGTTACGGGCTATTTCAGACGGGCGAGCGCCGGCCATTGTTCGATCTTGATGCGCCCTGCCAGCATTGCATCGCCATTGCCGTCGGGGCGGAAGACGAGGATTTCACCATCTGCAACATCGGCGAGATTGGTGCCGAATGCGCCGATGATATTGGGGGCATGGGTCACAATCAGTGTGTCGGTGCCGGGCGCCGGAACTGTGGCGACCAGATTTCTCAACCAGGCCGCGGGTGAGGGTTGCAGCGGCTGCATGCTCTGGCCGCCATCGCCAAGTTCCGCGGCCGTGCGCGGTTGCGGCAGGCCGGCGATGCGGATGGTTTCCAGCGCGCGATAGGTCGGGCTTGATAGAATCTCGCGAATTGGCAGATGAAGCGCCCGCATTGCCGCGCCCATTGCCCGCGACGTGTTGCGCCCTTTTTTATCGAGCTGCCGTTCGAGCGTGGTGTTTTCACGGTCGGCTGATGCCTTGTCCGGACGCGCATTCGGTGAGCTGGCATGGCGCATCAGGAGCACATACCCACCCTCGCGCAAGGACTCGACCAGCGGCTGCCCGGCCGTTGATGCCGCGATTGCCGGTGTAACCGACATGGCGGCCACGACCGCCAGCAGCAGCGAAAAATTCCGTACACGATTCTGCAGCACCATACGCATTCGCCCTGTCTAACATGCTGAATCTAGCACGAATTGCCGTGGAATATCGATGTTTCGGGGCGCAGTTCCCACGCCGTTACTTTTATCACCGGGCCGCGTTCTCTTTGCCGACATGCCGCAACGCGAAATCGTGGTCGTGGGAGCATCCGCAGGCGGAATAAGAGCCCTGCAGTCGATTATCCGCGGCTTGCCCAGGGATTTTCCGGCCGCGATCCTGATTGTTCTGCACCTTTCGCGACAGAGTGGCGGATTCCTCGCTGACATTATGGCGGGCGCGGGGGTTCTGCCGGCCAGCAATGCCACTCACAATGAGGAGATTCGCGCCGGGCAAATCTATGTCGCACCTCCCGACAGGCACCTCCTGATCGGGCCAGGGCGGCGGATTTGGCTTGGGCACGGACCAAAGGAGAACCGCTTCCGGCCGGCGGTCGATCCCTTGTTCCGGTCAGCGGCAGTCAACGAAGGCCAGAAGGTGATCGGGATTGTGTTGAGCGGAGGTCTGGATGATGGAACTGCGGGCCTCTGCTCGATCAAGCAGGCCGGCGGATTGACCGTCGTCCAGGATCCATCTGACGCCGAAGTTCCTTCGATGCCGCGCAGTGCATTGCAGCATGTCGCCGCTGACTATTGCATGAGCGCCGAAAAAATTGGTGAGATACTGCCGGTTCTGTTGCGGGAAGCGCCCAGCAGGGAAATGCCGCAGATGAGCAAGGGTGCCAGGCTTGAAGTTGAATTGGCGGCCGATCAGCGCAATGCCGAAGGCGCCACGCTATTGGGCGAACCTTCGCCATATACCTGTCCGTCCTGTTCCGGTTCGCTGATGCGCGTCGGCGGGACCAGCCCGGTCCGGTTCCGCTGTCACACCGGCCACGCATTCACCGCGCTGAGTCTCGACGAAGAGCTTCGTGAAACCGTGGAAGATGCGTCCTGGAGCGCAATCCGCGCGCTTCAGGAGCACGCTCTGCTCCTGCAGGAGATGATTCGCCGACCCGGCTTCAGCAATGAGGAAATCGCCGATTACAGCGAACGCGCCCAGCAGGCACTGAAGCGGGCGCAATTGCTGCGCGAAGCCATGGCCGAAACGCCCGAAAAACCGTCGAAGGAGTGAGGTTATTTCCGGTTGGTCTTGCGCCGGGTTTGCCGGCCGTTTTGGGCCTCCGATTCAGATGGCGGGGTCGTATCGACAAAGGTTGCCACGATTCCTTCGACGTCCCCGTCCACCGTCCGGTAAGGCCGCAATTGCATCAGATACCAGCGGCCATCGCCGCTGACGGTCTTTTTGATAACGGTATTGCTGCCCATCACCTTGCGGGCATCGGCTTCGAAATCGGCATATTCGAGTCGGTGGGTGAAATCGCTGATCTGCCGCCCCTCATCGGACGAGTTGATGTTGAACAATTCGCGCATGCGCGGTGTGAAGCGCTTGATCCTGAGTTCCTTGTCCAGAAACAGCGTGCCCACATCTGTGGCGATCATCAGGTTTTCGAGATCGTTATGCGCGCGCGACGCCGCATCCAGTTTCGATTTCAGCTCGCTGTTCAACGTCTGAAGCTCTTCGTTCATGGATTGCAGCTCTTCGCGCGAGGTCTCCAGCTCCTCCGCGGTCGAGCGATATTCTTCATTGATGGATTGGAGCTCTTCATTGGCCGCCCGCAGGCTTTCGGTCGCGGTTTCGAATTGCTGGCGGCTGACCTTGAGATTCGCGCGTGTCGCCAGCAATTCTTCCTGCAGCAGCTTTACGCTTGAATCGGAATCGGAATGTTCGTTGGCCGCCATGTTGACGGCTTCGGCCATCTGTGCCGGACCGCTTTCGATGAACAGCACCAGCGCCCGGTTTGGATTTCCCGAACTTCCGAGCGGACTGACCTGGACGCAGACATAGCGGGAGTGGCCGTTGAACTGCACCGGGATCGGCAAGCTCATGACCGATTCGCCGAGCTGAAAGGCGCGATTCAGCAAAACCCGCAGTTCCGGGGCCAATTCGATCCTGACCAGTTCCGTGACATCCAGCGTCGGCGAGCCGGGAGGATGCAACAGATAGGTTCCGGCCTTTTCGGACAGATGCAGAACCCGGTGGCTATCGTCGACAAGCACACTCGGCGGCCCGAGTTCAATCAATGCCTGCCGATGCTGGTTCTGGGAATCGGGCGTGCGCGGCCGTTCGCCCGGCATCATGAACGGAGTGGGATCAGGCATCCGGACAGGCGGCAACAGCCGCGGGAAGGCCAGATTCTCGCCCGCACGGCGTCCCATGGATTGGAAAATCCGCCCATTGCGGTCAACCGTCCGGAACAGACCCTCCGGATGTTCTGCGGTTTCCGATGAGCCGAGGAACAGGTAACCATCTGAGAGCAGCGCGTAGTGGAAGGTGCTGATCACCCTCTGCTGCAATTCTCGATTGATATAGATCAGGAAATTGCGACAGGAGATGAGATCGAGGCGGGAGAATGGCGGGTCTTTCAGCACGCTATGCTGGGCAAAAACGATCAGATCGCGGACGTCGCGTTTGATGCGGTACTCGCCGTCATCCTTGGTGAAATAGCGCCGCAGGCGCTCATCCGAAACGTCGGCGCTGAGCGTGTCGGGGTAGCAGCCGTCGCGCGCGACTGCCAGCGCCCTGGCATCCAGATCGGTGGCAAAAATCTGTATCCCCGGGCGCGCCTCACGCTTTGCCAGCGCATCAAGAAAAATCAGCGCGATGGAATAGGCTTGTTCGCCGGTGGCGCAACCCGGGACCCAGATGCGCACGGTATCGTTGGGGTTTTTCTTTTCGAGGATCGCTGGAACGACGATTTTTTCGAGCTGCTCAAACGCCGCAGAATCACGGAAAAAACGGGTGACCGAGATCAGCAGATCGGCAAACAGTGCCTGCACTTCGTCGGGATTGTCCCGCAGATAGTCGAGATATTCGCGCAGGCTTTGCGATCTCACGACCTGAACCCGCCGGTCGATCCGGCGCAACAGGCTGGCGTGTTTGTATTGGGAGAAGTCGTGTCCGGTCCTGACTCTCAGATATCCAAGAATGCGGCCGAGCAGGTCATCCACTTCATCGAGCGGTGCCTGTTGGACGCTGCTTTTCTTGGTCTGCACCAGATCCGCGAACTGAAGCGCAAGTTCGCGCGCCGGCAGCACGAAATCGGCGTGACCGGACGCAATGGCGGCACGCGGCATGGATCCGTATTCGGCTTCGTTCGGGTCCTGCACCAGGATAATTCCGCCCGCTTCCTTGACCGCGCTCACACCCAGCGCGCCGTCGGAACCGGCGCCGGAAAGGATGATGGCGAACCCATCGCCATGATTGGCAAGCGAGCGGAAAAATTGATCGATCGGGGCACGCTGGCCGCGCGGCTCCTCGAACTCGGTGGCCGAAATTTCGGTATCACTGATGGTCAATTGGCGGTTGGGGGGAATCACATAGACTTGGTCAGTATGGAGCGCCAAAGTTCCCTCAACCTGCCGTACCGGCATTCGGGTCTTTGCACCGATGACCTCTGCCAGGTTGCTCTGATGATAAGGGTCAAGGTGAACGACGACGACCAATGCGGCTCCGGTGCGTTCCGGAAGCGCACTGAAAAAGTCCTGTAGCGCTTTGACACCTCCGGCAGACGCTCCGATACCGGCAACCACTATGTGGGAACCGGAACTGACTTGTTGTTCTTTCTTCTCGTCCGCCATCTTGGCCCCCGATGACCGATGTGACGCGCCGCCTGACCAGATTTGGGTTAATATCAGCCAAAGCAGTACCGTTTGAAAGTAAAGACTAATGAACAGCAGGTCGCACGATAAGGATGCGAATCCTCGCGACACCTGTTATTGAATGATCTTAGCCGCCTTCGAACGCCCTTACCCGCAGGCAGACAGTGAACGAGACGATTGCGCGTCAGGCTGACCAGTATCGGCAAAAAGCCGAAGAGGTCCGGGCGACGGCTGAGGCTACGAAGGATCTGTTGTGCCGCGATGCCCTGCGCCGCCTCGCCGACGGTTACGAGCGGCTGGCCGAGAATCTCGACCGCGTCGCCTCGCGCACCGGATCAAACGAATCCGGGAAGAAAACCGGCAGCTAATTTTTCAATTGTCGTTTGGCGCCCGCTATTGCAGAATCGTCCCATGCTTATCGAAAGGTGGGGGTGCGTGTGAGCCTCGAGACGGATGCCGCACTGCGTTACCGGACGCATGCGGAAGAATTGCGCGTAATTGCCGAATCTGACGGTCATTTCCAGACGCAGCGGATTTTGCTGAGTATCGCGAACGACTATGTACGCATGGCGGAAACTTTCGAGCAGATCGAGCGCACGAACCAGTCCCTGCGCCGCCCCAAAACCAGAATGTGAAATTCCGGACTACCAGCTCGCGGCCAGTGTCAAACCAAGCGGGCTGCCCTGAGCACCGGGATATGCGGTAATCGCGAACTTATTGTAGCGCACGGTGGTCAGTTCGCTGGCCCCCCAGCCGATCGCCGCACCCGCAATGACATCGCCCCAGTGGTGCTGCCGCGATTCGACTCGGGAGTAGCCGACAAATGCCGCCAGCGCGTATGCCGGAATGCCGTAATCCCAGCCATAGCGAATCTGCAGATAGCTGGCGGCGGAAAATGCCACCGCTGTCGAATCGGACGGGAATGAATGAAAGTCGGCGCCATTGGGGCGCCGTTCGCGAATGACATGCGAAAGACCGAAGGAAACGCCTTCCGAGATCACCTCCGAAACAACCAGTTGCAAAGTGCCGTCGTAATCCTGCCTGTACAGCGAGTAGGCGCCGGCCGCGACCGGCAGGGCTATGCGCAATATTTCACCGGCGGTCTGGATTTTGTCGGCAAGCACCGGAGTGCTGCCTGCACTCAGGGTTGTGGCAAACACGATTCCGGCCGCACAGCATTGCAGGCCGCGAGTCCCGACATTCTGCATTTTTTCCCCAATCCGTTGCGCACATACACGCGCCCTCCTCTCCCCCGAGGAATGGCTACGGCAATTAATGCACGTTGGTGTTCATCCAGTCCACAATTACTCTCGCGATGGCAAGATTGTTCTTCTCCAGCATCATCATGTGACCGTTGCCACGGATGCCGCGATCGGCGAGCCGGATGAAGCTGTTCTTCACGCCGGCCTGTTGCAGAAATTGCGCCGTACAATGATCATAAGAAGCGTGATAGGACGCTTCTGACGAAAATATCCCGACCGGAATGGCGCGCAGATTGGTCAATTGATGTACCGGCTGCTGTTGCTTCCAACACTTCACGAGCTGAGGGGAATCGGGCTTCTGCTGCTGCTCGAAATGCAATTCGCCGGCGCTCTTCACGCCATCATAGGTGAGAGGCACCGCGGTCAGCCCCCAGGGCTTTGACAACGGACCATCGGCAAACCAGTCCGGCGCGCCCTTGAATTGCGCGTCATGAACCGGTGGTCCTGAGGGTTCGACCGCGGCAATGGCCTTGACCAGATTTGGCCGCGCATCGGCAATCGGCCAACCAAAGGCGCCGGACTGCGAATGCGTGAGGAGGATCACCGGGCCGATGCGGTCGAGCAATGCAACACCGGCATCGCGATTGAGCGCTTGCTGCATGGCGAAACTGGCGATCGCCGGCAATTGCTCGGCATAAAACTGGTCAAACACCGGATCTCCGGCCATCCCGGTGCCCGGCCACTGGTTGTGGAGCACGGCTTGCGGCCACAATTTGAATCGCTCTGGCGCAGTGAATTGCTGTTCCACCCATTGGGCAGGACGCTGAACCGTCTCGCCATATTCGGGGCGCAATGCCGAGCGGCCGCGGCCCGGCTGGTCCATGACATAGATGGCATAGCCCTGAGCGAGAAAATATTGCGCCCAGCCCTCGCGTCCATCCGGCGTACCGGTGAAATTCGAACCGCTTTGGCCCCCGCCCTCGATCATCACGATAGGAAATGGATGCGTCTGGTGTACCGGAATTTGGTATTCGACATAGGCCTGTCCGGCGAGATATTGGCCGTCGGCGCCTGTCTCGTAATGCCCGCCGGCAAACAGATAGCCCTGTTTTGCGATCTGCAACTCCTGCGCATGCGCGACGCTGGTCAGCGCGAGCAGCGTAGAAAAAGCAGCAACGCATTTACGTGAGATTGACAGATTGCGCGTGGACGTTCCCCTCACCCAGCAGCGCCATTACGCACTTGCGTCCCGCAAGTGCGGGCGCTGCGTCCCTCTCCCTCAAGGGGAGAGGAGAAAACTACGGCGAAACGGCGGTGGCTGTCGATGCCATTTGCTGGGTTTTGCGCAACCGGACCTGATTGGCGATCCAGAACGCGATATCCGACCAGCGCGCGCCGCCATCGAGATCGCGCAAGAGCATGTGGTAGCCTTTGGGATAGAACTTCACAGTGAGATCCGATCCCATTCCATCGATCACGTGCTCGGTTGTCCGTTTGGGAATGATCTGATCATTGCCGCCATACATCAGCAGCGTTGGGACATTCCTGAGCCCTGGCGGCGAATCGTAAGCTTCGTCCATCAGTGAAACCAAGCCGTAGACCGCATCGGCCCGCGCGCTTTTCTGGAACAGCGGATCGCGGCCATTGGCGACCAGCATCGGGATATTGTCGCTCGGCATGATCTTCAGTCCGGAACCGGACAGCACGATCCAGCGAAAGCTGTGCGACACGGTCCACAGCGCCACACGATAGCTGAGCGGCATGGTCTTCTGGCTCCAGACCGCCGGGGCTACCAGGATCAGTCCATCCGCATTCGGCGGATTCTGGCCTGCAAAGGCTGTCATCGCGACCGCGGCGCCCATGCTTTCACCGAGGACAAAGACCGGGATGCCGGGAAAGCGGTTGCGGATGACATCCACAAAGTCCGTCAGATCGCGCCGCAGCATCTTCGCGCCCGGCCAGATACCGGGGTCGGGCGACCGGCCGAAGCTGCGCTGATCATAGGCATAGGTTGAAATGCCGTGTTCGGCCCACCACGGAGCCTCCATCGCAAACGCGTTCGAGTAATCGCTCATGCCATGCAGAGCGACCAGAATTGCAAACGGATGGGACGCGTCCCAATGCATCAGACCCAGGCGCAAACCATCGCGGGTGACATAGCGGTCGCCGTCAATCTTCGCCGCCTGGACTTGTTCGATCGCCGGCATGCGCGTTTCCGGCCCCTGCTCCGCAATTTTTGGAACGCAGGCTGAGATCAGTGACGCGAGCGCAAACATCAGGATCGGGAGAACAGGATTTCTGCGGTTCTTGCGCGCAGGAATGGGAGCAGTTCGGTGTGAAACCACGGGTTTTTGTTCAACCACGAATTGTTGTGCCATGACGGGTGCGGCAGTGGTATCGCCAATGGGCCATATTCCCGCCACGCCTGCACGGTCTCCGCAACGCTTTTTCGCGCGCGTCCGTTCAAATGATAGTGCTGGGCATGGCGGCCGATGGCCAGAATCAGGGCGAATTTTGGCCCCGCCGCGAACAGCCGGTCGTGCCAGTGCCGCACACATTCCGGGCGCGGCGGCTTGTCGGCGCCGGCCGGCGTGTACCCGGGAAAACAGAACCCCATCGGAACGATGGCGATGCGGTTTTCGTCGTAAAAGACCTCGGGTCCGATTCCCAGCCACTCGCGCAACCGGTCGCCCGAGCGATCATCATAGGGAATTCCGCTGCTGTGGACCCGCTTACCGGGCGCCTGCCCTGCGATCAGAATGCGTGCCGTGCGGCTGATGCGCAGCACCGGCCGTACACCATCGGTGAGTTCGCTTTCACAAATCCGGCAGGCGCGGATCTGCGCCAGCACCCCATCAAGCCTGTTCTTCATGGTGCGAATGCGGGCAATGTGCCGATGATTGCGCCAGTCATGCCCGACGCAAGGGTTCCGGATATCAACCCACGCAGTGAAAGTTCAGCGACTTCGGCCCGGCGTTCGGGGACCAGGCTCGACATTCCGGCGATCATGATTCCGACCGAACCGAGATTGGCAAAACCGCACATCGCATAAACCATGATCAGGCGCGACCGCGGCGACAATACGCCCTGGGGTAGCGCCGCAAGCTTCAGATAGGCGATGAATTCATTGAGGATGGTCTTTGTGCCGAGCAACGCTGCGGCGTCCGAAGCTTCCGCAGATGGAATGCCGTAAAGCCAGACGATCGGCCAGAACAGCCAGCCGAAAACCCGTTCAACCGTCAAGCGCGCGCCATTCACGAGGGGCAGATGACCGATCATGGCGTCGGCAAGAGCCACCAGCGCCACCATGACGATCAGCATGGCAATAATGGACAGGTACAGTCTCAGCCCGTCTTCCGTCCCACGGGCGATCGCATCCATGCTGGAACGATAGGTTAGCGGGATATGGACATTCGCCGGCGTCGTTGCATCGCCGGGGATCATCAATCGCGCAACCAGAATTCCTCCTGGAAGTGAAATGAAGGAGGCGACGAGGATATGCCCGAGCGCACCGGGCACGACCGGTTGCAGCACAGTCGCGTACACAACCATTACGGTGCCTGCGACAGTGGAAAGTCCGACAGTGATGAGCACGAACAGCTCGCTGCGCGAAATCTTCATCAGATAAGGACGGATGAGCAGCGGTGCTTCGACCATGCCGAGGAACACGGTCGAGGCCGATCCGAGTCCGACCGCGCCACCGATCGCAAGGGTCTTTTCCAGGACGAACGCGAAAGCGCGCACGATGAGCGGCAAAATGCGCCAGTGCCAGAGCAGCGCCGACAGTGCCGCTATGACCAGCAGCAGCGGCAGGATTTCAAATGCGAGACTTCCGAGATTCTGCGCGTTTGTTACTGCAAATGGAGGCGGTGCGCCGCCGACATAGCCAAATACGAAGCTCGTTCCGGCCTTTGTAGCGTCGGAGAGAGCGATCACAGCACCGTTCAGCGAGTAGAGCACATTGCGCACCGACGGCACCTGAAGCAACAGGAGCGCGAGCGTGAATTGCAGCCCCAGCACCGTCAGGATCAAACGCCAGGAAAAACATTTGCTCCGGTTTTCCGACAGCAGGCAGGCGATCGCAATGATCACCATAATTCCCAAGGCGCTCTGTAGCTGTAATGCACTCATACAACGGGTTCGATGACGAAACTGCGGCCCTGCCGGTCTTCGATTTCCACAATCCAGATGTCGGGGTCGATGCGCAATTGCTTTGCGAAATATTCCGCGGCCTGCTTTTCGTCGCTGGCCTCGCCCAGTGGCTTAAGCCAAACCGCCTCTTCTCCCCGGCGCGCCTGGCTGAGCACTGTACAGGTTCCGTCCAGCCGGTCGATTTTGATGAAAATCGCCCCCGCTTCTTCGGCGCCGTGCCGCGCGAGATAGGCGGCGGCTCCCGCGGCTTCGCAGCGGCGAATCAGCGCCTGCACGTAAATCGAACTTTTGAGCCGAACCATTGGAACCGGCGTGCCCCCTCGCCCGCATTGCTTGCCTGCGGGCGCCGTAGTTTAACCTTGCATCCAAGTCGGGGGATACAGGGGAAGAATCGCATGAGCTGCGAGAGCATTATGATCCGCGCGCCGAAATTCGTGCGCGAAACCGACACTATTGGAATGGCTGCACGCCAAATCGTCGAGAATCGCTGCATCAGTCTTCCGGTGGTCGACAGCGAAGACCGCTTTGTCGGTCTGTTCGGCATTTTTGATCTGCTCGCCTTGCTGGTGCCCCGCGTCGCGGTCATCGGAAATCTGCTGCCCAACCTCCAGTTCCTGAGCGATGACGACGATCAGATGCGGCAAAAATTTTCGACCCTCAAGGACAGCCCGTTGAAACGGGCGGTCAATCGCGAAGCCGCACGGGTGCATCCCGACACGCCACTGATCGAGGCAATCCGGCTATTGTGCCGCAACCACCTCGTTATTCCTGTGGTGACGCCGGACACTGAAAAACTGATCGGCATCATTTCCTATTGGGACGCCGCGCGGCACATCATGGGCCCGGACGCACTTGTGAAATCGTGATAGCTGCGCCCGCCGCGAACAGCACGATGCTGTTTCCGGCGCTGCTGTTTGTCGTTGCCTATGGAGTCATCGTCACCGAACGGCTCAACCGGGCGGTGGTCGCGATTCTGGCCGCGGCATTGGCGGTGGTCCTCGGCTTTCTTGCGCAGCCGGACGCGATTGCCGCCATCGATTTCAATACACTGGCCTTGCTGATCGGCACGATGATCATCGTCGGTGTCACCAAGAAAAGCGGCATTTTCGGCTATGTCGCCATTCGCGCGGCACAGTTGATGCGGGCATCTCCCGCCGGAATTCTGATCGCCCTGTCGGCCGTTACCGCGTTCATTTCGGCTTTTCTTCCCAATGCCACAACGGTGCTGTTTATCGTCCCGGTGACACTCGTGATCGCGACCGAATTGTCGCTGCCGCCCTACCCTTTCCTGTTTGCGGAAATCTTCGCCAGCAATATCGGCGGCACCGCGACCCTGATTGGCGATCCGCCCAACATCCTGATCGGTTCGGCGGCGGGGCTTTCGTTCAACGACTTTCTGCTTGCGCTGGGGCCTGCGGTTGTCGCGGTCTTCATTGTGCAGACCGTCGTGCTCCATTTCATCTGGGGGCGTCATCTCCGGGCCGAGCCGAAGTTCCGAGCCAACATCATGGCGATGAACGCAACCGCCGCGATTGCGGATCAAAGGCTTGTACCGTGGTCGCTCGCGATCATTGCAGCTCTCGCCCTGGCATTGGTGTTTGCGGGTCCGATGCATCTCGAACCTGGAACGCTCGCCCTGTTCGCTGCCGGGCTGTTGTTGCTGGTGGACCTCGCGCCACGTGGCGCACAGGCACAATCAGAAACCGTGACGAACGCGTTTCAGGAAGTCGATTGGGTTACGATTTTTTTCTTCATCGGGATCTTCGTCCTGGTCGGGGCGGTCGCGCGGACCGGTCTGTTGGACTATGCCGGCGCGCGGCTGGTGGCGTTCACGCGTGGCGATGTCAGGAGCACGGCACTGGTGCTGCTTTGGGCAGGGGCCATCCTGTCGGCGCTGATCGACAACATTCCATTCGTGATCACAATGATTCCGCTGGTCAAATCGATTGCACCATCGCTCGGCGGAAATGCCGCCGTGCTTCCCATCTGGTGGGCGCTGGCGTTAGGCGCCTGCCTCGGCGGCAATGGCACGCTGATCGGTTCTGCGGCCAATCTTACGGTGGCGGGAGTGGCGGAGCGCAGCGGCGTCACAATGAATTTCTGGCGCTATAACAAAGTGGCTTTTCCCTTGATGCTGCTGAGCATCGTCCTATGTCATATCTATGTGGTCTGGCGGTTCTTCTGACATGAGGCGATGGATGGCGCCTGCCATGGTGCTGGCGCTGGTTCTTGCGGGCTGCGCGGAAGCCGGACCGAGCGCAAACAAGTCACCCTTTTATCGGCAAGGATTTGACGATGGCTGCGCGACCGCCAGCGCACAGGCCGCGCCTGGACAAACGAAACCAGTTCGGGACCAGGCGCTGTTCGACCGGGACAAGGATTACCACGCCGGTTGGATATCCGGGCTCGCGCAGTGCCGGATGCCGGCACCGCAAACGCCGCTGACGAGATAAACGTTACGCCGCTTTGCGCTTGGTGAAGCGGCCGTAAAAAGTCTCTCCCGTTTTCGCCATATCGCGCAGCAGTTGGCTGGGTTGAAAGCGCTCGCCGTATTTTTTTGCCAGTGCTTCGCACTGGGACACAAATGCCGCCGCACCCATGGTGTCGATCATCGATAGTGGCCCACCGGTGAAGGGCGCAAAGCCCCAGCCGAGAATGGCGCCCACGTCGCCGTCCCTGGGATCGGTGATGACATTCTCTTCATAACAACGCGCCGCTTCGAGCGCCTGAATCGTGATCAGCCGCCGGATGACCTCATGGACATCCTCGTCGCTGCGCCACTGACCCGAACCATAGGAGAACAGACCCGGCCACAACCGCGCGCGCTTGCCGCGATTATCGTAGTCGTAGAAACCCTTTCCTGCTTTTGTGCCTGGCCGGCCGCTTTTCTCGACAATCCAGGCCATGATCTCTTCCGGTGCACTTGGACGGTCGCTGTTTTTGACTTCCTTGCGCCAGGCGCGCTCGATCTTCAGCGCCGTATCCACACCGACGGAATCGAGAACTTCCAGCGGTCCCATGGGCATGCCCGCCATGCGGCCGGCATTTTCAATGAGGGGCGGTGTGATCCCTTCCGCGACCATGAGCAGCCCCTCAAGCGTGTACATGCTGAAGCAGCGCGAGGTGTAGAAGCCGCGGGAGTCATTGACGACAATCGGAGTCTTGCGAATTTTCGCGACATAATCGATCGCGGTCGCGAGCGCACGATCAGAGGTGTGTTTGCCGACGATGATTTCCACCAATCCCATGCGGTCCACCGGCGAAAAGAAATGGATGCCGATGAAATTCTCCGGGCGCTTGCTCGCGCCGGCGAGACCGGTGATGGGCAGTGTCGAGGTATTCGATCCGAAAATGGTGGCCTCCGGGATCACGGCATCGGTCTTTGCGGTGGCTTCGGCCTTCACCTTCCGGTCTTCGAACACCGCTTCGATAACGAGATCGACATCGCGCAATTTGGCGAAATCCGTTTCCGGATGAATTCGCTCCAGCGTCTGTTCCTTGCGCGCAGGCGTCGATCGTCCGCGCGAAATCTCGCGGTCGAATAGCTTCACCGCATGATTTTTTCCGGCTTCGGCGCGTTCTGCCGTGGTGTCGATCAGCGTCGCATCGATGCCCGCCATCGCCGAAACATAGGCGATTCCGGCGCCCATCACGCCTGCGCCGAGGATTCCCAGACGCTTCACCTCGGTGCGCGCGACTTCCTTTGGCCGTCGCGCGCCCTTGCCGAGTTCCTGCATCGAATGGAACAGGGTACGGATCATTGCCTTGCTGTTGTCCGACAGCAGTGCGCGCGTGAAATAGCGGGCTTCGATCTTCAGCCCGGTATCGATATCGACCAGAAGGCCTTCATACACGGCCGACATGATGAAACGCTGCGCCGGATAATTGTCGTAAGTCCGGCTGCGCAGCATCGCATTGCCGACGGTGAACACCTGCGCGCCGGATTTCGAAAACGGCCCGCCGCCGGGAATCCGGAAATCTTTCCGGTCCCACGGCGCCTGCGGTGCCGGATTGGCCGCGATCCACGCCTTTGCCGCGCTGATCAGTTCGGCCGCGGGAACGGTCTGCTGGATGATTCCCATGCCCATGGCCGAAGCCGCATCGATGCGCCGGGATTCCAGCATCAGCGGCAACGCCTGCATCGCGCCTATCATGCGCGGCAATCTCTGCGTGCCGCCGGCGCCGGGAATTAATCCGATCTGCGCCTCGGGAAAACCAATCCGCCCGGAACCGTCCTGCGCCATGACTCGGTAATGACAGGCCAGCGTCAGTTCGAGACCGCCGCCGAGCGCCGTTCCATTGATCGCGGCGACAACGGGTTTGCCGCAGGTCTCGAATTTGCGGAATACGCGATGGATTCCCGTCATCGCGTCGAACACCGCTTTTGCCGCCTCGGCTTTGCCCGCTCCGGCTATTCCTGCCATCTCGTCGAGATCGGCGCCGGCGCAGAAATTCCCCTGCTTCGTGCTGGTAATGATGAGACCCTTGATCGACGCGTCGCCAGCAATCCGTTCAATCACCTGTCCCAGTTCCGCGACGACGGCCATCGACAGCAGGTTCACCGGCTTGCCCGGAGTGTCCCAGGTCAGTGTGACAATGCCGTTGCCGTCCTGATCCCATTTGAACTGCGCGAGGTCCATGTCACAGCCTTTCGATGATGGTGGCCGTGCCCATTCCAGCGCCGATGCACAATGTGATCAGTGCGGTGGACTTGCCGGTGCGTTCGAGTTCGTCAAGCGCGGTACCGAGCAGCATCGCGCCCGTAGCGCCGAGAGGATGGCCCATGGCAATGGCGCCGCCATTGACGTTGACGTTCTCGGGCGTGAGCTTCAGAACCTTCAGATAGCGCAGCACGACCGAAGCGAAGGCTTCATTGATTTCGAACAGGTCGATGTCCCTGGTCTGCATGCGCGCGCGCGCCAGGACTTTTTTTGTCACTTCGGCAGGCGCGGTCAGCATGATGGCCGGTTCCGATCCGATCGAGCCAAAGGCGCGGACTCGCGCGCGCGGCTTCAACCCAAGCGCCTCGCCTTTTTCTTTCGTTCCCATCAGCACCGCGGCGGCGCCGTCGACAATGCCCGATGAGTTGCCGGCATGGTGGACGTGATTGATGGTCTCGACTTGCGGGTAACGCTGAATGGCGACCGCATCGAATCCGAGCGCACCCATTTCAACGAAGGAGGGTTTCAACCCGCCCAGACTCTGCATTGTCGTTTCGGGGCGCATATGCTCATCGCGCGACAGGATGGTCTGGCCGAGCGCATCCTTCACGGGAACTACCGATTTCGCGAAACGGCTGTCCTTCCATGCATCCGCCGCGCGCTTCTGGCTCTGCACCGCATAGGCATCGACATCATCGCGCGAGAAGCCGTCGACAGTGGCGATCAGATCGGCGGAAATGCCCTGCGGCACGAAATAGGCCGGAATGGCGAGTGACGGATCTTCAGGCCAGGCGCCGCCGGATGAACCGATTGGAATGCGGCTCATCGCTTCCACGCCGCCCCCGATCGCGAGTTGGGTCTGGCCGGACATGATTCCGCCGGCCGCAAGATTGCAGGCGTCAAGTCCGCTGGCGCAGAAGCGGTTAATCTGCATGCCGGGAACATTTTCAGCATAACCCGCCTTGAGCACCGCGGCACGGGCAATATCGGCGCCCTGCTCGCCTACCGGATCGACGCAGCCAAGAATAACGTCGTCGAGTTCAGCCGTATCGATGCCATTGCGATCACGGATCGCTTGCAGCGATTGCGTCGCGAGCTCCAGGGCGGTGACCTCATGCAGCGAGCCGTCTTTTTTGCCCCGGCCGCGCGGTGTGCGCATGGCGTCATAAATGAAGCAGTCGGTCATGCGTTTGTTTCCCTGGCCCGCTGTGCGAGCAAATGCGGCCCTCGCAGATGGGTGTGCGAGGGCTCGCGCCAAATCTTTGTTCCGGCCGGTTGGGCTGCCTTACCCGGCCCGCTGGTAATTCTGCAATGCAAAGTCCCAATTTAGCAGCTTTTCGGCGACCGCTTTGAGGAAATCCGGCCGGCGATTCTGATAATCGAGGTAGTAAGCGTGTTCCCAGACATCAATGGTCAGGATGCATCTTTTGCCATGCGCCATGGGAGTATCGGCATTACCGGTCTTCTCGATTTTAAGCTTGCTGCCGTCACCCACCAGCCACACCCAGCCGCTGCCGAATTGCCCCACACCCGCTTCCGCGAATTGCTTGGTGAAGTTCTCGACGCTGCCGAAATCCCGATCAATGTCGGCTTTGATTTTTCCCGACGGCGCACCGCCCTTGGGCGTCAAACACGCCCAGAAAAAAGTGTGGTTCCATGCCTGCGCCGCATTATTGAATATCGCGGTATCGGCTGAGCTCTTTGCGGACTCCCGCACGACTTCATCGAGAGGCATGGACGCGAAGCGCGTGTTCACCACGAGCTGGTTCAGCTTGTCGACATAAGCTTTGTGGTGCTTGCCGTAATGAAAGCTCATGGTCTTGGCTGAAATCACCGACTCCAGCGCATTTTCGCCATAAGGCAAAGGCGACAGCGTAAAGGGTCCGTTCTTTACATTCGCATCCATACCAACCTCCGAAGTGACACATAGTTAGAATGAGGCCAAACGCATTGGCAGGCGCGGCCGTTCCATGGCGCGAATGCGGGGAAAATGCGCGAATTGCCGCAGAACGACAGGTTGCAATAAGCCGCTCGTGGTGGCCGAAAAACCTTACGGGAAGCGGCCGGCGGCGCGTGCGGCACGAACCTCCGCCACGCCCTTCACCCCGGACAGATCCCGGTGCTGCGCATCATTGCAGGAATAATCTTCCATACGGATATCGTTGCGCTGGTTATACACGAAGCGCGCCTGCCAATCGCGCGTGAAATAGACGGGGTCATGAATCGTGACCACGTCCTCGAGCTGATTGCCGTTGATTTTGCGCACGCGTTCGGTGGTGACCAACTGGTCGCTATGGGGCAAGCCGGTGGAATCGAGGAACGTCTCGTCGTTATATCCGTCGCCCTGGATGACGAGCGTGTCGCCTTCCCAATGACCGACGGAATGGCCGTTGTAGTTGCCAAAGGCGGCAAGACCTTCGAGGTTCGGCAAGGGCTTGTCCAAAGCAATCACCCTGAGCTGATGGTTCAGCTCATGGATCATGGTGATTTGCCCTTTCGGGACCTGGAACAGTTCGAATGGATAAGGTGTTTCCAGAACGCGCGGCACTCCATCGGGAATGCAAACCTTGCGCGCCTTGTCGATAATCGTCCCGGTGCGCAGGCCAGCCATGTTTTCCTGGTATTTGGTCCGTCCGGCCGCGTTCAATGGTGGATCGCCGCCGCCCATCGGCAACAGCTTTGCACTGTATGTCGTTGCCCACCAGATGCCGGAAATGTCCGGTTCAGCGCCCGCAGCAAGCACAAGTGGCGTGCCAAGCGACAATGCGGCGGTCACCGCAGCACCCGCAAAAACATGACGCAACCCAGCCATGACGCACCTCCCGACGTGCTTGTGCACGAAATTATACGGGTTTCGCCGCGCGCAGAAGATCGATCCAGCTACAGGTTCTCCCGTTACCCGAGCGATGATTGCCCGCCTGACCGCACCGGAGTAGATTCAAGCGATGCGCAAACTCGCCAGTATCGGCCTTATCCTGTCCGCGTTTTATGTGCCCGCGCTCGCCGCAGCCGCGGCTGAACCCACATTGACCATGACCGATCCGGCGGCAAATTCCGTGGTTCAGGCACCGGTCTATATGGTGCATCTGATGTTCGACCTGCCGGTCGATCTCAAATCGGTTTCATTTCGCGTCACAGACCGGAACGGCAAGCCGGTCGATGTCGGGCAACCGATGCCGATGGACAATGAGAACAAGATGCTGATGGCGATTCCGAACACGCCGTTGCCGCCAGGAATCTACAAGGTGGAATGGCACGCCACCGGTCCGGGCGGAAAACCAATCAGCGGTGAATTCTCCTTCACCGCAAAATAGGGAGCACAAGATGCGGTATTACACGGTAGCGGCGCTGGGTCTGGCCGCAATCACTCTTTCTGCGCCCGCATTCTCACAGGGCCAGCCGGATTTCTCCAAGATCGAAGTCAAAACCACCGATCTTGGACACAACACCTACATGCTGGAAGGCGCCGGCGGAAATGTCACGATTGCCGTCGGCAGCAATGGCGTGATCATGGTCGACGCGCAGTTCGCACCGATGCACGACAAGCTGAAAGCTGCGATCGCGAAAATCACCAATCAGCCGGTGAAATATCTCGTCAACACGCATTATCACGGCGATCACACCGGCGGTAATGGGGCTTTCGGCAAGGAAGGCGTCAGCATCGTCGCACAGGAAAATGTCAAAAAGCGCTTGCAGACTCCGCCACCCGGGGCAAACGGCCAGACACCGCCGCCCGCGCCTTCGGAAGCTCTGCCGGTTCAGACCTACAAGGACAAGACGACAGTGAGCGTCGGCGGCCGGACCGCCCAGATCGGCTACATCGCCAATGCGCACACCGATGGCGATTCCTACGTCTATTTCCCGGATGCGAATGTTCTCGCCACCGGCGACCTGAACGGCGCCCAGCGCAATTACACGAATCCTGACATTCGCGGCGGTGGCACGATCGACGGAATCATTGCCGGCTTCGACACAGTAATCCGGGTTGCCAATGACCAGACCAAAGTCGTGCCGGGCCACGGCCCGTTGTCAACAAAGGCCGATCTGATCGCGACGCGCAAAGTGCTAGCGACGGTGCGTGACCGCGTGGCGAAAATGAAAGCCGCCGGCATGACCGAAGATCAGGTCGTTGCGGCCAAACCCACCGCCGACGTGCAGGAGCAGCGCCATGCCGATGACATGGTCAGCGAGCGCTTTGTGCGGCTGGTTTACGAGACGGTGAAATAACCGGACGTGCCTCCGCCGCACGACCCGGCGGCGGCACGTTTCCCTTCCGCTGTGCTTGCGTGGAGGCTTTCCGATGAGACTGGTTGCCGCTTCCTTCGCACTTTGTATCTTTTCATTTCCATTTCCTGCCATTGCAGCGCCACCGGATTTTTCCGGCCTGTGGTGGCACACCTCGTTGCCCGGGCCCGAACCGCTTGCCTCCGGTCCGACCAGCGTGACCAATCTGTCCCGTACACGCGAGGGCTACAGCGATTACGGCCAACTGGTTGGCGACTACAAAAATCCGATTCTGAAACCGGCCACGGCTGCGACCGTGAAGAAGTTCGGCGATATGTCGCGTGCCGGAATCGAATTTCCCAATCCGGCGAACCAGTGCTGGCCCGAGCCCGGCCCGTTCATTTACAAGAATTTCGGCCTGCAGGTGTTGCAGCACGGTGACGAGGTCACATTGCTCTATGAACAGGATCATGAGTTCCGCCACGTCCGGATGAATGCGAGCCATCCGGTACCGCTCTCACCAAGCTGGTACGGCGACTCGGTCGGGCATTACGAAGGCGATACTCTCGTCGTGGACACAGTCGGAATCATCGCCGATCGGCCTCTCGCCATGGTCGATCTTTACGGCACCCCTTACAGCAGCGCGCTGCATATGGTGGAGCGCTTCCGTTTGATCGATTACGAAGAGGCCAAAGAGGGACTGGCGAGGGACGCGAAAGAAAATTATCGCGTCGCGGCAGGCACGGTGAACCGGAATTACCGGGGCAAATATCTTCAGGTCCTGTTCACTGTCGATGATCCGGCTGTGTTCACCACGCCATGGTCCGCCACCGTGACGTATGGGCGCGGCTCAACCGAATGGCCCGAAACCGTCTGCGCCGAAAATGCGCATGTCTATTATGACAAGGACGAAACCGTACCGACTGCGGCCAAGCCGGATTTTTAGAAAGGCCCCACGCTCCCCTCACCCAGCCGCGCCCCGACCAGTGCGGCAAGGCCGCACTGGCGGAATCAAAAAGTAAGCGCGCAAAGCGCGCGGGGCGCACTTGCTGACGCAAGTGCGGGCGCGGCGTCCCTCTCCCTCAAGGGGAGAGGCAAGCGTAAGTCACATGGACTTCATGGTCTGTTCGATCCACGTCCGGTGACGGCGCTCGTCAGACAGGTTGCTGATCAGCACCTTCTTCATCTCGGCCGTCAGACCTTTGTGTCCCACCGCACGCTCGTAGGCAGTGTTGGTGTCGTCCTCATTGGTCTTCATCGCCATGAGGATGGCTTTATCGCCCATCAGCGCGCCCATCGCGACCTTACCGGTCGTCAGAAGTGCTTTCGCATCGCCGCCGGTTGGCGCCTTGCCGCCAAGCTCATGAACGAAGGGCCGCAATTTTTTGGTGTGCCGCTCGTGGTCGTTGCAGAAACTCTGCAACTGCTCGGCAAACCGCTTGTTCTTGAGCTTGTCGATGGCCGACCTGTAGGCATCGATCGCATCGTAATCGAGCTTCATCAGATCCATTAACAGATCGACGAGTTCAGATTCGGTTCCTACCATAGTGACCATTGGCGCAATCTCCTTTGGACCGTCTTATTCGGCAACGCCGAGTCTCCGAGGCAGGTTCGATCACGCCTCCTCCACCAAAACTGTGCGTGAGGTGCAAATTGCAGGTGTCGTGCGGATTTGCCCCGTCGCACGGCTGTGCGGCTTGGGCTATGACCACTCCGCTGAGCCGGTGAGTGATGAAGTGACGGAAGCGCCGCTATTCCTGACCAATCTCTGGTACATGGCTGGCCTTGGCCATTCGCTGAGGCGCGGCGCCATGCGCCGGGAGATGCTGTGCGGTCAACCCGTGCTGCTGGGCCGCACTGGTGCTGGCGAAGTCTTTGCCCTTCGCGATATCTGCCCGCACCGCGCGGCGCCGCTTTCGGCCGGCCGATTCAAGGGCAATGATGTCGAATGCCCCTATCACGGGTGGCGCTTTGCGACCGACGGCCATTGCTCGCATATACCTTCAGTGCTGCAGGACCAGGACTTCGAAACCGCTCGCATCCGCGTCCGCAAATATCCAGCCCGCGAGCAGGACGGGCTGATCTGGGTGTATTTCGCGTCCGATGGGAACGAAGATCCGGCCATTGAACCGCCGGCGCTTCCGATTGCCGCCCGTGATGGCCGCGCCGTGCCACGCTTTGTCGAATCCCAGATCTTTCCTTGCGAGCTGGATCACGCGGTGGTCGGCCTCATGGACCCGGCGCATGGCCCGTTTGTCCATCGCGCATGGTGGTGGCGCAACGAAAGATCCATTCACGCCAAAGCCAAGCAGCACACACCGTCGCTGCGCGGCTTCACGATGACGGGCCACCCTCCGTCGTCGAATTCTTTTGCCTATAAAATTCTCGGCGGCAATCTGATGACCGAAATCCGTTTTGAGCTTCCCGGCTTACGCTACGAGCACATCACAGCCGGAAACCGCGAAGTGCTGGGATTCACTGCCGTGACTCCAAAGGACGGCAATACGACCCTGGTGACGCAAGTGTTCTACTGGACCGTACCGTGGCTCGCCGCGATCAAGCCGTTCTTCCGGCCCTTTGCCCGCGCCTTTCTTGGCCAGGACCGCCGAATCGTGGAATTGCAGAATGAGGGATTGAAATTTTCTCCGTCGCAGATGCTGATTCAGGACGCCGACGTTCCGGCGATATGGTACCACCGGCTGAAGAAAGCTTGGTCTGAATCGGTGGAAACGGGTAAGCCCTTCGTCAATCCTGTGCAGGAGCGCATGCTCCGCTGGCGCAGTTAGTAGCTGAAAGCGGCCCCCGGCGATGGGGGCTTTTTTTTGGAATTAAGCAAGATCAAATGCCACGTCGAACTGACATCCATACAATCCTGATCATCGGCGCAGGGCCGATCGTCATCGGCCAGGCCTGTGAATTCGATTATTCCGGCGCCCAGGCCTGCAAGGCATTGCGCGCCGAGGGCTACCGCATCGTCCTGGTGAACTCGAACCCCGCCACGATCATGACCGATCCGAGTCTGGCCGACGCAACCTATATCGAACCGATCACCCCGGAATTTGTCGAAAAGATCATCATTCGTGAGAAAGCCAATGTTCCGCCGGGCCGCGTTTTCGCGCTGCTGCCGACCATGGGCGGGCAAACCGCGTTGAACACAGCGCTTGATCTCGCCGAAAGCGGAGTGCTCGCCCGTCACGGGATCGAGATGATCGGCGCCAACGCCGCGGCCATCGCGAAAGCCGAAGACCGCGAACTGTTTCGCGAGGCGATGAATCAGATCGGTCTCGAATCGCCGCGCTCGCTATTCGTGCTCGACCACGCCGCCGCCATGGAGGCGCTGGAAAAGATCGGGCTGCCTGCAATCATTCGCCCATCCTTCACTTTGGGCGGCACCGGCGGCGGCATCGCCTATAACCGGGAGGAATTCGCCGAGCTCACTGCCGGCGCACTGGATGCGTCGCGCGGCCACGGAGTCCTCATCGAAGAATCGGTTCTTGGATGGAAGGAATTCGAGCTCGAAGTGGTGCGCGACCGGAATGACAACGCCATCATCATCTGCTCGATCGAGAATATCGATCCAATGGGCGTGCACACAGGTGATTCGATCACGGTCGCACCGGCGCTGACCCTGACCGACAAGGAATATCAGCGCATGCGCAGTGCCGCGATTGCGGTGCTGCGCGAGATCGGCGTCGAGACCGGCGGTTCGAATGTCCAGTTTGCCGTAAATCCGGCGAATGGCCGGATGCTGGTCATCGAGATGAATCCCCGCGTCTCCCGCTCGTCGGCGCTGGCGTCCAAGGCGACCGGATTTCCGATCGCGAAAGTCGCAGCCAAACTTGCCGTCGGCTACACACTCGACGAGCTGGACAACGACATCACGCAGGTCACGCCCGCTTCGTTCGAACCGTCGATCGATTACATCGTGACCAAAATTCCACGATTTGCGTTCGAGAAATTCCCCGGCGCGGATCCGGTCCTCACCACGTCGATGAAATCAGTGGGCGAAGTGATGGCGATCGGCCGCACTTTTGCGGAATCATTGCAGAAGGCACTGCGTTCGCTGGAAACCGGACTCACCGGACTTGATGAGATCGCAATTCCCAATCTCGGCCAGGGCGACGATTCCAGCGCCATCCGCGCCGCGCTGGGGCGGCCGACACCGGACCGGTTGAGGATCGCGACACAGGCGCTCCGGCTTGGAATGGATCCGGCGGATCTGGCGCGGCTGACCGGTTATGACCCGTGGTTCGTCGAACAGATCGCGGCCATCCTGCGTGCCGAGGACAAGGTGAAGCAGTCGGGAATTCCCGCCGACGCCCAGGAATTCCGGGCCCTCAAAAGCATGGGATTTTCCGATGCGCGGCTCGCCAAACTTGCCGCTATCCGTGAATCCGATGTCGCGGCGGCGCGGCGTGCCGCCGGTGTTCACCCGGTCTATAAACGCATCGATACCTGTGCGGCCGAATTCGCCGCCCTGACGTCATACATGTACTCGACTTACGAGTCGGCGTCGGACGGTGCGGCCGAGTGCGAGGCGAGACCCGGTGACGGGCGTAAAATTATAATTCTCGGCGGCGGGCCCAACCGCATCGGGCAAGGCATCGAATTCGATTACTGCTGCTGCCACGCCTGCTTTGCGCTGACTGCGCAAGGCTTTGAAACCATCATGGTCAACTGCAATCCGGAGACGGTGTCGACGGATTACGACACCTCGGATCGGCTCTATTTCGAGCCCTTGACTGCGGAAGACGTGCTCGAAGTCATTCATGTGGAGCAGTCAAAGGGTCAGCTCGCGGGCGTCATCGTTCAGTTCGGCGGCCAAACGCCCCTGAAGCTTGCAGGTGCGCTGGGCCGTGCGGGAATTCCCATTCTGGGAACATCGGCCGATGCAATTGACCTCGCGGAAGACCGCCAACGCTTTCTCGAACTGCTGAAGTCGCTCGATTTGAAGCAGCCGGACAATGGTACCGCGCTGGATCTTGACGGGGCGCTCAAGGCTGCCGGACGCATCGGTTATCCGTTGATTTTGCGGCCCTCTTATGTGCTTGGCGGCCGCGGCATGATCATCGTGCCGGACGAGCAATCGCTCAAAAACGCGCTTCAGTCCGGCGAGCTGTTCCGCATCTCCGGTGATAATCCCGTCCTGATCGACCGCTTTTTACAGCACGCGGTGGAAGTCGATGTCGATGCGATTGCCGATGGAACAGGGGACGTGTTCATCGCCGGGATCATGGAACATATCGAAGAGGCCGGAATCCATTCCGGAGATTCGGCCTGCGCCCTGCCCCCCCATTCGCTCGATAGCGCGACGATTGCCGAGCTGACGCGCCAGACCATCGCTCTCGCGCGTGCGCTCGAAGTCCGCGGGCTGATGAACGTGCAATACGCGATCCAGAACGGCGAGATTTTCGTCCTTGAAGTCAACCCGCGCGCATCCCGCACGGTCCCGTTTGTCGCCAAAGCAATCGGATTGCCGGTGGCCGGGATTGCGGCCCGCGTCATGGCGGGCGAAAGACTGGCGCAATTCACCCTGAGCCGTCAGACAAAAGGCCATATCGCGGTCAAAGAAGCGGTCCTGCCCTTCAACCGCTTTCCCGGCGTCGACACGATCCTTGGACCGGAAATGAAATCGACCGGCGAAGTGATGGGTCTCGACTCCGATTTCGGTCGCGCCTTTGCCAAGAGCCAGATCGGCGGCGGCACAAAATTGCCCCTCTCCGGCGCCGTTTTCATTTCGGTCAAGGATGCCGACAAGGACCTCGCGACCGGCCCCGCAGCCCAGCTGATTGCCATGGGCTTCGATATCGTCGCGACCCGCGGCACCGCCAAGGTGCTGCAGGCAGCGGGGCTTCCGGTGCGGACCGTCAACAAGGTCCTGGAAGGCCGGCCCCACATCGTCGACGAGATGAAAAATGGCGATATTTGCCTCGTCTTCAACACCACGGACGGCGCCCAGGCGCTGGCCGATTCCGCCTCCATCCGCAAGACGGCACTTCAACTCAAGATACCCTACTGCACGACCATGGCCGGCGCCGCCGCGGTGGTTTTGGCCATACAGTCGCTTAAGTCGGGCTCACTTGAAGTCGCCCCCCTTCAGTCATATGCTTAAAGGCTGGCTTTAGCCGTAACGGCTGCCGGAAACGGCGACCAGTCCTCAAGCGTTCTGTTCGGGCCTTTCTGCCGGTTCCATCAAGTGCCGGTCGGGAGCGACCAATTTACTGTCGAGTTCAAGGTGGAGAAGCATGGACAAGATTCCGATGACCGTTGCGGGCTATCGGGCCCTCGAGGACGAGATTCAGCATCTCAAGATGGTTGAGCGTCCCACCGTCATCAAAATGATCGAAGAGGCGCGTGCGCATGGGGATCTGTCGGAAAACGCCGAATACCATGCTGCGAAGGAGCGGCAGGCTTTCATCGAAGGCCGCGTGATGGACCTGGAAGACAAGCTGTCGCGCGCGGAAGTCATCGACGTGACCAAATTGTCCGGCAAAACCGTGAAGTTCGGAGCCACCGTCACGCTCGCGGATGAAGACACCGACACCAAGGTGAAATACCAGATCGTCGGGGACCTTGAGGCCGACGCCAAACGCGGACGCATCTCGATCTCATCGCCAATTGCACGCGCCCTGATTGGCAAGAGCGCCGGGGATACAGTGGAAGTCGCAGCACCGGGCGGCGCGAGGTCATATGAAATCCTCAAGGTGCAGTTCGCCTGAGGGCCCCGCCGGACACTTTTCAAAATGTGCTAGCATTTGCCGGGAAGTCCTGGAGAGAAGCTATGCGCACATTTGTTGCGCTCGGATTTGCACTCGTGCTTGCGGGCGTACCTGTGCCCGGCAGTGGCCATGCGGCAGCCGTGGAAATCCACGTCTTGACGGCAGGGGCAGTTCAGGAAGGTGAAAAGAAGCTCGCGGAAGGCTACCGGCATATGACCGGAAACCGGGTGAGTTTCACCGCCGGAACTGTGGGACAGATCGGGGCACGTCTGAAGAACCATGAGCCTGCCGACGTGATCGTGGTTTCAAAGCCGGCCATGGAGCAGCTCGAAAAAGCCGGTGACATCCGGCCGCAAGGTTCTGCCGTATTGGGGCGGATCGGCATTGGAGTGGGGGTGAAGGAGGGAAGCAGCGTCCCCGACATCAGCAGCCCGGAGAAATTCAAGGCCGTGATGCTGGGCGCCAAATCCATCACCTATATGGACCCGGCTGCCGGGGCATCGTCCGGTATCGCCACGGCAAAAATCCTGAAAAATCTCGGCATCGCCGATGAAATGGCGAAAAAGACCAAACTCACGGAAACCGGTTATTCGGCCGATCGCGTCGCCTCGGGCGAAATCGAGATGGCGATCCAGAACATTAGCGAAATCCTGCCGGTGAAGGGGGTCAGCCTGGCAGGACCGCTTCCGGCGCCGCTGCAGGTGTACACGGTCTATTCGGCCGGCGTTGCCAGCAATAGCGTCAATCCCAAGGAAGCCATGGATTTCATCCGGTTTCTGATCAGCGCAGAATCGGCCAGGGTTTGGCGGGATGCCGGTGTCGAACCCGCCTACTGACCAGCCCCCGCCATCCCTGACAATTGTCCCTGCCAATCTCTATATTACAGGCCAAACGGGGTAATTGATTCGATGCCGACCATTGCGCTCGTAGACGACGACAAAAACATACTCGCTTCCGTCACCATGCTGCTGGAGCAGGAAGGCTATCATGTGCGCAGCTATACGGATGGCGCATCGGCACTGACCGCCTTGACGGCCAATCCGCCCGACCTCGCGATCCTCGATATTAAAATGCCCCGGATGGACGGCATGGAGTTGCTGCGGCGGCTTCGCCAATCGGCGGAAATGCCCGTCATCTTTCTCACCTCGAAGGACGAGGAAATCGACGAATTGATGGGACTCAACGCGGGCGCCGACGACTACATCCGCAAGCCGTTTTCGCAGCGTCTGCTGCTGGAAAGGGTCAAGGCCGTGCTTCGCCGCGCCGAAGGCAAGAAAGGCGCTCCGGCATCGCCGACCGAGGGCAAGCAGATCATGACCCGCGGCAAGCTGACGCTCGACCCCTTGCGCCATGAATGCATGTGGGACGGCAAACCGGTTCGGCTGACCGTGACCGAATTCCTGATCCTGCAATCGCTGGCCCAGCGGCCAGGTTTCGTCAAAAGCCGGGACAATCTCATGGATGCGGCCTATGACGATCAGGTCTATGTCGATGACCGCACGATCGACTCGCACATCAAAAGACTGCGCAAAAAGTTCAAGGCAGTGGACGAGAACTTCGATTCCATCGAGACGCTTTACGGTGTCGGCTACCGCTACAAGGAGAGCTGATTCTGCCGCGTGATGAGAGGGCGCAGCCGTGAACCTGCGCCCGCAATTCCAGTTGGGCACACCGATGCGGAGCCTGGGGGCCACTCCGCGGGAACGGCCTGCGCGCCGTTTCTCTGCCCTGACCCAGCGCATTCTGTTCTTCAACGCGATTGCGCTTCTGATCCTGCTCGGTGGAGTATTGTGGGTACAGTCGAACCGCACCGGGCTTATCCAGGAACGCATTTCCGGAATACGGGACCAGGCGGTCATCATCGCAGGGGCACTGGCTGAATACTCGGCCAATCCCGAGCTGCGCACGATCGAAACAGCACAAGCAGAACCACTGCTGCGCCAACTGATCGCGCCAACCGATCTGCGCGCGCGGGTCTATTCCACTGTCGGCCGGCTGCAAATCGACACGCGCAACCTGCTGCCCCGCAATGTGGTGAGCACGGCGGTTCTTCCGCCGCCCGATTCGACCAATCCGGTGACGGCGTTTTTTGTCCATGCAGCCGCCGCTGCCGAACATCTCTATGACGGACTCGTGGGCGTACGCCCGTTGTCGAATCTCGAACCGTATTTCGAAGCCGGCCAGAACGGCCGGGTTTATGATGAGGTGAACAAGGCACTGGGTGGTGAAACCGGGACCAGCGAGCGTGTCAGTGAGCAGGATGAGTTGGTGCTTTCGGTTGCCGTTCCCATCAAACGGTTTCAGACGATCTACGGCGTGCTGATGCTGACAACCGAATCCGGGGACATCGACGGGATTCTCAAGGCTGAACGCACTGCATTGTTTGAAGTCTTTTTTGTCGCCTTTGTCGCGCTGCTCTTCTCATCGCTTTACCTCGCCGGATTCATCGCCGCGCCGATCCGGAAACTGGCGGCGGCCGCCGAGCAGATTCGCCGCGGGCGGCGCGGCCGCGAAGCGATACCGACGCTGGAAGATCGCAATGACGAGATCGGCGAGCTTGCCGAATCCCTCTCGGCCATGACACGCGCGCTCTACGACCGGATCGATGCCATCGAAAGCTTTGCCGCCGATGTCGCACATGAACTCAAAAATCCGCTGACCTCGCTGAAAAGCGCAGTCGAAATGCTGGAGCGCACCAAGGAGCCGGACAAGCGCGAGCGGCTGGTGCAAGTGGTGCGCAACGATCTCAAGCGCATCGACCGGCTGATCACCGATATCTCCGACGCATCGCGTCTGGATGCAGAATTGTCGCGTGGGCAGTCGGCTCCGGTGGATGTCACCAAGCTGCTCGACACGATGGTCGACATATATAACGGCATGGACCTGCCGCGTGGCGTACGGATTCACTTCTCCGAGTCAGCGCCACGGGCGGTCGTCCATGGCTTAAGCGACCGTCTCGGACAGGTGTTCCGTAATCTGATCGATAACGCGATCTCGTTCAGTCCGGAGAGCGGGGTCGTCGAAGTATCGGCGCAAATCGCCGGCGCGCGCGTGCTGGCCGAAGTGGCGGATGAGGGGCCGGGGATTCCGGAGCCGGACATCGAACGGATTTTCGAGCGGTTCTACACCGAACGGCCTGCCGAGCATGGCTTTGGCAAAAATTCGGGACTTGGACTTGCGATTGCGCGCCAGATTATCGCGAGTCATGGAGGCCGCATCTGGGCCGAAAACAAGCGCAATTCGGAAGGCCGGCGCGTCGGCGCGCGATTCATCGTCGAATTACCGCTAGCGCGGGTTGATGCGTGAACCAAAGCGATGCGGGACGCGTACGGGTCCACGCCACAGCCATCATACCGGCTTCCGCCTCTCTGCCATTCGGTGCGCTGGTGGAATCTGCCGTGCTGCTGCTGGGCGAAAGCGGTGCCGGCAAATCCGATGTTGCGCTGCGCCTGATAGGGATGGGTGCGCGGCTGCTCGCAGATGATCAAACGCTGTTGTTGGCGGAATCGGGCCAGCTTCACGCAGAGGCGGCCGACGCCGGGCACGGTCATATCGAAATTCGCGGCGTTGGAATTGTGAAGCTCCCGGCAGTCCGCCGCGCGCCTGTATTGTTTTGCGTCCGGCTGACGCAGGAGCCGCAGCTCCGGTTGCCCGAACCCGAATTCTTCCACCCGGAAGGCTTGCGGCTTTCGGCTGCACCGCGCCTTTTCCGGCTCAACGGGTTTGCAGCGTCGGCGCCGGCGAAAATTGCCGCGGCTGCAGCCGCGCTTCAGACCGGATCGTTATTGGCAGGCGACGGCTCTTTTTTCTGACCGGGACACTGCTATGTTGCGCGCCCTTTTCATTGGTCCGGTTAAAGAATGATCGGCATTGTCATTGTCACACACGGCCATCTCGCCGACGAACTGCTTGCGGCCGTCCAGCATGTTGTCGGACCGCAAACGCACATCAAGACCGTTTGCATCGGCCCGCAGGACGACATGGACCAAAGACGGGCCGAGATCACCGCCGCGATAAAGGCGGTGGATCTCGGCGGCGGCGTTGCGCTCGTCACCGATATGTTTGGTGGTACGCCGTGCAATCTCGCGCTGGCCCACTTGAAGCGGGGAAAGGTCGAAGTCCTCGCAGGCGCCAGCCTTCCGAGCCTGATCAAGCTCATTGGCCTTCGAGCCGACCTGCCGCTGGAAAAGGCGGTGGATGAAGCGATCAAGTCCGGACGTAAATATATGCGTGCAGGCTCCTCGGAGCTGACGTCAGCTCCGGGCTCGAAGCCGTGACGTCGGGAAAGCTCGAGGCAACGGCCACCATCATCAACAAGAAGGGCCTGCACGCGCGGGCCTCGGCCAAATTCGTTCAGACCGTGGCGCGCTTTCAGGCCGATGTGACGGTCAGAAGAGGCGAAAACACCGTCTCCGGCCGCTCGATCATGGGCCTGATGATGTTGGGCGCATCGCAGGGCACCAGCATCGATCTTGAAGCCGAAGGGCCGGATGCCGGCGCGGTGCTGGATGCGCTGCAACAATTGATCTCCGCGCGGTTTGACGAAGACAGCTGACGAGATTCGGCATAGCTGGAGTCCGCCACAAACGATCTGTCTCATTCAAAGTGTCAGAACGTCAGAACCCAGGGAAACTCCCGGTTTTCAAACGTCGCAAGTGTCAGACGAAGTGTCAGAAATGCGCGGGCTATCCCGCGGGACATCGTTGTTTTGTGAATGCCGGAATCGCGTGGCACCGTCCTGTGGCGCGGGCGCAATTCCTAGCTTCGCTGAAACAATAGTCCTATCCCTGCACCTGGTCAAGCGGCATTTTGCTGACGCTCTTTTGGCAGGGGCTTAAGAGCTCGCTTGGCGCGGGTTATATTGCGGTATGCGTCGGCATAGCATCACGCGCCAATTCGCAGGTTGGCTGATCGTTTTTGCATCCGCGTTATTCGTGCCCATCACACCTGTCCTCGCGGCTGCCTCTGCAACGGCGTCAGGACCCGCGGTCTGGCGCGTCCGTTCCGGTGAGAGCACCGTCTATTTGTTCGGGTCGATTCACATTCTGCCGAACGGATATTCATGGATGAACCGGCGCATCGCCGATGCGATGGATGCGTCCGATCTGTTCGTGTTCGAAACCCCGCTCGGCAAGGACACGACTGCGCAAGACCGCGCCTTCGTTCTGAAATATGGCGTGCTGCCGCGGCGGCAATCGATCCGCGGCGTGCTCACGCAAGGCGAATTCGACGCCTATGCGACGGCGATGCGGGCTGCCGGACTGAACGCGCGCGATTATGAACGCTATCGGCCCTGGCTTGCCGCACTCGTGCTCGGTCTCGCCTATTTGCACCCGGACGACCTCACCGCGCTGACCGGCGCCGATAATGAAGTGATGAACTTCGCGCGCGAACATGATCGTCCGTCGCAATATCTCGAAACACCACTGCAACAATTGGAGCTGCTCACTTCCGGCAGTGAAGAATCACAAGTTGCCGAGTTAAGGCATCTGATCGAGACACTCCCTTCCTCCCATGATTTTGAATCCGAACTTCTCGACGCGTGGAGCAGCGGCGATATTGACCGGTTGACCGCGGATTTGAATGGAATATTCCGCGCTTCGCCCGAGACCGAGGACCTCCTGGTGTCACACCGCAATCACCTGTGGCTTTCGACGATAAATCCTCTGCTAAAACGTCCGGGCACTGCGATGATCACCGTGGGTGCCGCGCATATCGGCGGCAGCGGTGGATTGATTGCGCTGATCTGCGCCGAGGGCTATCGCGTCGAAAAGCTGCTGGACCGTGGCGGGGATATGGACGCATGCCCCACGCCGGGCCCCTGACTGACATTACCATATGCACATTTCTTTATATCCGATTGCCGCCGTTCCGGGCGGCTGCTATAGCCGCGCCCAGACCCGCTTAACGCCATGACAGGACAGGGATGACACAGGAAAAGCACGATTACGCCGTCAGCGACATCAAACTGGCCGAATGGGGCCGGCGCGAAATCGCGATCGCAGAGACCGAAATGCCCGGCCTGATGGCGACGCGGGAAGAATTCGGCTCCGCGAAGCCGCTGAAAGGTGCAAGAATCGCCGGTTCGCTGCACATGACGATTCAGACCGCGGTGCTGATCGAGACGCTGAAGGCGCTCGGCGCGGACGTCCGCTGGTGCTCGTGCAACATCTATTCGACCCAGGACCATGCCGCGGCGGCCATCGCCGCGACGGGCACGCCGGTCTTTGCGTATAAGGGCGAATCCCTGGCCGAGTACTGGGATTACTCGCGCCGCATCTTCGAATGGAGCGATGGCGGCACGCCGAACATGATTCTCGATGATGGCGGCGACGCAACGCTGCTGGTGCACCTCGGGGTTCGGGCGGAATCCGGCGACAAGGCTTTTCTCCGCAATGCGTCAAATGAGGAAGAGGAAGTCCTGTTTGGACTCATCCTGCGCACGCTCGAGGAAAAGCCCGGCTGGTTTGGGACATTGGCGAAGAACATCCGGGGCGTGACCGAAGAGACGACAACCGGCGTGCACCGGCTGTACCAGATGGAGAAGGAAGGCCGCCTGCTGTTCCCCGCCATCAACGTGAACGATTCCGTCACCAAGTCGAAATTCGACAATCTGTATGGCTGCCGCGAGAGCCTCGTGGACGGCATTCGCCGCGGCACCGATGTCATGATGGCCGGGAAGGTGGCGATGGTCGCCGGGTTCGGCGATGTCGGCAAGGGATCAGCGGCGTCACTGCGCAATGCCGGTTGCCGCGTGATGATTGCGGAAATCGACCCGATTTGTGCGCTTCAGGCCGCGATGGAAGGCTATGAAGTCACCACAATGGAGGACGCCGCTCCGCGCGCCGACATTTTCGTGACGGCGACCGGCAATGTGGATGTCATCACACTGGATCACATGCGGCGGATGAAGGACCGCGCCATCGTCGCCAATATCGGCCATTTCGATTCGGAAATTCAGGTGTCTTCGCTGCGCAATTTCAAATGGCTCAATGTGAAGCCGCAGGTGGACGAGATCGAATTTCCCGACGGCAAACGGCTCATTCTGTTGTCCGAAGGGCGGCTGGTGAATCTCGGAAACGCCATGGGTCACCCGAGCTTCGTGATGTCGGCCTCTTTCACCAATCAGACGCTGGCGCAGATGGAGATATTCCGTAATCCGGGCAAATATCAGCGGAAGGTGTACACGCTGCCCAAGACTCTGGATGAGAAAGTCGCGCGCCTGCATCTGGCGAAAATCGGCGCCAGGCTGACGCAACTGAGCGACAAACAGGCGACCTATATCGGCGTAGCCCAGCAGGGTCCGTTCAAACCGGATTCGTATCGGTACTGATTTCGGCACTGACGATGTGAGTTGCCGGGCAGTGAAGCACGACTTGCCCGGCGCCCCCTCATCGGCTGCCCGGTGAAGCGGCCCCCAAAAGCCGAACCGGTGAGATAGGGGCCGGCGCAGCTCGGTGCCGGTAAGTCGCGGGAACAGCAGAGGGCTTGCCGCATCCAATTGTCCACGGAACGTCCGTAACCCCATTTTACGCTTGGCGGTTTACAAATTTTTAACGACCATTCCGCAGATGATTCGCCAGACGGCGACAGGGCAGCGGGGGATTGGGTAAGAACCGCAGGGTTGTATCGTCCGTATTCCGCCAATTGCGTGGCGGGACCGGCTTAACCGCGGGCGTTTTGGACGCCCTCATCTGCGCGCCAGCCTATCTTGAGTGGCGGCGAAACCTCCGCACACGTCACGTGCAAGTGCCACAGATTCCAGCTAAAAACGCGGTGGCCGGGGCGGTCAGGAAGGCTTCTGTGAAGTCGCGTGACGTTTGTCTTGGCGGACTGATTATGCTGGCGCCCGCGCCAGCATGGGCGGCGGATATTCCCGTGGGCACGCCCGATCTGCTTCTGATTGTTGCGGCAACATCCTTCGCGCTCGCCATGACCATCTGGGCACTGACGGAGCATCGCAGCAGCGAAGCCCTGCGCCAGGCGCTCCGCTCATCATCGGAAAAGACCCGGTCTCTCGTGGCCGCGCGTGAAGCATGGATTTCAGCCGGACGGGAATCCCTGCTGGTATTCCATCCGGGTACATCCGAACCCGTCAGCTTCGGCAATGGCGCCCAATTGCTGCAGGATTGCCTCGCGGGGCCCGATGCAGCGGCAGTCGACTCCGCGCTGAGGGGCCTGACCGGCGAGGGAATTGCGTTTGAGCTGGTTTGCCGGTCGGACAAAAAACAGGACATTTCAGTTCGCGGGCGGCCGGCCGGCGGCAGCCTGTTGGTGTTCCTAGATGAACAGAGTGAGCCGCCCGAAACGCTGGATTTCCGCGGTGCGCTGAATGCCATGCCCGTGCCGGCATGGATCCGCGACCGCAATCTCACGCTTCGCTTCGTCAACCGTGCATTTCTGACGCTTGCCGGAACCGGCGAAGAAGCCGTGTACAACTCCAATTCTGCATTCGACCGGTCGGAACGGGACTTGGCATCAGCAGCACAGGGCGGCAGCGAAGTCATCGAAGCCACGCGTTTCGCGATGGTGTCCGGCGCCCGCCGGGCGCTCGCATTCACCCTCTCTCCGCTGGACGATGGCGGCGTCGCCGGCTCCGCCGCGGATGTCACGCGGCAGACCGAAGCCGAGACGCGCTTGCGGCAGCATATCAGCGCGCACGCCGACATCCTCGACCGCATGGCAACGTCAGTTGCGATGTTCGGGCCGGACCGCCGCCTGGTGTTTCACAATCCTGCGTTTGCCGAGCTTTGGGGATTGCCCAAATCCTGGCTGGATTCGCGCCCCAGCCACGCAGAATTCCTCGACCGGCTGCGGGAATTGCGCAAATTGCCGGAGCAGACGGATTTTCGCGCGTGGAAGCACATCCAGGCGAAGGCATTTGAAAACCGCCAGCCGACAGAAGAGCGCTGGCATTTGCCCGGCGGCCAGAGTCTGCGCGTCACGGCACAGCCACAACCCGCGGGCGGCGTCGCCTTCCTGTTCGAGGACGTCAGCGAAAGGCTGCGCCTGGAAAGCTCCTACAACACGCTGATGAAGGTCCAGAAGGCGAGCCTCGATACCCTGCAGGAGGGCGTGGCAGTGTTCGGTCCCGACGGACGGCTGAAGCTCAGGAATTTGGCGTTTGCCCGGATCTGGCGCTTCGAAACGGCAGAACTCTCGGGCGAACCACATTTGAAGCAACTCACCGAGGCCTGCAGATCAAGATTCGGCGGAGACCGTATCTGGGAAGTGGTGACGGCGAGCGTAACTTCGGCAGGACCATCGCGCAGCCGCGAATGGAACGAAATGGAACGTTCCGACGGCACCATCATCCGCTTGAGCATTTCGCCGCTTCCCGATGGCGCGACATTCGTCAGTTTCGCCGACATCACCGACCGGTTCCGGATTGAAACTGCCCTTCGCGAACGCAACGACGCACTCGAAGCCAGCGACCGGATGAAGTCCGAATTCGTCCGGCGCATGTCATACGAGTTGCGCACACCTTTGAACTCGATCATGGGCTTCTCGGAAATGCTGCGCGCCGGCACTGCGGGGCAGCTGAACGCAAAACAGGGCGAATATACCGATGCGGTGATCAAGGCGTCGGGACAGCTGCGCGACCTCATCAACGACGTGCTCGATCTTTCCGACCTCGAATCGCACACCGTCGAACTCGAATATGAAAGCATCGACCTCTACCTGCTGCTGTCCGGAATCGCCGAGCATGTGCGCGGCTGGGCGATCAAGGCGGGTTTAACTTTCCGGCTCGACTGCCGGCAGGCTCAAACGCCATTTCTCGGCGACCCGCGCCGCCTGAAGCAGGTCCTGTTCAACCTGATCGCCAATGCGTTGAAGTTCACGCCGCGCGGCGGCACGGTCAGCCTGGGCGGCCGCATCGCTGCCGATGACGTGCAGTTCTATGTTGCGGATACCGGCCCGGGCGTGCCACCCGACATCATGGCTTCGGTATTTGACCGGTTTTCCGCCAGCGGGGGCGCGGTCGCGCGCGCCGGCGCTGGAATCGGCCTGACACTGGTGAAGCAATTCGTGGAGCTGCATGGCGGTTGGGTCGAGCTGGAATCCCAGGCTGGTGGAGGCACCCGCGTGACCTGCCACATCCCCCGCAAACGCGTGCCGCGCAAACCGAGGGCCTTGCCAGCCAAAGTGCCATTGGCATGATAGGGGCGGGTAATTTGGAGAATGTGCGATGGCGTTGCGGAAATTCGTGATTGAACGTGAAATCCCAAAAATCGGAACGGCAGACCGCGAACAGCTCCGCGCGGCTGCGGCCAAGTCCAATGGCGTACTGCGCGAACTCGGTTCCGATATCCAATGGGTCGAAAGCTATGTCACGGACGACAAGATCTTTTGCGTCTATCTAGCCGCCAACGAAGGAATGATCCGCAAACATGCCGAGATGAGTGGATTTCCTGCGTCCAAAATCAGCGAAGTCCGCAAGACCATCGATCCGACGACCGAGCGGCCGGAATAGAAGAGGCCCCCCTTCCGCCCGCCATTAGCCCTGCTTAGCGCCTGGCGCTACGCAGGGCTGCGGGCACCTTCCCCGCAAGGGGGGAAGGAGAATACGAGAGTTCATTCGGCGGCCGTGGCAGTACGCTGGCGATTGCGGTTGAGAACGCCGATCAGGTGATCGGTCGACATGATATCCCCGAAGCGGACGTAGAACGCGATCAGCGACGCATTGTGCAATTCATCGCTCATCGCGGCGTTGCCGTCCGTCACCATGATGGTGCGGAAATTCCGCATCATGGCGTCGCGTCCGGTCGACTCGCAGCAGATGTTGGTGACAGTACCGGTCACGATGACCGTGTCGATGCCGCGCGCCCGCAATTCCGCTTCGAGATTGGACGATCCCTGGATGAAGGCGGAAAAACGGGTTTTCTGAACGAACAAATCGCCGGCTTGCGGGTTCAGCAACGCCCAGAGTTCATAACCTTTCGAACCCGGGGCCAATGACTCCAGCCGTTTGAGTGTTCGCTGCGTTCCATCCATTTCGACGCGAATAGACCAGCTCTGAAGAGTTTCCTCCGTGGCGGCGGTCTGAATCCACACCACGACTCCGCCACTGCTCCGGACGGAGTCCGCCAGCCGATTGATGTTCGGGACGATTTCGCGCGCCGTAGGACATATGCTGTGTCCGATCCCGTCCATCATGAATCCGTTCTGCATATCGACGACGAGCAGCGCGGTTTTGGCAGGATTAAATTCATCAAACACGTGCTCGCGTCCACGCGCGCGGACGACCTGATCGACGATGTTCTGCGGGATGGAGATCCTGTGCATGGGTAACTCCGGTCTGGAGCGGGTCACGGGTAAGTTTACTCACCCCTCACCCGGAGCGCCAATGCGCACTTGCGTCGCAAGTGCGGGCGCCCTCGACCAGTGCGGCAAAGGCCGCACTGGCGAAATCAAAAAAATCTCGCGCGCAAGGCGCGCGGGGACTCTCCCACAAGGGGAGAGGTGAATCTAATGTTGGGTGCGGGGCGTGCGGACAATAAGGCCGTCGAGCGCCGCGCTCACCTTGATTTGGCACGACAGTCTGCTGTTCGGCTTCACATCCTGCGCGAAGTCCAGCATCTGCTCCTCCATTTCCTGGCGCGGCGGCAGTTTAGCGAGCCAGGTCGGATCGACATAGACATGGCAGGTGGCGCAGGCGCAGGCGCCGCCGCAATCGGCATCGATACCGGGAACGCGATTTTTCACCGCGCCTTCCATGACCGACCACCCGGCAGGGACTTCGACTGTCCGCTCGGTGCCGTTTTGTTCGATATAGGTGATCTTCGGCATGAGGGTTCAGCCCAATTGCTTGGCCGGCACGCCGGTATCGGCAATCCGCTCCGGCGCGACGCGCGCGTGGCCGGCGATCAATTTGCGGCCCATGATGTAATCCGGTGCGGCGTTGACCGCCTCGACGGCGGCGACAACCCCATCGCGCAAATGGAAGACCGAAAACTTGCGGGACGCTGGATTGCCGCGCACCACCGCCGCGTCTCCGGGCTGCACAAGTCCCGCGATCTGCAGCTTGATGTCGTATTGATCGGACCAGAACCACGGCACTTCGCGATATGGCACGGGCTTTCCCTGCATGGCCAGGGCTGCGTGTTTTGCCTGGTCGATGGCATTCTGCACCGATTCCAGCCGCACCCTTTTGCCGTGGAATGACACATGATTCGTACAATCGCCGGCGGCAAAGATATCCGGATCCGCCGTCGCGCCGAACTCGTCAACAATGATCCCGTTGTCGCAAGGCAGTCCGGCGGCGAGCGCCAGCTCGCAATTGGGCACGACGCCGATCCCGGCCACGACGACATCAGCCGGAATGCGCCCCTGCCCCGTCGCGACGGCTTCAACCCAGGATTTTCCCTCGATCGCCTCGGCAGCCTGATTGAAGCGAATATCGACGCCGTGGCCCTCGTGCAGCTTGCGGTAGAATTCGGAGATTTGCGGCGAAGCGGACCGCGCCATCAGGCGGTCCAGGGCTTCGACAACGGTGACCTGCAGCCCGTATTTCCGGGCGACGGCGCCCACTTCCAATCCGATATAACCGCCACCGACCACGGCGAGCCGCTTGCCTGCAACCAGGTGCTCCCGCAGGGCATCCGAGTCGTCGATGCCGCGGAGATAATAGACACCCGGCAGATCGGCCCCGGGACAGGGCAATTTTCTCACCCGGGCGCCGGTCGCGAGCAGCAGCCGGTCATAGGCGAGCACATTGCCGTCACTCAGGGCTACCGTCCTGGCCGAACGGTCGATCGCGGCCGCAGTAACGCCCAGCCGCAGCTCGCAATGGCTCTCCGCGTAGAACGAATCGGGTTTGAGAAACAGTCTTTCGCGAACGAAATCGCCGGCCATATAGGCTTTCGAAAGCGGTGGCCGCTGATAGGGAGGATAGGATTCGTCACCGATGACGGTGAGCGAGCCGCCGAACCCCTCTGAAGCAAGTGTCGCGACCGCCTGCGCCGCAGCCTGGCCTGCGCCTATGATGACGAATCGCATTTTACTCAAACCTATTTTCGACCGTCGCGGTTAGCATGGCCCCTCAAGAGGGGCAATCGAACAATTTGACCGATCAGCGGGCTCCGGCGCGTTGAGCGCAGAGCGCGTTACAGCTACAAACCGCGAGTGGTGGAATTCGAGACCAGCTTCATGCTCACGGACGAGTCCGCGACCACGGAGCTTGGCGCGAGGATCGCGGGCGCGCTCGGAACCGGTGATTTGATCGCTCTTTCCGGCGATCTCGGAGCAGGGAAAACGACTTTGGCGCGCGCCATATTGCGTTCGCTCGGTGTTGCGGAAGACGTGCCGAGTCCGACATTCACACTCGTCCAACGCTATCGGGCGCAAAAGCTGGCCGTATCCCATTTCGATCTTTACCGGCTGGAGAGCGTGAGTGAATTGAACGAACTTGGTCTCGATGATGCGCTCGACGAAGGAGCGGTACTCATCGAATGGCCGGAGAACGGTCTTCCCGCACGTCTGCAGCAGGATGCGTTGACCATTCACCTGACGGCACTGGATCAAAACCGCCGGGAAGTGCGAATTTCCGGCCCGAAACGCTGGCAGCCTATATTCAGGGAAGTTTCATGAACGCAGTGGGGTCGCGGACGGATCTGATGCTGGACTTTCTCGCCGGCGCGGGCTGGGGCGCGGCGGAACGCCGCCCATTGCCAGGCGATGCGTCCACGCGGCGGTATATCCGCCTGCATCTCGGCGAACGCACCGCGATGCTGATGGACCAGCCGCAGAACGTGGAATCGGCCACCGCGCCCGCGACGGCAACACCGGATCAGCGCCGGGCGCTTGGTTACAATGCGTTGGCACGCCTCGCCGGCGCCGATTGCGGACGGTTCATCGCCACCGCCGATTATTTGCGCCGCTGCGGGTTGAAAGCCCCCGAAATCTACGCCGCGGACATTTCCCACGGATTTCTCGTGATCGAGGATCTGGGAAACGATCTCTACACGGATATTTTACATCAGGATGGCGACGAACGGAAGCTGTATGAGGCAGCGATCGACGCGCTTATTGCGCTGCATGAGCTGCCGGCCCCGGCGCAGCTGTCGGCGGAAAAGCCTTTGTTCCCCTACGACGATGCGGCAATGCTGGCGGAAATCGACCTGTTGACAGATTGGTTCTTTCCGCTGGCGCTGGGCCGCGCGGCCGATGCGGACGAAGCCGCGCATCACCGCGCTCTGTGGAGTGCTGCGCTCAAGCACCTTGACGGCGGGCCGAAAGTGTTCGTGCACCGCGATTATCATGCACAAAATCTTCTGTGGCGGGGATCGCTGTCGGGTCTGGCGCGCGTCGGCATCATCGATTTTCAGGACGCTGTCTCCGGCTCGCCGGCTTATGACGTCGTTTCACTGCTCGAAGATGCAAGGCGCGACGTTTCTCCGGAACTCAGTGACGCGATGACCGCGCATTATCTCGGACGCAGCCGCTGCGGCGGCAGTCCGGGAAATCGCGACCATTTCCGGGCAAGTGCTGCTGTGCTCGCGGCCCAGCGCAACGTGAAGATCGCCGGGATTTTTGCGCGGCTGGCCAAGCGTGACTCAAAGCCGCGCTATCTCGCGCATCTGCCGCGCGTCTGGCGCTATCTGGAACGCGATCTTCGCCATGAAGTGCTGGCGCCGGTGAAGGACTGGTACGACGCAAAGATCCCGGCGCAGGCGCGCAATATCGGCGCGAGTGTGCCGTGACCCGTCTGCGGCGAGCGATGATCCTTGCGGCCGGGCTCGGAACCCGGATGGCCCCGCTCACTCTGGAGACACCCAAGCCGCTGATTAAACTTGATGGGAAGCCTCTGATCGACCACGCCATCGAGCGCCTCGTTGCAGGCGGCGTCGATTTCATTGTCGTCAATGTCCATTACAAGGCGGACCAACTGGTCGAACATATCAATCGCAAGCGCACGGAGCTTCCCAAAGTCAAATTCGTCATTTCGGATGAGACGGAGGAATTGCTCGACACCGGCGCAGGCGTGCGGAAAGCATTGCCGCTGTTCGAGGACGAAGCTTTCCTCACCTACAATTCGGATTCGCTGTGGATCGAAGGCATGGGATCATCGATCACACGGATGCAGTCGCGGTGGAATCCGGAAACGATGGATGCGCTGATGCTGCTGGCGCCCTGCGCCACCGCGATCGGTTATGACGGGCGCGGCGATTTCGAGATGGATGCCTGGGGCCGCCTGAAACGGCGTCCCGAGATGAACATCGCTCCCTTTGTCTGGACCGGCGTGCAGATCGTCCAAAGCCGTCTTTTTCAGGACGCGCCGCAAGGACGGTTTTCGATCAATCGCCAGTGGGATCGCTCGATGTCGGAAGGACGGCTCTGGGGCGTACGCCTGGATGGGGTGTGGATCCACGTCGGAACGCCGCAGGCGCTGGAAGAGGCGGAAGAATTCCTCCGTGATCTTGCACGCGAGCCATGAGCAGGCTGCGGCAGCCACAACTTTTCACCATCCCCTCCGGCATTCCTTTCGCGCGGGCCTTATGCGCAGGCATCATTGAGCGTGCAGGCGATGGTCCGCTGGCGCTCGCCGATACCCTGGTTTTGGTTCCGACGCGCCGCGCCACACGCGCCTTGCGCGAGGCTTTCGCCACGGCGCTTGATGGCGCCGCATTGCTGCCCCGGATCATCGCGCTTGCCGACGTCGATGACGAGGCAGATGCGGCCGATCCAGCCGGAACCCTGGAGGATTTGCCGGCGATTGCGCCACTGCGCCGGCATCTGTTGCTTGCCAATCTGGTCCAGCACTGGGGCGCAGCGCGTGGAACACCAATCGGGCTTCATCAGGCGTTGAATTCGGCGGGAGAGCTTGGCGATTTTCTCGACGAGGCGATCACGCAAGGCGCCGACCTGTCGCGGCTGGCCGATTTGGCCCCAGCCGACCTCGCCGCCCACTGGAGCGAGGTGGTGTCGTTCCTCAACATTGTTGCCGTTCAATGGCCAAAGCTGCTGGAAGCAAAGAACGCGACCGAGGCCGCCGCCAATCGCGACCGGAATCTTCTCGCGCTGGCGCGAAAACTGGCGGCCGCACCGCCGAAAGCACCGGTCATTGCCGCGGGCTCAACGGGTTCGATTCCGGCGACCGCGCAACTGCTCAAAACGGTTGCCTTTCTTCCGACGGGTGCTGTCGTATTGCCCGGCCTCGATACGCATCTTGACGAAGAAGCGTGGCAGGCCATCGACCCGACGCATCCGCAATATGGTTTGAATCGGCTGTTGGCCCATATCGGCGCGGCGCGTGACCAGGTCAGACTGTGGTCGCCGCTGCCGGGATCATGGCCTGAACGAAATCTTCGCGTGACGTTTCTCAGCGAGGCTTTGCGGCCGCCACCCACCACAGATGCATGGCGCGATTTTGTTGGAGCATCGCGCGGCGACGCGGCTGCCGCGATGAGAAACCTGTCGCTGATCGAAGCTCGCAACACCCGCGAAGAAGCCGCTGTCATCGCTTGTGCGATGCGCGAGGCGCTTGAGACTCCTGGCCGCACGGCCGCTCTGGTGACTCCCGATCGCGATCTCGCTCGGCGTGTCGCAGCCGAATTGCGGCGCTGGGACATCGCGATAGACGATTCGGCCGGCGTGCCGCTTGCCAGCACCAGGCCCGGGACATTTCTCGCGCTGTTGGCGCATGCCGCTGCCGAGCGCTTTGCGCCAATACCGCTGCTCGCACTTTTTAAGCATCCGCTCGCATCGGGTGGCGAAGATACAGCGTCATTCCGCCACAAAGTGCGCGAGTTGGAACGTTTCGCCTTGCGCGGGTTGCGGCCCGATGCAGGCCTGAAAGGGATTGCCCTTCGCCTGAACGCAGAGAAAACGCCTGCTGCCGTGCGGAACTGGTTCGCAAAGCTGGCGCAGATGCTCGAGGCATTCGCTGCGGCGGTGGAGCAAAGCGATGCCGATCTTGGTGAACTGGCACAAAGTCATGCCGCTGCGGCCGAGGCACTCGCCGCAACCGCAACGGCTTCCGGCGCTGCTCAACTGTGGAGCGGCCCGGCAGGAGAATCCGCCGCCGGTTTGCTGAGCGAAATCACACGTGACGGCAATGGCACCATGCTTCGCCCGGCCGGTCATTACGCCGAAATCTGGACCGAACTGGCGCAAAAGCGCGCGGTGCGGACGCCATATAATCTGCATCCTCGACTTTCGATTCTGGGCCCGTTGGAAGCGCGCCTGCTCGACTTCGATCTGGTCATCCTCGGCGGTTTGAACGAAGGCAAATGGCCGGCACAGACATCGAGCGATCCGTGGCTGTCCCGGCCCATGCGCCGGACATTGGGACTGGAATCGCCGGAACGGCGCATTGGTCTGGCCGCGCACGACTTTGCGTCACTGGCCGCATCGCGCACCGTGTTGCTGACGCGGTCGCAAAAAGAGAATGGCAGTCCGGCCGTGCCATCACGTTGGCTGTTGCGATTGTCGCAGCTCGCGCTTGGGCTGGATGCAAAACATCTGCTCGGCACACGCAACGAACTGGTGAATTGGGCCGGCGAACTGGATCGTGCAGCTTCCATTCCGCGTGCGTCTCGCCCTGCTCCAACGCCGCCCACCGCCGTACGGCCACGATCGCTCTCGGTCACCGAGATCGAAACCTGGATTCGCGATCCATATGCGCTTTACGCGAGACACGTGCTGCGATTGCGGCCGCTGGATCCGCTTGATCAGGAGCCCGGGCCAGCCGAACGCGGCACCGCCATTCACCGCGCATTGGAAAAATTCTTGAGCAGTTTTCCCGATTCACTGCCCGCCGATGCGGCCGATGAGCTGTTGCGACTGGGGCGGGAAGCATTTGTCAGAGCGGGAGCCGATTCACCGGTGCTCGCATTGTGGATGCCGCGCTTCGAGCGCGCGGCGCAGTGGTTTGCCGATTTCGAACGCGCGCGCCGCAAGAAAATCGAACGCAGCATGATCGAGGTCAAGGGTGTAATGCCCGTCACCTGCAGCTTCGGTTTTGAACTCAGGGGCCGCGCCGATCGTATCGACATGACTGAAACCGGGCAGGCATCAATCCTCGATTACAAAACCGGCCGTGTGCCCAGCGGTAAACAAATCGAATCGTTGCTGGCTCCGCAATTGCCGCTGGAAGGCGCGATGCTGCTTGCCGGGGCTTTCGGCGATACCAAAATCTCGAGCCTTGCAGAGTTTGTGCATGTTCAACTCACGGGTGGCGATCCACCGGGCCGGGAATGCATCGCTGAACCGGACGCGAACCAACTGGCCGCTGCGGCGCGCCGGCTGCTGGAAAATCTGGTCACGCGGTATGAGAATCCCGAAGAACCATACCGTTCGCGTGTTGCGCCGTTCCGGCTGAGGGAAACCGGCGATTACGACCACCTGGCGCGTGTGCGCGAATGGTGGGATTCCGAGGATGGCGACGGATGAGTGTCACCGCCCGGGATGCAACCGATCCTCGCAATTTCGCCTGGATCTCGGCCAATGCCGGGTCGGGCAAGACTCGCCTTTTGACAGACCGGGTGACGCGCCTGCTGCTGCGCGGCGCGGATGTGTCGCGCATTCTTTGCCTGACTTACACGAAGGCGGCTGCGGCCGAGATGGCGAGCCGGCTTTTCGACCGGCTTGGCGCCTGGGCCTTGCTGCCGGATGACAGATTGCTGGAACAGCTCGAGGATATCGGGGCCGGCCCACAGGAATGCAGCGACCTGAAACTCGCACGCCGGCTGTTTGCGCAGGCGCTGGAAACCCCGGGCGGGCTGAAGATTCAGACCATACATGCTTTCTGCCAGAGTCTGCTGGCGCGCTTTCCCGTGGAGGCCGGAATTCCGGCGAGATTCTCCGTTCTGGATGACCGGGATGCCGCCGGATCACTCGAGGAATCCAGGAATTTTGTACTGGAGAAAGCAGCAGCCGGCCATGCAGTCCTGGCAAGAGCAATCGGGCTTCTCGCGTCACGTGCCAACGACGGCCGGTTTGCCGATATTCTGAACTCGGCGATCGTCGGGCGCGGCAAATTGCAAACCCTGCTGTCGCTGCACGGCCGAAATCCGGAAGGTTTCTTCCACCATTTGCGGAAAGTGCTGGACGTTGCCGAAGGCGACACCGAAGAGGCGGTGCGGTTCCGGCTATGCAAAGAACTGGCGGCTGAGAAACGTCAATTCGAGATCGCTGCAGAGCTGTTATCCAGGGGAGCCAAGTCTGATCGGCAGTTGTCGGAGCGCCTGACTGGTTTCGTCAAAGGCGGGATGACCGCGGATCACTGCGACCAGCTGAGAAGCGCGTTTTTTACGACCGAAGGCACACCCCGGAAGACGCTCGTCACCAAAAAAACGGCCGAGGCCAACCCGAATGCGGCGGCGTGGCTCGAGACGGTGAGAGACAGGGTGGTGGACGCCGACGATCAGCAACGGCGCATCGCCACAGCTCGTATGACCGAAGCGGTTCTGCGGGTCGCATTCGCGGTCTTCGACCGGTACCGCCAAATCAAGCAGGCGCGATCCGCACTGGATTATGACGATCTTATCACCGCTACCATTCGCCTGCTCGATAGCGCCGAGGCGGCGCAATGGGTTCTCTATAAACTCGACGGCGGCATCGACCACATTCTCTTCGATGAAGGCCAGGACACAAGCCGCGAGCAATGGCAGATCGTGTCGCGGCTGGCTGAGGAATTCTTTGCTGGTCAGGGCGCACGCCCTGAGTCACGGACCCGCAGGCTATTCGTCGTGGGCGACGAGAAGCAATCGATTTTCAGTTTCCAGGGCGCGGAGCCGGCAGCATTCGGGGAGTATCGCGACAGGTTCAGATCACAGGCGGATGGCGGTGGTTTGCCGTTCATCGATTACCGTCCGGCGATCTCGCGGCGCAGCGCGACCACCATTTTGGAATTTGTGGATGCTGTATTCGCCACCGACGCAGCGCGGGACGGGCTGACATCCGGACGCGATTTGATCCACCACGATGCGGACCGAAGTGACCCGGGGCGGGTTGAAATCTGGCCTTTGGTGCCGTCGCCCGAACGGAAGGAGTTTGTGCCTCTGGCGCCTGTAGATGCGATCCAGCCTGGCTCGCACAGCATCCTCGCGGCGCGCATCGCCGATCGTATCGCCGGCTGGCTCAAGCAGGGGATTTGCGTTCCCGGCGGCGATCCGGTCACGGCAGGCGACATCATGATTCTGGTACGCCGCCGGAACGCATTCAGCGAAGAAATGATTCGCGAATTGCTCGACCGGGGCGTGCCCGTTGCCGGCGCGGACCGAATGGTGCTGCTCGAACAGCTTGCAATCATGGATATGGTGGCGCTTGGCCATTTTGCCCTGCTGCCGGAAGACGATCTCAATCTGGCGGCGCTGCTGAAGTCGCCACTGGCCGGTTTTACGGAACAGGACCTCTATGATCTGGCGCAGCCGCGCAAAGCCACACTGTGGGACGAACTTTGCGCGCGTGCGGCTGAACGGCCGGTATTCACCGAAGCGCATGCGTTCCTGGCCAACGCGCTGTCAGATGCGGACCAGGTGCCGCCGTTCGAATTCTATTCCCGCATACTCAATCGCGGGGCGCGCGCCCGTCTCGTGGCTCGTCTGGGTGTCGAAACCGACGATGCCGTCGACGAATTTCTGGCGCTCGCACTGGCGCATGAACGCGCCCACGCGCCATCGCTTCAGTCGTTCCTCGCGTGGTTTGCGGAAGGTGCAGGCGAAGTAAAGCGCGATATGGAACAAGCGGGCGGTGCGGTACGGATCATGACCGTGCACGGCGCCAAAGGCCTGGAAGCGAAAGTGGTGTTTCTGCCAGACACCTTCCAAACACCGAACTACGAGGCGCGCGGCAATCTTCTCTTCACGGATGATTGCGTATTTTTCGGCATGCCGGCTCATCTCGAATGCGGTGCAGTCGCCACGGCAAAGGAAGCGGCGCATGCGCGCGAAATGCGCGAATACCGGCGCCTGCTCTATGTCGCAGCAACGCGCGCCCGCGACGCGCTCATCGTGTGCGGTTACCACACCGGCAATCGCAAGGATCCGGCGCCGGAGTGCTGGTATTCGCTGTTGCATGCTGCCGGAAAAACACTTGGCCGGGCGGAAGTCATTGACAGTGAAGAGATCATCGCGATCGGATCACCATTCAGCTCGTCCGCGCCGGGGAACGCGAGTCCCAGGGTGGCAACAATGCCGCGCTTTTTGCGTGAACCCGCGGCGCCGGAGCCAATCACACCCCTGCTCCGGCCGTCGCGGATTCCCGGCCTGGAAGAGCCCTTGGGCGCTTCACCGGTGGGGCAGAAGCCGCAACGCTTTCGCCGCGGGCTTTTGATGCACTCACTGCTCGCAAAAATTCCGGACCTTCCGCGCGACCAACGGGACAGCACGGGACTGGCATGGCTTGCACGGCAGGGGGTCACGGGGGCCGAAGCGACGTCACTGCTCGAGGATGTGCAGCGGATTCTCGATGCGCCGCAATTTTCACCGCTGTTCAGCGATGACAGCCGGGCAGAAGTGGCGATCACCGCCCGGTTCCCTGAACTCGGCAATGCACAGATCAGCGGCCAGATCGACCGCCTGGCGGTCAGCGGCAACTCGGTGCTGATCGCGGACTTCAAGACGAATCGCGACGTGCCCGGCAGTCCCAACGAGGTGCCACGGCTGTACCTCGTGCAGATGGCGCTCTATCGCGCGGCGTTGCGGAAAATCTATTCAGGTAAAGATGTTGCCTGCGCCCTGATCTGGACCGATTCGGCCCTGCTGATGCCGCTCCCGGACGAATTACTCGACCGGGAGATGCTCAGACTCGCCGCAATATCTGCCGCGGAAGCGCAACTTGACCCCAACTGATTGCGTTCCTAAATATTGTTGTTAAAGACCCATAACAGAGGCATTCATGGCTCAGAAAACCGTCACCGATCAAAGCTTCCAGACCGATGTTCTCGATTCGCGAACGCCGGTCGTGGTGGATTTCTGGGCCGAATGGTGCGGCCCCTGCCGCATGATCGCCCCATCCCTCGAAGAGCTTGCCAGTGAATATGACGGCAAGGTCACGGTCGCGAAGATGAATATCGACGAGAACCCGCAAACCCCGACACGTTATGGCGTGCGCGGGATTCCGACGCTGATGATCTTCCGCAACGGTCAGGTCACAGCGACCAAGATCGGCGCGTTGCCCAAAACCAAAATCAAGGAATGGATCGACGCCTCGATTTGAGAGGCGCTGCCGTCGAACGTCGTTTCAGGTTGCAGTAGCACAAAAAAAGACCTTCTCGCGCCGCAGACGCGGCGCGGATGCCCGCACGCGGCGCATAGCGCCGCGGCAGGACCAAAAAAGTGAGGCGCGCAAAGCGTGCCGGGCCTTCCCTCGCGTTGCTGCGCAACGCTCGCCGGGAATGACAAAAATTTTTACGAGTTGTCGCGCAGCACCTGCCCCGCGAGATAAAGCGAGCCGCAGATCAGGATACGCGGGGAGCCTTCGCGTTCACGAGCGCGGCTCCAGGCCGAGACTTGCATCATGGCGTCGAGCAAATCGTCTGCCGGTGAGGCTTCGAGGCCGGCCATCCGCGCCGCGTCATAGAGAGCTCCCGCACCGAGCGTCGCCTGCTCTCCGGCGATCGCGATTGTCGTGACATGCTTCGCGATTCCGCGGAATGGCAGCAGATAGCCAATGGCGTCTTTGGTCTTCAGCATGCCGCAAATCACGTATAGCGGTTTCGGCGCACGCTCCTCGAAATCGGCCATTGTCTGCGCAACTACGGCGCCGCCATGGGGATTGTGCCCGCCATCGAGCCAGACTTCGGCCCCTTCCGGCGCCGCATCGATCAGAGGCCCGCGCGTGAGCCGCTGCATTCGTGCGGGCCATTCGACGTTTTTCAGTCCCCATTCGATGCCGTTCTCGGTGGCGTACCGGCCGCCGATGCGGCGCAATGCTGCAATTGCCGTTGATGCATTCGCAATCTGGTGCCGGCCAGGGAGTTTCGGCAGCGGAAGATCGAGCAGTCCGTCCGAATCCTGATAGACTAGCCGTCCGTGCTCGGCATAACCGGAAAAATCTTCGCCAAAAACGTAGAGGGGTGCGCCGAGCTGATCGGCGCGGCGCATCAGGACGGCCTTGGCCTCATCATCCTGGGGCCCGAGAATGGCGTGCCGGCCGGCTTTGATGATTCCGGCTTTCTCGGTGGCGATTGCCGCGAGTGAATCGCCGAGGAATTCCTGATGGTCCAGGGCCACGGGCGTAATGCATGCGGCGGCGGGATCGACCACATTGGTGGCGTCAAATCGTCCGCCAAGGCCCACTTCCAGAACGCAGATATCCGCGCGATGCCGCGAGAAGGCGAGAAACGCCGCAGCAGTGGTGATTTCGAAGAAGGTGATGGGCTCCCCGCCATTGGCGATTTCACATTCTTCGAGGGTAGCGGACAGCTCCTCCTCGGAAATCAGGCGGCCGCCAATCCGGATTCTTTCGTGAAAATGCACCAGATGTGGGGACGTGTAGACGTGCACGCTGTAACCGGACCCTTCCAGCATCGCGCGCAAAAACGCACAGACCGACCCCTTGCCGTTCGTCCCGGCGACGTGGATCACCGGCGGAATGCGCCGTTCGGGATGGCCCAGCCGTTCCAGCAGGCGCTGGACACGGTCCAGCACCAGATCGATGCGTTTGGGGTGCAGCGATAAAAGCCTTTGCAGGATGGCGTCGCTGCTTTCGGCAGCGGTCATGATCCGGTTTGCGCTGCCGCCGCATCGGGCGGTGGCTGTTTTGTCAAAAGCCGAAGCAGTGTCGCGAGCCTACCTTTCAGCTCATGGCGGTGCACGATCATATCGATCATGCCATGTTCCAGCAGATACTCGGCACGCTGAAAGCCCTCCGGCAGGCGTTCCCGGATGGTCTGCTCAATCACCCGCGGTCCGGAAAATCCGATCAGCGCACCGGGTTCGGCAATCTGCACGTCGCCGAGCATCGCATATGAGGCCGAGACTCCGCCCGTCGTCGGATCGGTCAATACGACGATATAGGGCAGTTGGGCGTCCTTCAGCATTTCGACCCCGATGGTCGTACGGGGCATTTGCATCAGCGAGAGAATCCCCTCCTGCATGCGTGCACCACCGGACGATACGATCAGCACCAGGGCGCGGCTCTCGGCGACTGCAACACGCGCCGCCTCGACAAAGGCTGCACCGGTCTCAAGCCCGAGTGAGCCGCCCATAAAGGCGAAATCCTGCACCGCGAGAACCACTCGCGCACCGCCGATCGTTCCTCTGGCCGCAACCAGGGCATCGTGCTGTCCGGTCTTGGCCCGGTTTTCCTTCAGACGATCGGTGTAGCGTTTGTCGTCGCGAAACCGGAGGGGATCCTGTGGCACCTCCGGCGCGGGCAGCCGTTCGTGCTCACCGTCATCCAGCAAAGACTCGAAGCGCTCTTTGGGGCCGATCCGCATATGGTGACCGCATTGCGGGCAGACATTCTGCGCGGCGACCAGATCGCGGTGAAAAACCATTTCGCCGCAGCCGGGGCACTTGCGCCAAAGCGTATCCGGGGACGACTGCTTCGACCCCATCAGGCCCTTGATCCGTGGGCGGACGTAATTTGTGATCCAGTTCATTTGCCATTCCGATCGCGGAAATGATGCGCCGGCAAGCTCGTCGCAGAAATTCGACTGTAGCACGCGGATATGCCGGTGGAATCGGTCATCAGGCAGAGAGTTCCCTTGCGTGGTGAACGGCTTCCGCAAGCGACCGGCACAGTTGCAGCGTCTGGTCGATCGCATCACCGCGCTTATTTGCATGTGCGCCGGCGATGCATTGAACCAGTGCCGAACCAACGACCGCGGCGTCGGCAATTCGGGCGATCGCGGCCGCCTCATCCGGAGTGCGGATGCCGAATCCCACCGCGCAGGGCAACCGGGTCCTGACCCGGATACGTGCGATCGCCGCAGCGACATCATTGATCAGAACCGATTTGGTTCCGGTGACGCCGGTGACAGAGACATAATAGAGAAAGCCGCTGGCGCCATTCAGCACGGTCGTCAGGCGCTCATCCGTCGTCGTCGGCGCGGCGAGCCGGACGATGTCGATCCCGTTCCGGTTGGCGGCCGCAAGCAGATCCGCGCCTTCTTCCGGGGCCAGATCGACGATAATCAGCCCATCGACTCCGGCATTGGCTGCATCGCGCAGGAAATGATGCGCGCCATAAGCGTGGATGGGATTGTAATAACCCATCAGGACCAGTGGCGTGACATCGTCGTGGCCGCGGAACCGTTCCACCAGATGCAACACGCCTTTCAGTGTCATTCCCGATTTCAGCGCTCTCACCGACGATGCCTGAATTGCGGGGCCGTCTGCCATCGGATCGGAAAAGGGAATGCCAAGCTCGATCAGGTCAGCGCCTGCACCAGGCAGATGCTGCATGATTTCGAACGATGTCTCCGCATCGGGATCGCCTGCAGTGATAAAGGGGACGAACGCGGCGCGATCGAGGGCGCGCAGTTCTGCAAAACGCGTATCGATGCGGCTCTTCACGGCCGCTGATTTTGCGGCAGCGGTGCTCAAAGGTCGTAACCCAGCGCTTTGGCCACGGTAAATACGTCTTTGTCGCCGCGGCCTGACAAACCGACGACAATCAGCCGGTCGCGCGGCATCGCAGGAGCCATCTTGATCACCTGGGCGATTGCGTGTGACGACTCAAGGGCGGGGATAATGCCTTCCAGACGGCAGGTCAGTTGAAAGGCATCCAGCGCTTCGCGGTCCGTGACCGAAGCATAATTTACCCGGCCGGATTCCCTGAGCCAGGAATGTTCCGGACCGACGCCCGGATAATCCAGACCCGCCGAAATCGAATGTGCCTCGAGCACCTGACCGTCGCTGTCCTGCAACAGATAAGAGCGCGCGCCGTGCAGCACGCCTGGACTGCCCTTCGATAAGGTCGCCGCGTGATGCGCGGTTTCGACTCCCTCGCCCGCGGCTTCGACACCGGTGATTGCCACTTCGGCATCATCCAAAAACGGATGGAACAACCCGATGGCGTTCGAGCCGCCACCAACGCAGGCGATCAGAAGATCGGGCAATCTGCCTTCAGCCGCCATCATCTGGCTGCGCGTTTCTTCTCCGATCACCGTCTGAAAATCGCGAACCATCGCCGGGTATGGATGCGGTCCGGCGGCCGAACCGATAATGTAGAACGTGTCCTCCACATTGGCGACCCAATCGCGCAGGGCCTCATTCATCGCATCTTTGAGCGTTCGCGATCCGGACGCGACTCCGCGAACTTCGGCGCCCAACAAATTCATGCGAAAGACATTCGGCCGCTGCCGATCCATATCGACCTCGCCCATATAGACGACGCAGGGCAAACCAAATCGCGCCGCCACGGTTGCCGTCGCGACACCGTGCTGGCCGGCGCCGGTTTCGGCGATAATCCGCGTCTTGCCCATTCTCCGGGCCAACAACACCTGACCAATGCAATTGTTGATCTTGTGCGCGCCGGTGTGGTTCAGGTCTTCGCGCTTGAAATAGATTTTTGCTCCGCCGAGATGGCGCGTCAGCCGCTCGGCAAAATAGAGCGGACTTGGACGACCGGCGTAATTTTGCAGCAGTGCGGATAGTTCGGAATGGAAGTGCGGATCGCCTTTCGCTGCATGCCAGGCCTGTTCAAGTTGCAGCAGCAGAGGCATCAGTGTTTCGGCAACATAGCGGCCGCCGAATGATCCGAAATGTCCGGATTCATCGGGACCCGAGCGAAAGCTGTTCGGGGCAACGCTCACGCGCGCTGATCCGCGGTTTGCGGCGCGAGCACTGCTCCACGCGCCGCGCTGACGAAGGCAGCGATCTTGTCGCGGTTTTTTTGCCCGGGCGCATCTTCGACACCGGATGAAGCGTCGACAAAAGCGGGGTTGGCGATCGCGATCGCACGTCCGACATTCTCCGGATTCAAACCGCCGGCAATCCCCCATGGCCGGTCGAGCCGGATGCCAGACAAAATGCGCCAATCGAATGCCAATCCAACCCCACCGGGTCTTTCGGCCGACGGCCCCGGGCGGGAGTCGAACAGGATGTAATCCGCCACTTCCCGGTATTCCTGAGCGCGCCGGACATCTTCCGGTGCCGTGACGGCGAGGACTTTCATCAGCGGCTTGCGGGAGAGCTTTGCGATGGCTGCCGCCCGGGCAGGCGATTCATCGCCATGCAATTGAATGAGGTCCGGCTGCACGCGCGCCACCAGTTCGGAAACCAGCGCGTCATCCGGGTTCACCAGTAAAGAAACGATCTGTACTCGACCGCGCAAAATCTCGGCCAGCCGGCTGGCGCGGTCGAGCCCGGTATGACGGGGGCTCGGAGGAAAGAACACCAGCCCGCCAAAATCCGCCCCGCACGCGACCGCGGCCGTCGCCGCCTCGATGCTGTTGATCCCACAAATCTTTACCCGCAAGGTCATGGCGCGGCTTATGGACGAAATGCGCGTCCTCCGGAAGCCCCCCGGATTGGTCTGCCGGTAACGCAAATATCCTTCTTTGATCCGCCGATGGAACCGAAGCCAAAGCCGGGCGTAAAAAAGGCATTACAGCAGGTCATAGACGTGACACCGGCATACGAAGATTTCAGCCACAAAGCAGATTATTGCCGCCAAATGGCAGAGCGATCCGGCGATCCTGAACTGAAGAATGTATGGCTCCGCCTTGCGCGGCAATGGCTCTCGCTGATGCCTTCGGATTCCGGCACGCATTACCCGGCAATACTGCAATTCGATGACAACACGGCCGAAACGGCTGGAGGATCTGCTCCGGCAGGTTGAACATCCATGACTGATGGCACTGACACAGCGAGCCAATACCGGGCGCGCGCCAAACAACTGCGCGCCCTCGCCGAACAGGTTGACGATGCCGAAAGCCGGAAGCTGCTTTTAGTGGTCGCCGGCGAATATGAGGAAATGGCCGAACAGGCCTCGCGGCGCTGATTCAGGCCGGCGCGGCCTCACGCGCTACTCGGCCGGCTTGAACGCCTGCTCCGGCGGCCGAATCGACTCCTCCTCCGCGGAGGAGAACAGCGGTATGTGGCGCACCGCGACGGCAGCGAACAGAATGGGAATGGCCAGCACCGCGTAATAGGTGAACCTCTGCCATCCGGCATTGATCAACAGGCCGCCGAGCCATGGACCGGCCACCGCGCCGAGCCGGCCAAATCCAATCGCGAGTCCCGTCCCGGTATTGCGCACGCGTGCCGGATAGATTCGCGGCACGATCGCATAAAGGCTCGCCATCGACCCGATCAGGAAGAATCCCATCACGGTCGCGCCGGTCATCACCGGTACAATGCCATGCCTGAGCGCACCAAAAGCAACAACCGACGCAAACAGCGCCACCAGCAACCAAACGGATATCGCGCGTGCTCCGGTTCTGCGCGCGATGAAGCCGAACATCAGACCACCGACGATGCCGCCGGCGTTCAGCAGCACCGAGGCGTAAATTCCTTCGCTGACACTGAAACCAAGATCGACCAGATTTTTTGGAGTCCAGGAGAGAACAAAATAAAAGCTCAACATCAGCATGAAAAAGCTGATGCAAATCCGCATGGTGCCGCCGAGAAAGCGCCGGTCAAAGACCCCGAAGACCGCTTTGGTGACCGCCTCTTCGCGTGCAATTGCCGGCACCTGGGTGACGGGAGGATGGCCGAGGCGACCCATCACGGAATTGACTTGTGCGAGCACATTGCCGCCGTTGCGGGCAAGGATGAAGTCCAGCGACTCCGGGAGTCGGATGACCGCCGGAATCAGCAAGGTGGAGCATATTCCGCCGAAGACAAAGGCCGATCGCCATCCGAACAATGTGATCAGGGCGGCTGATATCGAGCCGCCGACAATGGCGCCGCCGGAATATCCGACAACCATGAACGAGATCGACAGATCGCGCCAACGCTGCGGCGCATATTCCGACAACAAGGTGTTGCCGCTCGACAGGACGCCGCCGATCCCGATTCCGGTCACCAGCCTGAACAGCGCAAGCATGCCGACCGAACCGGTGAAGGCGGACCCCAACATGCCGATGCTGATCACGACCGTGCAAAGCAGCAGGACGGCGCGGCGGCCGATGAGATCGGCGAGCGGCGACAGAAACAATGAACCTGTCGCCATGCCGGCAAGACCGGCCGACAGAAGTATCCCGAGCGAAACCGGGTCGACGTTCCAGTCTTTGGCGATCAGGGGCGCGGTGAATGAAATCGCCAGCACATCGAAGCCGTCGATCATGTTCAACAGCGTGCAGATCGTGACCACGCCAACTTGAAGCATGGTTACGGGGCCGTCCCGCATCGCAGTTCTGATGTCTGCTGTCATACCGCGCTCCGCCAATTCCGCGGAATGCTAGATCACCCGATGCGTAAAGACAAAGGGAGCGGGACTTTTCGGAATCTGTGATGGGGGGTAGGATTCGCGCGGAATTCCATAGGCCCTGGAGGGGATTTCGATGATGCAAATTTCTGGACGACTCTGCGCGTCGATCATTGTCATTCTTGCCGCCGTGTCACGCGCGATAGCCGCGCCCGCGCCTGCCCCGATTCCTGCGCCACCTTCCAAACTGCCGCCGGAAGCGATTACGCTTGCCGATGCCCGCATGATCATAGACGGTGCTATTGCGTATGCACGGGCACAAAACGCCGTCGCAGCCGCCGCCGTCGTCGATACGGCGGGCAATGTGATTGCTGCGGAACGGATGGACGGGGTATCACCCAACAACCTGACTTACGCGGAAGGCAAAGCCTTTGCCGCCGCGATGCAACGTCAGACCACCGAGGATTTGAGCCGTCTGGCCAAGGACCGGCCCGACCGATACTTCGGCATCCTGGGCATGTATCCCGGCAAGATGTATCTGGTCGGTGGTGGTGAGCCGATCGTCGTCAACGGCGTGCTGCTGGGCGCCGTCGGAGTGGCCGGTCTCGCCCAATTTCAGGATGAAGCCGCGGGCCGCGCCGGTATGGCCGAATGGCAACGGACGCGCGCCAACTCCCGCTAGCTCAATGGACGATGCCGAGGTCCTGTCTGGCCAGGCCCGGCGGCAGATCGAAAGTATCAGCCGGAATCGGCGCGCGGACGACTTTTGTCACCGTTTCCTCAATATCGGGCTTGCCGCGATCATAGGCGACGACGTCGAGGGGAATTCCGGAAAAGCCCAGCGCCCGGTGCATGCCGCCCCAATCCATGTCATCGATGTGGGGAATCAGATGAGATGTCATCAGGGGCGCAGCGAAGTCGGAGAAGCGGTCGAACACGCGAAAATCAGAAACATCGAATCCCGCAGATGACACGGGCGAGATGCAAAAGTCCGCCTGCTGCTGACCGTTCAGGCTCTTGCGGTAAAGATCGCAAGCGTATCCGGCAACCATTTTGCTTCCGCCCAATTTCACGAAAACCGGTTTTGCCGGAGCCGTAGCGGGCGCCGCACCGATACTTCCGAGCAGATTTTCGATCTGCGCCTGCTGGTCGGGAGGAAGTTGCGAGATCGTGTCCTTGAGCTGCGCCTGGGCTGCGTTAAGTTCGGCGGTGATGCCGCCGAATTGGCGCATGGTCTCGGGCGTGAGTTCGTAATAGACGTGCCGGGTCAAATCCACCGCCCACAGCCGGTTCAAATCGGCACGATAGATGATGGTCATATTGGGCATCGTCAGCTTGAACCGATCGCTTTCGATATAGGCCGTGACCGGCACTGCCTGGCGCCCCGGAAGCTGCGTCTGAGTGGACGAAACGACGATACCGGCCATGGCGCTGTTCGTCGTAAGGCCAAGCACCAGCAGCGAAATGGCAGCAACGCGGGGCATCGGACACTCTTTTCAAAGCCGTGACAGCCCCCTGACAATGCGCCCTGAGCGCGTGCGGCGGCAAGGGTGAAGCGCTGAACCGGCGTGCACGGATGCGCGAGTTGTGATAGTCCTCCTTACCGGCGCCGTAATAAAAGCGTGCGCTTCCGGAACCTCAAGGACAAACCCGATGCGATCCAGAACTCTTTTGCTTGGAAGTTTTATCGCGCTCCTCGCCGTTCCGGCGATGGCGCAAGGCAATAATGCTATCGACGTGCGGGGCACAGTCGAGAAAGTCGACGCCACCTCCATCTCGGTGAAGACCGATGACGGCCAGGTCGACACGATCAAGATCGCCCCGAGCGCGATCTACATCGAACAGGCCCCCGCAAAGCTGAGCGACATCAAGAACAATGATTTCGTCGCCTCCGCCGCAGTCCGCAAGGATGACGGGAAGCTGCACTCCACGGAGTTGCGCATCTTCTCCGAAAAAATGCGTGGTCTTGGCGACGGCCAGCGGCCCATGAATGATGCGCGCAATCAGACGATGACGAACGCGACCGTGCAAGGCACCGCAATCGTCAACGGCAGCAACGTGATGCGCGTGAAATTCGGCGATAGTAAAATCGGCGGAAAAGGCCAGACCTATCCTGGTGGCGAGTCCGATCTCATCCTTGATCCGGGCGTTCCGGTGTTCAAGTTCACGGATGCCGACAAGAGCATTGTGCATGCCGGCAGCAAAGTCCGCGTTCAGGGCATCAAGAACGCACAGGGCGAGATTGCGAATCGCATCACGGCGATGCAGTAACCACACATTCTCCAGTTGACGAAAGCGGCGCCCTTAGCGGCGCCGCTTTCTTATTTATGGCCCAGATGTCCCGCCAACACGTGAGCAATGGTCTCGCTGACTCGCTTGCCGGTGGGAATGTGAAGGAATTCGTTGGGTCCATGGGCGTTGGAATGCGGGCCCAGAACGCCGGTGATTACGAACTGCGTCCCGGGGAATTTCTCGCCCAGCATGCCCATGAACGGGATACTGCCGCCCTCGCCCATATAGGCGGGTTCGCGCCCGAACGCCGCTTTCGCCGCGTTGCTGACAGTCTTCTCCAGCCAAGGCGCGAGTTCCGGCGCATTCCAGCCGGTGCTGATGAACGGTGAGGCCTCGAACGTTACTTCCGCACCGTCCGGCGGATCATTGGTCAGCAGCCGTTTCAACAGCCCCATGGCATCTCCGGCCAGAGTTGGCGGCAGACGCAGTGAAATCTTCACCGCGGTCGATGGCAGCAGCACGTTGCCCGCGTTCTGCGGCGCGGGCAAACCTTCAATGCCGACGATCGCGAGCTGCGGTCGCCAAGTGCGATTGAGGATGAGTTCGGCGGGATCCGTTGCCATCGGCCGCGTGCCGCCGGCGAAGGGAAACTTATCATAGACGGCGGATTTCAGGATTGCGCCGGCGGCTTTGGCCTGCGCCGCGCGCGCGGGCGGAATATCGACATAGAAGCCGCGCGGAAGAATGTCGCCGGTGCGCTCGTCTTCGAGGCGTGACAGTAGTTGGCGCAAAATCCGGAAGCTCGACGGCACAATCCCCGAGGCATCTCCGGAGTGGACGCCTTCCGTCAGCACACGGACGGTGAGCGTCGCATTGGCCAGCCCCCGCAACGAAGTCGTCAGCCACAGCCGCTCATAGTCGCCGCAGCCTGAATCAAGACACACGACCAACCCCGGCTTACCGATCCGGGCCGCGAGGTGATCGACGTAATGCGGCAGATCATAGCTGCCGGATTCTTCGCACGCCTCTATCAGCACCACGCAGCGGGCATGCGGAATTTTCTGATCATGCAGCGCGAGGATGGCCGAGAGCGCGCCATACATCGCATAGCCATCATCGGCGCCGCCGCGGCCATACAGGTTCTCGCCGCGGATCACCGGCGTCCACGGGCCCAGCCCTTCCGCCCAACCGGTGAATTCCGGTTGCTTGTCGAGATGGCCATAGAGCAGTACCGGCTCGTCGCCCTCGCCCGGTATCTCGATCAGTATTACGGGCGTGCGGTTTTCAAGCTGCACCACTTCAAGCGACGCTCCCGGAATCGCGGCGATCCGCTGGCGCGCCCAGGCTGCCATCAGCGCAACTGCGGAGTCCATGTAGCCATGGGCCACCCAGTCGCGGTCAAAAGACGGAGATTTGTTCGGTATGCGGATATAATCCACGAGCGACGGAACGACGGCATCGTCCCAGATCTGCCCGACGAAGCGCTTCAGCTTCTGCGCATCCATTTTCAGTCGCCTTCGGTGTCGATCTCCGGCAGCGTGGTGGCATTGTAACGTGGTCCGCTGACGGTTTGTGGATTTATCAGCCGTTCCATGCACTGGATTGCACCGGGAGTGAGCTGCAAATCGGCCGCGGCCGCGTTCTCCTCGAGATGGTCGAGACGGGTGGTTCCCGGAATCGGCACGACATGCGGCGCTTTCGCCAGCAGCCATGCCAGTGCCAATTGTCCCATGGTGCAGTCATTTTCCCGGGCCAGAGCGGCAAATCCATGAAGCAGTTTCAGGTTGCGGGTGAAATTCTCACTCTGAAACCGCGGCATTGCATGACGAATGTCTTTGGCGGGCAGGCCCGACATGTCGTGCAGGTTGCCAGTGAGAAATCCGCGGGCCAACGGACTGAACGCCACAAAAGTCGCGCCAATTTCGCGGCAGGCGTCGAGCACCGCGATTTCCGGGTTGCGGGTCCACAGGGAATATTCACTCTGCACCGCCGTGACCGGGTGCACCGCATGCGCCCTGCGAAGCGTCACCGCGGACACTTCCGAAAGACCAATCATGCGGATTTTTCCCTGTTTGACCAAGTCCGCCAGGGCGCCGACGGCGTCCTCAATAGGAACGCGCTTGTCCCAGCGGTGGAGGTAGTACAGGTCGATCACATCGGTCTGCAGGCGGCGCAAACTTTCATCGCAGGTCTGCTTCAACACATCCGGCCGGCTGTCAGGCTCGCGCGGCCGCAACATTCCGCACTTGCTGGCAAGCACGAATTCCCTGCGGCGATGTTTGAGGGTGTTGCCGAGGAGCGTCTCGTTGGCGCCCAGCCCATAGAGCGATGCCGTGTCAAAAAAACTATAGCCGCTATCGAGCGCCTTCAGCAGCACGTTAGCGGCGGCAGAGGGGTCGGGTGGCGTGCCATAGGCATGGCTCATGCTCATGCAGCCGAGGCCAATGGCGGAAATGTCAAACGAACCGAGTTTGCGGGTGATCAAGAGCAGCTGTCTTTCATTCGGCGTGGGAAAAATCTATTCGCGCCGCAGACGCGGCGCAGCTGGATGGCCGGGTCAGGCCCGGCCATGACAACCCTGGGCTACACCACGCATTCGCGTTTCGGGTCGATGATCCGTTCCAGACGGCCGAGGACTTCCATGCAGGGCAGAACCTGCGCGACTGAGCTGTTCGGAGTCCGCTTTTCCTGAATGGCCGCGATGAATTCGCGGTCTTCCAGTTCAATTCCGTCCATGGAGACATCGACTTTGCTGAGATCGATCGGGTTCTTTTTGCCGTCGGCAAGATCGTCGTAATAGGCCTGATATGTTCCGTTGTCGCAGATGTAACGGAAGAACGATCCAATCGGCCCGTCATTATTGAACGAAAGCGACAGAGTGCAGATCGCGCCCGACGGCGTCCTCAGCAGGATACCCATATCCATGGCGATGCCGAGCGTCGGATGACGCGGACCCTGAACGGCATAACAGTCGGAACTTGTTTCGCCGGTTTGATAGTGGAACAGATCGACCGTGTGGCAGGCGTGATGCCATAGGAGGTGATCGGTCCAGCTACGCGGTTTTCCTGCGGCGTTCATATTGGTGCGGCGGAAGAAATAGGTCTGGACGTCCATCTGCTGGATCTTGAGTTCGCCCTGGCCGATCCGGCGGTGCATCCATTGGTGGCTCGGATTGAACCGGCGGACATGGCCGGCCATCGCGACCACTCCGGTCTCACGTGCAATTTTCACCAGGGCCTGCGAATCTTCGACATTGTCGGCGATCGGGATTTCGATCAGGACGTGTTTTCCTGCGCGCATGACCTGTTCGCCCTGCGTCCGATGCATCTGCGTCGGGGTTGTCAGGATGACCGCGTCCGCCCGGGCAATTCCTTCCGCGAGATCATGGCCCCAATGCGGTATGCCATATTTCTTCGCGACTTCCTGCGTACCTGCCGGATTGCCGCCAATCAGCGACACGACTTCGACGCCCGGTATGCGTTTCAATGCGTCGAGATGTTTTTGACCGAATGCACCCTGCCCGGCTACGCAAATCTTCATGACATTTTCCCGTTATTCAAATGCGGCGATTGTTTTCGAGAATGATGTGCCCAAGCGCGGTGTTCGAAGCCGGCACGTGGTAGAAGCGATAGGCTTCCCTAACTTCGTCGTCCAGCGCACCGCGCATGATCAGCCACATCACCATTTCTATGCCTTCCGATCCCGCATCCCGCAAGTATTCGATGTGCGGAATGCGGATGAGCGCCGCGGGATCTCGCGTCAGATTGTCGAGGAACCGGGTATCGAATTCACGATTGATCAATCCGGCGCGTGGCCCCTGCAACTGGTGCGACATCCCGCCGGTTCCGAAAATCACGACCCGCAGGTCCCGATCGAAGGATTCCACGGCTTTGCGAATGGCTTTGCCCAGCATGTAGCAGCGGTGCCCCGTGGGCACCGGATAGACCACGACATTGACGCAGATCGGAACGATCGGGCATGGCCATTGCTGTGTGCGGCCGAACATCAGCGACAGCGGCACGGTCAGTCCGTGATCGACCTCCATCTTGTTGACCATGGTGATGTCGAACTCATCCAGGACCGTGGACTGCACGATATGTGAGGCGAGTTCCGGATGGCCCTTGACCGGCGGCACCGGACGTGGCCCCCAGCCTTCATCGGCGATGGGGAATTCCGCCGCGCAGCCGATGGCGAAAGTTGGCACGATCTCGAGCGAAAATGCCGAAGCGTGGTCGTTGTACACGACGATGCAGACGTCCGGCTTGACTTCGCTGATCCACTTTTTCGAGCGTTCAAAGCCACCAAATACCGGCCGCCAGTAGGGTTCCTCTGCCTTGCCGTTGTCCCACGCCGCGCCGATCGCCGGGATATGCGAGCACGCAACGCCGGCAACGATCCTAGCCACGATTTTTCCACTCCGACTTGCTGCGGTTACCCTTCGGGGACCGGCCGCCGTTCAACATCATTTTCGCATATTCCTCCTGCGTTGAACCGGTCATCATGGCGGCAATCTGCTGGAATGACAGCCCATCGGTCGCAGCAAGCTTTGCTGTGAAATAAATGTTTCCTCCCAGCTCCAGCATGCCGTTCCAGTCGCGTTTGAGGATCGCCTGTTTCTGCGCTTCGCTCATCGGCCATTTGTCGAGATAGGCGCGTTCGCCGGCTTTGAAGGCCGCGCGGTTTTCCGCCTTCATCAACGACATGCAGAACATGTTGAGGTGATAGCCCTCCCGTGCCTGGTCGGCATCGAACACGACCGTCCCGGGAAGATCGTCATATTCCTTGGGTAGCGCCACGGCGCCGCGCCTCCTCGAAAGTCAGGCCTTCCCGTCGCGCTTAAACCACGGGACATGCGCTGGCAAGGCGGCATGGTCTCCGGGGGCTAAATTGAGAAACGAAAACCGAATCCGGAGCTTGGCGTGGACCGGGTCATGCCGAGGGTGGCGTAAATGCCGACCGAAATCCCGGCAATGATATCGAGCCGGGCATAGGGGTCGAAGGCGAAATAATCGGGCGCGCCCTGCCAGGAGTTTTGCCGGTAATCGAATACACCGCCCGCGGTCACAGAGAGGAATTTGAATTCCGCGCCGGCGGTCGCCCGCGCGCCGCTGTGCAGCGCCACGGTGTTGATTTCGCCAATCCATTCATAACCCAGGGATCCGTATGTCGTCAGACCGGGAAGAACCGTTTTGAACAGATTCACTTGCGCGCCATAATCGGTTTTGCCGGTGCCCAATCCATTCCCGGCGGTGGGAAGTTTCGCCACGCCTTCGATTTCCACACGCGGCAGAAATTCGTCTTCGCGAACGACGGCAAAAGCCCCACCGACCGTAATATCGCCGATTCCAGAACGGTGAGCCGGCTGATTATTGGCCGGTGCGATGACCACGGGGACACCAAATACTCCGGCGAACCGCCCCGGGCCCTCGATGTCCACCCACGGCACTGTCATCTCCAGCCGCAAACGGTCGAACTGCACCATGCCCGTGACGGGGACGTCGAATACGGTCGTGGCTGAAGGCGTGCAGGTGATCGACAGATTTTGCACACCGCATTTCGCGCCGAATTTGCCGGTCGCATAATCAAAGCCTGCCGACAGCCCCCAGGTGAACTCGTCGCCGGAGGCAATTTGCGGGAAATTCAGCGATGGCGCGGGGAGGGTTTGAGCGAAAGCTGACGGGGCAACAAACACTCCCGCAACAGCGGCTAAGACAGCATAGCGATCCATTGCACTCCCCGGCGAATCACCTGATACGAAAATGCTGCGCATTTTTCGCTGCCGCTGCAAGTTTAAAGAAATTTAGCTCCAGTACAGGCGCATGGGATTGTCGACCAGCAGCTTGCGCTGCAATTCGGCCGTGAGGGCGATTTTCGGGACGACATCGACGAGAATGCCGTCATCCGGTGCTTCGACTGGCATGTTCGGATGCGGCCAATCGGTGCCCCACAACACGCGGTCAGGGAAATTCTCGACCAGGCTGCGCGCAAAGGGCACCACGTCGTCATAGGGCGCGCCGGCAACCGTCAGCCGTTCCGGGCACGAGACCTTGCTCCAGATATTTTCGTGCTCAGCCAGCAAATGGAGATAGCGGCGGAATTCCGGATGATCGATGCCCTTCTTCACATTCGGCCGGCCCATGTGATCGACCACGACCTTGGTCGGCAATGAGGTGAAGAAGGACTCCAGTTCTGGAAGGTCCGGCATCTCGAAATAGACAACGATGTGCCAGCCGAGTGGCGCAATGCGCGCGGCGATGCGCTCGAGCACATCACGCGGCGTAAAATCGACCAGTCGTTTGACAAAATTGAACCTGACGCCGCGCACGCCGGCGCTGTTCATGCGGGCCAATTCTGCATCTGTGACCTCTTCGCCGATCACAGCCACGCCCCTCGCTTTGCCTTTGGAATTTGTCAGCGCATCCAGTAAGGCGGAATTGTCCGTCCCGTGACAGCTCGCCTGCACGATGACGTTCTTGTCGAAGCCGAGAAAATCGCGCAGCGCGAATAGTTTTTCCTTGGGCGCGTCAACCGGCGTGTATTTACGTTCCGGCGCGTAAGCGAACCGGCTTGCCGGACCGAAGACATGACAATGCGCATCGACGCTGCCCGGCGGAGGCACAAAATGCGGCTTCGATGGATTGGGGTGAAACGGAATATAGGGCGGATTTTTATCTGTGCTCAAACTCATCTCCTATTCGGCCGGCCGTGGCGCCGCAATCCGCGGCTCCGGTGCAAGGCCGATTTGCTCATTCAGTTTGGCGGCATCCAGCGCCCGCTCCCATTTCGCAATGCCGATCGTCGCCATGCAGTTCCCGACCACATTCACGGACGTCAGAGCCACGGACATCAGCCGGTGGATGCCCAGGACCAGCGCGACGCTTGCCACCGGCACGGTGCCGACCGATGACAGGGTGCCGGCAAGCACGACAAAAGCCGCGCCCGCCACACCTGCCGCGCCTTTGGACGTCAGCAGCGCGACGAGCAGCAGGGTAATCTCCTGCCCATACGACAATGGTGTGTTGGTCGCCTGCGCCAGGAATACCGCTGCGGTGGCAAGGTACAGGCAAGTGCCAACGAGATTGAGCGAATAACCGGTTGGAATCACCAGGCCCACCACCGGCTCATCGCAGCCGAGCAGCTGAAGCTTCTGCATTAGCCGCGGCAAAACCGTTTCAGACGACGTTGTCGCCGCAACAATCAGCAATTCTTCGCGGATGTAATTCAGCAGACGGAGGATGCTGATGCCCATGGCGCGCGCAATGCCGCCGAAGACAATGAACACGAACAGCAGACAGACGGCATAAAATTCGATCAGCAGCCGGCCGAGCGTCACCAGGGAGCCGGCGCCGAACCGGCCGACGGTAAACGCCATCGCGCCAAAGGCGCCCAGCGGCGCCATCCACATGATGTATCCGACGATCCGGAAAAATATCTTCGAAAGCTGGCCGATCAGATCGACAATCGGTTGTCCAGCTTTTCCGGAATGGGACAGCGCAATCGCAAACAATACTGAGACGAACAATACCTGAAGCAGATCACCCTGGACGAAGGCGGAGAAGAAGCTGTTGGGGACGATGTGCAGCAGGAAATCCACTGCGCTCTGGTTCTTGGCGGCCGCCGTGTAGCTCTGAACCGCCCCGGCATCGAGCGATGCCGCGTCGATATTCATGCCGGCGCCGGGCCGCACGAGGTTCACAGCGGCCAGTGCGAACACCAGCGCCGCAAATGTAATCGCCTCGAACCAGATCAGTGCTTTCAGCGCCACACGGCCCGTGCGCCGCATATCGTTCATCGAAGCGATGCCGTGCACGACAGTGCAGAAGATCACCGGCGCGACGATCATCCGGATAAGGCTGATAAAGACATCGCCGAGCGGCTGCATTGCCGCACCCAGACCGGGCCGAATCCAGCCCAGCAGCACGCCCGCCAGCATCGCCGCGAGCACCTGGAACCAAAGCTTGCGGACCAGGCGCAATCTATTTCTTTGCTGCGGCGATTTTATCGAGCTTTGGCCCGAGCCGCGGATAGACCTTGCGTGCGTTACCCTCGAAAATCTTCTGCTTGTCCGCGTTCGAAAGCGACGTCGCCTCGACATAGCGCCTGGTGTCGTCATACGGCTTTCCGGTCATCGGATCGTCGCCCTTGACCGCGCCCAGCATCTCGGACGCGAACAGGATGTTGCCGGCCGGCACGAGCTTCACCAGCAGATCGATACCGGGCTGATGATAGACGCAGGTGTCGAAATAGATGTTGTTGCGCATCATCTCATCCAGCGGCGGCCGGCCGAGATTTTGCGCCAGACCGCGGTAGCGTCCCCAGTGATATGGCGCGGCTCCGCCGCCATGCGGCACGATCAGCTTCAGCTGGGGAAAATCCTTGAACAGATCACCCTGGATGAACTGCATGAAGGCCGTGGTGTCGGCATTGATGTAATGCGCGCCCGTGGTGTGGAAATTGGGATTGCATGACATGCTGACATGGACCATCGCCGGCACATTCAGCTCGCACAGTTTTTCGTAAAGCGGATACCAGTGTCGATCGGTGAGCGGCGGCGAATTCCAGCTGCCGCCGGAAGGATCGGGATTCAGATTGCAGCCAACAAAGCCAAGTTCATTCACGCAGCGTTCGAGTTCGGGGATACAGGATTTCGGGGACACACCCGGGCTCTGCGGCAATTGGCAAACCCCGATGAAGTTCTCCGGAAATAGCGAGCACACACGGTGAATGCAATCGTTCGACAGACGCGACCAGTCCAGGCTGATCTTCTCGTCGCCAATGTGGTGGCCCATGCCTGAAGCGCGCGGCGAAAACAGCGTCAACGCGGTGCCGCGCTCCCTCTGGATGCGGAGCTGATTGCCCTCGACACTGGCGCGGAATTCATCATCACTGATTTTGACGGATGATGGCGATGGCGGAGCGATCTTGTCCTTTATCGCTGCGACCTGCTTCTGGCGGAATTCCATCAGCGGCTTGGGTTCGGTGGTGTAATGGCCGTGGCAATCGATAATCATGTCAGTCCCCGCAATGTAAGATCAGGCAGCGCGTCCCTTAGCTCTCCCGCCAGGCGTTCCGCTGCTCATGGCATCGAGCATGCCGGCCAAATCGTCCCGTAATTTGTGCGCGGAGCTGTATTGCGCCGCCCATTCTTCCCGTCCCGCTGTCGCCAATGCCATCAGAGGTTCAATGCCGGCTTCGCGCACTGTCTGCGCAGCTTCGCGCATTTCCTCGGCCCGCCGGATCCCATGCTCGAGCGCCCGTGAAACCATATAGGACGCAACTTTCTCCCAATCGCCCACCGGAAGCAGGTCGGAAAGCGAATCGAGCACCGTCTTCTCGACACCATAATGGCGCGCGGCAACGAGGGATTCGCACAGCAGCGACTCGACTCCCTTGATCATAACGCTGCGGCACATTTTGGTGGCCGAAGCGCGGCCGATTTCTTCGGCAAATACTTTCCCGGCGAATCCGAGGGGACGCGCGCGTTCGATGAATGCGCCGGCATGCGGCCCGCCCAGCAACATGGCCGATGCGATACGTTTCGGTGCAATCGGCGTCATCACGGCGGCTTCGACATAACGTCCGCCGGCGCTGCCGATGACCTCCGCGCACGCTATCTTGGTTCCTGGCGAGACCGAGTTGACGTCGAGACAAAATGTGCCGGGCGTGAGATGCGGCGCCACGGCGCGTGCCGCATCGACGTCGGATGCCGCGGTCACCGCGCTGATCACAAGCTCCGCGTTGGATACGGCAGCCGCCGGGTAATTCGCCTTTGTGACGGAGATGCTGCGCAATCCGGCCGAGGGTTTGCTGTCTGACTCGGTGAACAATGGATCATAGGCCGACACGTCACAACGTGCGGCAATCAGATCGGCGCCGAGGGTCTGACCAACTTCGCCGAAGCCGATCAGCGCGATGCGGGAAAATGGGGCCGGCATCGGCGATCAGTCTTCCGGCGGCGTGTCGATGTATTTGAGGCCCTTTTCCAGCAGCTTGCCGCGCATGTTGTTGACATCGAGACTGAGTTCGCCGCGCGAATAACGCACGCGGCTCTTGGCCTCCTTGTCTTCGCGCTCGCGGCTTGCGTTCAACACGTCGGAGGCCTGCTTCCGCCGCACGACAACGACGCCGTCGTCATCCGCCACGATCAGATCACCGGGATTGATCAACTGTCCGGCGCAGACCAGCGGCAGGTTGACATTGCCAAGCGTCTCCTTGACCGTTCCCTGCGAGAACACGGCGCGTGACCACACCGGAAATCCCATTTTGGTGAGTTCTGCGGTGTCGCGGCATCCTGCCTCGAGAATCAATCCGGCTACGCCACGGGCTTTCAACTGCGTCGCGATCAGCTCGCCGAAATAGCCATCCTCACAGGGGGATGTCGGCGCCGCGACAAGAATGTCGCCCTCGCGGCACTGCTCCACCGCAACATGCAGCATCCAATTGTCGCCCGGCGCCATTTCGCAGGTCACCGCAGGACCCGCAATGTGACAGGGCCGGTAAATCGGCCGCATATACGAGGCGAGGAGACCCTTTCGGCCTTGTGCCTCGTGGATGGTCGCCACTCCTATTCCGGCATAACTCTCGACCACTTGCTGATCGACCCGGCGAATATTTCGGACGACGACGCTCACGCGCAATTCTCCATTCGACTGTAATCCCGGCGCACGGGAATGTGCGCAGACGGGCCATTCATAGAACCGCGAAGAGTCAACCTCAATAGCGATGGAATCTTGCATTGCCGAGTTGAATGCGACAGTGCAATACAGAAGGTGGACTTTGGTCAGGAGTGCCGATTTGCCATGGGCTGAAGCAGGCGGAGTGAGCTTACATTACCGGCTCGAAGGGTCGACGGGGCCGTCGGTGGTATTCCTGCACGAAATCGGCGGTTCACTGGATTCCTGGGACGGCGTCACGCCCGAACTCGCAAAGATATTCCGCGTCCTGCGTTATGATCAGCGCGGCTTTGGTCTGTCGGAAAAAACCAGATCTCCCTACGGCATCGGCGCACTGGTTGACGATCTGCAACAGCTGCTCGCGACAATCGATCTGCCGCCGCCCTATCACATCGTTTCGCTTGCTGCCTCGAGCATGCAGGCGCTGGCCTATTACGAACGCGCGCAAAGACGCGTCGCATCGCTGGTGTTTTGCAATCCCGCGCCCGGCGTCGATCCGTCGCGCGCAGACGCGCTCAATCGTGTCGCGAAAATGGCGGAAGATGAAGGAATTCGCGCAATCCTTCCCGGAATGCTCGACAAATCCTACCCCCCGTCGCTGTCCGATCGCGAAACTTATGAGAATTACCGCGGCCGCTATTTGTCGAACGATCCTGTCGGGTTCGGCAACGCGTTCCGCATGATGGCCCAAACAAATCTGATGGGATTGCTGCCGACGATCTCATGCCCGACTCTGGTGATCGCCGGCCGGCAGGACTTTATTCGCCCCGTCGGGGTGACTGAATCCATCGCCCAGAAAATTCCGGGGTCGCGTTTTGAAATCATCGATGCCGGTCACTTCATGCCGACAACCTCGCCAAAGCCACTGCTGGCGCTGTTGCAGGATTTCTGGAACGGTCTTACCCCACGATAACAATCTTCTCGCAGAATGGCGCACTGCCAGAGGGGCCACGTATGACGCAGGTCGAAGCGAACGGAATCGAATTCAACGTCAAGATCGACGGCCACCGCGGCTCGCCATGGCTGGTGCTGTCGAATTCATTGGCGACCAATATTTCAATGTGGGACCGGCAGGTCGAAGCATTGCGCGACCGCTTTCGCATCATGCGCTATGACCAGCGCGGCCATGGCGAGACCGACGCGCCGTCCGGAAGATATGATTTCCGGCTCCTCGTCGCCGATGTCGTCGCGCTGATGGATGCGCTCGAAATTCACCGCACGCATTTTGCCGGCCTTTCCATGGGCGGCATGACCGCGATTGCACTTGCCGGACAGCATCCGGACCGCGTCGACCGGGTGGTGGCCTGCGATTGCGGACCGGCATCGACGCCGCAGTCGGCACAGCAATGGGAAGAGCGCATCGCCCTGGTCCGTGACCACGGCATGCAGGCATTGGTCCAGCCCACCATCGAACGCTGGTTTCCGCCGGAATTCGTGACCGCCAATCCCGACACCATCGAAAAAGTGCGGCATATGATCCGAACCACGCCCCTCAACGGCTTTATCGGCTGCGCGCACGCACTGTCCCATTTCGACCTCCGGCCAGGGCTCGCCGGTATCCGAAACCCCGTGCGGTTGATCTGTGGCGGCAAAGATGCTGCGCTGCCGGGCACCAAAGCCCTGCATGCCGCCATCGCCGGGTCGGATTTTGTCGAAATTCCGGGGGCGGGGCACATCTCCAATATGGAGGACCCGACGACCTTTACGCACGCGCTTCAGTCTTTTTTGGCCGGTTAACCCGGCACAGGCGGCCCGCGACCACGCGCCACAGCTCATGGTTGACCGAGATCAACCGGGTTTGCAAACCGTTTGCCAGAATTATAATTGCTGCCATTCGCATCAGGAGGAATTCATGTCGGCCATCGCAAAAGAACAGACCCGCGCGGCGAAGAAGAGCGCCGCCGAGCTGATGGACGAACTCAATGCCGATACGGCGAAACTGCACGCCTGGATTCGCACGCAGGCGAATTCGCCCGCCCAACGTCCGTGGTTTGCCGATACCAGCGACGCCCGCGGCCAATTGGCGTCGGGACGGGTCGCCGCCAATCAGCTGAAAATGCTGCCGCACCGCTGGCGCTGGCGCGAAATCAGCCCCTATCTGTTCAAAATCGCCGAAATCGCCCGTAACGCCGAAGTAAAGCCGCTCGAGACCACCGACCGCCAGGGAATCCTGCTGACCAATCCGGGATTGGGCGGGCGGCTGCAGATCACCAATTCGATCCGCTGTTCCATCGCCATCTACAATCCCGGAGATCTCGCGCCGGCCCATGTCCATAGTCCCAACGCCAGCCGCACGATTCTTTCCGACAAGGGCGGCTACACCAATGTCGAAGGCGAGCGCTGCGAGTGCCGGCGCGGCGATATCGTCCTCACGCCAAACGGCACCTGGCATGACCATGGAAACTCGGACTCAGAGCCGATGATCTGGATCGACATGCTGGACTGGCCGCTGATGGAATATCTTGATTGCGTCTGGGTTGATCAGAACTATTCCGATGGCACGCGCAGCAACGCGAAGTCGCAACCTGCTGTTTACAGCGACGGTCATTCCACTCGCATGTACGGCAATGGTGGAATGAAGCCGGTGTTCACGTCGAACCAGCGCGGATGGGGCCAGATGGCAACGCCGATGTTCCATTACCGCGGTCTCGAAATTCGTGAGACGCTCGACCGGCTGCGCAAGGAAACGGGCGATCCGTTCGAAGGCATCAAAATGCAATTCGTCAACCCGGTGACCGGTGGGCCGGTTTTCGCCACGCTGGATTATTGCGCGCAACTGCTGCGGCCCGGCGAAGAACTGGAATTTAAGCGTGAGACCTGCTCGACATTCATGGTGGTGATGGATGGCAAGGGATTCACCGAAATCGCCGGTCAGCGCTTTGACTGGGAAAAGAACGATATACTCGCGATCCCGAATTTCCTCTGGCGCCGGCATGTGAACACCGGAAAGGAAGATGCGGTGCTCTACACCGTTTCGGATGCGGCGGTGTTGCGGGCGATCGGTCAATACCGCGCGCAGGGTAAGCACAAAGACGGCAAGCTTATTCAAATCGACCAGTAATCGCCGCGCCCGAACGATAACAAGGAGCGAGAAGCGAGGAGCGAGAATTCTGGTGTCCTCGCCGGCCGCATCCCGCGCGGGCAAATTGCCTTCGGCAATTTGTCCTCCCCGCGCGGGGCCCTGAAGCGGCGCTCGGCTACCTCTCGTTCCTCGCTTCTAGTTCCTCGCTCCTCTTGTCCGTGCAGCGCGCTTTCGCCGCTCTTGCAGATATTTCTCGAAGTCCGCCCTGGATAGGCAGTTGAGAACTCGCTCGCGCGGGACGGCTCCTTTGCGGGCCATCAGCACACCCCAGCGGATGTTCTTTATCTCTTCTGTCGAATGCGCGTCGGGGTTGATGCTGAACATGCATCCAAGTTCCAGCGCCCTTGTGCACCAGCGCCAATCCATGTCCAGCCGCCAGGGATTGGCGTTGATCTCGATGGCGACTCCGTGGCGTGCACAGGCGCGCAATATGGCTTCCATATCGAGATCATATCCGGGCCGCCGCAGTAACAGTCTTCCGGTCATGTGACCGAGAATCGTCGTGCGCGGGTTTTCAATCGCCCGGACGATCCGCGCCGTTTGTTCCGCCGAATTCATCCGAAAGCGGCTGTGCACGCTGGCGATGATCAGATCGAAACGCTGCAATATGTCATCGGAATAATCCAGCGAACCGTCGGCAAGGATGTCGGACTCGATTCCCTTGAAGACACGAAATCCTGCCCCCCGCTTCCGATTCAGGCGCTCGACTTCCCGCTGCTGCGCCAGAACCTCGGCGGGCTGCAGCCCTCCGGCATAACTCGCAGTTTGCGAATGGTCGGTCAGACCGAGATAGGAATAGCCATTCTCCTGGGCTGCCTTCGCCATATCCTCAAGCGTGTCGACGCCATCGGACTGATCGGTATGGGCATGCAGAACGCCGCGAATGTCTCCGGCATTAACGAGCTCGGGTAACCGCCCTTTCCTTGCCAGTTCAACCTCGGCGCCGGTTTCGCGCAATTCGGGTGCGATGAATGGCAGATCGAGACGGGCATAAATCTCAGTCTCTGCCGCACTTGCGAGAACCTTCTTCCCGTCACGCAGGCCATTTGCGTCAAGTGTCCAACCGCGTTGTGCAGCGAGCGCACGTAATGCGGCGATGTGATTTTCCGATCCGGTCGCCAGCAACAGCGCGATGCCATAGCGGGCTTTCGTCGTGATATGAACCGTCATCCCCTCCGCGGCGGATATCTCCCTGTCGCGCGCGCGATCGCGGGACGTGACCGCGACGAGGGAAAGCTCGCGCACCAGCTCGCAGCCGCGCCTGAACTCGCCGGCAGGCGAGATAATCGAAAGATCAGGCCGCCTCTTCTTGAGTTCTACAGCTGCATATTCGAGTGCTGCGGCAGTTCGATGGATATGCTTGCCCCCGGAACGACGGCTCAGTTCGATGCCCTGAAGAACTTTTGTCTGAAACGCGGGACCGAAGCCCTTTGTGGTCTTCAGCCGATCGCTGCGCGCAGCATCTTGAAGTTCATCGATCGAGCTGATGCCCAGTACGTCGTGCAGCTTACGGATTCTATCCGGCCGAAGTCCGGGTATGCGCAGCATCTCCAGGAATCCAGCCGGGACTTCCGACCGCATTCGTTCGAGGCGCGGATCGCTGCCGGTCTCATGAAGGTGCACAATCAATCGGGCGAGCGCGTCGCCGATGCCCGGTATTTCGGTCAGTATGTCTTCGGCGATCAGGCGGTCGATCGGAACAGTCGTCAACGCCAGATTGTCGGCCGCGCGCCGATAAGCGCGCGCGCGAAACGGATTCTCACCGGCAAAAACCATGCGGTCGCCGATTTCGCGCAACAGATTCGCAATTTGGGCGGCATTCAGCTTCGCCATATTCCGCAAACCGCCGACGCGATGCGCGGTTCCTGCGCCTCGCGCCGGCAAATCGGCCATAGGCATGATGCGCCAATCCACGCTACTAATGGACGGCTGAGGCTTGGGAGTTGTGAGATGCTGCGAAGCTGTAGTCTGGCTGCTGTGATCGCGCTGATTTCGCTGCCGGCATTTGCGGCGGCCCTCGACGATGGCAGGGACGCCTATCACAAGGGCGATTACGCCACGGCGCTGCGGATATTGCGGCCGCTCGCCGACGAGGGGAATCCCGACGCCCAGGTCTTCATCGGCATGAGCTATGAATTCGGCGACGGCATCGCGAAGGACACCAAAGAGGCCATCAACTGGTATCGCAAGGCCGCGGAAAAGGGCAATGCCGATGCCGACTACAATCTCGGCACGATGTACGAAGAGGGCGAAGGCGTCGCGAAGAACATTCCGGAAGCCATGAAATGGTTTCGCATGGCGGCGGCGAAAGGCGATGCGCTGTCACAGCGGGAATTGGGGACACTCTATCGCGATGGCGCCGGCATAAAACGGGACCCTGAAGAAGCCGCCAAATGGTTCCGTATGGCAACCGGCAAGAATGACGTGCCATCGATGACGGCACTGGGGCAGATGTATCTCGCGGGCCAGGGTGTCATGCCCGACCGCAAGGAAGCACAGGACCTGTTGCGCCGCGCTTCCGAACTCGGCGACCCGGACGCAAAGAAGATCTACGCCCGTGAATTCAACGGCGGAAAATAACCGCTAGCGTTCGTCGACCACACGGCTGCGGAGAGTCCCGATTTTCGAAATCTCGACTTCGAGCACGTCACCCTGCTTCATCCACACCTGCGGATTGCGCCGCGCGCCGATCCCTTCCGGCGTCCCTGTGGCGATGATGTCGCCGGGGGCAAGCGCCGTGAAGGTCGAGCAGTAAGCGATCAGCGCCGGCACGTCGTGCATCATCATGTCGGTGCCGGAGTGCTGCATCTGCGCGCCATTGAGGCGCGTGGTCAAAGTCAGTTTCCCGGGATCGGGAATTTCGTCGGCCGTGACCATCCATGGCCCGAGCGGACTCGTACCCGGAAAATTCTTGCCGGTGATCAATGAGATCTTGATGAAATCGCGCACGCTGCCGTCGCAGAAACAGGTGTAGCCGGCAACGTAGTTGAGAGCGTCTTTTGCCGGAATCGCCCTGCCCGCTTTACCGATGATGACGGCAAGTTCACCCTCGAAATCGAGCTGTGTCGAGGCTTTCGGGCGAACAATCTCGCCGCCGTGCGCGCTGAGGCAGTCGGTGAATTTCGTGAAGATGTTCGGCTTTTCCAGCACTGCGTGGCCATGCTCCGCGGCGTGGCTGCGGTAATTGATCCCGACGCAAAGGACCTTGCCGGGATCGGTGATCACCGGGAGAAAGCTGATCTCATCCAGCCGCCGATCCGGTTCGGCGCCCTTGGCGAGCTTCAGCATTTCGTCGAGCACGCCTTCATCGGCCAGTGCTTCACGCAACGTGTAGCGGCGCGAACCAAGCCGGTCGGAAAGCGTGATGACGCCCATATCCGTCACCAGACCAAATGCCGGTTTTCCGCCGGCAACGTAACTTGCGAGTTTCATGGTTCGTACCCCTCACCCGGCACGCCAAGGCGCACTGACTTCGTAAGCGCGGGCGTGCCGCCCTCTCCCACAAGGGGAGAGGTGGTTATTTTTCATCTGGTCTTGTCACAAGTTCGCCGACGCCGGCCTTGTTCGCCCAGTAATGCCAGGCCCGCCAGGTTTCGACCGAATAGGGGCTGTAACCGCGGTTGCGCGCGTCGATTTCGCCCTGGCTGAGATATTTGATTTCCCCGCCGAGCTGCCGCGCCCGCCACAATGCACGCGCATTGCGTGGAAGATAAACGGACACGCGTACCACTTCGATGAGCGAACGCGCCGCGGCCGCAAATCCGTGGCCCCGCATCAGCGCGACGGTGTTTTTGCCCAGTGCCTTCGCGAGGTCCTGCCCCTGCTCGACATTGGCGACCAGAAGATTGGTGTCGCCGAACTTGTCCGCGATGTCCCACACCGGCACATGCGAACCGATGAAGCTGCCCGAGTGGACCACCGGACGCAGCGGCGTTCCGTTGGTCAGCCCAAATGGAAGGATGTCTTCGGCATGCGCATGCACAACGGCCATGACATCCGGCCGTGCCTCGAAGATCCCGCCATGGATGAAGCGTTCCAGATACAGCGACCGCTTTTCCTCGCGCACCGGTTTTCCATCGAGGGTGAATTCGACGATGTCGTCGCGGGTGATGAATTCAGGCGCCAGCGAGCGCGCCAGAAAGAACCGTGACGGATCCTCAGGATGGCGGACGCTGACATGTCCATAGGCATCCACAACTTCCTCATTCGCGAGAATGCGGTTCGCAATGACGAGGTCGTTCAGAAGATTGTCGAGTTTTGCCATTCCATTCTCCGGGTAATTGTTTTTCCTAAAACCAGCTGTCGGTCTCGCCGTAATTCGGTACAAAGAGATCATCCACCCGCACTTTCTCCGCAATCAGGTGCTGGTCGGCAAGATAGGTGACGAGCGCTTCGAGAGTCGGACGGTTCTTCTCCAGCCCATAGGGCCATGGATCGCCGCCGAAGACGTCGTGAATTTCATCGATATCGCGCATCAGCCACGGCGTCATGTAGCGAAGCGCACGCAGGTTGTACATTTTCTTCAGCGCAATGCGTTTGGACCGCTCAAATGCGTTGTAGAGGCTGGTCGCTATGAATGGATAACGTTCGTACACGTCGCGCTTGATTGCGATCAGATGCATGATCGGATAGATCTTCGTGCGCCGGTAATATGCCTTCTCCTGTTCGACATAGTCGGGGAACAGGCGGGCGATATTGGGATTGTTGCGGATCGATTCCGGCAGCGACGTGCCCAGCGTCGCGTCGACAGTGCCGTCCTCAATCAACTCGTTCAGCGAACGGCCGCGCGGCGCAGGTTCGATCGAAATCGATTTCAGCAGCGGCAGCACATGCGGGTCGCCATGGGCGCCGCGATGATTCACGGCACCCTGCACCCAGTGGATTTTTTCGAAATCGACGCCGTATTCGTGCTGCAATAACCCGCGAATGAAAATCGCTGCCGTCATGGTGTAAAGCGGCACGCCGACGCGTTTGCCTTCCAGGTCCTTGGGCTCGCGAATACCGGATTTTTTGTTGATCGCAATAAACCCGTGCCGGAAGCAGCGCGACGGAAAGACTGGAATGGCGACGAACGGACACTGCTTGTTGGCGAACCGCTGCACGTATTCCGAGCTGGAATATTCGGCGACGTCGAACTCCTGACCACCCGACATGCGGTCGAAGATCGGCCGCGGCTCATCGATGGCAATGAAATTCAGATCAATGCCCTCGGGCTGCACTTCACCGGTATAAAGCGGCTCCATGCGGTCATAGAGCGCGCATGCGAAGCTGAGTTGCAGTCTGGACATGTTTCTCACCCCTCACCGGAACGCCGTCCCCACCCCGAAATTCACTGCCGTGAATTTCGACCCTCCCTCAAGGGGAGGATAGGATTCGTCAGGTCTCGTTGACGACGGGATTCCGGAGAACTCCGATCTCCGGCACTTCCACTTCAACCACATCGCCCTGTTTGAGCCATTGCGGCGGAGTCTGATGGCCGCCCGCACCCACCGGCGTGCCGGTGAAAATCACGTCACCTGGTTTCAAGGTCGCGAATTGCGTAATGTAGGAAATCAGCCAGGCAAAATTCCAGGTCAGCCTCTCGGTCCAGTCGTCCTGCCGCAGCTCGCCGTTGACCCGGGTCATCAGATGCAAAGGCGATGCTGGATCGACTTCGCTCGCAGGAACAATCCACGGACCAAGGCTGCCCGAACGATCGAAATTCTTTCCCTGCGTCACATTGAGACTGCCGTGGCGAAGCCAGTCGCGTACGCTGCCTTCATTGCCGAGCGTCAGGCCCCAAATCATCGATTTGGCATTGTCCCTGGGCACATTGCGGCCCTCGCGCCCGATCACGAGGACAATCTCGCCCTCATAGTCGAACTTGTCCGACACCTTTGGCTTGACCACAGGCTGGCCGTGGCCGACCAGCGAATCCGGAAACCGGACAAACAAGTTCGGATAATTCGGCTTCTGGCGCGGCGCGTCTTTGTATTCTTCGGCGCGCTCGGGATAGTTGATCCCGACGCAGATGATCTTTTCCGGCCTCAGCACCGGCGGCAGGAATTCGATTTCCTCCAGTTTGTAATCGGCGAAGTGGGTGCCGGCGGCAGCGCGGGCATCTTTCAGGCCCTGCTCACCGGCCGCAATCAGTTCTAGCGCCGAACGGTAGCGACCGCCGAGGCGGCCACCCAAGTCCACCATGCCGGAGTCAATCACGGCGCCGAAACTGTTGCGCCCATGAATGCGAAAACTCGCCAACCTGAATGTGCTCATGGCCGCGAAACTAACCGGAAATGTCCTTTGGTCAAGCGGCTTTGCCCGCCTGCCAGTCCTCACGTTGACGCATTGCGGGCGATGGCTATTGTGGCCCGCATTCGGCAATACTTCAGGGAAGAACGAGATGCACGACGTTGCAAGCAAGGTCCATTGGCATGAGCCCACCGGCGGCAAGCGCGCCGGTTTCGGCAAATGGGGCCGGGTCAAAACACCCTACGACCTGTTTATGGAATCGGAAGGCATCCCGTGCTTTCGCGATATCGGCATTTCCAAAGTTCAGAATCTGCCGCTCGCGCCATGGAAGCGTCTCGGAGGCCGAGGGACTTACATTCAGCTCCACGGAACGGAAACCAAATGGGGCTGCTATCTCGTCGAAGTGCCGGGGCGCGGCGCGCTGAATCCCGAAAAGCACCTGTTCGAGAAAATCTTCTTTGTGGTGGAAGGCCGCGGCACGACGGAAGTCTGGCTCGATGGCGACACGAAGAAGCACACATTTGAATGGCAGCAGGGATCGCTGTTTTCAATTCCACTCAACGCATGGCACCGCATCGTCAACGCCGCATCCTCGCCGGCATTGCTGCTCGCCGGAACCACGGCGCCGGTGACACTGAATGCATTGCAATCGACGGACGCCGTGTTCAATTGCCCGATGCAATTCCGCGACCGCTTTTCTGGCGCCGATGACTTCTACAAATACAACGACGATGTCGAACCCGATCCGGTGCGCGGACTGGCCATGCGCCGCACCAATCTGGTTCCGGATGCCGTGAATTGCGATTTGCCGCTGGACAATCGCCGCTCGCCCGGATTCCGCCGCGTCGAGCCCTTCATGACCGGAAATACTTTTTACTTCTGGATCGGACAACACGAGAACGGGCGTTACTCCAAGGCGCATGCGCACACCTCGGCCGCGGTTCTGATCTGCATCAAAGGCAAAGGCTATACCCATACCTGGCCGGAACGGCTTGGCGTCACTCCGTGGAAGGACGGGAACAAAGATCAGATCAAGCGCATCGATTACGAACCGGTCGGAATGATTTCAGCCGCACCCGGAGGGGCGCGCTGGTTTCACCAACATTTCGGGGTCTCGAAAGAGCCATTGCGCCTGTTGGCCTGGTTCGGACCGCACAATCCGGGGCGCGAGCCCGGACCTCCGGGTGAAACCCATATCGACTACACCGGCATGGACATTACGGAAGGCGGCAGCGCAATTCCGTACTGGATGGAAGACCCGCAGGTGAAAAAAGACTGGGAAGCGAAAATTGCCGAGAACGGCGTCGAAAGCAGAATGCGCCCGGAATTCTTCGACAAGGACTTCAAGGGCGAACTGCCCAAGGGAGTATGAATCACCCCGAGCCGCGGAGCTAATAAGAAGCGAAAAAAGAGGAGCGAGGAGCGAGAGCACCGCCCGTGCCGCGGCATGGCTAGTGCTCTATTTTCTCGCTTCTTGTTTCTCGCTTCTCTTACGAGAGTATTTCCATGACCCTATTTCTCTCGAATGCAGATGTGGCGCGGGTGTTGACCATGCCCGCGGCCATCGCTGCGCTTGAGCAGGCCTATGGTGATGTCGCGGCCGGGGAAGCTGTTTGCCGGCCGCGCATCGACATGCGCATTCCCACAGCTGATCCGGCTAAAAATTATCAATGGGGCAGCATGGAGGGCGGCTCCACCCGCGGCTATTTCGCCGTGCGGATGAAATCCGATGTTGTGTACGAGACCGAGTACAACGGCGCCGTAACTCAGGAAAAATACTGCTCCCGGCCCGGCCTGTTCTGCGGCCTGATTTTCCTCACGTCCATTGAAACCGGCGAACCTCTCGCCTTCATCAATGACGGCGTATTGCAGCATATCCGGGTGGGCGCCGATGGCGGGATTGGCGCCAAATTCATGGCCAACCCTGATGCCGATTGTGTGGGAATGCTCGGTTCAGGCGGCATGGCACACAGCAATCTCGAAGCCTTCATCAGCGTGCGGAAGATCAGGCGGCTGCAGGTTTACAGTCCGACGCCGGCGCACCGCGAAGCATTTGCCCGCGAATCGGCGGAAAAATACGGTATCGAGACCAGGGTCTGCACGCGGCCCGAGGAGATCTACGAAGGCGCGGGCATTGTCGCCGCATGTACGGATTCCGCGATTCCTGTTCTGGAGGGTGCGCGCCTCGAAAAGGGCACGCATGTGATCAATATCGGCGGGTCCGGCGTTCCGGACGCCGAGACGCTTCGGCGTATTGATGTGTATCTGCGCTTCGGTGACGCGCCAGCGCCCGCCAGCCGGCCGGACCTTCATCTCGAAGACGAGCATCTTGGCTGGGAAGCGCGCGCCGACAAGCCAAAACGCGGCGACGGGCGCAGTGAAAGAAAGCGCGGCCACGGCATACTGCTGCGCGACAAGCGCATTACCCTCGCCGATCTGAAATCGGGACGCGTGCTGGGCCGCACATCGCGCGATCAGATCACCTATTCCGAACGCGGCAACTTGCAGGGGGCGCAGTTTTTCTCAGTCGCCGGTCTGGCTTACGAACGCGCGAAAGCCGAAGGGCTGGGGCGCGAAATTCCCACCGAATGGTTCCTGCAGGACATCCGCAATTAACGTGAAGACGCGGAGTTCGCGCCGGTCAGCCGGTGGCACGGAGGACTTTACCGGCGCGGCGGACGGGTTCGGCAGCGATCAATACAAAGGCGATGACGCAGGGCTCCGTGCCGCGATTGGCCCAATTGTGGATCGTACCGCGCTGCACCAGAACATCGCCGGGTTTCAGGTGGACCACAGCATCATCCAGCTCCATATCGATTTCGCCCGAAATGACGACGGCATAGTCGATCGACTCGGTGCGATGCATGCGCGCCGCGACGCCGGGTTCGTACCGCACAATGCGGAACACCGTTCCATTCGGATCAGTTGAGCGGACAGAACGCGCGCCACCGTCTTCCGGCCCCGAATTGTCCGCAGGAAATGAGCCGGTGGACCACACGACGCAGCTTTGGTGCTTTTCGCGCCCCGATCGCAGATTGCCGCAGGCTTCGTCAATTGCGACCACCGCCTTGCCGTTTGCATCGTGTGACGTAACCACCCGTCGGATATTCCATGCCATTGCGGAATCCTTTTGCTATGACACGTATGGGAGCGATTTCTTCGGGGGAGTCAAACATGGACCGCCGCGCATTTATTCAGGGCGCGCTGACCGTTTCGGCAGCGGCAACATTGCCGTCAGTGGGCATGGCCGACGAATTGCCGCTCGGACCGCTGCCCGGCACGCGTTATCCGGATCCGCGCATCGAAGCCGTCGACAAACGCTTCAAATATAAGATCGGCAATGCCGCTATCGAGCGGGTCGCCACCGGCATGCGCTGGAGCGAGGGCCCGGTTTATGTCCGCGATGGCGGTTATCTGTTGTGGAGCGATATTCCCAACAATCGCATCATGCGCTGGTCGGAAGACGACGGGCATGTCAGCGTATTCCGCTACCCATCCAACAATGCGAACGGCAATACGCGCGACCGCGAGGGACGCCTCGTCACCTGCGAACACGATACCCGCAGGATCACCCGCACCGAACATGATGGAAGCATTACGGTGTTGATCGATCGCTTTCAGGGAAAGCGGCTCAATTCTCCGAACGATATTGTCGTTGCCGCGGACGGCGCAATCTGGTTCACCGATCCGCCGTTCGGGATTTTGGGCAATTACGAAGGGGACAGGGCACAGTCCGAACTGCCGGGAAATGTCTACCGGCTTGATCCGCGAACAGGGCGCGCAACCGTGGTGTACGTTCCGGATGCAGGTTTTCCCAACGGAATTGCGTTCTCGCCCGACGAAAAGAAGCTCTACGTCATCGTGATGGCATTTCCCGACGGCCGGCCGTCCGAAATCCGCGTATTCGATGTCAACGGTGAAAGTCTGACGAATCAGAAAACATTGATCACCACGATGGGCGGCAACACCGACGGCATGCGGCTCGATATGGACGGCAATATCTGGTGCGGCATGGGCAATGGTGATCCGAAGGAAGATGGCGTGCGCTGTTATGCGCCCAATGGCGATCTGCTCGGCAAAATCCATCTGCCGGAGACCTGTGCCAATCTGTGCTTTGGCGGCAAAAAGAAGAACCGGTTGTTCATGGCCGCGAGCACTTCGATCTACTCGCTGTATGTGGATACCGTCGGCGCGATGGTGCCGTAGCCTGCCACCTCAATTGGCGAGAATATTTTTCGCCTCGGCGATGACGTCGGGCGGCGTCGCGTAGAGGCCGGTGATTTGCCGGGTGACTTCTGCGCCACTCATGGGCGTCACCAGCAAACGCAGCCGTTCGGCATCCGTGCGGAAGGCCGGGTCGGCTGTCGTCGCATCGAAAGCGGCGCGCAAAACCGAAACGCGATCGGCAGGGACTTTTTCGGACGTCATATAGATCCGCCCGAGCCGTTCGGGGGCGACCAGAAAATCATACAACTTGCGTTCGCGATCGTCCGTGACGAGATCGCCGCCAAACGGAATGCGCGGATCCATTCCAGGCAGGAGGGTGCGCGAAAGGCGCAGGAGAACGTTGATCTTCCGGTCACGCAGCCAATCCGGCGGCAGCGACGTCCATCCGGCACAGTCGCCGTCGATTTCGCGCCGCTCCACGGCGAGCCGCTTGTCGGCGGCGCCGGCATACCCCTGAACCGCCCTGATGCCGGCATCGAACAAGTATTGCAGTATGGCCGCGTCAGCATTTCCGGCAGTGCCCGGCGCCGTTGCGCCCCAGAACAGCGGCCGCGCGCGCAGCGCTTTGAGCGCCTGCCAACTGCCTACGCCACTCGCCGCCCAGACATAGCAGATGCGAACATCTTCACTGATGTTGCCGATCCAGTTGAAGCGGCGGAAATCGACATTGACGCGATCAGGCGCAGTCAAGGCTTCGACAAGCAGCGTCGAACTGAAGGTGGCTATAACCGTCCCATCCATCGGTGCGGTGGTGTTGAGAAAGGTGACGGATTTCAGGGTGCCTGTGCCGGGCATATTCTGCACGACAATGGCCGGACTGCCGGGGATGTGGCGCGCCAGATGGCGCTGCAACAGCCGCGCATAGGCGTCGGCGCTTCCGCCGGGCGGCTCTCCTACGGCGATTGTGATCTGCTTGCCAGCATAGAATGGCTGCGCGCTTTCCGCAGCCTGCACCGGCGCGGAACAAATCGCTCCCATTAGTCCGATTGCGAGACTGCGGAGTACGAGGCTCATTCAATCACGAGCGATAGGATGGATAGCCGGATCGCTTTTCTTCAGCATCGAGGAGGCGGAGCATCGCCGGCCATTCGAGCACGCCATAGGGACGCCGCGTTTCCGGCCGGTACAGATGCACCGTGCGGGCGAGAACCTCGTCACGCGGGACGATCAGTTCGGTATTTCCAGCCATGGCGTCGACTTGCGCGCGGCAGGCCATTTCAAGCTGATACATGGTGTTGAATGCCTCGGGCACGCTGGGGCCGCAGGTCAGCAATCCGTGCGAGCGCAAGACCAGCGCATTATGCGCACCCAGCGCAGCCACAATGCGGTCGCGCTCGGCGAGGTCGATCGCCGGCCCTTCATAGTCGTGATAGCCGATGTGACCGTGAAAGCGGATCGCCGTCTGGTTTAACGGCAGCAGCCCGCATTTCGTCGCCGACACCGCCATTCCGGCCCGCGTATGCGTGTGCAGCACGCATTTCACGTCGGGCCGCGCTTTGTGGATTGCACCATGAATGACAAAGCCCGAGCGGTTGATGCCGTACTCCGTGTCGGGCTTCCAGATAATATTCCCCTCGGCATCGATCTTCACCAGACTCGAAGCCGTGATCTCCCGGTACAACAACCCGTAAAGATTGATCAGCAGATGGTGGGTGCCCGGAATTCTCGACGTGATGTGATTATAGATCAGGTCGGTCATGCCGAACACATCGACAAGCCGGTAACAGGCCGCCAATTCCACCCGTACCTGCCACTCCGCGTCGCTGACTTCGCCACGGAGGGACGGAAATCCTGTGCCGTAGCCGCTCAATTGTGCGGCGAATAGGTTTTGCTGAAACCGTTGCGCTGGTTGGTCACGGTAAAGGTCCCGTCCTGCTGGGCCGAAACCTTGATCCAGTATGCCTTACCGTTATGGACGGGCGCCGGCTGAATGCCTGGCGTTCCCGGAGCCGGTGCCTTCATCGGCTGGATCGGCATCACCGCCGATTCATCATCTATGAGATTGGCGATGAACATTCCGGGCTGCGTGTATTCCTGACCGCTCAGCAGCGAAAAATGCATCTGCCACAAGTCCTCAAGGCCGGGAGCGCTATGGATCGACACCATGGTGAAGGGTTCGCCGCCTTTGCGCGTACCATTGTTCATGATCGCAACCCGCGCGTGCAGCGGGTGATCCATCACGGGAGAATTGGATGAATCCTGGCCATGATGCATGCCGAGGAACAGATCGACCGGCGGCAGTCGCGTGGTTGGGCACATCAGCTTGAATTCCATGTTCCGGGTCAGGTCACCGAGATGGACGGTGCGGAATCTGCCGAAGGTGATGTAGCTCGCGACGGAAAGCGGGTCTTCGATATTGTTATCGATCGGCCGGAACGAGGCACATTCGGGATTGCGCGCGCCCGCACCCGGCAGCGGCGCCGTCACTTCGCCATTTGACGCGACAATGCCCCAATCCACGCCCTTGAGCGCGATCCTGTCGCCCGGTTTTGCCACGGTATGCTTTCCCGTGGCGTAAATCTGCGGATAGATTTTTTCGTAAAAGTCCGCGCCTGCACCCTGTTGCATATTCGGACCGTGATCGATGAACTCGCGAACGGGAATTTGCTTCACCAGATCCGCCATGCCGCCGAAATGATCGCCATGGTAATGGGTCAGGATCAGATGATCGATTTGCGTCAGCCCGGCATCGTGAACGGCGTCCATGATCCGTCCTGAGTCGCGTTTGGCCGCCAGCTCGCCGGTGTTGCCGGTGTCGATCAGAACCGACTGGCCCGCCGGCGTCACGAACAATGTCGCGTTTCCGCCTTCGACGTCGATGACGTAAATGTCCAGCGTGGTGCGATTTTGCGCCGCTGCGGCAGCGGCAGGAATCATTAGAGCAACCAGGCAGGCGAGCGCGCGCATGAACTTCCCATCCCTCAGAATTGGCGGCGGAATTGATCCTATGGGTGCCAATGCGGGGCGTCAAATGCGTGCACGTCCATGAATCTGCGCCGGGTTTTTGGCACTTCGGCCTTCGCCTTTGTCTTCACGATGGGCATCGTGAATCTGTTTGCCGACATCACCTATGAAGGCGCCGGAGCCATCGCCGGACCGTTTCTCGGCAGCCTCGGAGCGAATGCGCTGGCGATCAGCATCGTCGCCGGAGCCGGCGAATTTCTTGGCTACTCCTTGCGGCTGGTGGCGGGCTATGCGGCCGATCGAACCGGCCGTTATTGGCCACTGACCTTCATCGGTTACGCCATCAACATGCTGGCGGTACCGGCGATGGCTCTGGTGGGAAGCTGGCCTGCCGGCGCGGCCCTCATGATGGCCGAACGCACCGGCCGGGCAATCCGCAAACCGACGGTCGAAGCGATGTTGTCCTACAGCACCGGCACGCTGGGAAAAGGCTGGGTTTACGCATTGAATTCCGGTCTGGATGAAACCGGCGCAACCATCGGACCGCTGCTGATGGCGCTGGTTCTGTTCCTTCACGGAAGCTATCGCACCGGATTTTCCATGCTGCTGATTTCGTCAGTTCTCGCGCTGACCGCGCTCACCGCGGCTCGTGTTGTGTTCCCGTTGCCGGCGCGGTTGGAAAAACAGGAAGCGGCACAGCAGGAAGGCTTCACCGCGTCATACTGGCTGTTCATGCTGGCGGGCGGCGTGTTCGGCGCCGGACTGCTCAGTTACGAGCTCATCTCGTTTTATCTCTCGTCCAACGCGATCGTCGGAACCGCATCAGTGCCGCTGTTGCTGGCCTTCGCCACCGGCTTTGGCGTGATCGCAAATCTCGCACTCGGCCGTTTGTACGATGCTTATGGCATGCGCGTGCTCTACGGCGCCGTGCTCGTCTCTGCACTATTCGCCCCGGTGCTGTTTGCGGGGGGTCTGACTGCCCTGCTGGTGGCGATGCCGCTATGGGGTGTCGGCTATGCGGTCCAGGACACATTGCTGAAGTCACTTGTTGCGACCGTCATGCCGCGTGGCAAACGCAGTTTCGCCTTCGGCTTGTTTTATGCCGGATATGGTTGCGGCTGGCTCGTCGGCAGCATCGCCGCCGGGTTCCTTTACCAGAGTTCACATGCGGAACTCGCGCTGTTCGCCTTTTTGGTTCAAATTTTATCCATTCCGCTGTTCATTTTTGGCGCTTATCGCGGCCGGCGAAACGGACCAAGCGGAGCTGGCGCTTGACGGATTCGGCAGATGAGTTTCCAATGACCAAGAGAGGTGCTCCGGCGTGTCGAGGGTGCGGCGACGGAGGAATCCGGTAAACCGGACAGGAGCCGTTCATGATCCATGCTCACACGACCAGCGAATGTATCATCACTTGCCCGTATTGCCGCACGGCAAAGGTCGAAACCATGCCGGCTGACGCATGCCTGTTCTTCTATGAGTGCAGCGGCTGCGGCGCGTTGTTGCAGAGAAAACCAGGCTCTTGCTGCGTGTTCTGCTCGTATGGTTCGGTTCCATGTCCGCCCGTGCAAGAGGCCCGGGCCTGCGAAAAGGACATGCGGTCCAGCCTCTACGCATAGGGACTGCGTACCGGGCGGTGTCCACAAGACGACAACATTGGGACACGACTTACACCAATAAGCCGGAGACCGGCGTCAGCTGGTTTCAATCCGATCCTGCTTTGTCATTCCGCTGGATCAAGGAGGCGGCTCCGGATCATTCGGCCAAAATCATCGATATTGGCGGGGGCGCATCGCGGCTCGCCGACCGTCTGATCGCGGAAGGATATTCCGCCCTCACCGTGTTGGACATTTCCAGCATTGCACTCGCGCGCGCGTGCGAACGCATCGGCGCCGCCGCGGACAAAGTGAATTGGATCACTGCCGATGTGACCGCATGGACACCCGCTCAACTATGGGATGTCTGGCATGACCGCGCGGTGTTTCACTTCCTGACCGAAAGCAGTGGACAGGACGCCTATCTTTCGGCACTGCGACGTGGGACGAAAGAAGGGTCCGTCGTGATCATGGCAACATTCGCGCCAACCGGACCGGAAAAATGCAGCGGTCTTCCGGTACAGCGCTATGACGCACAGAGTCTTGCCGCGCGGCTTGGCCGGGATTTTCATCTGTATGCGGAAGCTACGGAGCGGCACCAGACGCCGTTCGGCACAACGCAGGATTTCATCTACGCCGCCTTCCGACGGCGCTAGCCAGCTTCGTCAGGCTGGCGGCTCCAGCGTCCCCATCAGGCTGACGATGGCCAGTACCAGCACCGCGAGCCCCAGCTCCAGAGCTACGCTGCGCCGAAGTACAACGGCCGACTCGTCATGCGAGCCGGTCTGCGCCAAAGCGGCGCTCAATCGCGGTGTAAAGCGATAACGGTTGGCCGCGGCAAGTACGACCATGGCCGCGAACAGGACAAGCTTCGCATCCAGCAGCAGGCCATAGGGCGAGGTCAGCAGTTGCGTTATGTGCGAAGGACCGACCAGGAACCAGCTATTGACCACCCCGCTCAGGAGCAGCAACGCCACCACCGTGACGCCGATCGACGAAAACGCTGCAAGCCCGCGGAGTGACTCCTGGGCACCTGTCCGTTTACGGATGGTTCCGAAAAGCAGGGCCGCCAGCGCAAACAAGGCTCCCACCCAGATTGCCGCCGCCAGCAGATGCACAATGTCCCCGGCAAGGTGAACAAATCCGGCGACACCCTCATCTTTCACACCGTGCCCTGTCCACGCGAAGCTCGCAACGACAGCGCCGCCGATCACGGCTTGGGCGACCAAACCGCGCCGGGACCAGCGGATCACGAATGGCAAGATGATCGCGGCAGCAATGAGGATGATCCGCAAAAATGCTGCCCGCCCGAAACCGGTGCCGCTCAACACGGTCCAAACTGCATCCGGCGTAAATTGCCCGAGATCGGAGAAGATCATTGCGGTTTCCGCGAGCACCCACCAGATCGCACCGGCAAAACCGAACATACCCGCCGTGGCCAGGATGTATTTCAGTGTCCGTTTGCTGCGCGGCTGCTCAGCGGCGACGCCGTAGAGAAAAAACAATGGCGTGCCGAAAAGAATCAGCGCGGGCCCGAATTGCAGGAATCGTGCGGCGACAATTCCCCAATCGGCCATGGAGGTGGCTACTGTACGCTGAACGAGACGGTGCCGCTCATCTTGTGGGCGTCGTCGCCCATGGAGGTCCAGGTGATGGTGTAAAGCCCGGGTGTCAAAGCTTTCATCGGCACCGCCGCAAGGGATTTGGCGTCGGGCGCCGGCACGGATTTGATCGCCACTGGCTTCCCATCAATATCGGTCAGTTTCAGGCCTGACACTTTCATTTCGAGCGCTTCGCTGAAATGCAGCGTGATTTGTTTCGGTGAGGCAATCGTTGCGTCCTTCGCCGGATCCGAGCTCACCAGATTGGCATGCGCGAATGCTTGCGGTGCGGCAAACAAAAGGCACGCGGACGCGAATGCCAAAGTGCCAAGCTGAAATTTGTAATTGCTGACCATGTCTTTCCTCGTGATGGAATCCTCGCCGCGATGTCACCGCGCCAGGACAGTAATCCTGTTTACATCCCCGCGGTTCGAGGGGTAAGTGCGGAGTATTGCGTATATTGGGCAAAATTGCAGCGGGGGCGGACCAGCGGGTAGTGTGACATGACTGTGAACACAGAACCAAAGCACCCGCGATTTTCGCTGAATCGCCGCCGTTTTGTCCTCGGGATGACGGCCTTGGGTGCATCTTCCGCATTCTGGCACGCGACGGCTTGGGGCGAGACAAACACGGGCACGGCACCCGCAATCCTTACCGGCGACCGCTTTGACCTGACCATAGGCTCGATACCCGTCAACATCACCGGACGCCCGCGCAGCGCGACGGTGATCAATGGCACGATGCCGGGGCCAACCCTGCGCATGCGGGAAGGTGATGCAGTGACAATCAACGTCACGAACAACCTGCGTGAGCCGACATCCCTGCACTGGCACGGCATTCTGTTGCCCAACCACATGGATGGTGTCCCCGGCCTCACCTTCCGCGGAATCATGCCGGGCGAAACATTCACCTATCGATTTCCGGTCCGGCAATCCGGCACCTACTGGTATCACAGCCACAGCAGCGACCAGGAGCAGACCGGCATGTTTGGCGCGCTGATGATCGCGCCGCGCGACAAGGAAATGTACACCTACGATCGCGAATATGTCATCACGCTGTCGGACTGGACCGACGAAGACCCGATGACGGTCCTGTCCAACCTGAAGCAGCAACCCGATTATTACGATTACCAGCAGCGGACGCTGTCCAGCTTCATTCAGGACGCGAAAACCGCAGGCATCGGCACGGCCCTGCAGGACCGGCTGATGTGGGGCCAGATGCGCATGAGCCCGACCGACATCATGGATGTCACGGGCGCTGCCTACACATTCATGATCAACGGACACTCACCCGCGGCCAACTGGACAGCTGGGTTCAACCCCGGTGAAAAAATCCGTCTGCGCTTCATCAACAGCGCCGCCATGACCACATTCGACGTGCGCATTCCCGGCCTGCCGCTGACGGTTGTAGCTGCGGACGGCAGCGACGTTGCGCCGGTGGTCGTCGGCGAGTTCCGTATCGGCGTTGCGGAAACCTATGATGTCATCGTCACGCCGCGCGATGCGGCGTTCACGATATTTGCGCAGGCCGAGGACCGCAGCGGTTATGCGCGTGCGACACTCGCGCCGCGGCCGGGAATGACCGCCGCTGTCCCGCCAATGGACCCAAGGCCGCTGCGCACGATGCAGGATATGGGGATGGGTGCCGAACACATGCACGGCGGTGCCACCCCGATGCCGCCAAAAGCGGCGATGGCGATGGTGGCGGCGATGATGGGCACCACCGCGAACAATGCGGACCACGTCGATCCTGCATCGCTGGCGGATAACGCCAGTGTCGATAATGTGGCTATGCAGCCAATGAGCCGGATGAGCGAACCGGGCACGGGACTGGAGGACAACGGCCGGCGCGTGCTCGTCTATTCAGATCTCAAATCCCTCAAAGCCCATCCCATTGGTGGGCTGAACGATTATCGCGACATCGTTTTCCATCTTACCGGCAACATGCAGCGCTTCGTCTGGGGATTCGATGGAAAAAAATTCTCGGAAGCCGGGCCGGTGCGGATCAAGCTGGGTGAGCGCATCCGCTTTGTACTGATCAACGACACCATGATGGAACATCCCATCCATCTCCACGGATTCATTTTCTCGCTGGAGAATGGCCAGGGTGATCAGCTGCCGCTGAAGCACACGGTCAATGTCAAGCCGGGTGAGCGCCTGAGTTTCGTGTTCGACGCCGACACTCCGGGACGTTGGGCGTTCCATTGCCATCTGCTCTATCACATGGACGCCGGCATGTTTCGAACGGTCATCGTGGCATGAAATATCATTGGCCGGCGGGTCTGATGCTGGCCATCGCGGCAGTGATCTCCCCCTGCACCGCCACGGCTCAAACTTCTGACGCATCGCCCTATGGGTCACCCGTCGCGGATGAAACCGTATGGCTGCACGCCACTCTCGATCAGTTTGAAGGCCGGCTGAGCGCCGGCAACGCTCTGCGTTGGGAAGGCGAGGCATGGACCGGCACCGACACAGATCGCCTGTGGCTCAAAAGCGAAGGCGAGCTCGAAAACAGCAAAGTCTTTGACGGTCAGCAGGAGGCGCTTTACGACACACCCCTCTCCACCTGGTTCGACCTGCAAGCGGGCCTGCGTTATGACGTGGACAGTCAACCGGGACGGCTCTGGGCGGCGGCAGGCATCGAAGGTCTGTCGCAATATTTTTTCCACATTTCGGCGACCGCATATGCCAGCGACACCGGCCACTATGCCGCGAAATTTTTTGCCACTTATGATCTGCTGTTGACCCAGCGGTTGATCCTTCAGCCTGAAGCGGAGGTCAATATCTATTCCAAATCCGATTCGGCGCGGCTCATTGCCAGCGGTGTTTCAGACCTCGATACCGGATTGCGGCTGCGCTATGAAATCACGCGAAAATTCGCCCCCTATATCGGTGTCACTTACGAAAAGCGATTTGCAGCGCGCTCACGACTTGCGGCGGCCGGTCAGACACCGCACCAATTGCGGTTTGCCGTGGGGCTGCGGAGCTGGTTCTAATCCGCGCTATGCTGCCGCCCGGCAATGACACATCCGGATAACAGCAGCCTGGGCGACCAATCGGAAATCATCGAATTTCTTTCACATAGCGACACCTACGGCATCGATACGCCTGTGCTGCGCCATGAAACCCACGCGGCCGTGGTGTTTCTTGCGGGCCCCTTTGCCTATAAGCTCAAGCGGGCGGTCCGCTATTCCTATCTCGACTATTCGACGGTTACGCGCAGGCGAGAGATGTGCGAAGCCGAACTCGCCGTCAACCGGCGAACGGCCCCCGATCTATACATCCGTGTGCAGCCGATTGTCCGCCGTCAGGGCAGGCTTGCGTTCGGCTCCGGCACTCATGCCGATGCTGCCGTCGATTGGCTTGTCGTCATGCGCCGCTTTGAGGAATCCGACCTTCTGGGTGAAAAGCTTCGCGCAAGCGACGTGTCACACGCACTGTTACGCGAACTTGCCATGGTCATTGCCGGATTTCACTCAAGCGCAGAACGCGTTTCCGGTTTTGGCGGTGCGGCCGCCATTGCGCGGACCATCGCCGAAAGCAAAACACTGATCGGCTCCTTCGAACCCGGCACATTTGCGGCCGGCACGGCGGAGCGCTTCGGTTCGCTGGCCGAGCAGGCGCTGATCCGCTGTCGTGATCTGCTCGAGCGCAGACGAGATTCGGGATTTGTCCGGCACTGCCACGGCGACCTGCACCTGAACAACATCTGCGTCCTGAACGGACACCCGGTGCTGTTTGATGCGATCGAATTCAATGATGATTTCAGCAATATCGATGTCTTCTACGATCTCGCCTTCCTGTTGATGGCGCTGGATCGGGGCAGGTCGCGTTCGGCCGCAAACACCGTGCTGAACCGCTATCTCGAACTGACATCTGACTATGGCGGCGTGGATGCTTTACCGCTGTTTCTCGCGTGCCGCGCCTCAGTACGGGCTCATGTCGACGCGACGGCAGCGCTGAAACTTGCCGGAAATGCCGCGGAGAAACTGCGCGCGGATGCCGCTGCGCATGCGCAACACGCCTTTGATTATCTGGCCCCGCCACCACCCGCACTGATCGCGATCGGTGGGATATCCGGTACCGGAAAATCACTGCTCGCACGCAATCTTGCGCCCCTGCTCGGTGCGGCACCCGGTGCCGTGGTGCTGCGGAGCGATGTGATCCGTAAACGGCTGTTTGGCGTAAGCGAGGAAACCCGCCTCCCCGGCACAGGCTACAGTTCCGAAGTGACGGACAACGTCTACGCAGAGATGCGGCGAATTGCCGAGCTTCTGCTGCAGGCGGGGCATAGCGTCGTCGCGGACGCGGTGCATGCCCGGCCGGACGAAACTGCACAAATCGAAGCTGTGGCGCAGCGGGCCAACGCCCGTTTCTCGGGCATCTGGCTCGAAGCCGATATCGATGCAATCGCGGGGCGGCTGGCGGAGCGAAGCGGCGATGCCTCGGATGCCGGCATTGCAGTGGCCAGGCAACAGTTGAGTTATGTCACACCGCCCCCGGGTTGGCCGATACTGGACGTGACGCATGTCAATGCAAATGCCTGCGCCGAAGCTGCTGCACGCATCCTGAATTTGCCGGGACAGGCAGAGGTTCCTCCGTATACGTAAGTTCCATCACAAATTCGAACCGGCCCTGCACGACAAGAACATATGCGCGTTCTCCCAAGCAGTTGACCGCGGCGGACTGTACGGGCCGCGGCCACAAACCATCTTGGAGGACCTCTAATGAAACTGACCCTTGCCTTGTGTGCGTCGGCGGCAGTCGTGTTCCTGGCCGGTTGCGCTTACGACTATCCCGCTCCTGCGGTCGCGGTTGCCACGCCGGCTCCAGCGGTCGTCGCGTCAATCCCGACGAGCGGCACGGTCTGCTATGACTCGTTCTATGGCCCGGTCGCGTCCGGCTACTGGGGTTCGGACGGCCTGTTCCATTATCAGCTCGTCTCGAACGGCCCGTGGATGATCGACTCTGCCAGCCACTTCCGCCGCACTTGCGTCTCTGGTTTCCAGAGCGTGAGCATCCTGCCACCGGCCGTCATTCCGCCGGCATAATTATCAGAATCCTAACTGCGCGCCGCCGGCCAACCGGCGGCGCGATTTTTTCCACTCATCTCGATTATCTCGCGTGCGGAGCGCATGCTCCTGCATGCTGTTCCTCCCACAACAGGTGCAGTCATGGCGCAGCATGGCGAAATCGAAAAGGGCCTGGTTGGCTTCATGCTCGCGCATGAACAGTTTCGGCTTCCCGATCTGGTTGAAATCGGCGCTGCGGCCAGTGCTGCGGGCTTCCGGCTGCTCGCGGCGAGCGATCATTTCCAGCCATGGCAGGCGAACCAGGGCCATTCGGGATTGGCCTGGATTACGATGGCGGCCGCGGCGTCGCGCGTGAATGGCGCCTGGATGGGAACCACCGTCACCTGCCCGACCATGCGCTACAATCCCGCCGTCGTCGCCGAGGCATTTGCGTCGCTGAGCCAGCTCGCGCCCGGGCGGGTATTTCTCGGCGCCGGCTCGGGTGAAGCGTTGAACGAACTCGCCGCGACCGGCGAATGGCCGGACTGGCAGGAACGCTGGGACAGACTTGCCGAAGCGATTGAGATCATCCGTGCACTGTGGAGCGGCGAAGATGTCGTGCACGAGGGAAAATATTACACCGTAAAGGCCAAACTCTATGACCCGCCGGCGCAACCGATTCCGTTGCTGGTTGCAGCTAACGGGCCGAAATCGATCCGGCTTGCCGCCAAATGCGGCGATGGCCTGATCACGGACCCGAAGCACTGGCGGGAACACAAGGCGGAATGGGAGCAGGCGGCGCGCGACGCTGGCAAAGATCCCGCAAAGATGCCGGTGCTGATCGAGCAATTCGTCGTCGTCGGCGACAAAGACGAAGCAAAGCAATGGGCCGAACTGTGGCGCTTTTTACCGAAGGGATTCGAGGGCCTCTATGATCTGCACGATCCGGCCGAGATTCAGAAACGTGCCGAGCGCGAAGTTCCGATTGACGATGTCATCGCGGAATGGACCATCGGCAGTGATCCCGATCAACATGCGGAAGCGATCGACAAGCTGTTTGAAATCGGCGCAACCATCGTGAATGTCCACGCCGGACAGAATGACCAAAAGAAAGCCATCGGGTTCTATGGCTCCGAAGTTCTGCCGCGGGTTCAAAACCGAGCGCACTGATCTGCCCGCGCTGATTGCATCCCAAACCGGGAATGCTTTGCTCCTTTGGCCGATTCGGCCAGGTTGATCCCTTTTTGCGGCGCCATGCCGTCGCCGCGGCAATTCCAGGCGCAATGTGCAGCGTTCCGTCCACCTTGCGACCCACCGCAATAGCAAAGAATTATCGTTTTAATTCAAATTCTTAATTCGGCTCAGGGCAGGACCGTCAGGCATGCCATGGCTGCCGGATTGTGGCCATGAGCGGGCGAGAATCCGGCGGAAATGCCCTTTTCCTCTGCTCGTACAAGGAATAGGCTTTCGCAAACGCCAACTGTGGGAGGAAGCGTTAATGAGGCACCGTGTTGCGTTAGCCCTGCTGTTCACGGCTGTGGGTGCACAAGCCGCCTTGGCCCAGAGCAATCTCACGCCCCAACAATTGCATGGGCGTCAGATCGTGACCCAGAATTGCGTGGTCTGCCATTTGCCGTCTGATCCCGGGGCAAAAACCTATGGACCGCCGCTGAACAAGGCAGCGGCCAATGGGGATCCGAAATTGATGCATCAGGTCATTGAAAGCGGTCTGGTGCGCATGCCTGGCTGGAAATACGCGTTGAGTAATTCCGACATCGACGATGTCGTGTCCTACCTTCTGACCATACCCGTGTCCGCCGCGCCTGCGGCCCAATGATTCGACTTCAACCTCTCGACGGGAGAAACCTCATGACCAGAATGCGTAGCGTGCTGTTGGCGAGCGCCGCCGCAGTCATCGCCGGGCTGGGTCTGGCGGGCAGCGCACAAGCGGCCGACCAGATTCTCAGCGGTGCGATCACATCGGCTACGGGCCAGAAGCTGGGCGGCATCACGGTGTCGGCCAAGCGTGAAGGTTCGACCATCACGACCAACGTGTATACGGACGAAAGCGGCAACTATTACTTCCCGCCGCAGCCGGCCGGCAAATACCGCGTATGGGCGCAGGCCCTCGGCTTTGAAACAGCGAAGGGCGAAGTCGACCTCAGCGCGAACAAGCATGAGGATTTCAAGCTCGCGGCGATCACCGATCCGGAAAAGCGCTGGCGCCAGCTGCCGGGCGAAGCCATGTGGGCATCGCTGCCGGAATCCACACCGGATGACCTGATCGCAAAGACGATCATCCACAACAACTGCAATGGCTGCCATACCCCGAGCTATCCGCTGCAGTTCAAGTTCGACCAGGTGGGTTGGACGCGGATCATCGACCTCATGAAGGTCATCGGCGGCGGCGGCGTTCCGCTGGACCGTCCGGCGAACCAGATCATTCAGATGAATGAGAAGCTGGTGGCCTCATACCTCGCCAAAGTGCGCGGACCCAATTCCCCGCCGCTGCAGATCAAGGACACTCCACGTCCGTCGGGCGACGCCGCCCGCGCGGTGTGGACGCTCTATGATGTGCCGCGGGTCCAGGGCGCCGGAGCGGGTTCGCTGGGTCTCGCCAAGCCGGATGTCGATGGCTCCGACTGGTCGCAGGGCACACCGAGCAAAATTGGCCTGATCATCCATGACGACAACATGGATATGCAGGGCAATATCTGGTTCACCTCGAACAGCCCGAACAAGCTTGTGTCGGTCGGCAAAGTCGACGCGAAGACCGGCGAAGTGTCTTACAAGAAACTGGCCAAGGCCGATGGCAGCGGATATGCCGCCGGCACGCATGGCATCACACGCGATGCGCAGGGCCACTTCTGGTTCGACATCAATCCGGGCCGCCGTAGCCTCGGCGAACTGATCCCGGCCGCCGGCAAACCCGCGCAGGACGCCGAACTGCATGTCTATCCGACGCCCGAATCGATGTCCCCATTGGGCGGCGCGGTGACCATGGACGTCGATGGCAAAGGTAAAATCTGGGCATCGGCGCCGGACGGCGTGTTGCGTTTCGACCCGCTCACCAAGGAGTTCACCTTCTTCAAGGACTCGGCGGTGAAACGGTCCTTCGGCACCGGCGGCACCTACGGCGCCGCAGGCGACCGTTACGGCAATGGCTGGTGGGCCGAGATGGGCTTTGACATCATCGGCAAGGCAGACGTAGCCACGGGCAAGATCAAGGAGATCAAGCTTCCGGAAGTCCCGGGCATCAAGGACAAGATGACCCCGGTGCAACTCGCGGCCTATGACAAGGTCACCGACATCTCTACCGGCAATCCGTATCCGTGGGCGCAGGGACCGCGCCGCATGGGCACGGACAAAAACGGCGACGTTCTGTGGGTCGGCAACAGCTGGGGTTCAACCCTTGCCCGCATCAACGTCAAGACCGACGAAGTGAAGATAATTCCGTTCCCGGAAAAAGGCATGCAGCCTTACCACATCAGCGTGGACAAGAACCACAATGTGTGGGGCAATCTGTGGACCGCGGATGAAATCTTCCGCTATAATCCGACCACGGATCAATGGACGACGTTCCCCCTGCCGGTGCGCGGCACGGAAATCCGTCATCTCACGGTCTGGGATCAGCCGGATGGCAGCGTGAAAATCACCACGCCGGTGTACAGGACCAACCAGATGGGTGTGTTCACCATCCGCAGCGAGGCCGACATCGCCAAACTGCGCCAGCAGGTCGCCTCGAAGTAGTTCGTCCTGGACGAAAGCAGTTGCGGCGGGCGGGCCAATCGGCCCGCCCGCTTTGTTTTTGGCGGGGACGCCATTAACCAAGCCGTCACTCGCCCGGGAACCCGCACTGCCTCTTCCGGGTTCATCTCTGCGGAAGAGTTCGCATGGAGTTCCCGCCTTGGAACCCGCTTTAGCGCAGACACGAAGACGGCAGGGCACCAGCATTTCGAGGCGCTCAGACCGGGCACAGAAACTCCAGCGGCACGCCGTACTGACGAGCACCCAACGGCGCCGGACCATCCTTCACGAGACGACGCCCTGGGCTCAACGCCGGCTGCTGGAACCGGCTGTGCGCCGGGTATTGGACTTCTGCCAGGCACGCCTGATTTCTGCCGACCACGTCGCGTGGGCATCGGCGGCTGCCGGAGCTCTGGCGGGTTCACTTCTGCTTATTGGCGGTGCATCGCCGCTGTATCGAATTTGGGCCGGTCTATTTATCTGGGCGGCCCTGGTTCTGGATCGGGCCGCCGCTGATCAGCGGGAACACGCCGGAATTGCCGTCCCGGTCGAGACGAATATCTGGCGAGCTGCCGGAATTGGTGTAGTTGCGGTTTTAATGTTCATCGGCTGCATCGCCACAGCGGCTTTAGCTACCGGATCCGGCTGGTTTTGCCTCGCTGCAATTGCGGCAGGCGTCAGCGCTGCAGTTCAAATGACGGCATATGACGGCGCATGGCGCCAGTATGCGCATGCTGCAGGTGCAGGAATCCCGGCACAGGGCGACAGGTTATTTGAACTTTCCTTGCGCCGTCGTGATGCCGAATTGCGGGAATGCCGGAATGAGGCGCGCTTCTGGCACGCTTACACATTCTTCCGGCTTGTGCAGGAGTCCGTTGTTCCGGATCATCCGGCGGGAAGCGCCGACGCTTTCTGGCAGCACAACCGCTGGCGGATGGCTTTATGGACGCTGTTCGCGCCGGCCACGATTTGCGTGTTCCTGGGTGCATCGCTCACATTGTCGGCCTTCTGGCCCGCCGCGCTCGATGCGTATTTCCTGCTGTTTGCCGTTCCCGGCAATCTTCTTCTGCTGCTCTTGCTGAATCTCGGATGGAAAACCCAGCCCGTAGATGCTTAGAAAAAGCTGAGTTCCTGGAGCAGCGTAAATGGATCTGGAATTGGGGGGCAAAACCGCCGTCGTGACCGGCGGCAGCCGCGGCATCGGCAAAGCGGTGGCGCATGCGCTGGCGCGGGAAGGCGCCCGGGTCGCGCTGATTGCACGCGAACTCCCGGTGGCCAAACGATCCGCCGAAGAAATCGCCGCTCGGTCCCATCAGATGGTTGCCGCCTACAGCGCCGATACGGGCGACGATGCTGCGGTCGAGGCTGCATTTGGGCGCATCGAGGGTGATTTCGGTCGCATCGATATTCTGGTCAATGCCGCCGCGCAGCCGGGTGGGCAGAGCCGTCCGCCAAAGCTCGCCGAAATCACCAACGATCACTTCTGGGCCGATATGAATGTGAAGGTGATGGGATACCTGCGCTGCGCCCGCGCAGTGGCGCCGTACATGGCGCAGCAACACTGGGGCCGCATCATTAACATCAGCGGGCTGGCCGCCCGTCAGACCGGGTCGACTATCGGCTCCATGCGCAACGTCGCTGTTGCCGCGCTGACCAAAAATCTGGCCGACGAGCTTGGGCCGCTCGGGATCAATGTCACTTGTGTTCACCCAGGCCTCACGCGCACCGAAAAGACACCTGGCGTGCTCCAGCGGCAGGCCGAGGCGCAGGGCATCACGGCGGACGAAGTTGAAAAGCGCTGGGCGGGCTTCAATCTGATCCGCAAGATCGTGACGGCCGAAGAGGTCGCCGACGTCGTTGCCTTTCTTGCCTCACCGCGCTCGGTGGCAATCAATGGCGATGCGATTGCGACGGGCGGAGGTACACCCGGCGCCATCCATTATTGAGGCTCGGCCAATCCCTCCAGCCAGTCGCGCAGCATGCGCGCGCCCGATTCTGCGGCCCGCGCCGCATATTTTCCGGCGTCGCGGCGGAGCGCGGAAACGGACAGATTGGGCACGGTCGAAATTTCCAGCGTATGCCCGATGAGCCAGCGTTCGAAGCCGCGCTCCTCGACTTCGACATGAAATTGCAGGCCAAGCGCCGTGCTGCCGAACGCGAATGCCTGATTGGGCGTGACTTCGGTCGATGCGAGCCGCACAGCACCCTCCGGCAAATCGAACGTATCGCCATGCCAGTGCAGCACCGGCAGTCCCGCAAGGTGACGGAGCGGCGTCGCGCGAGCAGCATCCGCAAATTCGATCGGCGCCCAACCGATCTCCTTGGCTTTACCCGGATACACCCGGGCGCCCAAAGCTTGGGCCATCAATTGGGCTCCGAGACACACTCCCAATATGGGCCGTGAAGCCGAGAGTCGTTTGCCGATAATGCGCAATTCATCACTGACAAACGGATAATTCTCTTCTTCGTAGACACCGATGGGCGCGCCAAGCACGACCAGCAAATCCGCGTCCGGCGGGACCGTCGCCGGATCATCCAGTCCGATATCGCAATAGCGGATTTGGTAGCCAGCATCCCGCAGCACCGGTTCGAATGCGCCCAGGTCCTCGAAATGCACGTGCCGAATGGCAATCGCGCTTTTCGCCATTGGCTTAAGCCTCTGCTGAAGAACCGCCGGTAATCATGCGGCTGAACGCCGTCAGCCGCAACACGTCTTAACCGGAGGTGCCGTAGCCGGGATTGAATGGCAGGTTTGCCTGCACCCCCGACACTGAGCACTGGGTGTGGCCGAATAGCGGGCTCACCACTGTGACGATCTCGCCCCTCGGGAGACATTCAAGATTTTGCCAGACGTGGAAGATCAGGTGCGCGCGCGGATCGGTGGCACCCCGGCAGGCGGAGTTCATCGTGACGGTATAATGGTGCCGGTTCAGATCCGTGACATCGAACGCGTACTCATTGATTGGCTTCCAGCTCTGCATGCGATTGCGCTGTATACATGCCTGGGCCTGCGCCAGAACCGGTGTGGCCGCCGTGACGCCGATCAGCACACCGACAACAGCAGCGAATTTCATCTTCATGATGGGCTCCGCAATTGACCTGTACGGCAACGGCAACAGGAGGTTGTCGTTCCATTCCGGAGGAGCGGTAGCACGGCAGTGCTGAATATCAGCCGAACAACCGTCGCTGACGCCGCAAGCCTCACCGCGCGCGGTAGGATTTGCTGAAGCCGGTTCGCGGATTTGTCACGGTAAAACTGCCGTCGCTCGAGACCGAAGCCTCGATCCAGTTGCCCTGATCCTGCGCGCCCTCATCCATGTTGGCGATCAATTCCGGCCTGGCATTGTGTGCCGGATCGGGGTCGATGAGAGACCGATGCAGTTGCCAGACGTCTTGAACGCCCGGTGTTGTCGCCATGCGCAGGTACGAGTTTGGCTCATAGGGCCGGGTGCCTGGCACGGCGATCGGTTTGGCCCGGTCATCGCGCTGTCCCAAACCCTTGCGTGGACCATTATTGACCACAATGACCTCCGGCCGGATGGCGCCAAGCAGCGCCGGCGACCCGGAATCCGCCAGCGTGCCGTGGCGATTGATCGTGTACAGATTGACGGTGCCGATCTTGTTGACCGGACAAACAAGCTGCAACTCGCGTGACCAGTCCAGATCGCCGAGGCTCGCCATTTTGAACCGGCCGAAATCCAGCGACAGGCCGACCATCCGGATATTTTCCGGAGCAGCAGGTTCCATTTGCGCTGCGTTGGCGCATAGCGGGTTCGGAACTCCGCCGTCATTGACCGGCGTGGCAATCACCGGCCCTTCCGAAACAAGCACTTTGGTTGCAACACCATTGAACGGGATCGTGTCTCCGGCCCGGAGAATGGTGCGATTGGCACCGGCGATCGCCTCATAATTTTCAAGACGCACCCGGTCTTCCGGCTGCACCTGATCGCCATGATCATAGAAGTGGCCGATCGGAATGAGTTTCGAAAGTGCTTCGAGTCCACCTTCGTGATCGGCATGCCAATGGCTGATGATGAGATGGTCGATCTTGTTCAGTCCGGCATGCTGCGCGGCGGCATAGATTCGCTTTGCGTCGCGATCGCCATTTCCGGCATAGCCGGTGTCGAACAGCAGCGACTCTCCACTGGGCGAAACAAACAGCGTCGAGGCCCCGCCTTCGACATCGATCCAGTAGATTTGCAGTTTTCCGGCCTGTGGCGCCGGCGCAGCACTGGTGCCATCCACCCCTGTGGCCATCACCGCGAAAAGTGACAATACGGCACCTGCCAAAATGCGCTTCATCGCAAACCTCCACCCAGTGTCGTGGTTTCGAAGTTCGCATGATTTCGATACAGGCCGCGCGTTGCGAACTTCGAAACCAAAACGACACTGCAATCAAAATTGCTAGTGTCCTTTCGATTCTGAAATTCGCACGGCTGCCGATATAGAAAGCAGGCGAATTTCAGAATCGGGACACTAGGCAGAACCATCCTAGTTCAGAACAACCTGCGTGCGAAGCTACCTGGTAGAGAGCGATTCCGGCAATTCGGTGAGTGAGGACAGGACAAGATCCGGTTTTCCCGGCAATCGCTCCGGAATTTGCCCGGCGCGGTTGCACCAGACCGTCCGCATGCCAAATGCCGACGCGGCGTAAACATCCCAACCATTCGAGGAAACGAATGCGATCGATCCCGGTGCAATGCCAAGGCGGTCCGCGGCAAGCTGATACACAGCCGGGTGCGGCTTGAAGACACCTGCCTCTTCCACCGACACCACGGCATCGAACTTACCGATGAGACCAGCACTCGATACGGCGCTCGCAAGCATCTTCGGTGTGCCATTGGACAGAACGGCAAGTCTGAAACCGGCTGCTTTCAGCCGGTCAATCACGGGCAGTACATCCGGATAGGCGCGGAGCGTCAGATAGGCTTCCATCAATCGCCTGCGCAATCCGGAACTGGAAATATCGAGAACGTCGAGTGAGAAGTCGAGCGCCTCGCCGGTGACCTGCCAGAAATCGGCATGCTTTCCCTGAGCCGCACGCAGCCACGTATATTGCAATTGCTTTTCCCGCCACATGCGGTTCAGCGGATCGGCTTTGCCGCCGAGATCACTCAAACACGCCGATGTCGCCGAATTGACGTCGAACAGCGTGCCATAGGCATCGAACACACAGGCGCCAACGCCATTCAACGTCGGGTTCGTCATCGCGGGGGAATTCCGGGTTTACCCAGGTCGCCAAGCCGGCGGAGGACCATCACATTGCGTCCTCCGCCGCTCGCGCGATGAACTGTTTGGGGACGCTTACGGAATATATTTGTCTGACGGCGACAGCATCGAAATCGCGACATAGCCGATCCCGGTGCCATTTCGTCCAACGAGCACCCAATCCCAGCCCTTCACTTTGGCCAGCACGTCGACTTTTTCGCCGCGCTTCAGGGCGCCCGTGACCTTCGTGTTGTAGAAATAGTGGTCGTTGTAAACGTCGGTTGGATTGGCATCGATATAGGTCGTTGGCGGCGTCTCGTAGCCTTCCATTGCCTTCACCACGCTCGGCGCGAGCTTGACGCTGTCGGCGGAAATATCTGCCGCCCCTGCAGCACCAGCCAGCGACACCGCCGCCGCGAACGCAAGTGAAACACCCAAAACACGGCTCTCGAAATTCATGACATCCCTCCATCTCTTACAGTTTGTTGTCTGTGCCGGGTTATCCCGTTCGAGCACGGGATAATTCCAGCCCCGGCCGGCGGGATCGATCCATGCGCGTTCCAGCCGGCGCTGATGGTCAATGTAGCACCGCTTGTCAGCCGCTCATGTGATAGTTGTCATCGTCAGGTGTTCGGTGAAGCATGTGTTTTGCATGGATCACAACCGGACCGCCCTCCCCGGCTGGCAGGAGTGCAACAGCGCGATAGCTAATTCGTCAGCGGCGAGCGTCAAGAGGTTCGGGCAAAAATTCTGCTCCGGCCAAAGATTAACCTGGCTTATCGCGCCGTCACGTTAACCCGGGTGACACCACGACCCAAATCCCCGCCAGTCCAGCCAGAATGGCCATCCTGCCCCCACATGCTCTCCTCCCCAGAATATCGTCTCTGCAAACCTGGCCGACCACCACCAGCCGATCACTCCTGGCGTCAGCGCCTTTTTTGCGCGTACGGGCCCGAAATGCTAAATTCTCACTTCTGTGGCTGCGGTCGCAGCAGCTTTCGTGCGTTGCGTCGGATTGCTTATTTTCCGTTCAGCTCCGGAGGCTATCCAGTGTCCACGAGAACTCTTACCTGGCTCAGCAGCCTTCTCGCCTTGCCGGTTCTTTACGTGCTGTTCTACGGCATACATATCTCACCGCAGGGCCATGCGATCGAAGAATGGCTGCCGAAATGGGACCGGGTGCTGGTGCTTTTCGCCATTGTCGGCCTGGAGCGGACTTATAAGTACAGATATGCCGTGTCGCAGCGTTACATCCTGCACCGCGATATCATCGCCAACATCGTCAATCTATGGATTACCGGCGCGGTTGTCGGCGTGATCGTGCTCCCCCTACTCTACTTCCTGCCCGAGCATTTCCTGGGACGGAAATTCGTCGTCGCAGCTCCGGGGGTGCTGGGGCCATTCTGGTTCCAGTTTGCCACAATCCTGCTTTTCATCAGCTTGTTCCGCTATTGGATGCACCGGATGCAGCACACGATTCCCTTTCTTTGGGAGCTGCACTCCTATCATCACCGGGTGACTGACCTGAAAGCCAGCAATGGCGAAGTGTCCAATCCCGTCGATTACGCGCTGCGCAATGTCATCGTCTTCCTGATGCTCGGCGTCATCGGTTTTGATCCGGTGGCAATCCTTCTTGCCGTTCCGGTCGCAACCTTTACCGCGGTGTTCTCGCACTGCGGCGCTGACCTTAAAGGCGGCGTGCTCAATTACGTGTTCGTGACCCCGGAAGTGCACCGTTGGCATCACACCGCCAATGTTCCGGAAGGACGCGGCTACTCCGTCAATTACGGGGTGGAATTCGCGTTCTGGGACATCCTGTTCGGCACCTATTACCTGCCGCAGGAAAACGGGCAAGTGATTCAGCCGGAGCGTATCGGCCATCCCGACGGGCTGCCGGACGAGAAAAATTACCTCAAACTGGTGCTCGTGCCCCTGGGCCTGTATCCGCCCTTCAGCTGGCTGCAGCGGCCCCGCGCCACTGCCCGCTAGAAAGTCGCGTCCGCTCTCCAGTAAGTGTCGGTGACCGGTTTTGAATTCTGCAGATACTTCGGCAATAGTAGGCCGAAATGTCTGCAACTGCCCTTCTCAGCTATGCGCTTACCGTGCCCGACATGGAACCGGGCCGGCGCTTCTATTCGACCTTCGGTCTGATTCCGGCGGAACGCGGCAATAGTCTCGCCTTGCGCTGTGACGGGCGCGACCAGGATCAAGTGTTGCTGATCGAGGGCGGAAAGAAACGGCTGAACCACCTCCGTTTTGGTGCAGATGATCAGGGGACCACCGCAATCCGCGCCAGAATGCGCGCGCACGACCTGACCGAAACAGATGCCACGGCGCCGGAATTCGAGGGCGGTCTATGGTTGTCCGATCCGGACGGCAATCCCGTCAACGTCCGCAATCAATCGGCGCAGCCCTGGCGCAGCGCGCCGGAATTTCACATCAATCAACCCGGCCATTATCGTCGCTTCGAACGCGGCTGTGCGCCGCGCCATCAGGTGCGGCCAACCAGGCTTGGGCATGTGCTGCTGTTTACGCCCCGGCTGGATGAGATGGTCGCCTTCTACCGCGATGTCATGGGGCTGCGCATCAGCGATACCGTCCCGGGAATTATCGCCTTCATGCATTTGCCGTGCGGCGGCGACCACCACGTGCTGGCGCTGCTGCAGGATGCGCAGTCCGGCTTTCATCATGCCAGTTTCGAAGTGGAGTCACCGGACGAGATGGGCCTGGGCGCGCAGGCGGTACTCGAAGCCGGTTATCGCGACGGGTGGGGACTGGGCCGTCACGTGATTGGCTCCAATCTGTTCCACTATCTGCGCGATCCGTGGATGAGCCTTGCGGAATATTTTTGCGACATCGACCAGATCCCCGGCGATGGTTCATGGCGCGCCGAAGTGCACGAACCACGCGACGCGCTCTATCGCTGGGGCCCGCCGGTACCGGAAGATTTCACCCGAAACTTCGAAGCCGCCTGACCGGCCGTCATCTCGATCTCTGTGCCTTACGTTCCGGAACATGTGCGGCGATTTCCGGACGCTCCGCTGTGCCTCCGTCCTCGAAATGGACCGGCACATTGATGACGGTCAGACGTGTTCCGCCATGCAACAGCAACTGCCTCCGCAGATGACCGGCATAATCCGTATGCAGCAGATATTGATACCAATGGATCTTGACAATTTCCGGAATCAGCACGGCGATATCGCGTGAGGGCATTCTCTTCTCGAGCTGATCCACGAGTTTCAGGACCGGTTCTTCAATATTGCGGTATTGCGCCGGAGTGATCACCAGCCGCGGGGCCGGAAAGCCCGCACGTTGCGCCGGCCGGCAGGCCAATTCCTCCCACAGCTGCTTCAGCCGCGCCTGATGCTCTTTACCGCCAGGACCGGTCAATTGCGTCAGATGCAGCCCGATCACATCAGGGGTGATTGCAAAAGCAAACCTCACCGCCCGCGCGGTCAGCCGGCTCCAGTCGCGAACCGCGACGACCACAATCGGCGGATTATCCGAACGCAATTTCAGCGGCACTGACTCTGTCAGCCGCTTCTCCAGGCGATCATAGTAGCTGCGGATTTGCTTCAGCAGCAGGATCACCAGGGGGATCGTGATCACCGTGATCCACGCGCCTTCGAGAAATTTCGCAATCACGATGATGCAGAGCGCCGCGCCGGTCGTGGCCGCACCGATGGCATTGATGGCGAGATGCACGTGATTTGCGGGCCTGTCCTCGTTCCGCTGACTGCGGCGCCAATGCACCACCATTCCTGACTGTGAGAGCGTGAATGTCAGGAAGGCGCCGATCGCAAACAACGGAATCAGCCGGTCGGTAATGCCACCGAACACGGTCAACAAAATGCCGGCGGTGATCGCGAGATATATAATTCCAACGGAATAGACGAGGCGCCGGCCCGCCACGGCGAATGGCCGTGGCAGGTAACCATCTTCGGCCACCATGCGGCACAGCCGGGGGAATCCGATAAAGCTGGTATTGGCAGACAGGCAAAGAATGCAAAGCAGCGATCCCATCGCGATGTAATAAAAGGTTCCCTGCCCCACCACCGCGCCGGCGAGTTGCGACAGCACGCTTCGATAGCCGGGCTGTGTCTGATCCATGGCGCCAATGCGATAGGTCGTGGCCAGCCACGCGATTCCGGCAAGCAACAGCCCCAGAATCGAAACAATCGCAGCAAGTGTTCCGTGGCCATACTTCACCGGCGGATCGCGAAAGGCCGACATGCCGTTGCTCACGGCTTCGACGCCGGTCATCGCGGTGCAGCCGCTCGCGAAGGAGCGCAGAAGCAGCCACAGGCTGACCACTTCGGCGGCATGCGCTATTGGTGGTGGGCTCACAACCGGCGCTGGATGACCGCCTCCAACAATTGTGCGCCACGCGCCAATCGCAATAATCGCGATGAAGCTCACTGTGAACAGGTAAGTCGGCACCGCAAACAGCCGGCTCGATTCCTGGGTGCCCCGCAGATTGGCCAATGCGATGATTACCAGCACTGCAAGGCACAGCGGCAGGATGTACGGCTGCAGCGACGGGACCGCGGAAACCAGCGCGGCGATGCCCGCGGAAATGCCGACAGCGACGTTCAGGATGTAATCGATCATCAGCGCCGCCGCGGCCAGCAGACTGAAATTGGCCCCCAGATTTTCCCGCGAGACAATGTAGGAGCCGCCATTGCTGGGGTAAGCACGGATTGTCTGCCAGTACGAAACCGCCAGAATCGCAAGCAGCGCCACAATCGGCGCCATGACCCAGCCGATATAGGCAAGCCCCGCCGCCCCAAGAGGCATGAGTATGGTGAGGGCCGCTTCGGGACCGTAGGCTGAGGAACTCAGCCCATCCAGCCCCATTGCCGGAATACCTTCAAAGACGCCGATTTTGCGCTGCGACGATTCCCGGTTCGCCAGTCTGCGCCCGAGAATGAAACCGATCAGATCCAAGTGGCCGTCCCGGCAAGTCTATCCGGGACGTAAGCCCGTTCTCCCTGACCGGTTCCACCGACGAAAAACAAACTTGGAATTCAGGCGATTGCGCGAGGCAAATCAGTTCCCGGGAAGTCGGCGGTGCCATGCAATTGGAGAATGGACCGGCGGAAGGGCAGTGCCGCTTCCGCCATGCCGTGTAGAATCTATTCTTCTTCGGCGTCGCCCGGCATTTGCGGAGCAGCTCCGCCCATCCCTTCGCCGGAACGAGAACCAGCTTCAACAATGTACTCATCGATCTCGACTACGCCGGGCGCGATCTCTTGAACGGTATCGATGACCATCATCTCGGCGCTGTTCGGCGCTGTGGGACGCGGTTTGCGCGCCGGACGCTTCGCCGGTTGCGCACGCCGTGTAGCCGCGGGCTTCCGCGCCTGCGGACGTTTCCGAGTCGCTTTCCGTGCTGTCGTTCTCGAACGCGCTGCGGTGCGCTTGCCGGCTTTTGCCGTCGAGGCCTTGCGCCGCGAAGAGGCAGCTTTACCCCTCGCCGAGCGAACGGGTTTTTTTGCGGTGCTCTTGCGCGACTTCGATGCCGATGATTTCGCCCGAGCCGCGGTTGACGATTTCTTCCTCGCCGGCGCCTTCTTCTTTGCCTTTGCCCCGCGCTTGGCGGACGCAGACGAACGTTTCTTTGCTGCTGCCATTTTCCCCCCTCATCAGAGATTTATGGTTCATCCGGAGTGTAACGCTTTTCTTTCACCGGTGGAACGGGGAGGTTACGTCAAAATTCCGCACTGCCACTCGGCCGCCACCGCGGAATCGCTTTCACCAGCAGCATGCAGCGCGGCAAGCCGCGCAAATTCTTGCGCCGACAATAGCCGCGACATCGCCCACACGGCCATTGCCCGCACCAGTGGCGATGCATCGGTGAGCAGGCGCCCGGCCACTGGCGCAAGCTGCGGCTCGCCGGAATTACCAATCGCGATCAGCACATTGCGAACAAAACGGTCGCGGCCGATCCGCTTCACTGGCGAACCACGGAAAAATTGACGAAAATCCGGATCATCCAGTTGCGCCAGCTCGCGCAAGAGCGGCAAGGTGAGCTCGATCCGCGGATGGAACGCCGTTTCGCGCGCCGCCACCGCAAATTTGTTCCAGGGACACACGGCAAGACAGTCGTCGCAGCCATAAATGCGATTGCCGATGGCTTCGCGAAACTCGCGCGGAATATGTCCCTTGTGCTCGATCGTGAGATAGGAAATGCAGCGCCGCGCATCGATCTCATAGGGCGCGGTAAACGCGTGGGTCGGACAAATCTCGAGACAGCGCGAGCAACTGCCACAGGAATCAGTTGCCGCCTGATCAGGCGGCAGTTCCAGCGTGGTGAAAACCGAGCCGAGGAACAGCCACGAGCCGAATTCACGCGAGACAAGATTCGTGTGCTTGCCTTGCCAGCCAAGCCCGGCAGCCTGCGCCAACGGTTTCTCCATGACCGGCGCCGTATCGACGAAAATTTTCACGTCCCCGCCAAAGCTCCGCACCAACCAGCCCGCGAATTCCTTCAACTGCCGTTTGAGCACATCGTGATAGTCGGCATTCCGGGCGTAAACCGAAACCAGCCCGCGCTCGCGCCGGGTCAACAGCGCCAGCGGGTCTCCTTGCGGGCCATAATTGGCGCCCATCGCAATGACGGTTTTCGCCTCGGGCCACAGGACTTTGGGATCGGCACGCCGTTCCGGCGTCCGTTGCATCCATTCCATTTCCCCGTGCCGTCCCTCTGCCAAATACGCGGACAGGGCGGCGCCGGCATCCGGTGGCGATTCCGCCCGGGCAAATCCCACCACGTCGAAACCGGACTCAAGCGCGCGCGACCGGATTGCCTCTTTTAGGGTGGCGTCGCGCCCTGGCTCAGAAGTCGAGTTCGGCATAATGCGGCACCGGCGGCTGACCCGGCACACGGTCGGCAAGCAGGCTGCGGAAGGAGGGTCGCGATTTCAGCCGGTAATACCATTCGGTGAGCGGGGGAAATTCCGGCCAGGGAATTTCGCCGTAATAGTCCAGCGCCGAGAGATGCGCCCCAAACGCGAGATCGGCGAGCGACAATTGACGCCCGGCGAGGCAGCCGCGTGTTTCCGCCAGGGCGCCCAATTGCGGAAGCTCGGCCCGCAATGCCGTACGTCCGGCGCGGATGGTATCCATATTCGGCGGGCGGCGATTTGTGCTTCCAGTCTGTGCCGGTGTTGCCTTCTCAAACACAATCCGGCGCGTCACGTCGTCGTGGAAAACCGTCATAGCCCAGTCGAGCAGACGCAGGGCCTCGGCACGTTCGTCGGCCTCTTCGGGCAACAATGACGGGTCCGGACAAGTGTTCTCCAGATGGTCCAGAATAGCCCAGATTCCGGTCAGTCTGCGTCCATCCTGTTCCTCCCACACCGGCACATGGAGCTGTCCATCAGCCGCGGGTACCGCGGTCACGGCAATGCGCTTTTCGCCCGCCATCAGCCGCACCAGGCGTGATGGTGGAGACAGCAGGAACTGGATCAGCCGGGCCATGATTTCACTTCGTGCATCGCTGAGCGGGGCAAATCAACCGGTTCAGGCGGATTTGTCATAGATGCAGCCGTCCAGATGATCACGGCGGACAATCGCCATCCGCTCAGCGACGACCTGCGACTGGCGCGCAACATAGGGGCCAGGTTTTCCCGCCCGGTATCGGCGGGGATTGGGCAATACAGTCGCCAAACGCGCGGCTTCCACTACCGAGAGCGCCGAAGCGGGTTTGCCGAATTCCGCCCGCGCTGCAGCTTCCGCACCGAAGCGCTGCGGACCCCATTCCGCGACATTCAGATATGCTTCAATAATCCGCCGTTTTGGCCACATCGCTTCCAGCAGAACCGTGAAACCCGCCTCGATTCCTTTTCGCGTCCAGGTCCGGTCGGGCAACAGGAACAGGTTTTTCGCCGTCTGTTGGCTGATGGTACTTCCACCGCGCAACCGGTCTCCGGCGGCATCTTCCTCCATCGCGCGGTCGATTGCGTCCCAGTCAAACCCGTGATGGGAGCAGAACTTGCTGTCCTCGGATGCGATTACCGCCCGCACCAGATTGGGAGAAATCGCGGTGAGCGGAACCCAGCGCTTCGTCACCGCTCCATCAGTGAAGAAGCGTTCGACCATCAGTGGTGTGAATGGTGGCGGCACTACGCGGAAAAGCAGGACCAGAGCGATGGGTAAGACAATGGTCAGGCCGAAAACAATCACAAGAAGCCGGCGCAACCAGCGCGAAATGCCGGTTTTGGCAGAGCGGCGAAGGGCTTGGGCGTATGCCATTATGGACCCGCGATTCGGCTGCAGTTTAAGCGTCGAATAATGGATTTGCCACCGACCGGCGGCTTTGGACGTTTTCGTGAACCGGCGTCCATCGTGACGAGATTTTACGGGGTCTATTCATGAGTGATTATTTGATCGCGGTCCTGCTCGGAATTGTCGAAGGCTTGACCGAGTTTCTTCCGGTCTCCTCGACAGGACATTTGCTGGCGGTGGAGAATTTGCTCGGCCTCAATGACACCGATTGGCAGGCGTTCACGGTCGTCATTCAGTTGGGCGCGATCCTGGCCGTCGTGGCCGTGTTCTGGCGGAAGTTCTGGGAGGTTCTGATTGGCCTGCCGAACGACCCAAAAGCGCGGCAATTCGCGATCAATGTGATTGTCGCGTTCATCCCGGCCGCAATTCTCGGCGCGCTGTTCATCAAATATATCAATGCTTATCTGCTCAATCCGGTTCGCGCGATTCCGGTGATCGGCGCATCATGGCTGATCGGCGGCATCGTGATCCTGATCTTCGAGCGCATTGCGCCCCGCCCCCGCTGGGAAGGCACGGACAACCTGCCCCTGTCCAAAGCATTTCAAATCGGACTTTGCCAATGTGCGGCATTGATTCCGGGAACATCGCGCTCTGGCGCCACCATACTTGGCGGCGAGTTGCTGGGAGTCGAGCGCACGACGGCAGCGTTGTTCACCTTTTACCTCGCAGTGCCCACGATGCTCGGCGCGACAGTGTTCGAGCTGTACCAGAAGCGGCATGAACTGACGTCCAGCCATCTGACGCTTATCGCCATTGGATTTGTGGTGTCGTTCATCGTCGCCTACCCTGTGGTGACGACTTTTATCCGCTTCATTTCCCGATACGGGCTGAAGCCGTTCGGCTGGTATCGCGTGGTGGTGGGAATTATCGCGCTCGCGATGACAGTGTTCTAAGACGACGCTGCTTCGAACTCGCCGGTTTTGCGGAAACGCCAGAGATAGGCGGGAACTATCGCCTCGACCGTGGTGGGCGTCACGCCGAGTTCGGCCAGACCGGGCGCGCCCTCAGAGACGACGTTGTCGGATTGCAGCAGCCGGACCTGATCCACAGTCAGCGGCGGTTTGGGAAGCAGCCCGAGAAATGCTGCCTGGAATTTGGCCAGACCGAAAGGCACATTCATCAGCACCCGGCGTCTGCGGGTCTCGCGCAGGACGAAATGCATGACGTCCTTGAGTGTCATCACGTCGGGTCCGCCCAGTTCGAAGGTCTCAGACTCGGTGCTCGAATTTGCCAGCGCGGCGACGGTCGCCTGCGCAACGTCTCCGGCATAGACCGGCTGAAAACGCGTATGACCGCCACCGATCAGCGGCAAAAGCGGTGAAAGCCGGGCGAGAGCAGCGAAGCGGTTGAAGAAGTCATCCTCCGGCCCGAATACCACCGACGGCCGCATTATCGTGGCTGCCGGGAAGGCAGCCCGCACCCGCTTTTCGCCTTCGGCTTTGCTGCGGGCATACTGGGAATCCGACTCGGCGCTCGCGCCGAGTGCGGAAAAATGAATAAGCCGCCCGACGCCGTGATCCGCCGCCGCGCGCGCAACCGCCGCCGCACCCTCGCTATGGACCGCCTGGAACCGCTGGGATCCACGCTGGAACAGTATACCGACCAGATTGATGACAGCCGTTGCTTCGCGCATCATCTCGGCAACGTCGTCGGCCTTCAACAGATTGGCTTTGACGATCTGGATTTGCCCGACGCGCCCCATGGGCCGCAGGAAATGCGCCGTATTCGGGTGCCGCACGCCGACACGGACCCGCCAGCCGTCTCGCGCCAGCGCCCGCACGATGTGGCGCCCGAGAAAGCCGGAACCGCCGAATACGGCGACCAGCTTCGCGGAAGGAATGGCAGTCATTTGCGAACCCCTGAATCGGTGCGCTTCCCTAAACGAATCCGGCGCGCAGGCAAAGACGTTTGGCTGCCGCTCGTTGACACGTCGGAGCGGGCTTCCTAAACATCCCGCCCTTGCTTGCGTGCCCAGATGGCGGAATTGGTAGACGCGCTAGTTTCAGGTACTAGTACTGCAAGGTGTGGAGGTTCGAGTCCTCTTCTGGGCACCATATTCCGACGCGGCGGTCGGCCTCGCAGATGAGTTGGTTGACAGATTGCAAAAGAGGCGGTGTTTGTCTGCCCAATGAAAATCAGACTCCACAAAGGTGATTTGCCGCACGGGCTGGATTTGGGTTCGGCCGTGGCGGTGGACACCGAGACGCTCGGGCTGGTCCCGACCCGCGACCGGCTCTGCCTGGTCCAACTCTCATCCGGCGATGGCAGCGCACATCTGGTGCAATTCCGTCGCGGCGAATACGACGCGCCCAATCTGAAGCGCGTCCTCGGCGACCCTTCTATCCTGAAGCTTTATCATTTTGCCCGATTCGATCTGACTATCATACGGCGCTATCTCGGCGTCATGGCGGCGCCAGTCTACTGCACCCGGACAGCATCGAAACTCGCACGCACCTACACAGACAAACATGGCCTCAAGGATCTGGTCAAAGAGCTGCTCGACGTTGAACTGTCCAAGCAACAGCAAAGCTCGGACTGGGGCGCGGAGAATCTGACCGAACAGCAGCAGGCCTATGCCGCAAATGACGTTGCCTTTCTGCACCGGCTGAAGACAGCTCTCGACCAGATGCTGTTGCGGGAGGGCCGGATGGAATTGGCGCAAGCCTGCTTCGACTTTCTGCCCGCCCGTGCCGATCTCGACCTCGCCGGCTGGGCCGACGGCGACATATTCGCTCATTAACCATTCTGGTGTACACAAGTTGCGGGCTTCCGGCCGGGTGATTGGGACCCGGTCTTGATCCACTGAGGCGCGCTCCGCATAATCGCGCCGCGCTGAGTCGGGCGAGTTGGCACGATTTTCGCTAGAAGCACGATTGTGTACTGCTTAAAACGACTTAGGCCGGACTGCTGAGGCCGCAAGGGTCATCGAACTATGCCGCTTCGCAATACCGCAATCGCTTCGGCCCCGATCTACGATGCCGACCTAGCGGCCGCGCGGCGAGTCCTGCGTCTGGCCGGCGACGCGCTGAACGCGCTGGCGGAGAGCCTTGATGTGTCCTTCAGCCTTGCGTTGGATATACTCGCCCGGGTCGACGGCCGGGTGGTCGTCAGTGGAATGGGCAAAAGCGGGCATATCGGGCGGAAAATCGCCGCCACCCTGAGCTCAACCGGCACGCCGGCCCAATTCGTCCATCCCGCGGAAGCCAGTCACGGTGACCTCGGCGCACTTACCCGGGCCGACGCGCTGCTGATGTTGTCCAACTCGGGCGAGACAGCCGAATTGTCGGACCTCATCACCTATTCCCGCCGCCACGCCATTCCGCTTATCGGAATCGCCAGCAACCCGCAGTCGGCCCTGATGGTTGCGGCCGACGCGCCGCTGTTGCTGCCGAAAGTGCAGGAAGCCTGTCCCGTCGGCCTTGCTCCCACCACCTCGACCACCGTGATGCTGGCGCTGGGTGACGCACTCGCCGCCGCATTGATGGAAAGGAAGGGTTTTTCGGCCGATCAATATCGCGACCTGCACCCTGGCGGCGCGCTCGGCAAGGCGCTGATCCGCGTTTCCGACATCATGCACACGGGCAGCTCCATACCTCTGGTGCACCCCGACAGCGCCATGCGCGATGTCCTGATCACCATGACTGCCGGCGGATTTGGCGTCGCCGGCGTGGCGGATGAAGCAGGTACGCTCGCGGGTATCATTACCGATGGCGACCTGCGCCGGCACATGAATCCCGAACTTCTGGAACTCAAGGCCCGCGATATCATGACCGTCAGTCCAAAGACGGTCGCACCCGCTGTGTTGGCGGCGGAAGCGCTGGCTTACATGAATTCTGCGCCCAAAGTGACTTGCCTGTTTGTCGTCAGGAATGATGACACATCCCGCCGCCCGATCGGTGTGCTTCATGTCCATGACTGCCTGCGGGCCGGATTGCGCTGATGCAGGGCGAGATCAAAAAAGCCCAGGAATTCGCGACCGCGCAGCTCACCTATCGCGCCCGGCAGTTCCGCTATGTCGCCCGCGCAACCCTCCACGGGGCGCGGCGCTATAGTATCTTCGTGCGAGTCATGAAGGGCGCCCTGCCGCTTTCCGCCCTCGGGCTTGCGATTCTCGTGCTCGTCTATGTGCTTCAGCCTCCACCCGCCAGGTTGCAGATGGCTTTTCAACGGCTGAGCAATCTCGCCGGCGATATGACCATGGATAATCCGAGATTGTCGGGCACGGATAATGACGGCCAGCCTTTTGTCATTTCCGCCCGCCGGGCCGTTCCCGACGGCAGTGGCGTCAACCACATCCGGATGCAGGATATCGTCGCCGATTTCAGCATGAAGGATGGGACCGGCCTCCATTTGACCGCAGCTTCGGGACTGATCGACACCGACACGCGCGTGCTGCAGATGTCCGGCGGAATCCACGTGACGTCGCAGAGCGGCTATGACATCAAGGCCCCGTCGGCGATTGCCGATCTGCGTTCCGGCACCGTGCATGGCGAAAGCGGCATCGCGGCTGACGGAAGCTTCGGCCGCATCACCGCGCAGCGTTTTGCCATGAACCGCCAATCGAGACAGCTCCACTTCTGGGGCAACATCCACATGCTGGTGAATCCGGAAACGGCGCAGCAGGCACAGCGGGGACAGACCCGATGATGATCAGGTGCGCCGCGCTGCTGCCGGGCTTCGCCGTTCTGCTGCTGGTTTCAGCCGGGCATGCGGCCGCGCCGGCCGCGGAAAACCCGCTTGGTCTCAACGCACACCAGCCAATAGCCGTCAATGCGGACAGTTTTTTAGCCGACCTTGCCGGTGATACCGGCACGTATACTGGCAATGTCATCGTGGTGCAGGGCAACGTCAAACTGCACGCCGACAAAGTCAAAGTGCAGGCGCCGGGAGGCAGGGCATCGCGCATGGAGGCGGAGGGACATGTCGTGGTCGATTCGCCATCCGGTCAGGCCGTGGGCGATACCGGTGTTTACGACGTTCCGCAGCAGATCTTGCGTCTGACGGGCCATGTCGTGCTGACCAGGGATCAGAACGTCATGCGTGGAACGGCGCTCGAATATTCCATGACAACGGGGCTCGCCAGAATGACGGCCGGTGAAACGCCGGTGCAAGCCGCTGTGCCGGGAAACGCGTCGGCACCGCCGGCCAAACCCGGACGTGTCCAGGGGCTCTTCTTCCCACAGGAAGCGTCACCACAATCGGGCAGCGCCGGCGCTCCGGCCGCTCCGAATACAGCCAAGCCATGAATTCAAAAATGACCAGCCGGACAGAAGCCTCCACAACTCAGGACAAAATGCAGCCCCGCCTGATTCAGGGCTCCCAGGGCCTTGCCGCCGAACGGATCGGCAAAAGCTTCAAAAAGCGTCCGGTGGTGCGAAATATCAGCCTGCATTTGCAGCGCGGCGAAGTGGTCGGACTGCTCGGCCCGAATGGGGCCGGCAAGACCACGATCTTCTACATCATCACCGGTTTGATCCGCGCCGATTACGGCACCATCACCCTCGATGGCCATGACATCACGCGATTTCCAATGTACCGGCGTGCGCGCCTCGGCATCGGTTATCTGCCGCAGGAATCCTCCATTTTCCGCGGCATGACGGCGGAAGAAAATATCCGCGCGGCGGCCGAACTGGTCGAGCCGGATTCCGCCCATTGCGCAACCCTGGTCGATAGCCTGCTGGCGGAATTCTCGATCTCACATGTTGCACACACGCCGGCCATCAGTCTGTCCGGCGGAGAACGGCGGCGCGTCGAGATCGCACGCGCGCTCGCAACCCATCCGTCGTACATCCTGCTCGACGAACCTTTCGCCGGCATCGATCCGATTGCAATCAACGACATTCGCGCGCTCGTGCGCCACCTCAAGGACCGCGGAATCGGCGTTTTGATCACCGACCATAATGTGCGTGAGGCACTCGACATCATCGACCGCGCCTACATCATCCATGACGGACAGGTGCTGATGGAAGGCACGCCATCCGACATTGTCGGCGACAAGGACGTCCGGCGAGTCTATCTCGGCGAGCGCTTTTCGCTGTAGCCCGGATCACCTGCCATGGCATTGAGTCAACGGCTCGAGATCAGACAGGGGCAGTCATTGGTCATGACGCCCCTGCTCCAGCAGTCGATCAAGCTGTTGCAGTATTCCAGTGTCGAACTCGCAGCTTTTGTCGAGGCGGAACTCGAGAAAAATCCGCTGCTGGAGCGCGACAGTGGTGAGTCCGGCGAGGCCGAAGAAATGCCGGCCGACGCCGCCGCTGCCCCTTCCGAAAGTAAAGATGACGGCGTGGACCGGACCATGTCGGACGGCTTTGGCGTCGTAGGTGAATTCGAACACGATGACGGTTCGTACACTGATGATACGCGAGGCGACGCGCTCCGCGAAGGTCCTGCACCGGCTGCAGCCCTTGGCGCAGGATCAGGTCAAAGCGAAGTTGATGCCGATGCCGGTGCGCTGGCGCCGGCCGAAATCACGCTGAAATCCCACCTTGCGGGGCAGGCCGCGATTTCGGGCCTGACGCCGCCGCAGCGCTTCATTGCCGATGTCCTGATCGATGCCGTTGATGATGCCGGCTATTTGCGGGCCGATCTTGCCGACATTGCCGGGCGATTGGGCGTCTCCGAATCCGAATGCGAGGCTGTGCTGGCTGTGCTGCAGGCCTTTGAACCCTCGGGAGTGTTCGCCCGCTCGCTGTCCGAATGTCTGGCGCTGCAATTGAAGGATCAGAACCGCCTCGACCCCGCGATGCAGATCGTGCTGACCCGGCTGGATCTCGTGGCGCGGCGCGATTACAGCGCGCTCTCGGCTGTATGCGGCCTCGACAAACCGGACATTGTCGAAATGATCGGCGAAATCCGTGCGCTCGATCCGAAGCCGGGTCACGCATTTGCATCCGGGCATCTCCAGGCAATCGTGCCCGATATTCTTGTGCGACGCGCCGGCGGCGTATGGCAGATCGAGCTCAATCCGGACACCCTGCCCCGCGTTCTGGTCAATTCCGTGTATTACGCAGAAGTGAGCCGCTGTGCGCTCTCACGCGAGGCCCGGCTGTTTCTCTCGGAATGCTACAACACTGCCAACTGGCTGACGAAGAGCCTGGATCAGCGGGCGAAAACAGTTCTGAAAGTGGCGCAGGAAATCGTCCGGCGGCAGGAGGCATTCCTGAGCCATGGCGTGCGTCATCTGCGGCCGCTCAATCTGAAAGCCGTTGCCGATGCCATCGGCATGCATGAATCGACGGTGTCGCGGGTGACGTCGAATAAATACATCGAAACGCCACGCGGCGTTTTCGAACTCAAATTCTTCTTCACATCTGCGATACAATCCGTTGACGGAAGCGAAGCGCATTCCGCCGAGGCGGTGAAGGATCGCATCCGCGAGCTCGTGGAAAACGAGCACGACGATGTCTTGTCCGACGACAGGATCGTTACCATTTTGACGGCTGATGGAATTGAGATTGCGCGGCGAACCGTGGCAAAATACCGGGATGCATTGCGCATTCGATCTTCGGTCGAACGGCGCCGTCTACGGCGCGCCGAAGGCATGTAATGGCGTAACGCCAACTCGGGTTGACACGTTCCCGGCCCAGACCTATCGTCCGCGCCCTTTTCGGACGATCGGGCAACTAACCGGATTCAGCGGGAAGTCCGAACATGATGAACATTCGTGTTACTGGAAAGCATATCGAAATTGGCGAAGCGTTGCCCCAGCATGTGCGAGTCAGACTTTCCGCAGCGATCCTCAAGCATTTTGATCGCCCCGCGCAAGCGAATGTGAGCTTCATGAAGGAGCGCAACGGCTTCCGCGCCGATTGCAAGGTGCATCTCAGTTCGGGCGCGTTATTGCATTCACATGCGTCCGCAACCGACGCACACAGAGCTTTTGACGTCGCACTGGATCATCTGGAAAAGCGGGTGAGGCGTTACAGAAGACGGCTGAAGAATCATCACGACCGCGGACCGTCTCTGACCTTCCCGGCGTGACCGAGACAACACGGGTAGACATGGAAATTGCCGATCTGCTTTCTCCGGATGCCGTATTGGCCCATCTGAAAGCCGCAAATAAAAAACTGGTGCTTCAGGAAATGGCCCACAAGGCCGGCGTGCTGACGCGCATTCCGGAGCGCCGAATTCTTGAAACGCTGATGGAGCGGGAAAAGCTCGGCTCAACCGGCATGGGCCAGGGCATCGCCATTCCCCACGGCCGCATTGCCGGCATCCACAAAATGACCGGTCTGTTCGCGCAACTCGACCACCCGATCGATTTCGACGCCATGGACGATCAGCCGGTCGATCTGGTTTTCCTGCTTCTGGCTCCCCAGGATGCGGGGGCTGATCACCTGAAGGCGCTCGCCCGGGTCTCCAGGCTGCTGCGCAATCACACTGTTTGCGAGAAACTGAGGGCTGCTCCGCAACCGGCGATTTTGTATGCGCTCCTGACCGAGCCCACTGCAGCCCAGGCGGCTTGAACTGCTCCAGTAGCGCCGCCGCCGAAAGTCAGTGTACGCTTAGCGGTACGAAATTGTTCTGCACCGCCGCGCTGTAGGCCGCCGCCCAATTGTCGGTAATGCCCAGCGTCGTGCCGTCTGCCGCATGCAGCGCATAGAGTTTGACATTGCGGGGCAGCTTGATTTCCGACGGGATCACAAGCCCCATTGCGCGGGCCTCTTCGAGATTGATCGGTTTGATGTAAGCCAGCCGAGCACCTTCGAACACCGGTCCATCGTCCAGAGACAGAGACTCTTCGTCATCGTCGTCGTCGAATAGTTCTTCTTCGCGTCTCATGACAGGCCTCCTTCTTCTTGGCATTCTGGCATCGAGGCGGTGAACCTGTGCTGAACGAACGCTGCCTTAGGTAAAACGCTTTCGCGGCGCGGATGCTCCAAGCTTTCCGCTCTGGCTTGCGACAGTATGAATTCGGCTGGAATTTCAGGGCACTGATTTTCCAACGCGGCAATGGACGCAGTTCTCAACGCTGAACTTTCCGGGATGAAGTGCATTTTAAAGCCCCTCCATTGGGCGGCCTGGCCGGCGGCTAATCTCTTGCCGGAACGGACGAAACGGCCCCGCAGGCACCGTTTGCCTCATACAGAAATGTAGTTTCCGCGGCGCTCAAAACAAGATTTGGGGCCAATTCAGATCAGACCCATAGATTTAGCCGACATGACCAACATATATGCGGCCACCGCGAAAATTACCGCCGCGAATATGGTTGATAACATGCGCTTTTTGGCCGCGAGCCTCACCGCGGCTTTGGTCCCCAACCATCCGCCTGCGGCCCCGCCTGCGATGAACTCAGCCGCCACAGTCCAGGCAACGAAGCCCGACACGGCATAGTTTGCCGCGGTGGCCAAGCCGAAAATCCCGACTGAAAACAAGGAGCTGCCGATTGCGTTCAAAATCGGCATCCCGGTCGCCAGGATAATTCCGGGCACGATGAGAAAGCCGCCACCGATCCCGAAAAAGCCCGAGGCAAAGCCGGTGGCGCCGCCAAATGCCGCCAGCCGAATGACGTGCAGCCTCTCGAGCGGTCCGACGCGGCAACCGTCGCTGCTCCTCGGACGCAGCATCGCGATTCCTGCCGCGATCATGACAATGGCGAATACTGCCAGAAGCTTCTGGCCGTCCACTGCCTTTCCCGCGGTGGATCCGGCCACCGCGCCGATCAATCCCACCAGGCCGAACAGGATGGCCGATGGCCAATGCACCGTGCCGGCACGCCAATGGCCGGCGAGATTGACGAAAGCATTGATGCTGACCGCCAGCGCACTGGTGCCAATCGCAACATGAGGATCACGGACACCGACAACGTAAAGCAACAGCGGCACCGCAAGGATCGAGCCGCCCCCGCCGATCAATCCAAGCGAAAATCCGACGGCCGCTCCGGACAGAACCGCCGCGGCGTCGGGAAGGATCAATGCGCGGCTGCCTGCGCGTCGATAATCGGCTTGAACGGCCCGAATGTGTGCTGCTGCAGCGGGAATTTGTCGGCAAAAGGTGGAAATGGAGCATCCACCGGTTTGCGCGAACGATCCGGATAATCCTGGTCGAGATGATCGCGATGCGGCCGCGGTTGGCTGTTGATATAGGCCGCCACATCCCAGGCGTCCTCGGCCGAAAGCACCGGAGCATCGTAATGCGTCCCGAACGGCATATTCGCGTGAATGAAACTCGCCGACGTGATCACCCGGTGCATGCCGGCACCATCATTGAAGCTGTCTGGCCCCCATAGCGGCGGGTACTGATATCCTTTGGCGTCGCCCGGTGCGCCATTGCGTTTGCCCTGTCCGTCCGCCTGGTGACAGGCGGCGCAGTTGGTCCGATACACTTCACCGCCGTGCGCCGGATCCGCGGCGCGCGACAGCAGCGGCAGGTTCGGCGATCCCCTCCCCTGCACCGCTTTGCCGACCGGCACCCCGGTGCTGAGGAACTGGATATAGGCCACCAGCGCCTTCATTTCCTTGCCGCCAGGCGGAATGACGCGACCGTTCATGCTGCGCTCCATGCAGCCCTCGATCCGCTCTTCCAGCGTGCGCACTTCGTTTTCGCGGGCAATGTACTGCGGAAATAGTCCGTACACCCCAATCATGGGAATGGCGAACCGCTGCGTTCCGCTCTGCAAATGACAACTTTCACAGGACAGGTTGTTGCCGGAATAGCGCATCGATGCGTCGGCAACCTCCGGCCCGATCACCGAATAGGTTTGGTTGAACAGCTTTTGGCCGTACAGCACTGTGGATTTGAATGCGCCTGCCGGGAGCTTTTGTGGATCGGGATTGGGCCACGCATCGCCGCCGGTTTGTGCATAGGCCGAAGCGCCGACAGCGACGGCAATTGCGGTAGCGAACACCACACGGAATTTCATGCTCTCTCCCCCAGGGCGAATCTGCTGCAAAGCTCCCCAGCCGCCGGGTAGAATAGCGTGGCCACTACGCTCCGCAACGACATTCCACGGGAGAGATATTCATGGTCGAAATTCCCGATCCAGCCCGGCGCATTATCCTGCCGCAGAACATCCGCGAGCACTGGCGGATCTTCCTGATCGAAGGCATCGTTCTGATCCTGCTCGGCATTGGCGCCGTGCTCGTTCCGGAGGTCGCCAGTCTTGCAGTTGCGATTTTCCTTGGTTGGCTGTTTCTGATCGGGGGAATCGTCGGTGCAATTACGGCGCTGAGCCGCCCCAGCGCGCCGGGATTCTGGTGGGCGCTGTTGTCGGCCATCGTGACCATCGTCGCCGGTTTACTGCTGATTGGCTGGCCATTTACCGGCGTCCTGTCGCTGACCGTCGTGCTGGCCGCCTATCTCGTCCTGGAAGGCATCGCATGCATGGCATTCGCGCTCAGTCACCGCGGGCTTATGGCGCACGGCTGGGGCTGGCTGTTCACCAACGGCATTATCGACCTGATCATGGCCGGAATCATAATCTGGCTGCTGCCGGTCGCCGCATTCTGGGCGCTCGGCCTGATCATCGGGATCGATTTTATCTTTGGCGGTTCATCCCTGGTCGGAATGGCCTTCGCCGCCAAAAGACAATGATCTTCAGCTCAGATGGCCCATTCGGCCGCTGCGATAGTCTGAAATCGCCGTGCGGATTTCGTCCTCGGTGTTCATCACGAAAGGACCATAGCCGAACACGGGCTCATTGATCGGTTCACCGCTGAGCACCAGGACCAGCGCGTCCGTATCCGCATCCAGCTTGATCGCCTCGCCGCCACTGCCGAATTGAACGAATTCCGCATGTTTCGCGGACGTGCGGCCATTGACGCGGATATCTCCGCGCAGCACGAACAGTGAAACATTGTCGCCGGCTGGCACAGGCACGATCGCACCGCGTCCCAGTTTTAGACTTATTTCCCAAACGCCCATCGGCGTGAAAGTCTGCGCCGGGCCTTTGGCGCCGGCGAATTGGCCCGCAATGATCCGCGCCGATCCGGCATCGTTCGGCAGACTGACGACAGGAATATCCGCGGCCAGCAGCGTCTGATAGCGGGGAGCCGTCATCTTTAGCCGCCTGGGCAGATTCACCCAAAGCTGGATCGCTTCGAACGCACCTCCGCGGCGCGTGTAGTCCGGGGAATGCATTTCCTCGTGCACCACACCGGAACCCGCCGTCATCCACTGAACGTCACCCGGACCAATGCGTCCGCCACCACCGCCAGAATCGCGATGGTCGACTTCGCCGCTGTAGACAATGGTGACGGTCTCAAATCCGCGGTGAGGATGCTCGCCCACGCCGCGGCGCTGTTCTGCCGGAGAGAACTGATAGGGTCCGGCATAATCCATCAGCAGAAAGGGACTGACCGGCGCCGCATTGTCATAGGCGAAGATCGTCCGCACCGGGAAGCCGTCGCCAACCCAATGTCCCGCCGGGGCTTTGTTCACCGCCGCCACCGGCTTCAATTCGGGAAACCCAGTGGTTTGCGTCTGGACATGTTCAAGGGTTTTGGCTTCGGCCATGGCTCCGCCCTGATTGATTGTGCAAAGCAACATATGGGGACGGAGGTGGCCGCCTGAAAGGTCTAGTCTGGTGCCACGCGGCTCGCGCGCAATTCCGCCAGCGCAGCACGCAAGTGGCCGTCATTGCGGTCGAGCAGGGCTTTGGCTTCTTCCGGCCGGCATCCGTTGAGCAGCAAAACCGCCAGTTTCACACTGCCCTCCGCACTTGCCAGTGCAGTGCGCGCTTCCTCGCCGCTGCGCCCAGTCAGGTGCCGCAGCATCTCCTCGCTCCGCCGCTCCAGCTTCTTGTTGCTGGCCTGTACATCGACCATGAGGCCTTCGTAGACCCGGCCCATCCGGATCATCAGCACCGATGACAGCAGGTTCATCGCGATGCGCTGGGCCGTACCCGCTTTCATCCGCGTCGATCCGGCAATCGGCTCGGGACCGGTGTCGAGCAAAATGGGATGATCGGATTCGGCCAGCAATGGCGTGCCGGGATTGTTGGCGATGCCGACGGTCAGTGCACCGGCCGCCTTTGCGGCCCGGAGACAGCCAAGAGTGAAGGGCGTGGTTCCACTGGCGGCGACACCGATCAATACGTCTTCCGCACCGACCCCATGCCGCGCCATCTCATCATGCGCATGTCCGATTTCATCCTCCGCACCTTCGACCGCGCGCAACAGGGCCTCTTCGCCGCCGGCCATCAGCAGCACCAGGCGTTCCGGCGGCCAACTGAATGTCGGCATCAGCTCGGCGCCGTCCTGAACTGCCAGCCGCCCGGATGTTCCGGCGCCGGCATAAATCAGCCTGCCACCCTCGGCGAGGCGAAGTTCCATCGCCCGCACGGCGTCTTCGATTGCCGCCCGGGCCTGACGGACCGCGGCCACAGCGGCGAACTGCCCCTCGATCATGGCATCGAGAATGTCGGCGGGTTCCCAGCTGTCGATGCCGGAATAGCGCGGACTCTTGCGTTCTGTCTCCATGCCAACGGAACCCCGGGACGGTGTTTTGGTTCTCCTCCCGTTGGGGAGTAAAACGACGGGTTAGTAGCGCAAATGAACATTGCACAGAAGATGCCCGGCCGGATGGAACAGGAGATTTGCGAGGCGCCGCAGGCCCTGCTCCGGCAATCCGATGCGCTGGCGCAGCCGGTGGTCGAACTCGCCCGCCGCCTCCGTCAAATGGAACCCCGGGTTGTCGTGACCTGTGCCCGTGGCAGCTCCGCCCATGCCGCGGCATTTGCCAAACACGCCATTGAGCGTCATCTCGGTATTCCGGTCGCACCCGCCGCCCCCAGCATCGCGACCGTGTATCACCACGCGCTGAAGCTCGATGGGCAGCTCCTGCTCTGCATTTCACAGTCCGGGCGCAGCGACGATCTGATCGAGCAGGCGAAATACGCGCGCAAAGCCGGGGCGCTCACGCTCGCCCTGGTCAATGCCGAAGACAGTCCGCTGGCGCAGGAATGCGAGGTCGTTCTGCCGCTCTGCGCGGGGCCGGAATTGAGCGTCGCCGCGACCAAGAGTTTTGTCGCCACGCTTGCCGCCGTGCTGCGCATTGTCGCCGCGTGGGGCGACAGCGATCCACTGCACGCAGCTCTGCAGCGCCTGCCGCAACGCGTGGACGCCGCCACACGACTCGACTGGTCGCCATGCCTCGAAACTTTGTCGAACAGCGAAAGCATGATCACCATTGGCCGCGGACCGACGCTATCAATCGCCCGCGAATCCGCCCTGAAGCTCAAGGAGACCTGCAATCTGCACGCGGAGGGCTATAGTGGGGCGGAATTCCAGCATGGCCCCATGGCGCTGGTCACCGAGCATTATCCGATTCTGATGTTCGTTCCGGGCGACGAGTCCACCGGTCCGTTGCTGCAACTGGCCGAGCAACTGACATCGAAGAACGCGGCGCTGTTCACCGTCTCGCATGATCCTCCCGGTCTGCTGCCGGCGATGCCCAGCGACCAGCCCGAAGCCGACGCGATTTGCATGATCCAAAGTTTCTATATGACCGCGGTGAAACTGGCCAAATTGCGCGGCATAGACGCGGACAATCCGCGTCACCTTCAGAAAGTCACGCGAACCCTATGACGGAGCGAAAATTTGCGGTGACCGCGCGGACGCTGTTTGACGGCGACCACGTGCTGCGGGATTCCACCGTCATCGTGGAAAACGGGAAGATTGCCGCGGTTGTTCCCAGCGGCGAATGCCCGGCGGGAATACGAGTGCAGGAATTGCTCGATGACGAATGGCTGGCGCCCGGTTTCATCGACGTGCAGGTGAATGGCGGCGGAGATGTTCTATTCAATGACGATCCGACTCCGGAGGGGATCAAGGCGATCGTCGCCGCGCACAGGCGTTTCGGCACCACCGCCATGTTGCCGACGCTCATCACCGATCAGGACAGCACGATGCGCCATGCCCGCGATGCAATCGAGCGGGCGATGCGCAGCGAGCCCGGCGTTCTCGGCATCCATTTCGAGGGACCGTTCATTTCGCCGGAAAAGCCCGGAGTTCATGCTCCCGATCTGATCCGGCCGCCGGATTTCTTTCACCGCGATCTCGTCACCGGTCTGCCATCGGCTGCGACGGTCGTGACACTCGCGCCGGAAATCCTGCCGGACGGGTTCATGCAGGCATTGAAAGCCAGCGGCGTGCGTATGGCGCTGGGCCATTCGATGGCGACTTACGAGCAGGCGAAAGCCGCTTTGGCCGGCGGCGTCACCGGCTTTACGCATCTCTTCAACGCGATGCGTCCACTGAGCGCCCGCGAACCCGGTCCTGCCGGCGCGGCGCTGGAAACTCCGGGATGCTGGTATGGTCTGATCGTCGACGGCTTTCATGTGCTGCCGGCGATGTTGCGGCTCGCATTGCGTGGCGCCGGAGCGCCCATGCTGGTGACCGATGCGATGCCCTGTGTCGGCGGAAAGAAGCCCGATTTCGAATTGCAGGGGCGCAAGATCCAGACGCGCGACGGACGTTGCACCACCGAAGACGGGACTCTGGCCGGCTCCGCCATCGATATGGCAAGCGCGGTTCGCAATTGCGTCAAGCTGTTGGAGATGCCTCTGCCGGCCGTGCTCCGGCTGGCCTCACGCACTCCGGCGGAATTTCTTGGACTGGGCAACAGACTCGGGCGAATTGCGCCGGGCTACCGCGCCGATCTCGTCGCCTTTCAGCCGGACGATGTGCGCGTCACCGCCACCTGGGTGGCGGGAGAACACACAAATTAGAGCGCGTGAATTTCCTCAAGCAGCCGCTGGGCGACTTGCAATCCTTCGCGCTCGGCGCGCCTCAGCGCTTCGACACGCCGCGACCCCGGGAGTCTCGCGCCGGGCTGCGTCTCAATGTCCTGCGCAATTCTGGTGAGATGGGCGGCACTCGCGCCGAATGCCTCCGCATCAATGGCGATGAGGAACTGCCCCGTACCGGGAGGCGGACCTTCGGCGTCGAGAAAGGATGACGCCTGCGCTGCATAATTCGCGCCGGTCAATCCTGCTGCCAGCAATTCCACCATCAGCGCCAGTGCGGTTCCCTTGGCGTCGCCCAGGGGCACCATCGTGCCCGCGATCGCCGCATCCGGGTCGGTGGTCGGCCGCCCCTCCGGATCCAAAGCCCAACCCTCCGGAATCGGTACGCCTCTGCGCTTTGCGGAAAGAATATTCCCACGCGCCACTTTCGACAGAGACAAATCCACGACGATAGGATCGCGGCCCGGCTGCGGACATGCGAAGGCGACAGGATCAGTTCCGAACACCGCGCGATTGCCGCCCCACGGAGCCATTGCGGCGGGCGCGTTGGCAAACAGTATGCCGACCATTCCGGAGTCGGCGAGCCGGCGCACATGATGTCCGGCGACGCCGCAGTGATGCGACCGGCTAATGCCTGCTGCAGCGATGCCGCATTCGCGGGCGATCCGCGGCAGAAATTGCGCCGCCAAATTCAGTGCCGGATAGGCAAACCCATTTTTCGCATCCACCGCCGCAAGCGCAGTTCGCGGAAAACTCACTTCCGGCACTGCATAGCCGTCGATTTTGCCGTTCCGCGTCTGCTCCGCGTAAATCGGCAGCCGCAGCAAACCGTGGCTGACCAGGCCCTCCGCCTCGGCCATGACCAGCGCCTTCGCGACCAGCGCGGCATTTGCTTCGCTGGTGCGGCAGCGGCACAGGGCCGCCGCCGTCAGCGTTTCCGCATCCTGCAGTGACAGAACTGGCATCAGGCGCTGCGGTACAGCTTTGTCAGCACGAACTCGCGGTGGCCAAGCGCTTCCGCCGCAGTCAACCGTCCGTTCGCCGTCCGCCGGATGGTTTCGATCAGGCGGTCGCCGGCTTCCGGAATCGTGATTTCACGGCGGACAATGCCCGACACATCCACATCGATATGCTCCGACATCGTGCGCACTGTCTTCGGATTACCGGTAATCTTGATGACCGGGACAATCGGATTGCCGATGATGTTGCCTTGGCCGGTCGGGAAACAATGTACGGCATAACCTGCCGCAGCCATGAGCGTGACGCACTCGGCAGCAGCGGATGATGTATCCATGAAGTACAGCCCCGGTCCCTTGGCCGGCGCCTCCGCCGGCTGGAGAACGTCGATATAGCGGCACTCGCGGCCGATCTTTTCGAGGTTGCCGAGCGCCTTTTCCTCGATCGTGGTCAGTCCACCGGCGATGTTGCCTTTGGTCGGCTGTGATTCCGAAAGGTCATTGGTCTTGTACGGCTCAACGACTTCGTCCTGATACGCCTTCCAAACCCGGTACCATTTCTCGCCGATTTCAGAATTGGCGGCACGTGCTTTGCAGAGATGCTCGGCGCCGGTGATTTCGGTGGTTTCACCGAACACGCCATACACGCCTTTCGGAATCAGCTTGTCATACATGTTGCCGACGGTCGGGCATGATGCGAGGCCGGTCGTGGTATCGCTCTCGCCGCACTTGGCGGAAATCCACAGCTCGGAAAGATCGCATTCCTCGCGCGGGAGTTCCGATGCCCATTGCACGAATTCCATGGCCGCGCGCGAGGCCTTGGCGATTGTCATGATGTCGCCGGTGCCTTCGATGCCGAAGCCCACCACCGGCTTGCCGGTTTTGGCGATGCCGTCGACCACGCGTTTGGTCCAACCGTCCTCGATCCCGATCACAACCACCGCAGCAACATTGGGATTCGATCCCGTACCGATCAGGGTACGGAAGAACAATTCGAGATCTTCACCAAATTGCAGCCGGCCATACGCATGCGGAATGGCCAGCGTGCCTTTGATGTTGTTCGCCACCGCCTCGCACGCCGCATTTGACAGGTCGTCGAGCGGCAGGATCACGACATGATTGCGCACGCCGACGCGGTCATTCTTCCGCCGCCAGCCGTAAAATTTCCCGTTCGCTTGAATCGGCGCCATGGCCTACCACCTTTTGGTTTTGAGATTGTGGACATGGACATGCTCACCCTTGGCAATGTCCGCGACCGCGACGCCGATATCCTGGCCGTATTTCCAGACCGTATCGCCTTTCCTGATGTCACTGAGGGCGATCTTGTGCCCGATCGGAACGTCCATCTTCGATTGCAGGCGGAATGCGGAATTGTCGGCCGTTAGAACCACCAGCATATCCGCGCCGGCCTTCAGACCTTCGACGACAACAACCCCGACCGTATCTTTGCGGTCGTGAACCAGTAACTGCGGCGCTTCCATAATTCCTCCGGAGTGAAACCAGTGTCCCGATTCTGAAAATCGCCTGATCTCGATATCGGCGTCCGTGCGAATTTCAGAATCGAAAGGGCACTGGCAAACTTCAATTCCAGTGTCGTTTTGGTTTCGAAGTTCGCAAAGCGCGCTCTTATCGAGATCATGCGAACTTCGAAACCACGACACTGGCCGCGGTTGTCTGGCGATGTGCATGGCAAGTCAAGCGCTTGCCTGACCGGGTGAGGCAAAAGCTCACGGCCAAGCCGGATCCACCGGAAAGATTTTGAGGGATTACGCCCGCGCTTGCGTAAAGCGAGCAGGGGGCCGGGGATGATTTTGCTGCAAGACAAACCGCGAGCGGATGCGCGGCGTAGAGTGCGCGCGATATTGTTGATGTGCTCTTCGGCCTGCGCCGTGCTGATGGCGTCTGCCGCGCGGGCCGGCGACCTGCCGGTTCAGGTCGCCCAGGCCGATTCCACCGCTGCCCAAACCGCTCCCATGAATTCGGCCATGATGCCGCAGGAGGGCGCTGAAGCCATACCCGAACAGGTCATCGTCACCGGCGCGCGTACCGAGCTGCTCGGCGTCGCGACGACATCCAGCCAGGGAATTGTGCTGCCGCAGGAGATTCAGCAACTCCCTTCCCTGCGTCCGGGACAATTGCTGGAGACCGTTCCGGGGTTGACCGTGACCATCCACAGCGGCGAGGGCAAGGCAAACCAGTATCTTCTGCGCGGCTTCAATCTCGACCACGGCACCGATATTGCCAGCTTTATTGAGGGTATTCCGGTGAACCTGCGCACCCATGCGCATGGCCAGGGTTACGCGGATCTCAATTTCTTCATTCCGGAGCTTTCCGCCGGACTCGATTACACGAAGGGGCCCTATTTCGCCGAACAGGGTGATTTTTCATCCGTCGCCAGCGTTCACCTGCAGTATGTGAACGAAATTCCGGATCAGGTCTCTGCCACAGGGGGCAGCTATAGTTTCGAGAGACTGTTTGGCGCAGGCACGCGCGAATTTGTGGGCGGGCATATACTCGGCGCATTGGAGCTGGTCCATTACGACGGCCCATGGACCCACCCCGACAACTATCGCAAGGTGAACGCGGTTGTGCGTTACAGCCAGGGCGAGGCGCACGAAGGCTATTCCCTCACCGGCATGTATTATCGCGGCTTATGGAATGCGACGACCGATCAGCCGGTGCGCGCCATGGATCCGGCCTATATGGCAACGCTCGGCCTCGAACCGATCAGCCGTTTCGGAACACTCGACCCGAGCGACGCAGGTCAGACGCAGCGCATGAGCCTGTCGGGGGTGTATTCGCATGGCACGCTCGATTGGCACTTCGACGCCAACGCCTATGTCGTCAACAGCAACCTCACCCTGTGGAATGACTTCAGCCATTTCCTCAACGATCCGGTGCACGGCGATCAGGAAGCGCAAAACGACATCCGCACTTTTTTCGGCGGCAATGTCAGTTATGCGCAATATCCGATGCTGCTCGGCTCCAATTCCGAGATTCTGACGGGAGTTCAGGGCCGCTACGACGACATTCATGTCTACCGCCTCCACACCGAGAACCGGCTCCCGCTGTCGACGCTGGAAAATGATACCGTCGGAGAAGGAAGCGCAGGGGCATATGCCCAGCTCACCGACTACTGGACAGAATGGTTTCGCACGGTGATTGGGGTCCGCGAGGACTACTTCACCGCTTCCGACCGCGGCACCAACGCAGTAACCGCCAACCAGACAATCTTTCAGCCGAAGGGAAGCATCGTAGTCGCGCCCCTCACCGACTGGGAATTATACTTCAGCGCCGGTCGCGGGTTTCACAGCAATGATGTTCGCGGCATCGCCGCCGGCGGAGAATTCCTCACTTCAAGTGAGGGATACGAATTCGGACTCAGGGCTACCCCGATCCCGTCGGTGCACATCACCGCAACGCTGTTCCAGATGAACTTCAATTCCGAGCTGACCTACGATCCGGATGTGGGCCAGACATCGGCCGGTCCGCCAAGCCGCCGTACCGGGGTTGAAATCAATCCCACCTATACGCCCTTCGAGTGGCTGGAATTCTACGGCAGCATCGCACTGACCCATGCGCGGTTTACACAGCCATTCGACGACGGAGCAGGCCATATCGGCCGCTACATTCCCGACGCGCCGGCGATGATCGGCAATCTCGGAATCTATGTGCACGATCTGGGGCGCTGGTTTGGGGCTGTCGAATTCCGTTACCTCGGGCAGCACCCTTTGACTCCGGACAACACCTTCACGTCAGCCGGCGACAAGGAATGGAACCTGAACATAGGCTATGATCTGGGAGCGGGACTCAAGGCGCAGTTGGAAATCGTCAATGTCCTCGGTTCAAAGGACGACGCGGCGGAATATTTCTACACCGACCGTATGCCCGGAGAACCGGCGGAGGGCGTTGCCGACCTTCATATCCATCCGCTCGAGCCGCGCACATTCCGGTTCACGCTCAGCAAAACTTTCTGATCTCAAAAGCTTGTTGGTTTTCGGCTCCCGCTGTAGAGCGCTTTTATTGCCCAGCTCCAGCCAACGGAAATTGTCATCTTGCGTTATCGCACCATGAAAGCCTGGCCGGCTCCTGACCCCAAGACTTCGAAGCGGGCGCGCCACCGCGCGCGGCACGAGGGATTCGTCGCGCAAACCACGCATGTTTTGTGGCGTGCCGCCTGCGAATTCATGGAAGACAATATCATGAATGTCGCCGCATCTTCGACATTCTACATCCTGCTTGGCTTCTTCCCGGCCATCGCCGCTTTCGTCTCGCTGTATGGCCTGTTCGCCGACGTCAACAATGTGAGCGCGCATTTGTCTTACCTGCGCGGATTTCTGCCCGCGAACGTGTTGCGCTTTGTCGGTTCGGAGATGGTGCGGATCACAACGACTCACCCGTCCAGATTAAGCGGCACATTCTTCATCAGCCTCGCCTTTTCGATCTGGAGCGCCAATGCCGGGGTGCTGGCGCTGATCGCAGGACTGAATGTCGCCTATGAAGAGCGAGAAAACCGCAGTTGGATCATCGGCCGGTTGATATCGCTGGCAATCACCATCGGAGTGCTGGCTGTTTCAGTCGGGGCGGTGTTTCTGTTCCTGGCACTCCCGGTGATGCAGGATGCGCTCGGCATCGGCAGCCTGCATCTGCTGCGACTCTTCCGCTGGCCGATCATCTACGCCGGAACGATCGCCATCCTGTCGGCGATGTATTGGTACGGTACCAGCGGCAGGCCCCGCGGCCACCGCCGCATCTTGCCCGGCGCACTGCTCGCCGCCACGGCATGGCTCGGCTGTTCGTTCCTGTTTTCCTGGTATGTCGCCAATTATGCCCATTACGACCGCACCTATGGCTCACTCGCGGCTGTGGTCGGCTTCCTGATCTGGATCTGGCTCGGCCTGATGGTGATCCTGTTCGGCGCCGAGCTGAATTGCGAACTCGAACGGCTGCACAGCCCCAAGCCACCGCTGCCGCCGAACGCGAAAACCACGCTCTAGCAATCATCCGCGGCGCTGTTCACAGGCCCTTAAAAACGCTAACACAGCCGCCGCCCTTGCCGGGTTCAGCGCTTCCGAAACCATTTTCAGGAATCAACCAGTGTCCGCCGAACCATCTGCTGTCCGCATCACGCTTCCAGACGGAAAAGTTCTGCCGTTTGGGCACGCGGTGACCGGCAGCGACATCGCTTCGGCAATCGGCCCCGGACTCGCCAAAGCGGCGCTGGCCGTCGAGGTGAACGGGAAAGAATGGGACCTGTTTCGCCCGATCGAAAGCGATGCGAAAGTGCGCATCATCACGCGAAAGGATCCGGAGGCGTTGGAGCTCATCCGCCACGACGCGGCGCATGTGCTTGCGATGGCGGTGCAGGAACTGTTCCCCGGCACCCAGGTGACGATCGGCCCCGCGATCGAAGACGGGTTCTACTACGACTTTGCCCGCGACGAGCCGTTCACGCCGGACGATCTGCCGAAGATCGAAGCGAAGATGCATGAGATCGTAGCACGCGATTTGCCGACGCGCCGCGTGGTGTGGCCGCGCGATGAGGCGATCCAGCACTTCGAATCTATCGGCGAGCATTACAAGGCCGAACTCATCCGCGATCTGCCGCCGGCGGAGCAGATCAGCATCTACTACCATGGGGATTGGCACGATCTCTGCCGCGGTCCGCATTTCGCCTCGACGGGAGAAATCGGCCAGGCATTCCGGCTGACCAAAATCGCAGGCGCCTACTGGCGCGGCGATGCCCGCAACGCGCAACTCCAACGCATCTACGGCACCGCCTGGCGCGATGAAAAAGAACTCGAAGCCTATCTCAAGCGCATCGAAGAAGCGGAAAAACGCGACCACCGCCGGCTCGGGCGCGAAATGAATCTCTTCCACATGCAGGAGGAGGCGGTCGGCCAGGTGTTCTGGCACCCGAAAGGCTACATGCTCTATCGCGTGCTCGAAGATTATGTCCGCCGGAAACTCGACCGCTCAGGCTATCGCGAAGTCAGGACGCCGCAACTCATCGACCGCAAGCTGTGGGAGATGTCGGGCCATTGGGCCAAGTATCGCGAGCACATGTTCGTCGCCGAAGTCGAGGAAGAAGAAAAGACGCTCGCGGTCAAGCCGATGAATTGTCCTGGGCATGTGCAGATCTTCAAGCAGGGGACGAAATCCTATCGCGAACTGCCGCTACGGCTCGCCGAATTCGGTTCATGTCACCGCTATGAGCCATCGGGCGCGCTGCACGGATTGATGCGCGTGCGTGCGTTTGTGCAGGACGACGCCCATATCTTCTGCACGCATGAACAGATCAGCGGCGAAACCATCGCGTTTTGCCGGCTGCTGATGGAGATCTATCGCGACCTCGGCTTTGCCGAGGTCCATGTGAAACTCGCGACGCGGCCCGACAACCGCATCGGCAGCGACGAGATCTGGCAATTGGCAGAGCAGTCGCTTGAAACCGCCACAAAACAGGCTGGCCTGAACTACACCATCAATCCGGGTGAAGGTGCTTTCTACGGACCTAAGCTGGAATTCGTGCTGCGCGATTCCATCGGCCGGGAATGGCAATGCGGCACGCTCCAGGTCGATTTCAACACGGCCGATCGACTCGGTGCGTCCTACATCGCGGAAGACGGCGCCAAGCACCCGCCCGTAATGTTGCACCGCGCAATCCTCGGTTCGCTGGAGCGCTTCATCGGGGTTCTGATCGAGCACTATGCCGGCAAATTCCCGCTCTGGCTCTCGCCTGTGCAGGCGGTGATCGCGACGGTGGTTTCGGATGCCGATGGCTATGCCAATGAGGCCGCCGCGGCGCTCATAACCGCGGGACTTCGGGTTGAAACCGACCTCAGGAATGAAAAAATCAACTACAAAGTGCGCGAGCATTCGCTGGCAAAAGTGCCGTATCTGCTTGTGGTTGGCCGCAGAGAGGCAGAAAACCGCACACTCATGTTACGGAAGCTGGGAAGCGACGCGCAAGAAAGCCTTGCGTTAGACGCAGCCATTTCTATGCTTGGCAAGGAAGCCATGCCGCCCGATTCGCGCGCCCAGGGTGCGGAACCGGCGAAATGAGCTTTGCGTTTTTTGTGTAAATCGGAGCCACTCGGCCCTGACGCATTTTAGAGAGGAGGAACCCGCGCATATCCAGCGAAATCCGCCGCGGCTTCCCTTCCCGCGAATCGCGCCCACGGCCTTTTGAAGGGAGTCAGTCATAATCCGCAAACCATCTCAGCCTGCGCCGCCGTCCAAAGACGGACCGCGGGTGAATGAAGAAATCACGTCCCGCACCATTCTGTTGATCGGTTCGGAAGGCGAAAAGATGGGCCCCATCAGTCTCGATGATGCCCTCGCCATCGCAGAAGAAAAAGGCTTCGACCTCGTAGAGGTCTCCCCCGGGGCAAAGCCGCCCGTGGTCAAAATGATGGACTACGGCAAATACAAATACGAACAGCAGAAAAAAGCCGCCGAAGCGCGCAAGAAGCAGAAGGTCATCGAGATCAAGGAGATCAAGATGCGCCCGACCATCGACGATCACGATTATGACGTGAAGATGCGATCGATGCGGCGCTTCTTCGATGAGGGCGACAAAGTAAAGGTCACTTTGCGCTTCCGCGGCCGCGAAATGGCCCATCAGCACCTCGGCATGGAGCTGCTCAAGCGCATCCAGACCGAGACCGACAGCTTCGCCAAGATCGAACAATATCCGAAGCTGGAAGGGCGCCAGATGATGATGGTCCTCGCCCCCCGCTAAGAATTCCCAACCAGTTCCTGTCAGGCGGCGGTATCGACGCAGCGCTTTAGCGTGTCCGGATCGATATTGCCGCCCGACAAGATGATGGCCACCGTTCGGCCCGACACATTCAGTTTCCGCGCCAGCAGTGCCGCCAGCCCCGCCGCGCCTCCGGGTTCGACGACCAGCTTTAGTCGCAACGCGGCGAACGCCACGGCATGAACCAGCTCGTCATCGCTCACAGCGACACCACGTGCCCCGCACCCGTGCAGTATCCCGAACGGCAGCACGCCCGGCGCGGGTGATGTCAACGCATCGGCTATCGTCGTGCGCGTTCCCGCCGCTGCCGTCCGTTGGCCGTTCATGAGCGACAGCCTTGCGCCGTCATAGCCCTCAGGCTCCGCCGTAATCACCTGCGTTTCCGGAGATTTGCCGTGCAGCGCCAGGGTGACTCCCGACGCAAGGCCGCCGCCGCTGCATGGCACCAGCACAAAATCCAGCGCGCCGCCCAGCTCCCCCGCCTGCGCGGCCAGTTCGAGCCCGATCGTGCCCTGCCCCGCAATCACGTTGCGGTCGTCGAAAGACGGTACGACAATCGCGCCGGATTTCTCCGCGATGCGCGCGGCGATCGCCTCGCGATTTTCCCGTCTGCGATCGTATTCGATGATTTCGGCGCCATAGGCACGCGTCGCGTTGCTTTTCACCCGGGGCGCATCCGAGGGCATCACGATCGTTGCATGGATGCCGAGCAGGGCCGCCGCACAGGCGACGCCCTGCGCATGATTGCCGGATGAGAATGCAACCACGCCATGCTTCCGCTCTTGCGGCGAAAGCTGCACCAGCCGGTTATAGGCGCCGCGGAACTTGAACGAGCCGGTGCGCTGCAATGTCTCGAGTTTCAGCAGCACGCGCCCGCCGCAGCGCTCCGACAGAATCGGACTCTCGACCAGAGGCGTCCCCACCGCCAGTCCGCTCAGCCGCCCGGCTGCCGCTTCGACCTCGGCAAAATCTGGTTCTGTCATGCACTATCCTATCCCCCGCCTTGTCGTCACTGTAAACCATACGCATGATCCACGACCGGCCATTGTTGGGAATCGGCTGCAAGCTGCTCGCCACCATCCTGTTTGCGGTGCTGTTCGCGGCGATTCGCTGGCTGGGTCCCGATTTTCCCATTGGTGAAATGGTGTTCTTCCGCGGCACGCTGGGCGCGGGTGTCGTGGTCGTTGCCGCGCTTTTCACCGGCGGCCCGTCACTGCTGAAAACCAGCAATATCCGCAGCCATGCACTGCGCTCGAGCGCCGGCACCATCGCCATGTTCTGCAATTTCGCGGCCTATACATTGCTGCCGCTGGCGAACGCGACCGCCATCGGCTTTGCCTCGCCGCTGTTTGTCGTCGTTCTCGCGGCGCTGATGTTGTCCGAAAAGGTCCACATCTACCGCTGGAGCGCGGTCATCATCGGTTTTTTCGGAGTAATCGTGATTGCAGGGCCCGAAGCAGGGCTTTCGCGGAGCGCCCTGTATGGCGCGCTATTCGCACTCGGCGGGGCGGGGCTGACTGCAGGCGCCATGATTCTCATCCGGCGGATGAGCGTCTATGAACATTCGATCACCATCGCCTTCTATTTCATGTTGACCAGTTCAACCGTCAGTCTACTGACTTTATGGTTCGGCTGGAAGGTCCCGACCGCGGCCGAAACTGCAGTTCTGCTGCTTGCGGGTCTCTCGGGCGGACTGGGTCAGATATTCCTCAGTCTTTCCTATCGCTATGGCGAGGTATCGGTTCTTGCGCCGTTCGATTACGCCGCCATGATCTGGGCGGTGATTCTCGGCTACCTCGTTTTCGGCGAGCTGCCGGCGCCGCAGGTCTGGGTGGGTGGCGCTGTCGTCATCGCCTCAGGCCTCTTGATCCTGTGGCGCGAACGCATGCTCGGAAAGCACCGCCCGCTCCCCTCAACTGCCCTCTAAAAATTTCACGCGGAGGCGCGGAGATGCCGAGAGTGTGGCTGCGATTTGATCCGCTGCAGAGCGCGTCAGCAGTATCTCCGTTGCCTCCACGGCTCCGCGTGAAAAATTAAGTTCCCGGGGCTTTCGGTCAGGCTTGAATCGCCGATTTCACGATTTCCGAAATCAGCGCGTCAAAACCGATTCCGGCCTGCTCACAGGCAGCGGCGAATCCGGCGTTCGGTTCGAGGCAGGGATTGGGATTCACTTCGAGAATGAATGGCCGGCCCTCCATATCGACCCGGAAATCGACACGCGCATATCCCGACAGCCCGAAAAAGCTCCAGCATTCTCTTGAGATGAATTCCAGCATCCGGTGCAGGCGTGGCTCGCGCTCGTGCCAATCGAACACCCTGGTCGTGTCGTGATATTCCGGCGCGGTTTCATCCCATTTGGCCGCATATCCGATGATCCGCGGACGGGCATCGTTCCACCGCTCGAAGACCATCTCGCCGATCGGCAGGGCAAACGGGGCGCCATATTTCTCGATCAGCGCCACATTGAATTCGCGTCCCTCGATATAGGCTTCGGCAAACCAGCGTCCACCATAGCGCGCGGCAGAGGCTTGCGCGCGCTCTGCCACCGCTTCGCGCCCCTGAACGACGGCGCCATCATCCAAACCCAGCGATGCATCTTCGCTCGCCGATTTGACGATCCAGCGCCCGTCACCGATGCCGCGCCATGCCGGAGCTTCCGACCAGTCCGGCGTCGGCAATCCGGCGCCGGCCATCGCGCGTTTGGCAAAAACCTTGTCGCCGCAAGCGGCAATCGCGCTGGCGCTGCAGCCGGTGAAAGGCACGCCAAAATGCGTCAACATGGCCGGCGCCAGCGAAGCATGCGCGCCGCTGCCCCACACTGTCTCCACCAGGTTGAAGACGACGTCGGGGCATTCGCGCGCGAGCACGCATTCCATCCCTTCAGGATCGGGACGGAAAACCGCACATGATGTTTCGTGCCCAAGCTGCTTCAGCGTGCGGGTGATCGCCTCCGCCTGCAGCAAGGTGTCCTGATCGTCAGGCCGCGCATCCGGCGCGATCTCGGAATGAAGAATCAGTATACGCACGCGTCCGACATGCCCGATCCGCCGGTTTCCTGACTACATAAACACAATTCGATTTTCCCGGCGATCCCATTCTCCACGTTGTCATGGCCGGGCCCGCCGCGCTTGGCGCGGCCATCTTTGAATCTGCCGCGGCGCAACGCGCCGGGTGCGGGCCGGCCACCCAGTGCGCCCGCGTCTGCGGGCGCAAGAAATTTTATTGGCGCGCCGACCGCGCTTTGCGCGCCTTTTTGATTCCGCGCCGAGTGCGGCTCCGCCGCACTCGGTCGGGGCGCCTACTGGATGGCCGCATCAAGGGCGGCCGTGACAAATTGAGGACTCGACGCGCCTCACTGGTGAAATCGATCAATCGGCGGCATCGACTTAGGCCGCGAACGCCGTCGAATATTGCAGCGCCGGATTTCTCCGCAGGAACGAATCCACGATCATTCCGATCAGCTGCTGATAGGAATAGCCCTTGAACCCGGCGAGAAAGCACAGGTCGGAATGTTCGGGGTTGAGCCCGGCCAGCGGATTCACTTCGATGAAATGCGGCCGTCCGGCAGCGTCATTGCGCACATCGATGCGGCCGCCGTCGCGGCAGCGCAGCACGCGCCAGGCATTCAGCGCCACATCGCCGGCGGCAACGGCCTGCGCGTCTTCGACCAGACGGTACTGAATGTTCTGGTCGCAGTGCTCCTTGTTCTCAAAACCGTAATCGGCGCCCGCAGCCTTGTCGGTCGCCATGATTTCGATGACGCCCAACACGCGCGCGAGGTCGCCGGTGCCGACGATCCCGACGGTGAATTCGCGGCCCGGCAAATAGGTTTCGACCAGCGCCGGCTGCCGGAAGCGGTCCATCACCTCGAGCACGCGCTGTTTCAATTCACCCCGGCTATTCGCGCGCGAATGCGCGTTGATGCCCTTGCCCGAACCTTCCGCCACCGGTTTGACGAACAGCGGATACGGCAAATCCACGAGTTCCAGGTCCGCCGCGCGTTCAATTACCGCAAACGGCGCCGTGGGCACACCGGCGTCGCGCAAAATGCGTTTCGTCCAGCCTTTGTCGAGCGACACCGCAAGCGTCAAGGCGTCGGAGAAGAGATACGGGATGCCATACGCGTCCAGCAGGCAGGGGACCTGCGCTTCCCGCGCATAGCCGTTCAGCCCTTCGCAGATGTTGAACACGGCGTCCCAGCGGTCGCCTTCCGCCAGACGCGCGGTGAGCGCCGAGACATTTCCGATGCGTATCGGCTGATGTCCCAATCCGGCGAGAGCCCGGCAGATCGACGCGATGGTGATTTCCGCGTCGAATTCCGCCGTCTCTTCTTCCGACATGCCGAGGGCCAGATAATCGGTCCGCAAATCATATGTGACGCCAATACGCACGCTGTCTCACCTATTCTGCGGCGGCAAGTCTGGCGGATTCGTCTTCTGCGCCGGCCGGATCGGGATAGCGATAAATCTTCCCCTCGAAATTGCGCAACAGCAGATCGTCGCCGTCGCGTCCTACCACCGAATCGGGTGCCATCAGGATTTTGCCTCCTCCGCCCGGCGCGTCGATCACAAACATCGGCGTCGCATAGCCGGTGGTGTGGCCGCGCAGCGCACGGATGATTTCCAGCCCCTTTGCCACCGGCGTGCGGAAGTGCCCCGAACCTTTGATCGGGTCGCACTGGTAGAGGTAATAGGGCTTCACACGCCGCTTCAGCAGACCGTGCATCAGCTGCTTCATCAACTCACCGTCGTCATTGATGTCCTTCAGCAGCACGGTTTGCGAGCCGAGCGGAATGCCGGCATCCGCGAGCCGCGCGGTCGCTTCGGTGACTTCTGGCGTCAATTCGCGCGGATGGGTGAAATGCAGGCTCATCCACAGCGGGTGATGCTTCTTCAACATGCTCACCAGCGCCTTGGTGATGCGCTGCGGCAGCACGGTCGGTATCTTGGTCCCGATGCGCAGGAATTCGATGTGCTTGATCGCCCGCAGCCGGCCCAAGAGGTAATCCAGCTTGTCGTCGCCGATGGTCAGCGGATCGCCCCCGGACAGCAGCACATCGCGAACCTCGGTATGCGCCTCGAGATATTCGATCGCCCGATCCCAGTTGCGCACATTGAACTGATATTCGCCGCCCGGATTCCCCACGAGGCGCGAACGCGTGCAATAGCGGCAATAGGTCGAGCAGGTGCCGGTGGTGAGAAACAGGACTCGGTCCGGATAGCGATGCACCAGGCCGGGCACGACCGTGTCGTGGTCCTCACCCAGCGGATCGTCTTCCTCGCCGGGCAACCGCACATATTCGCCGCCGACCATCACATGGGTGCGGCGGAGTGGCTCCGTCGGATCCCCGCGGCCCATCAGGCTCGCGTAATAAGGCGTGATTCCCACCGGCAGTGAGCCGGTGTGGCGGGCGACTGCAGATTGTTCGTCTTCGGACAGAACGAATACGCGCTCGAGCTCACTCAGCGTCCGGATCCGGCTGCGCAATTGCCAGCGCCAGTCGTTCCATTCGGCAGAAGTCGTATCGGGATAGAAGCGGCGATAGAAGGCCCGGGTCTCGCGATTGACGGGGAAGCGAAGCGCTTTCTTCCTGGTGGGGCCCTCGGTGTGAGGCGGGGTAAGTTCAGTGGGCAGTGACGATTCGGATGCGACGGGTGATATTTGCGCACGTCGCGATGGAGGTCGCAAATCGCGGCCTCGCAAGAGCTGGACGTTCATCGGTGTCTCATGACGCTCTTCAACCGGACCTCGACGCCCCCCATGGCTCGTCCATCAAACGGTCCAAGTGCGTGTAGGTTTAGAACTGTTTTCCCTCTCGTCAAGAGAAAACCGGGGCGAATACTGTGTTCGCGCGGGCGAATTCCAATAGATCGGCCCCAAAAGCCTGCGAGACCTTGCGCGAATTCAAAGTCAAAGGAAAGTTTCTCAAGTATTCGCGCAGGCACCCCCCGGGGGGCGATTCAGGACTGTGCAAAACTTGCGCAAGCAATCGCGCGCCTCTGATCTCAAGCAAGCCTTGCGCGAATGCGGCGGGGAGCGCGTCAGGCCGCACCAACTCGTTTCCGGGATTGTCCGTTCAAAGTCATGACGCCAACCGGCAGAACGGGCGACGCGCGCTTGTGCACAAATCTGCAATGCCGGTTTTTAACTTCGTAGTAACGGAATTACCGCCCGTCACTTCGACTCGCAGGCGCGACTCGATAAAGAGTGATTCGAATTTTACGACCGCGCGAATAGTTCAGGCCTGCGATATCTTCCAGCGCCGTCGCGCGCGCGCCGCCATTTGCGAGGCCGGCGAGGAATGATTCGCGCTCATCCTCCGAAACCAGCGCCAGCCCGCCGGATTTGGCCGTTGCGCGCGCTGCATCCGCACCATCGTCGAGAGAGGTTTGCGTACCCAGCAGAAACTGAATGCTCGGTTCGGCGTAGCCGGCCGTGACCACCGGTGGGTCATGCGACTCGGCGTGACGTGCAACCGCGGCCGCCATGCGCGGCGACAGCCACAGATCGGGAAGCCGCGGCACCGTGGCGAAACCGGCGATGCCATACACCAGGATTGCCGCGATACCGGCCCGCGCAAATGCAATCCCCGGACGGCATGTCAGGGCCGGGCGAATCGCCGATAGCACCGCTGCGATTGCGGCGCCGGCACACGCATACAGCCACCACGGCGATTCGCCGCCAAGACGCAGCGGCGCAACGGCGACGAATGCGGCGAGTCCAATCCCGACCGCAGCAAACAGCGCCAGCGAAACGTATTGTGCGATTCGGAAGCCGGGTCTGGCGTCTTTCGTCCAAGCCTTGATGCTGATCGCACAAAGCGCCGCCAGCGCCGGATAGGCCGGCAGCACGTAATGCGGCAGTTTGGTCGGGACCAGTTCGAAGATGATCCAGGCCGGTACCGCCCAGGCCAGAAGAAACCGAATCGGCGGATTGGCTCTCTGTTTCCACGCATGCACCAACGCCGGTAGGAGCAGCAGCGTGCCGGGCCAGAAGGTGAATGCGGCCAGCAGCGCGTAATAGCCGGGCGGCGCGCCATGCGTTTCCTGCTCGCCCACGAGCTTCTGCGCAAAATCCTGGCCGAGGGATTTTTCGAAAAATGCGCCATGGCTCGCCACGCCAATAGCGATGAGCCACGGCAGAATGATCGCGAGCGCGAGCGGAATTCCCAATGCGGGCCGCAAGCTCTTCAACCAGCGCCAGTCGCGATCGGCAATGACCAGCACCCCGACGGTCGCGGCGCAGATCATGGCGATCACCGGCCCCTTGACCAGAACGCCAACCCCAAACGCCCCCCATCCCAACAAGGCGAGCGACAACGGAAGTTTTCCTCCCCCGTTCACGGAGGAGGTGTCGCGCACATGCGCGACGGAGGGGGGACGTATCCCCCACCTCCGCGCCAAATACGCCCGCATCAGCACCGCCTGCGCGGCCGCCGCCATTCCGACCAACACCGCATCGGTTTTCGCGATCTTGGCCTCGCTCATCAGGAGGACCGAGAGTCCGAGAATCACCGCCGCATTGAATGCGATCTCCGCGCCGGCAAAGGTGCTCAGCATCCAGAAGACCGCCGCGACCGCGGCGAACGCGCCGAGCAGCGACGGCACACGATAGGTCCAGATCGACGAAACATTGCCGCCGCCGAGAGCCGAAGTCGTCGCCGCCTGCAGCCAGTAAATTCCCACCGGCTTCTGGTAGCGCGAGGCCTGCCCCAGCCTGATGTCGACGAAGTCATGCGATTCCAGCATCTGCTTCGTTGACTGGGCGAAGCGGCTTTCGTCACGGTCGAGCGGCGGCAGTGTGAAAAAACCTGGAAGCCAGGTGATGAAGCAGATGATCATCACCGCGAGCAGCGGATGGCGGCGGCGAAAGGAGGCGAGCATTCCGGCCATCATCTTCTTTGATCAAATCGCTTGCGAGAATCCTGTTTCCCGCCGCGTCCGGTCTGTATAAGGCCCATGTCCTTAAGGGAAAAGCCGCGAACGCCGGCATGAGCGAGACAGCAGAAATTTCAGTCGTGGTGCCTGTCAAGGACGAGGCGGGCAATGTCCGACCGCTGGCGCGCGAAATCGCTGCCGCGCTCGGCGGTGAGAATTATGAAATGGTCTTTATCGATGACGGCTCCGCCGACGCGACCGTGGCCGAGCTGCTTCAACTGAAAGCCGAACTGCCGATTCGCGTGCTCGCGCATGGGCGAAATCTTGGGCAGAGCCGTGCTTTGCGCAGCGGCATCGTTGCGGCGCGCGGGGCTATTATTGTCACCCTCGACGGCGATGGGCAGAACGACCCCGCAGATATTCCGGCGATGATTGCGGCGTTTCGTGCCGGGGCCCGCGATCCCCTGTTCGCCATGATTGCCGGTCAGCGGCGCAAGCGTCAGGACAAATGGAGCAAGCGCGCGGCGTCGCGATTCGCCAATCGCGTGCGGCGCAGGCTGCTGAATGACCAGGCGACCGACACCGGTTGTGGACTGAAGGTCTTCCGGCGCGACAGCTATCTGGCCCTGCCCTATTTTGACCACATGCACCGCTATCTGATCGCCCTGATGTTGCGCGAGGGGCATCGCATCGGTTTTCTCGACGTGAATCACCGGCCGCGCAACACCGGACGCTCCAAATACGGAGTCTTCGACCGGCTGGCGGTGGGGATCACGGATCTGGCCGGAGTGATGTGGCTCAACCGGCGTCACCGCGGCGCCGCCCAAACAAGGGAATTGTGATGGATCAGCTCCTCACCCACGCCGCTGCGTGGCTGACCATGGACCACATCTGGCTCCTGGTAGGCTTTCTCGGTCAGTTCCTTTTCGGATCGCGCTTCCTCATCCAGTGGTTCAAAAGCGAATTGGTCGGGCGCAGCGTGATCCCGATTTCATTCTGGTATTGCAGCGTCACGGGCGGCGTCGTTCTGCTCGCCTATGCGATCTACAAAATGGATCCGGTGTTCATCATGGGTCAGGGCATGGGACTCATCGTCTATGGGCGCAACCTGTTCCTGATTTTCCGCGAACGCCGCACCCCTTCCGAAGCCAAACTCGCCTCCCCTGCCCCCACCGCCTGAATCTCTTGCCGCCAACGCATCAGCGGCTATATTCCCCGCCCACCCTCCCTCTCCTGAGAGGGGCTGCGTAACTACCTGTGTCATTCCCGGCGAGGATCGCGAAACGATCCTAGGGAAGGGAACCCATCCGCGCCGCGTCTGCGGCGCTAAAAAATCCTTCCGGGCATGCGGATGACAACATGGTATTTCGCAACTGCGCCCCAAACGATAGGGATGCAGTGATGAGTCGTGCGTGACGTGTACGGACAGGTGGCCGAGCGGCTGAAGGCGCACGCTTGGAAAGCGTGTATACCTGCAAGGGTATCGCGGGTTCGAATCCCGCCCTGTCCGCCACTTCAGTCCCTGAGTGGGCACTGAGTTTACGCTACCGTCCGCCACAAGCGCCTGGAGCAGCCGGGATTTCGATCCCATGATCCGAACCTCGCCTTCGGCGACCTCGACGCGCTGGGCGAGCGCACGGAGATGATCGCGGCGGTAGCCGCCGCCTTCGAGCCGGATGCGCTGGCGGGCGGTCCGGGCGAGCTTGCTCAGCATCTGCGGCGTGACCGCCTGGCTCCCCGAGTGCTGAAGCATGGCTTGGGCGCGCTCGGCGTCGACCTTGGCCTGATCGCGGATGGCCTTGAGGCCGTCGATGCGGTCCTTGAGCGCCGGGTCGTCCAGGTCGGCGACGCCCACCTCGATGGCGTCGTAGAGGCGCTTGAGCCGGGCTTCCGATTCCGCTGCGCGCCTGTTCAGCTCGGCGATGTGCTCGCGCCGGCGCTTGGACCTCTCCTGCCGCCGGTCAAGCACCGTGGCGAGGATGGTTTCCAGCCGGTCGGGCTGGAGCAGGCGTTCCTCCAGATGGCTGGCGACAAGATCGTCCAGCTTATCCATCGGCACCGCCATGCCCTCGCAAGCGGTCGGTCCCTGCCGGGCTTTCATGGAGCAGGCATAGTAACGATAGCGCCCGCCCTTGCCGGTGCGGATGGTCATGGCACCGCCGCACTTGGCGCAATGGATCAGGCCGGTAAGGAGGGTCGGGCCGCTAATAACGGCGGATGGAGTCACCGTGGGATGCCGGGCCTTCAACAGCTTCTGCACGGTGTCGAAGGTCTCGCGGTCGATGATCGGCGGCACCGGCACGACCACGATCTCGCTGACCGGCTTCAATTCCTTGGACTTGGACCGCTTGTTGAACTCATGCTCGCCCACGTAGGTGCGGCGGGTCAGGATGCGGTGGACTTGGCCGATGCCCCAACGCCCACCATCGCGGGTGAAGATGCGGTTGCGGTTGAGATAGCTGACGATGTTCTTCACGCCCATCTGCCCCTTGGCACCGTCGCCGTGGAGCGCAAGCCGGTAGATCAGCCGCACCGTCTCGCCGTGGAGCGGGTCTATCTCCAGCTTCTTCTTGACCTTCGCGCCGCGCTGTTCGGCCGCGACGACACGGTAGCCGATGGGCGGCAGCGAACCATTCCAGAAGCCTTGCCGCGCATTCTCCTTCAAAGCCCGCATGACGTGCTTGGCGTTTTCCTTCGACTGATATTCGTCGAACAACGCCATGATCTGCCGCATCATCTGATGCACCGGATCGTCGCCGATCTCCTGGGTGATCGACAGCAGCTTGACGCCGTTCTTCGCCAGCTTGCGGACGTAGAACTCCATGTCGAAGGCGTCGCGGAAAAAGCGGCTGAACGAGTGGACGACCACCACGTCGAACGGCGCGGGCTTGGACGTGCCCGCCTCGATCATCCGCTGGAACTCGGGGCGGCGGTCGTTGGTCGCCGACGCGCCTGGCTCCACATAGGTTTCGACGAGCTGGTAGCCGCGCGAAGCGCAATAGGCTTCGCCCTGCCGCTTCTGGTCGGGGATGGAGACGTCATGCTCGGCCTGCCGGGCCGTCGAGACACGCAGATAGAGCGCGGCGCGCAGGGGAATCGTGGAGGCGGGAGCGGTCATGCCCGGTCTCCTTCTCCGGTCACGCCGGGCGATCCATGTTGGGTAAGGGGAAGGATCAGTTCGATGCGGTCGCAGAGCAGCGTGGGGACAATCCTTCGCCCACGGCGCTCGATGCGGACGATGCCATAGCTCGCCAGTCTGTGAAGCGTGCGCGACAGGTTGGGCTTGGCGCGCCCTGTCAGTTCGACCAGTTCATCGAGGGATTCGGGCGCGCGCTCCGCGATCAAGCGCAGCATCGTGCGATTGTCTGCCGTCAACAGGCGGGCAAAAGACTCGGTTGATGGAAACCACACGGCGGGGTCGCTGGACATAGCCTTGCGACTTTCGCCAGCCTCTCCGATTCCGACTTTCAGAGCGGGCATCGTTTGTCCTCGCATGTTTGCGAGAACAAATATTATCATCACAAGACAACTATTCAAGCGCCATTCGAGCATCCCGCCGTCAATCGCCGGGACCAGACAGTTCATCTAACAAATCGCCGAACCATTGCTCGAAGACCTCGACCTCGGCTTCCGTCACCGGAACGGGATCGGGCCAATCGTCAATGACGGTCCATGTGGACAGGTCGTGTTTGGGCGGCCTGCCGGGAAACGGCCACGGATAGCCCAACAGCGCCTCAAGCTGTTCCGATGCTGTCGGCGGCCTGGCGCCTCTGCGACGCTGTGCTGTGCCTCCTCGGTCAGTCATCGAAGTCGAGCTCGCTTCTCGGACGCCACGCGACAGGGTTGGCAACCCAGCGGTTGATGTCGGATTCCCTCCAGCCTGCGCCGTTGACGCTGATCTTGATCCGAGGCGGGAACGTGCCCTCGGCGATCTTGCGGTAGATGGTGGACCGGGACAGGCCGGTGCGGGCGAGAACGGTCTTCATGCGGACGATACGGTCTGCTACGAGCATGGTTGCGCTGCCTCCTGCCGGATGCTTCTGACGATGGCAGAGACCAGAAAGAGAGATGATTTATTGTTGTGCAATAGATATTTAGCGGTCGTAGTAGTGTGGCGTGGAGGCGGCGGAAAATAGGATAGTTCTACAGTCCGATAC
>CAYUQO010000007.1:0-187199 GCA_964446945.1 uncultured Bordetella sp.
CCGCCGAAGTCTCGACGAAGGCGGAACCGCTCACACGTCGCCGGATTGCGCTCTAAAGCGCGGGACGATCATCAGCGGGATACAACCCGCTCCCGGCTGACAACACCATCACTGGAAACCGTGTGCAGAAGGTATGACGGCGCTGCTTCATTCACTGCGTCGAAACCCTTGCGCAGATCCAACGCAATGCTCGGCATTACGGTCGCAGTTGTGCCGGCCCACGCCTCATGATGCAAACAATGGACGTGCCCGCATAAAAGACGTTTGACCTGCCGATAGCGCGCGACCAGCGCCGCAAGATCTGCTGCCTCCTGTGGGCGCCGGTACCCGTCCATGTAATGCGGCGCGATGTCGAAAGGCGGATGGTGCATGAAAAGAATCGTCGGTTTGTCGGGCTCGCGGGCGAGCGTTTCCTCCAGCCACGCCAGCCGTTGAGCGCTGAACACGCCCTTCCGTTCGCCCGGTGCAACAGAATCGAGCGCCACGAGGCGCACGGGATATTCTTCGACGGCATATTGGAAATGATCGCCGTCCGGGGGCAAGTAGATAAGTCCCTCAAGCGCGGCACGCAACGCGCCGTGGTGATCGCGATTGCCGGGCGTGAGGAACAGCGGCGCTTCCAGTTCCGCCAGGATATCGCGCAAATGGGCATACTCTTCCGCCATGCCGTGATGCACGCTGTCCCCAGTGTGAATAACTGCGTCTACACTCTGGCGACCGATGTCGGCGATGCAGCGCCGCAGGTTGTCGGCGCGATTTGCGCCCATGTCCTGGTCGGACGAGCGCGCAAGGATATGAGTGTCGCTGAGCTGTGCGATGATCATCCGCAGTTCCCGACCGGTCACGACTCGAGCGAGTCGTAATATTCCTGAAGGATCGCGACCACCTCTGGCCGGCTGAATTCCTTCGGAATCTGCTCGTGCCTGGCGAACATTTCTCTCAGGCGCGTCCCGGAAATCTGCAGACGGTGCTCTGGTCCATGCCGGCATGTCCGGGCGGTGGCCATACCATCGCACTTGTAACAGTAGAATGTGACGTCGATCTTGAGCGGCTGAATGATCATGCTGCCGTTCGGCAGACTGTCGAAGATGTGGTGAGAATCAAACGGACCATAATAGTTCCCAACGCCGGCATGATCCCGTCCAATCACCAGGTGCGAGCAGCCAAAATTCTGACGGAACAGCGCGTGGAGCAATGCCTCGCGTGGACCGGCATAGCGCATCTCGATCGGATAGCCGGCCTGAATATAGGTGCCCGGCACGAAATAACTCCCTGTCAGCGCGTCTATCGCCTTGACGCGCACCTCAGCCGGGACATCACCTTCTTTGAGGGCGCCAAGGACCTGGTGAATAAATATCCCGTCGCAAATCTCGACCGCGATCTTGGCGAGGTATTCGTGGCTGCGATGCATCGCGTTGCGTGTCTGAAATGCTGCGACTTTGCTCCATCCCTTTTCTGCGAAAAGTGCGCGTGTCTCCGCCGGGCGGTAATAGAGTCCCGGATAACGTTGCGGATATTCCCCCTCGCTCAAAGCTGAGACACGGCCAGCGAGATTGACTTCCCCCTGATTTAACACCTTGGCCACACCGGGATGTTTGGAGTCAGCTGTGCGGAACACGTGACGGCATTCGAACTCTTTATCTATTTCGTATTTTTCGACGACTTCCAACGCGCCCATCAGCTCTCCCGACTGCGCGTCGACCAGAGCCACTTCGTCTTCGATTGCGATACTGTTGGCGAGGTCTCGGGCGCATGACAGCGTGATCGGTATGGGCCAAAACAGGCGGCTTGTGAGCTTCATGTCCGTACAGCAGCTACGCCAATCGTCCTGACCCATAAAGCCGGCGAGTGGCGTGTAGGCTCCCATGGCCAGCATGAGAAAGTCGGAGGTTTCGCGGCTGCTCATCGGCACTTGCCTGAGGGTTTTGAATCGCCTCAACGACTCCGCGCGTTCCGTTTCCGGCAGGAGGAGCGGCATCAATGTTTCGCTGCCGTGCGGTGGAACCAGTCTTGACATCGCGCTGGCCTCTTATCTGAGTTCGATGCTTGCCGGGCTGGGCGCTCTGCAGATTGCGCAGACGAAAATCCTGCTTGGAAGCACAACCGGTCTCAGGCCAGGCCGGATCGCATTGCTGCTCCCGCGCTTTGCCGTTCAGCCATCGACAATGTGGTAGACGGGCGCCTTCTCCATCTCCCAGCTGCCGGAACTCCGATCGTAGCGGGAGAGCGTGAAGCAATGCCAATCCTTGTCGTCCAGCCTGGGATGATCGGCCCGATAGTAATATCCCGGCCAGCGTGTTTCCTGCCGGAACAAAGTGTGCTGCGCCACGCACTCGGACGCAAGCACCCGGTGATGCAGCTCCCAGGTGCGTTGAAGCTGATGGAGATCTTCAGCCCCAACGCAGGCGAGATCGTCTTTCAGCATAGAGAGCAATTCGAGCCCGCGCGTTAGCAGCGGTTCATTTGTCGTGTAGTGAGCACCGATACCGCCGACATATTCATCCATGATCTTCTCGAGACGCTGCAGGCCATGAATCGGGAGGATGTAGTGCGGCGACACCGTACCCGCCACGATTTCGTTGCGGCCAACCCGGTAGTTTTCCAGCGGCTGATAGATGGTCTTTTCGAGATTTTTGTACTCCGGCTCACTGACCTGAGGCTGCTCTTTTCCCAAATCTCTGACGTATTTGACGGCTGCCTTGCCGGCGATTCGTCCTTCGGTGAATGAGCCTGACGAGAATTTGTGAGCCGTGCCGCCGATGGTGTCGCCAGCCCCAAAGAGCCCGGCGACCGTCATCATTCGATTGTAGCCCCACTGATATTCGGCCGGGGCATAATCCTCCGGTCCGCTCGCCCAGGCACCCGAACAGGTTGCATGAGACCCCATGACATAGGGCTCCGACGTGGTCAGTTCGGGATTGACTTCTTTCGGGTCGATGTTTTGCGAGGCCCAGACGACCGCCTGGCCAATTGTCATTCCGAGGAAGTTCTCCCAGCCGACGGTTTCCTTGTGCGGGTCCTTGAAGGCCTCTTTTGTGACCATGCGGATGGGGCCTCTTCCGGCCTTGACCTCTTCCAGAAGCGCATGGTTGCGCAAACATGTAGGCACGGGATGACGATCAACGTAATCGCCGACCAATTGTTTGATCGAATCATACCAGAATGCCTCGTAGTCCTGACCATAGGCATTTTGGGTGTAGGTCTTCAGATGCAGGAAATACGCGCCGACCGGGCCGTAGCCGTCCTTGAATCGGGTGAGAACGATTCGGTTCTCCATCTGGGTCATTTTGGCGCCGACCTGGATCGGCAAGGCGTAGGCAGACGCACTGCTCCAGGGCGCATACCACGTCCGGCCCATGCCCTCTCCGACTGCACGAGGCTTGAAGATGTGCGAAGCGCCGCCGGCAGCCACAATGACGGCTTTGGCGCGAAAGACGTGAAAGTCGCCGGTACGGACACTGAAACCAACAGCGCCGGCGACACGGTTTGGCCGCGTCGTATCCATCAGCAGGTGTGTCACCATGATCCGGTTATGGATTTCCGTGGCGGCCTTGCGCGCAGCCTCCGCGACGATCGGCTTGTAGCTCTCGCCGTGGATCATGATTTGCCATTTTCCCTCGCGCTGATACCTCCCGGTTTCCGGATCTCTCATAATGGGGAGACCCCATTCTTCGAACTTGTGCACTGTCGAATCGACGTGACGTGCGATGTCGTAGCCCAGATCTTCGCGCACCAGGCCCATCAGGTCGTTTCGGGCGTAGCGGACATGATCCTCCGGCTGGTTCTCGTTCCAGTGCATGCCCATGTAACAGTTGATGGCGTACAGGCCCTGGGCAACCGCACCGCTGCGTTCGATGTTTGCTTTCTCGACGCAGACGATTTTGAGATCGCGTCCCCAGTAGCGAGACTCATATGTCGCTCCGCAGCCGCCCATGCCTCCGCCGATGACCAGAATATCCGCATCGACAAATACGGTTTTGTGCCGGCGCATCAGACCACGATTTTTCTAAGCCGATCGGGAGCGAGCGCGGGCAATGCAGGAATTTTGAGGGCCTCAGGCTCGTGCGCGAGCTGCTGCGAGTTTATTTCGTGCTCGGTGGGGGCTGCGTAGTCGGACGGCGGTTTGATTGAATCCCACGGCGTCGTCCTGATCGGCGACACGAAATTTTTTTCACGGCCGTCGCGGAATCTGATTCGCCACGAAATCGTGCCGTTCTCGGGTTCGCGGCGAACCCTGACGCTATGGTTGAGCGGAGCGAAATCCGCATATCCCCGGACGTCGATCGCCTGCTGCGGGCACGCCTTCACGCATGAATAGCATTCCCAGCAAAAGTTCGGCTCGATGTTGAAGGACCTGCGATAGGTCTTATCGATGTGCATGATATCCGACGGACAGATGTCGACACAGTGGCCGCAGCCGTCGCATCGCGCCATATAAACGAATGTCGGCATCCGGTCAGATCCTTCCCTGGTACTTGCCAGCGCGTGGCGGCAGCGATGACGATCCGTCGGCCTCCTCAACCCGTCTCTGATAGGCCATCGCAGGCTTGTAGAACATATGGGCGAATTTGGACCAGGGGACGGACACGAAGAGAAGGGTGGTGAAAAAAAGGTAGCAGCCGAACAGGATCATTGCCGCCATCCCGGACTGTTCCGCCTGCACGATTTCCCAGATCAGCGCGAGCGTCACGCTGGCCAGCATGGAAACAATGAACAGATCGGCCCGCACAAGGCGAAACGGGGAACGGCCGTCCTGCACCACATCGACCCTGAGCAGGAAGAAGAACCAGTAACCGCCGATAAGCAGCATGACGGCGCCAAGATTCCACAGAACCGGCAGAACAGGCGGCGTGGTTTGGCCGGCATAGATGAAAACCATCAAGATGGTTGTCAGGAGATAAATGAGGAATCCGTAGAACATCAGCAGGTGAGAGATACGTCTCTTAACGTTGCAGAATTCGCCAGCGGCAGCGACGTCGATCATGGCTGTACTGACCGCCAGGCGAGCCTTCTGTCCGCCATTGAGCCGGTGTCTCGCACGCACGCTCGTCAGCTGGCGATATTGCGCGAAATACTTGCCGCTGCCTTTGTGAACGATGTCAAAAATCGTTCCGGCGGCAACAGCAATTATCATCAGCAGGACGTACGCCCTTAGCAGAGCAGCAGGCAAAATAGCTGCGATGTCTGAGAAAGGATTACTCATGGCTGGCTCCGTCCCAGCCGAATGCGCAGGTGCAGGTTAGAATGAAAGCCCCCGATATCGAACGAACCATGTATCAGCGGTGTCACTGTAGCGCCCGAATAGCCACTTCGAAAGCCTGCGGTGCTGCACTGCAGCGTTGATGGTGATGCAGAATGGCTGGTAAGACCGCACCCGCTAAGGGATAGGGACCCGCGTCAGGACTTGCGTGAGCGCGCACGCGCCGGTTCGCGCGCGGGCTCAGCTTTGGATTCGGGTTTGATCAGCCCCGCTTCCCGGAAATACTGCGCCGCACCGGGATGCATTGGCGCGGGCGCCAGTTTTGGCCGAAGGATGCATCGAGGAAATGAAATCCTTGCCGCGCCGCCTGAAGCGATGGCCGGTTGGCCGGATTGTAGAGCGCCTTTAGCATCCCATAGATCAGCCTGTCCGGCTGATTGTCATCTGTGACCCACAGCGCGTCCACACTGACGGTTTCCACGCAGCAGAATTGCCATAGGCGCTCTTCGGAATGGTGTGCGGTTCGAGCCAGGGATCATTGCGTAAGAGGCGGCGCACGCCAGGACCGGAAATCGGCACCAGATGTGCCGTGCCGTCTGCCAGTAAATCCCGGATCAGACCAATCGGCGTGCCGCCGACCAGAAAAAAAGCGTCCAGCTCGCCCTTGCGCATGAGACCCACCGCGTCTTCGGGCGGATCGAAATTCGGATGAATCGATTTTTCCGGCACACCATAGGCGGACAGTATGGCGCGCGCTGTCACGATGGTGCCGGAATCTTCTGGAGACAGCGAAACCCGCGTGCCACGAAGTTGCGCCACCTCTTCGATTTTGACTTCGTCGCCGCCACCAGGTGCACGTCTTCACCATATAGGTCGGCAATGACGCGCAGACGCCTGGACGGTCCGGATTTGCGGAATGGTCCCTTGCCCTCTGCCGCCAACGAAACGACGTCAGCTTGCGCCAGACCCGAGTTGATCATTCCTCCATTCACCGAAGCAACATTTGCCACTGAACCCTGCGATGCCATGGTGGAGACGATCAGTCCGGCTGGTCCGCATATATTGGCGGTTTCGCAGCGTGCAATGCTGGGCGGATGGCTGAGAACTTCCGACAGAACGTTTCCTACCGGGAAATAGGTGCCGATGCTTGACCCGGTCGCGATCTGAAACGGAATGCGCTGCGGTGCGTCCGCGGCCCGCGCCGCCTCGCTGGGGAGAATGGCAAATACCATCACAAGACCGGCAATCAATGACAGCCGGACCGGGAATTTGGTCGACCGCATGGGGCAATATAGAACATACGCATTGCGGTTGAAATTGGTCCAAGTTTGGAATCCATGCGACCGCTAGAGGCGCGGTAGCCCGAGGCGCGCATTGCGGTCAGAAGGCAGCGCCCCCCGGCAGGTAGTACGAACCCTCAACCGCCACCGGCGTGGGCAAGACCTGCTCCACCACGGAGCAAAGTGGCCGCACAGGCATGCAGCCGTAATAAACGGCCTGCCATTCGCTATACGTGGTGGTGGCGATGGTGTTCTTCAGAATCCCTGGACCGATTGTCCGCTCAGGGTCAACAAGCGAAGTTGTGCGCGCCGTTCACCATGTCCGAATGGATTGAGGAGCGACCGTTCGGCATAATTTCTTCGTGCGGTGGACCTGCCTTCGCTCTTCGAGCTTCGGCAAGGCAAGCACCGCGCGGACATGTCCGCCTAGCTGTAGAGCAGCGAAGGCGGACAGTCCCTGCCATTCGCCCCGCTTCGCTGCGGCGACGCAGGGCTCAGATCGCTGTTGCTGCCTTGCCGACACACCCGCGTGCTGTCAGCGACCTTATCAACAGCTACCGATCATGTGCCGCATCCGCGCGCTGGACCGATTTGCTGCATTCGCGGCTTAGCTGAACGGATTTCTCATTTCTATCCCGCGTTTCGTGAATGCTTTCCGTTAGCGATTTCACGTCTCGACGCGTTTGGCCGATGAGTTCGACCGTTTTGCGCGCAAGCTCGTCTGCTTGCTGCACAAGTAAGTCAGCCGACTTGCTTCCTGGTTCCGGCGCATTCGATACTTGCGTCTTTGCTGGTTGCAACCCGCGCTCTTCGGTTTGGCGCGTAAGCTCGTTGGATCGGTCAATACGCGGATCATTTGCACGATTCGATATTTCCGCTTCCGTTGGCGGCAGCCCCAACTCAGTTCTCAGCCGGTCGCGATCTTCACAATGCATCTGCTGCAGTCGCTTGAATTGCTCCAGGAGGTTCCTGGCGTCCGTTGTATCCAGTCGAGCGCATTCCATGTCAGCGATCAGCTTGATCTGCCGGCGAAGGACCACTCTGCCGAGCCCGATGTGGCGTTCAGCGATCGCGAGGTGGTCTTCAAGCATGCCACGGTCCATTCCGGCAAACCCCAGCTATTCTTTTGCAAGGGAGCAGATGCGGGAGGCTTTGCCCATGACGCAGATCAAAGCAACCTGTGACCAAAATGGGCCAACTGCGTTCATGCCCCATTCAGCGCGAGGCCGATAATGAAAACGGGCGCGCCGCCGCAGAATAGCCTTGAGCAACCGTTGCATGAGCTTGACGTTTTCCCAGTCGGCTTGAGGCGTGCAGCCTGAGGAGAGGAGCTTTCCATGGCCCGACGACTCACCACAAAATTCCTGGCGACCGCGCTGGCGCTGTCGCCGCTGATGCTGGCGACGACGATCGCGCAACCGGCCGCAGCGCAGATCGATTTCTCCGTCAATATTGGAGCCGCGAACACCTCCGTCAGCTTCGGATATTTCTACAATGCGCTCGCGCCCTATGGGCGTTGGTATCACCATCCGCGCTGGGGCGATGTCTGGCATCCCATCGACGTTCCGCCTGACTTCCGGCCCTATTATCGCGGTCACTGGGATTACACCGGCCAATATGGCTGGCTGTGGGAATCCGATTTCCCATGGGGCGACATCGCATTTCATTACGGCCGCTGGATATATGATCCCTATGACGGCTGGCTGTGGATTCCTGGCTATGTCTGGGCGCCGGCCTGGGTGGTCTGGCGCGAGAGCGGCGGCAATATTGGGTGGTTCCCGATGCCGCCTGACGATCCGTTCCTGGCGGGGGATGAAATCTATCGCACCGACTGGAACGATTGGGACCGCGGTTTCGGCTACTCCGACTGGTATGGCCCGCAATACGGTCCGAATTTCGCGATTGGTTTCTGGACCTTCGTGGATCGGCGCCACTTCGCCGACCGCGACTATCTCCGCTACGCCGCGGATCCGCGGGAGTACCGCAGCTTCATCAACAACTCGCGCAACATCACCAATTACACGACGGTGAATAATATCATCGTCAATCGCAGCGTAGATGTGCGGCAGATCGAACGGGAGAGCGGCCGTCGCATCGCGGAAGTGAATCCGCGCGACGTGATTCGAAACGCGCCGATCACACCGCTGCAGACAGGGCGGCAGGTGCAACTCGAGGAGCGCCGGCTGCATGGCGGAAATCCGCGGGCGAGCGCGCGCGACCGGTTCGCGGTGCTACCGCCACAAAACGTGCCCGGCCAGTTCACGCCGACTTCGCCGCCGTTTGGCGGGTTGCGCAACCAGCCGCCGCAAGGTCAGAACAACCAGGGTCCGCCGCCGAATGAACAATTCCGTGGACGCGGACAGTTCGGTCAACGAAACCCGGAACTACCGCAGGGTCAGGCAAATCAAGGTCCGCCACCGAACGAGCAATCCCGTAGGCGTGGACAGTTCGGCCAGCGAAACCCGGAGCTGCCGCAGGGTCAGGTGAATCAGGGTCCGCCGCCGAATGAACAATTCCGTGGACGCGGACAGTTCGGTCAGCGAAACCCGGAGCTGCCGCAAGGTCAGGCAAGTCAGGGTCCGCCACCGAACGAACAATTCCGTGGGCGTGGACAGTTCGGCGAGACGAACCCACGGCCTCCGCGCGAAAGCTTCAACCCCTTCCAGCCGCCTCCGCAGGTCGCCCCACCATCGCAGGCGAATATCCAACGGGGTCGCCCGCCCGAGGTTGTCCAACCAGCGCCGGCACCGCAGGTCCGCGGCGGACCGCCGCCTCAGGCACAGGGCGGACCACCACCAAGGGAAGACGGCGGACGCGGCCGTGGCCGAAACCACGACAAAAATTAGAGTTCCGACGCCGCACGGATGACGGCTAGAAGTCCGGGTGTTCTGCCACGGGAATGAGAGGGATGCCGAGATCGACCGGTTCGGTTGCGGTTTCGGCGCAGGCGTCTTCCAGAATCGGCTGGTTGGTGCGGCGGTAGGTCTGGATTGCCGACCATGGCGTGGTGAATGCGCCGGGATCATCCACCGCGACGTCTACCTGCAGGGTCTTGCCGCCGTCGATGAGGTGATAGCGTTCGACCACATGGAGTTTGTCCGTGTGCGGCGTATTGTAATTGTCCACATTGGTGCGGGTGCTGATCCCGACAGTATCGACCACCACTGTGTCGCCTTCATAATGACCGACCGACTCGCCGAACCATGACGGTTTGATGTCCTTCGAATGCGGCCGGTCGAGATAGATCCGCCGCACCTGGTGATCATTTTCCCACAGCATCCAGACCTGCTTCGGCGTCTGGATCATCTGCATCGGCGTGATGCGCACGAGCAGAATCGTCGGCACGCCGGCCGGGCGGCAGGTGTTCGCCACCGTGTAATTGGTTTTTCCCGCCAGCACGTTCTCGTTCAGTCTGTGCAACGCGTCCTTCACCCAGGGCATGAGGATCGGGTTGTTCAGATCGGCGACGCGGAATGTCGGCTGCTTGCCCGGCGTTCCGTCCATGACATAGGGATGCGCGGGATCAAAAGTGACCGGTCCGGGGCCGCTCTTTGGCGGGAGGAAGTCGTTGCGCATGGTGATCCAGCCGGCGCCGGAGAAATCGGGCGCGGCGGGCTGCGCGTATGCGTTCGTGGCGAGGAGAAGAAGCGTTGTGGAAAGGAGAGCGCGGGTGAAGATGCGTAGTGCCATGCGACGGAGTCCGTGGTTCGGCGAAACTCTAATGCATCGGGATGATAGCGCACAATCTGTGCGGGCTTAGGCGGATTGATAACACTCACCCTTCACCCGGCGCGCCACTGCGCGCGTGCATAAGCGCACGCGCCGGCGCGCTTCGCGCGCGAGATTTCTTGATTCCGCCAGTGCGGCATAGCCGCACTGGTCGGGGCGCGCCGCCCTATCCCACAGGGGGTAGAGGAGAAGGGTGGCGAGAAAGCGCGTTGCGGGTGGGGAGGATTTGGATATGGTTCACTGTGGAATTGTTTTCGAGGAAAGATCTTGCGCGGGAAATTGCTTTTGGTGGGAATGATGGTCGTTGGCGGATTTGATGTCGCCGCTGTCGATGCAGCCGAGGCGCCCACGGGATTCATTGTCACGTCTTCGACTTTCAAGGATGGCGGACCGATGCCCGCGCGCACGGCTTACACGAAGACCGCCGATTACTCCTGGTGCGTGGGTGAGAACATCTCCCCTGCTTTGTCATGGGCGCATCCCTACCCCGGCGTGAAGAGTTATGCGGTGACGATGATCGATCTCGAAGACACCGTGCGCGATATCGATCTTGTGGTGTACGGAATACCGGCGAACATCACGTCCTTTGCCGAGGGTGAATTCGACAAACCGTCAGACAAATTCGTCGCCGGCAAGGGAAGCCGCGGTCAGGGCACGTGGCGCGGCATGTGTCCGCCGGCGGGAATGTCGCCGCACCACTACGCCTTTACGGTGAAGGGAACCGATCTCGATCCGAAGGCTCTGCCGCCGGGGCTCACTGCGGCGGAACTGGATGCGGCGCTGAAAGGACATGTAAGGGGAGCGCCGGCGGTGATTGTCGGGACCTTTGCAGCGCCGAAATAGAGTTCAAGCTCCCTTTCGCCCGCCATTCGCCCTCCTCTGCGCACTGCGCTTCGGAGAGCTGCAGGCACTTTCCCCCACGCTTCGCACTGATGTGTTCGCGGGGTGAAAGAGAAGCTGAATAGTCCGTCCAAGGAGTGAACGTGCTGTAGCACCATTGGCGCGCAGACCTGCCTTCGCTCTTCGAGCTTCGGCAAGGCGCAGCGGGCGTCCACCATTGTTGTCATGGGCGGTCTTGAGCCGCCCATCCAGTAGGCGAGCGTCCGCGAGCCAATAAATCTCCTGCGCCCGCAGACGCGGGTGCGCTGGGTGGGCGGGTCAAGCCCGCCCATGACAAGATGTGTTTGAGCTAGCTCGCGGCGCGGATGCGCCGCGAGCAATTGACAGTGGAAAGTTTACTCGTCGCCTTTTTGTTTTTTCTTCAGGGCGGCGCCGAGGATGTCGCCAAGGCTGGCGCCGGAGTCGGATGAGCCGTATTGCGCCACGGCTTCCTTCTCCTCGGAAATCTCGCGCGCCTTGATCGACAGCCCGATCTTGCGGCCGGTCTTGTCGGCCTGGGTGACGAGCGCATCGATCTTGTCGCCGACGCCGAAACGCTCCGGGCGCTGATCGTTGCGATCGCGCGCAAGATCGGCGCGGCGAATAAAGGCATGCGCCCCGCCTTCCAGCGTGACCTCCAGACCGCCATCCTGCACTTCCGCGACGGTCACCGTGACCACATCGCCCTTCTTGAGCGAAGAGACCTTGGCCATCGGATCGGCCGCGAGCTGCTTGATGCCGAGGCTGATGCGCTCCTTCTCCGGATCGACATCCAGCACCCTGACCTCGACGTTCTGGCCCTTGGTGAAATCCTTCACCGCCTCATCGCCGGCCTTGTCCCAGGACAGATCCGACAGGTGCACCATGCCGTCGATATCGCCCGGCAATCCGATGAACAGGCCGAATTCGGTGATGTTGCGGATTTCGCCTTCGAGCTGCGATCCCGGCGGATAGTTCTCGGCAAACGCCACCCATGGATTCTCGACGCATTGCTTGAGGCCGAGGCTGATGCGGCGCTTGTTGGAATCGACTTCCAGCACCTGGACTTCGGCTTCCTGTCCCGGAGTGACGATCTTGTTGGGATGGACGTTCTTCTTGACCCAGCTCATTTCCGAGACATGCACCAGGCCCTCGACACCGGGCTCGAGTTCGACAAAGGCGCCGTAATCGGTGACGTTGGTGACCTTGCCGCGGAAGCGCGCGCCGACCGGATATTTGGCGGCGACACCTTCCCACGGATCGGTCTGCAACTGCTTCATGCCGAGCGAAATGCGCTGGGTGTCGTGGTTGACCTTGATGATCTGTACCGTGACGTTCTGACCGACATTGAGGACTTCGGTCGGATGCGAAACGCGGCGCCATGCAATGTCGGTGACATGCAGCAACCCGTCCACCCCGCCGAGATCGACGAATGCGCCGTAATCGGTGATGTTCTTGACGGTGCCCTGCACCACCTGCCCTTCGGCCAGCGATGCCACGAGTTCGGAACGTTCCTCGGCGCGCTTTTCTTCCAGAACGGCGCGGCGCGACACCACGATATTGCCGCGGCGGCGGTCCATTTTCAGGATCTGGAACGGCTGCGGCATGTTCATCAGCGGGCCGACATCGCGCACCGGACGCACATCGACCTGCGATCCGGGCAGGAACGCCACGGCGCCATCGAGATCGACGGTGAAGCCGCCCTTGACGCGGCCGAAAATCACGCCGGTGACGCGGCCGCTGTCCTGGAAAGCTTTTTCCAGCCGGGTCCATGACTCCTCGCGCCGCGCCTTTTCGCGCGACAGCACCGCCTCGCCGAGAGCATTTTCCACCCGCTCGATGTAGACCTCGACCTCATCGCCGACCTTGAGCTGCATCGGCTGCCCGGGCATGGTGAATTCCTTGACCGGGACGCGGCCTTCAGTCTTCAGGCCGACATCGACCACGACGAAATCATTTTCGATGCCGACGATGTTGCCTTTGACCACCCCCCCTTCGGCGGGGGCGCGTTCGATGAAACTCTCTTCGAGCATGGCCGCGAAATCATCGCGGCTGGGAGTGGAAATTTTTTCGGCGGCGGCGGCTCTTGCCATGTGGGCTCCTTAAGTAATGGTGAAGCACAGGCGACAGCCCGTGCAGACTGCCGGCGCAAAGCCGGACGATCGGTGAATTGAATTTCGCGACTCTCTCTGCGGCGGCGCCGGGCCTCCTTAGCCCCTGTGGCGTGCCGCGAGGGCTGTCTCCACTTTGTTTTTGATCAAAGCGAGGGCCTTCGCGAAGGCGGCTTCTATATCCAAATCTGAGGTATCCAGCAAGATGGCGTCCTCGGCCTGACGGAGCGGAGCGGTAACGCGCGAGCGGTCGCGGCGGTCGCGCGCGAGCAGATCGGCTTTGATGGTTTCAAGGTCCGGCAGCGCACCACCGTTAGCCGCCTGCTGCAATTCGCGCCAGCGGCGCAGCGCGCGCACCTCGGGCCGGGCATCGATAAACAGTTTGGCGGTGGCGTCGGGAGAGATCACAGTTCCGATATCGCGGCCGTCGATCACGGCGCCGCGCGCCCCACCCGGAGGATGTGCGGCGAAGTCGCGCTGGAATTCCAGCACCGCGGCGCGTACGTCGGGAATGGCCGCGACCACCGATGCGGCTTCTCCCGCGGCGGCGGTTCTGAGCGCAGGATCATTGATGCCGTCGGGATCGATTTCCCGGGCGGCGCGCACCGCATCGCGGGCGGATGCCGGATCGCCGCCATGCCGCATGACGCCGAGCGCGACCAGGCGATAGAGCGCTCCGGAATCGAGATGGGCAAAGCCGTAATGGCGGGCCAGCCGGCGCGCGAGCGTGCCCTTGCCGCAGGCCGATGTTCCGTCAATGGCAATGACAACGCTCATGCAGCGGCGATCTCCGCGCCGAGGCCGCGCATCAGCGGCTCGAATTCCGGAAAACTCGTGGCGATCATCGCGCTGTCATCGACGGTGACCGGTTTCTTTGCCGCCAGGCCCATCACGAGAAAACTCATCGCGATGCGGTGATCCATATGGGTGGCCACCGTGCCGCCGCCGGGCACACCATCGGCACCCATGCCGTGCACGGTGAGGCTGTCGGCGCTCTCGGCGCAACGCACGCCATTGGCGGACAGCCCCGCGGCCACCGCGGACAAGCGGTCACTTTCCTTGACCCGCAGTTCTTCCAATCCGCGCATGACGGTGTCGCCTTCGGCAAATGCCGCCGCGACGGCCAGCACGGGATATTCATCGATCATGGCCGGCGCGCGATCCGGCGGCACCTCGACACCCTTGAGCGCCGAATGATGCACGGTGATGTCGCCGATCTCATCGCCCCCGCTGGCCCGGCGGTTGCGGATTTCAATCCGTCCCCCCATTTCGAGCAGCGTTTCGATCAAGCCGATGCGGCGCGGATTCAGCATCACCCGCTCCAGCACAATGTCAGAACCGGGCACGATCAGGCCCGCGACCAAAGGAAATGCCGCAGAGGAAGGATCGCCGGGGACCTCGATCGGGCTGGGCCGCAACTCTGCATGGCCGGTGATGGAAATCGACGCTTCGGCCTCCCGCTGTTCAACGGAGATATTGGCGCCGAAAGCCTTCAGCATGCGCTCGGTGTGATCGCGGGTCGCGGCGCGCTCGATGATGGTTGTACGGCCGGGCACATTGAGGGCCGCCAGCAGCATCGCCGACTTGACCTGGGCGGAGGCGACCTGGAGCCGGTATTCGATCGGCGCAGGGTGACGGGCGCCGGTGAGCGTGATCGGCAGCAAGCCTGAATCGTGTGGGTATGCCACGGCGCCGAACAATGCCAGCGGACCGAGCACGCGCTGCATCGGCCGCTTCCGCAGCGACGCGTCGCCTGTAAACATCACTGTGATTGGCGTCGTCGCGACGGCGCCCATGGTCAGCCGCACGCCGGTTCCGGAATTGGCGAAATCGAGGACATCGCGCGGCTGGGCAAATCCGCCAACGCCGACGCCGTGAATGCGCCATTGTCCCGCATCATCCCGCGCCACATCGGCGCCGAGCGACCGCATGGCCGCGGCGGTACGCAGCACATCATCCCCTTCCAGCAGGCCGGAAATCACGGTCTCGCCGACCGTGAGCGCGCCAATGATCAGCGCCCGGTGAGATACGGATTTATCGCCGGGAACGGCTGCCGTTCCGGTCAGCGGGCCGGATTTCTGCGATTTTCGGGGCGACACTATACTCATCCTTTCCGGCCGCATCCCACGCGGGCAAATTACCTTCGGTAATTTGTCCGTCCCGCGTGGGGCCCTGAAGCGGCGCTCCGCTACACTTCACGGCTTGGGTAAACCAAAAAAGAGTGTCGTCAAAGTCGCGAAAGGCGCTTTGACAGGGTATGTGCCTTCGTGGCAAATGCAGCCCCCTTCTACGCGGAATGCCACTTTGAACAAACCCGAACTCGGAACCAAACGCGTTTGCCCCAGCTGCAGCGTCCGTTTTTACGACCTGCAAAAGCGGCCGATCGAATGCCCCAAATGCAGCTTCGAATTCGAACCAGAAACCTTACTGAAGCAGCGCCGCACACGGCTGCCCGAAGAAGCCAAGGCGCCAGTCGCGGCTAAAGCCGAAGACGAGGAAGAGCTCGAAACGGCCGACGAAGAAGAGGCTGCGGAGGGCGCCGAGGACGACGAAGAACTGGAAGACGAGGCCGTACCTGCCGCCGACGAACCGATTGCCGAAGCCGATATGGAGGCCGAGGACGAAGACGTCGAAGGGGCGGCCGAAACCGAGTCTGTCGAGCCGGAGGAATTCGAAGAGGATCTCGAGGGCGAGGAAGACGAAGACGACGAGTTGCTGGAAGAGGTCGAGGAAGACGAAGACGATGTTTCCGGCATCATCGACACCGACATCGAGAAGGACGAACCGTAAGACGACTTGCCGGCACTGGGGCCATAGCTCAGTTGGGAGAGCGCTTGAATGGCATTCAAGAGGTCAGGGGTTCGACTCCCCTTGGCTCCACCACTAAAACCGCGGTAGCCAAGTGAGTAAGAGACTAACGTAAAACGTCTCGCCGCGCGTTCAACTCAGGCGTAAGGTTTTCCTGTCGCCGGGTCGAGCTTCAATGGGCTCCGGCGCTTGAGAGACATCAGGGACAGATTTCAAGACGCTGTCCGCGCTCCTGCCTCAACCAAGGGAGCGCCGCATGGGCAGCGAGATTGATCACCATTTTAATTTGATTGACTCGGTCCAAGAAAATCTCGCAAGGGCTACGGCGATAACTGATGCTTACATTGCAATGATGTTCGCATCCGTTGCCCTCGACCGCAGCCTCGTCGAAGCATCCTGGCTGGCGGTGAAGGAATCGCGAGAATTGATCCGCCGGGTAAACCGTCAAATCAGCTTGGATTAGTAGGTCGTTGCCCCCCCGGAGGGGGCAATGGTGTGCATCTCGCGCTGTGCGCTGAGTATCAAATCCTGCGTACGCGCAATGCTGCCCCGCAGGTTCAACATTTCCTCCTGCGACTTTCGGACAACCTCATTTGTCCTTCGTACGCATTCCATAACGTCTGCTGGAGACACCGCTTGCTTCTCCTCGCTTCGCGGGCCGCCCTCATGTGCAGGTTAATCGCCATATCCAGGGCGCGCCAAGGTTAAAAACGGTGCGTTGCGGCGTGCTGTCCCAGTGCAACTCTAAATCCGGCGTGAATTCGTGTGCTCAAAATTCCGTCGGGCATAGCGGGGTTTGCCGCGCCGAAGCCCTCCGGGCGAAGGCGGGCCGGTTGTTGCGGACTATGATCGCACAGACAGAAATTGCCACGGCAGGGGGGCTCTGCCGTGGCCGAGTGCTCCAAAGCGCGAGGGTTTGGGGTTGACAGCGCTTCAGAGAAATTTCCACTGACGCCAAGCTGCCGGATTCCTGAATCCCCCCGAATCAGGCTCAAACAGGATAGCCTGCGATTGTTATCGGCAGATTGCCGCAAACGTGGGATTGTAACTAAAGCACAGTTTAGTCTGCGCTGATGGCGCTGGGTCGCCCATCACCCGGAGCGGGTGACACGTTCCCCTCACGAAGCCGACGCCTCCCATCATCAACGCAAGAGGCGAGGTTGGTAGCTGAATGTGATGCGCTGAAGACGGAACGCCTGCCCGATTAGGGCATTGCGCTAACTGCGAATTTACTCGTCTGCGTCAAAAACATGGGCGATGAACGGCGGGTTGCGAGTTCCTGGAGCTCCTGGGTGATCGGGGCCATCAAAAACGTCTTCGTGACAACCATAGCCCTGATGGTTTGGCTGTTCGCCACCATCATAGCCTTCAGTCTGATCTCGATGTTCACCGGGATCTGGTACGTGTTCTTCGGCACGCCGGTCTTCGGCGATTTTCTCGGATTCATGGGCAGCCAGGGCCCCGCGACTCCGGCCACAAGATGGACCATGATATTTGTCGGCTCGATGGCCGTGTTCGCCATTGCCGGCTGTTACATGGTCTACCGAAGCTGGAACCAGGCCCGCCAGAATATCCTCCGGAAACGCCGCGAGTGGCTGGGGCTGACTTAGTTCACGCCGCGCGAAACCGGTCCAGCCTTGCGACCACAAGCGGCATCAGGACCAGAACCAGCGGCATCTGCACGATCAGTCCGGAAATGATCGCGATAGCAAGCGGCCGCTGCATCTGACCGCCCTGCCCCAGAGGCAGCGCGAGCGGCAACAACGCGAGAATGGCCGCGAGCGTTGTCATTGCAATCGGCCGGAAGCGGTTGATGCCGGCCTGAAGCCGCGCTTGTTCCTGTGGCATGCCTTCGACGAGCAGCGTCTGATATTCCGAAAAGTAAAAGATCGCGATCTCGGTGACGATGCCGACCACCATGGTGGTGCCCATGAGGGCAGTGATGTTCAGTTCGGTGCCGGTCAGCCAAAGGCCGATAAACACCGCTGGCATCGCCAATAGCGGCATCAGGATGATCGCGACGGCGAAATCGAATCTTTCGTAGAGAAACAGCAGCAGCGCAAAGACGAGCAGAAAAGCGGCAATGATGACGACCATGAGGCCGAAGAACGCCGACTGCTGCTGCTCATAGAGTCCGCCGAGCGTGTAATACATCGTGCCGGTCACGATGCCGCTGGAATCGACCGAGCGCTTCACATCGCCGACCGTGCTGCCGAGGTCGCGGCCCTCGATGCGGGCGGTGACGGGGATCATCAGCTTCAGGTTTTCGCGGGTGACTTCCGGCTCACCGGCCGAGATGCGCAGATCGGCGACGCGTGACAGCGGCACCTGATGGCCATCCGGGGCGGAGATCGGCAGCCGCGCCAGATCCTCGATCGTGCTGCGTTCCTGGTGCGGCAGCCAGACCCGCACGGCCATGACGCGCTGTGGCTGCTCGACCTGCGCCGCCACGGTACCGGCAATATAGGTTTCCGCCTGATCGGTGATGGCAGACGGCGTCAAACCCTCCATGCCGGCGCGCGACGGATCGACATCGATCGCCAGATTGCTGCCCGCGACCACGATTCCGTTCTTCACCTCGGTTATCCCGGGGACCGAGGTGATCCGGCTGGCGATTTTTTCCGCCGCGGCACGCAGTTGCTGCGCATCGTCACCGAACAGCCGGATTTCGACCGGCTGCGGAACCGATGTGAGGTCCCCGATCAGGTCTTCCATCAGTTGCGCGGTTTCAATACTCAGCCCACTGACATTCTGCTCCACGCGATGCTGGACATCTGCCATGACATCTTCGATCGGACGCCGCGGCGGCGGCTTCAACCGGATGAAGAAATCGCCGGTGTTGGCTTCGGTCAGTCCGCCGCCGAGTTGCAAACCGGTCCGGCGCGACCAGGTTTGAACCTCGGGCGTCGAACGGATGATCTGCTCCACCTGCCTGATCATGGCATCGGTGTCGGTGAGCGAGGTGCCCGGCGGCGACACGTAATCGAGGATGAATCCCCCCTCGTCCATGGCCGGCATGAAACCGCTTCCGATATTGAACCAGGCCAATATCCCGATGGCGAGCAACAGCAGCGCCGCGGCGCCGGCCAGCCAGGGATGCTCTTGCGCCGCCCAATAGCTGCGCCGGTATGCGACGACGGTGCGACGGTAAAACGGCCCACCCGTTTCCGCCTCTGCCATGCGTGCGGTGATCAGCCGTTCGGCAATCAGCGGAATAACCAGATATGCCGCCACAAAGGAAACGATCAGGGCTGTCGCCATGGTGAGCGACAGCGCCTTGAAAAATGCGCCGGTGACGCCCGATAGAAATGCCAGCGGCACGAAAATGATCACCGTGGCGCATGACGAGCCGGCCAGAGGCGCAAGGAAATCGCTGGCGGCAAGGCCGATGATGTTGCGCCGGACAGTTGTTGCGCCCACCAGTCGCCGCTCGATCTGCTCGATCATGACAATGGCATCATCGATGATCAGACCGATGGCTGCCGCCATGCCACCCAAAGTCATGATGTTGAAGCTCATCCCGGTCACGAACAGCATGAGTACGGTGACGGCGAGGACGGCCGGGACAACAATCAGCACGATCGCGGTGACGCGAACACTGCGCAGGAATGCGTACAGCACCAGCGCGGCGAGCGCGATGCCGATCACGATCGCGTCGCGGACACTGGCCGCCGATGCGAGGATCAACTGGCTTTGGTCGTACCAGTTCCGGACGGTGACTCCCGTCGGCAGTTTCGACTGGTAGCTTTGCAAGGCCGCCGCGACACCACGGACGATCTCCACGGTATTTCCGTCCGGTTGCTGAAAGACATTGAGCAGCACCGCGGGCCGGCCATCGGCGGTGACAATGGTGTAATTCGGCTGCGGCGCTTCGGCGACTTTGGCCACGTCCGACACCAGCACCGCACCATTGGGATTGGACCGGATCACCGTGTTGCCGATGGCGGCCGGCGACTGGAAACGGGTTTGCGCCAAAGCCAGCAGCAATTCGTGGCGGTCTTCGATGCGCCCCACCACGCGCAGCACATTGTTCTGCGCCAGCGCCTGGGTGAGATCCTGCATCGTCAGATTGTAGCTTGCCAGCAGTGCGGGTTGGGCCGAGACGCGGAATTCGGGGATCTCCCCGCCGTCCACGGTGACGCTGGCGACGCCGGGCACTGCGGACAGCAACGGCAGCAACTGATATTCGGCGATAGTGCGCAATGAGACCGGGTCGACATTGCCCGAGAACAGGCTGTAAGCCGCGACCGGAAAGACTGTCGGATTCATTTTGCGGGCTGAGAAGCTGGTACCCTGCGGCAGGTCCGGAATGATGCGCGCGATCGAGGATTGCACCTGCTCCAGCGCAGCGTTCATATCGGTGCCCCAATTGAAATTCACCGACAGTTCCGCACTGCCACGGCTGGTGGTCGAGCGCACCGAACTCACCCCCGCGATGGAGCGCACGGCCTCCTCGACATAGCGCGTGACCTCGACGACCATGACATCGGCAGGCCGGTCGCCGGCATTCAGGCCGATTTCGATGCGCGGAAATTCGACATTGGGGAACAGCGCGATCGGGAGGTTCAGCCCCGCGAAAATCCCGCCCACAACCGCAATCATCAGGACAAAGATAATCGAGCGGCGATGGAGCCACGCCCAGCCGGTCAGTTCCACGTTCAGCGCGTCCTGACCGCTGTGCCGTCACTCAACTGGCTATTGCCCGCGATCACCACTTCCTCGCCGGATGTCAGACCCTGGGTCACCACCGCCTCTTTGCCGGTGCTGAACGCGAGACGGACCGGTCGGCGATGCGCGACGCCTTTGTTGACCACATAAACAAAGGGGCCGGCGCCGTCCGTCATCAGGGCGTCATGCGGCAGGACAACACCGTTATGCGCCGGGAGCTCAATGCTGGCCTGAAGCACCATACCGAGCGTCAGATTGGTGGTAGCGGCGACTGGAACGCGGGCGATTGCGTTCACGAGCCGGCTTTTCGGATCGGTTGCGGCGTCCACCGAAGTGATGCGTGTGGTGAATCTGACGCCCGCACTCTGCGGTGAGGTCAGCGTGACCGTATCGCCGGGATGGACGCGTGTCGCATCTTCTGCCTCGAGTCCAAGTTGGACCACAAGGCCATCGCGCGGCACGATGGACATCAGGACGGCGTTGGCCGTAACCGGCTGCCCGGGCGACGCATTGACGGCCATGACGATTCCGGTGGTCGCGGCACGGACAATTTCGGCCGGTTTATCGGCTCCGATGCGAATCTGCGCCTGAAGCTGCGCTTGCGCATCGGCGAGAGCTTTTACCGCGGCATCGACCTGACTGTTGGTAGCAAGCTTCAGGCCGAACAGATACCGCGTGTGCGCCAGATCCTTTTGTGCGAAAGCCACGGCGTCCTGCGCCTGCTGCCAGGCCGAGCGCACTGCCGGCGCGGTTGTGACGGTTGCAACGACATCACCCGGATGAACCAGTTGCCCAACGCGAACGGGAACGGTGACTGGAACAACGTCGCGCGGAAGGGATATAGCGACCGTGTGGGCGGGGTCGGCGGCGACACTGCCGTAGGTGGAAATCGCGGGGCTGATGGCGCCGCTGGTGACAGTCGCCAACTGCACCAGCGCGGACGGCAGAGCGCCCAGCGGAATCGGCAGGCTCAGCGCACAGATGACAAGGAAAGCAGAGTAGCGGCGCAACGGGAGCGCGATCCGTGAGAATTACGGTAACGGTAACGCTCGCTCGGGGCGAAGGTGGCACAGTATGCCGATTTGCACACTGCCTGTCAGAAGGCGGTAAGGATAGACGGCCCGCGACGCGAGCGGCCTATCCTTTCCCGTAGAAATTCCGCTTAGTCCGGATGTGCGCCTTCGGCGGCGTTTTCCAGGACCTTGCCGGTTTTGGCATCCACACCGACTTCATAGGTCTTGCCGCTGCTCTTTACGTCGAAGGAATAGCGCAAACCGCTGCCGCCGGCTTCTTTCTCAAGCTCCTGATCGGTGATCTTGCCGGGGCGGGCCTTGGCGGCGATTGCACGCGCCTCTTTGAGGGTAATTTTGGCGTCGTGGGCATATTCCTGACCCGTATAGGCAAAGGCGCCGGTCGCGCTTGCAATGAAGCCGGCGGACGCCAAAGCGATGACCATAGAACGAAGATTCATCGGGTTTCTCCATTGGAGGTTGTCCGCTTAAAGGTGGGCACTGACCGGCAGTGCGAGAACAGGCGCGCATTGAACTCCGCGTGAACTGGGGAGTCCGTATGGAACTTAACCCGCCTCTGCAATCAGGCCTTCATGCGGCCGCAATGTGAGGCGGCCGGAGAGTGTCTCACCGGCGCGGTCGCGGAAGGTCGAGATCATCACCTGCCAATTGTCGTCAAACGCAATGTTGTGCGCCTCGCCGCCCATGTTGAGCGCGATGCGCAGGCGCTGGTCTCCGCCGTGCCGCTCATAGACCAGCACATCGCGGCAAGTCGGCAGCGGCACAAGTTCACCGCCGATCAGCGCCGGAGTCTGCCGGCGTAGCGCAATCAGGTCGCGATAAAGATTCAGCAGCGAATTGCGATCGGCCTGCTGCTGCGCGACATCCGCGGGATTGATGTCCTCGCCCAGCGGCAGCCACGGAACATGGGAGCGGGTGAAACCCGATCCGGGGCCCGCGTCCCAACGCATCGGCGTGCGTGCGCCATCGCGCGAGTAGCGATGGCTGCGCATGGTCTTCACCCTTGTGTCGCGAATCTGCGCGCGCGCCACCGGAACATTGCGCATCCCGAGTTCATCGCCGTTGTAGATGAAGGGGGTGCCCCTGAGCGTCATCAACAGCATTGCGGCGATGCGCGTCTGATCATCGCCGATGCGTGTGGCGAGCCGCTGTTCGTCATGATTGCCGAGCACCCAGTTGGGCCAGGCATTGTCGGGCAGCAGCGTATGGTACTGGTCGATCGCGGCCGAAACGCTGCGGCAATCCCAGGGCGATTTGACCAGTTGGAAATTGAAGGGGAGATGGAAGTACTGCCGCGCCCCGCCGTAATATGCCATCGCGCGGGCAAGCGGCAGATGCACTTCACCGATCAGAACTCGATCGGGAAATTCGTCCAGCACATCGCGCATACCGGCGACGAATTCATGTGTCTCGGGCCGGTCCCTCGTGAAGACGCGCCGGATTCTTGCGTCCGGCGCCATGCCCCTGCGGAAATCCGGATTGGGTGGATCATCGCGCAACAATTCGTCTTCGACGAGATTGTCCACGGCATCGACGCGAAAGCCATCGACGCCGCGGCGCAACCAGAACCGCATCACGTCATGCATGGCGGCGCGCAATGCGGGATTGCGCCAGTTCAGGTCCGGCTGGGCAGCAAGAAAGGCATGATAGTAATACTGCCCTGTCGTGTCATCGAGCACCCACGCATCGCCGCCGAAATGGCTCAGCCAGTTCGACGGTGGCCCACCATCGGGATGCGGATCACGCCAGATATACCAATCCCGTTTGGCGCTCGTGCGTGACGCGCGGCTCTCGTCAAACCACGGATGCTGGTCGGAGGTGTGATTGGGGACAAAATCGAGAATCAGTTTGAGGCCGCGCGCGTGAACGTCGTCCAGCAGCGCGGTGAAATCGTCCATGCTGCCGAACAGCGGATCGATCTCGCAATAATCGGCAATGTCATATCCGCCATCGGCCATGGGCGAGCGATAGAATGGACAAATCCAGATTGCCCCGACGCCGAGCCAGCAGAGATAATCGAGACGACGGCGGATGCCGGCCAGATCGCCGCTCCCGTCATCATTGGAGTCCTGAAACGAGCGCGGATAGATTTGATAAAATATTTCGCGCTGCCACCACGCGAGCCCGGCTTGCTCGGGGGCATGGTTTGCCATTTGCTTGCTTCCAACCAATCTGAGCCCCCTCAACGCGGAGCGCGATTCAAAGTTGCGCAGTTCCACGTGGTTTCAGGAACCAAAGTCCTGGGAACACGTCTCTTTCTACCGGTGTCCCGGTGCCGCACCGGCGACCGGGATAGGCGCGCAATAGGCCAGCAGCCTTGACAGACTCGCACAGCGGAAACTATACGGTAGCGTTTCCCAAGCGGGTACGCGGCGCGCAAATCGCTCGCGATTTCAGCATAAATTTCAAAAGCATTATGCATGAACAAAATTGAGCGCATCGGCGGTGACGGTCAGCCGCCGGAATCGGAGCCACGCAGCGAAAGGCGCGAAGCTGCGGATGCGCGCGAAAAGCGGCGCGGCGCGGCCGGTGCGCCGGAGCCCGGAACGACCGCACCGCGGCGGCGCAAAAGAAACCCGCTATTCCTGGTGATCGGCGCGGTCATCCTGATTGCCGCCATTATCCTCATCTGGAGCTGGTGGCAAAATTCCAGCCATTACGAGACGACCGACGACGCGTTCATCGATACGCATATTGTGCATGTCTCGCCGCAAATTGCCGGCCGGGTGGTGCGCGTGCTGGTGAACGACAACCAGCTCGTGCAGCCGGGCGCGCTGCTGGTGGAGATCGATGCCGGCAATGCCCGGACGGGTCTGGCGCAGGTGCAGGCGCAGCAGGGACAGGCAGAGGCGCAATTGCAGCAGGCGCGCAGCCAGATGACCATTGCGCAGCACAATTACGAACAGGCCCTCTCCAATGCTGCGGCTGCGGCGGTGCAGGCGCAAAATGCGCAAACCGATGCCAACCGCTACCGGGAACTCCAGCGGATTAATCCGCAGGCTGTCGCCAGCCAGCAGCTCGATCAGGCCGTGAACCAGGCGGCCAATCTGGCGCATCAGCGGGATGCTGCGCAGCAGGAGGCGCAGGCCCAGTCCGCCCAGCGGCAAACGGCGGCTGCCCAGGCAAAAGCCGCGGAGGCCACTCTCAACGCGCTCAAGGCGCAAGTTCAGCAGGCGCAATTGAATGTCGGTTACGAGCGTGTCGTTGCGCCTGTTGCCGGCCATGTGGCGCAGCGCAATGTCGCCATCGGCAATTATGTCATGGTCGGCCAGGAGATCATGGCCATCGTTCCACTGCAGATGTGGGTGACGGCCAATTTCAAGGAGACCCAGCTCGACTACATGCGGCCGGGCCAGCCAGTCACGATTCATGTCGATGCCTGCCCAAATTCGGATATTCGCGCCCATGTCGACTCGATTCAGCGCGGCGCCGGTCAGGCATTCGGAATCCTGCCGCCGGAAAATGCCACGGGTAATTTCGTCAAAGTGGTGCAGCGCGTCCCGGTGAAGATCGATCTCGATACCGTACCGGCCGATTGCCCGCTCGGACCGGGAATGTCCGTCGAGCCCTCCGTCAGGGTGCGGTAGTGGCGGCAGCAACTGCCGCAAATACCGGCTGGACTCCGGAACGTTCGGTCGCCGGCGGACGAAATCCGTGGACCATCGTCGCGGTGATCTCGATTGCCACCTTCATGGTGGTGCTGGATACGTCGGTCGCCAATGTGTCGCTGCCGCACATCGCAGGATCGCTTTCCGCGACCATCGATGAATCAAGTTGGGTGATCACCAGCTTCCTGGTCGCCAATGCGATCATCATCCCGATCAGCGGCTGGCTCGCCGATGTGATCGGGCGCAAGCGCTATTACATGATGTCGGTGGCGCTGTTTACCTTTGCGTCCTTCCTGTGCGGAATTTCCCCGAGTCTGAATTTCCTGATCCTTGCGCGGACACTCCAGGGAATAGGCGGCGGCGGCCTCGCGCCGGTTGAACAATCCATGCTCGCCGACACCTTCCCGCCGGAAAAGCGCGGGCTGGCGATGTCGGCCTATGGCGTCGTGGTGATCGTGGCGCCGATCGCCGGACCGACCATCGGTGGCTACATCACCGATACGCTGACCTGGAACTGGATTTTCTTCATTAATATCCCGTTCGGAATTGCGTCACTGCTTCTGGTCCAGACCTATGTGGCCGAGCCGGAGGCGATCAGGCGCCACACCCGCGAATTGCGCGCCGGCGGCATCCGCTTCGACTATGTCGGATTTGCACTGATCGCACTGGCTCTCGGCTGCATGGAAGTCATGCTGGACCGTGGCGAACGCGAGGACTGGTTTGCCAGCCCGATGATCACCAGTTTCGCAGTGATATCCGGGCTGTCTTTTGCGGCGTTCATTCCGTGGGAGTGGACGCGCGAAAATCCGGTGGTTGCGATCCGTCTGCTGACCCAGCGCAATTTCGCGATCACCTGCACATTCATGCTGCTGGTCGGAATGGTGATCTTCGGAACGACATTGTTCATTCCGCAATTCCTGCAGACCGTGCTGGGATACACCTCAACCACTGCCGGTGAGGCGCTGTCGCTCGGTGGCATTGCCACGATTATCACCATGCCGCTGGCCGGGATTCTGACCGGGCGGATGGATGCGCGATGGCTGGTCGGCGCGGCGTTCCTGATTCAGGCGCTGGCGCTGTGGAACATGACCGGCCTGAACACGGAGATTTCCTTCAACGATGCCGCCATGGCCCGCATGTGGCAGTCGGTCGGCATTCCGTTTCTGTTTATTCCAATCTCGACCGTCGCCTATGTCGGCCTGAAACCGCAATACTACAATCAGGCTTCTGCCCTGATGAATGTCACGCGCAATATCGGCGGCGATATCGGCATCGGAATCGTGCAGAGCATGATTTCCGAACGCAGCCAGTTCCATCAGGCGCGCTATGTCGAGAACCTCAATCCGCTCAACCCGAATTACAATCACGCGGTGAACGCGATCAGCCAGGCGTTGCAGGCGCAGGGATTGCCGCAGGGCGAGGCCGGACCGATGGCGACCGCCCGGATCTATCATCAGCTGCAGCAGCAGGCGCTGATGCTATCCTATCTCGATATATTCCACGTCATGATGATCGTCCTGTTCCTTGCACTGCCGCTGGTATTCTTCATGCGCGCACCCAAGCGCGGCAATGTCCATGTGGATGTCGGATGAAGATCGGGCATATATCCGTTGCATGTCTGGCCCTCGGGCTTGCCTCCTGCGTTGTCGGTCCGGATTATCAGCAGCCCAAAATCGACGTGCCGGCAAATTTTGCCGGCGCGAAAGATGCAGGTGTGGCGGCCACTGATCCTGGCGCCGATCTCTCGGTCTGGTGGCATCAATTTGGTGATCCGGTGCTGGATCGCCTGGTCACGCAGGCGCTCGCGCAGAATCTGGATGTGCTGACGGCCGCGTCCAAAATCGAGCAGGCGCGTGAGCAGGAGCTCATCAATGGCGCGGCGGGACTACCGAGTGTCAGCGCCATGGGGTCTGCGGTCCGCATTCACTCCAATTCCAATCCCTTCGCGCAATTGTTCGGCGGTGGCGGTGCACCGGCCGGATCAAGTTCTTCATCGGGCAGTTCCGGTTCTGGCGCGGCCGGCGGTTCGACTGGTTCGGGGTCAGGTTCGGGAGCCGGCGCGGTTTCGGCCACACCCGCTCCGGCGTCGGGGGGCTCGAACATAAAACTGTATTCGCTCGGTTTCGACGCCACTTGGGAGATCGATTTTTTCGGCGGCGTCGCGCGCAATGTGGAATCGGCGGAAGCAAAAACCGAGGCGGCGACCTGGACATTGCGCGACACGGAAGTCACGCTCACCGCCGAAGTTGCCCGCGATTACATCGCCCTGCGCGAGGCACAGGGGCGCATCGCCATCACCAATGCGGAATTGGCCGGGCAGCGCGAAACGCTGGCGGTATCATCCGCCAAAGCGATGACCGGTTTCGTCAGCTATCTCGACGTCAATCAACAGACTGCACAGGAAGCGGAAACGGCGGCCCAGATTCCGCCGCTTGAGGCGGATATCCGGGTCAATATCGATGCGCTCGGCGTTCTACTCGGCATGGCGCCGGAGGATGTTGCGGCCGAGATCACCGGAGGCGGCGCGGCGCCGCCAATTCCCGCTGCGCTGCCGGTGGGATTGCCGGGGGATCTGCTCCGCCGCAGGCCGGACATCCGCGAAGCGGAACGCAATCTCGCCTCGGCGACCGCGCTGGTCGGCAATGCAATGGCGCAGCTTTATCCCAAAATCGACCTGATCGGGCTTGCATCCTTTACCAGCAATTCGCTGACCAATCTGGTCGAGAGCAAGAACTTCACCGATGGCGCGATTGCGTTGATCAATTGGCCGATTTTTACGGCCGGGCGTCTGCAGGCCAATGTCCGCCAGAATGAGGACATGGAGAATCAGGCGTATTTTTCCTACAAGGCGTCCATTCTCAAAGCGTTGCGGGATACCGAAGATTCGCTGGCGCGCTACACCGCTGATCGCCGGCGCCTGACCGACCTTAACCGGCAGGTTGCCGCCGCGAACGGAGCAGTGACCATCGCGCGGCAGCAATACAATGCCGGGCTGACGGATTTCGCCAATGTGCTCAACACGCAAGGGACGCTGTTGCAGGCCGAGGGTGAGGTGCTGCAGACGCAAACCGCGGTGGCGACCGATCTGGTGTCGCTCTACAAGGCGCTTGGCGGCGGATGGACTGAAGCGATTCCGGCGGCGACCGGACCTGCCACAGCGCAGAATCCCTCGTAAGCCAAAACCTAAACTTTCACGCGGAGACGCGGAGTCACAGGGAGATCCAGGTGACGCGCTCTGCAGCGGTACGAAGTTGCCGCTACACTCTGGACATCTCCGCGCCCCGACCGAGTGCGGCAAAGCCGCACTCGGCGGAATCAAAAAAAGGCGCGCAAAGCGCGCGGGCGTGAAATAAGTTGGTTTTTTCTGGACTTCGCTGCACGTATGCCCGTGCCGATCTCAAATGCAAACCGTCGATTTCCGGTGTGGGCGTTTGCCGGCCTGGTGGTGTTGTTCGTTGCCATTGCGGCAGCCATATCGCTGAATGTCACGGTGCCATTTGATCGTGCGATTCTGTTGGCGCTGCGCGATCCCGCGAACATCTCACGCCCGATTGGCCCGCAATGGCTGTTTGAAACCGTGCGCGATTTCACATCGTTGGGCAGCATCGCCGTCCTTGTGCTGTTCACTGTGGTCATGGCCGGATATTGGCTGTTGACGGGGCGCCGCCGTGCGGCCGCGCTGCTCGCCGCAGCTTTGATCGGCGCGCTGGTGACGAATGATCTGCTGAAGCTCGGTTTCGACCGGGCGCGTCCCGATGCCATCCTGCAATCGGCGCGCGTTTTCAGTTCCGGATTCCCCAGTGGGCATGCCGCTCTCTCGTCGGCAGTTTATCTTTCGGCAGCACTGCTCGCCGGATCAGGGGCGACATGGGGTGCTCGCCGCTTCCTGCTATGTCTTGCCGGTTTGATTGTCCTCCTGGTTGGCTTCAGCCGTCTCTATCTCGGTGTGCATTATCCGAGTGATGTACTCGCGGGCTGGTGCGTGGGTGGCGCGTGGGTTCTGGCGCTCTCGCACGCGATGGCCGAATGACTCCGAAGAAGCCGCGCCGCGTATTGGTGATCCTGAATGCTGCGGCATCGGGATTCTTTTGCCGCCCGGTGCGCGACATTTGCCAGGTCATCACCTCCGAATTTGCAGCCCACGGAATTACCTCGGAAGTCGTCCTCGCATTTGGCGGCTCGCTTGACCGGCGGGCGAGAGATGCCGCGGCGGCGGCAGACGTCGATGCGGTAATCGCCGGCGGTGGCGACGGCACAGCGGGCTCGGTGGCTGCAGGCCTTGTGCAAACGGACATGCCGTTCGGCATATTGCCGCTGGGGCGGTTGAACCACTTTGCGCGCGATCTAGGAGTTCCCGCGACTCTCGAACAGGCGATTGAAATCATCGCGCGCGGCCGTGTTGCGACGATCGACGTTGGCGAAGTCAATGGCCGTGTGTTCATCAACAACTCGTCGCTGGGGGCTTATCCGTTTCTTTTGCTGGACCAGGAGAAACTGTGGCGCCGGCGGGGATGGCTGCGCCCTGCGGCGATGCTCCTGGCCGGCTATAAATTGCTGCGCGAATATCCGCTGCGGCGGTTTTCCGTTCGCGCGGGAAGCCAGGCGGAAATCTGGCGCACGCCGTGTCTGTTCGTCGGGAATAACCGGTACGATCTGGAGCCATTTGCGCTCGGCCACCGCGATCAACTGAATGGCGGCGAACTTTGGGTCTATATCGCGCGCCAGCAGACGCGGCTTTCGCTGCTCTGGTTCAGTTTACGGTTCCTGACGGGTCTCAGCGATCCGGCGAGGGATTTGCGCGTGTTCCATGCACCGTCGCTCGAGATCGGCGTGAGATCGCAGAAAGTGACGCTCGCCATGGACGGCGAACTTGTGCAGCTACCCACTCCCCTGCACTACCGGATCAGACCTGCGGCTCTGCGCGTATATGCTCCGGCCCCGGAAAATGGAAAATAATGCGGCTGGTCGCTCACATCTCTGACCTGCATTTCGGCCGCCATGACGCCGCTATTGTGGACGCGCTGATCGCGCAATTTGGCGAGATGCGGCCCGATCTTGTCGTGCTGAGCGGCGACCTGACGCAACGTGCCCGCAGTGCGGAATTTGCCCAGGCAAAGCATTTTATCGATCGCATCAAGGCGCCGGTGGTGATTGTTCCGGGCAATCACGACATTCCGCTCTACAATGTGATGCACCGGTTTTTCAGTCCTCTTGAAAAGTATCGGCTTCACCTGCGGGAAGCATCGAGCGGCGAGTGGTATGTCGACGATGAACTTGCGGTCCTGGGGCTGAACACGGCGCGCAGTCTGACTTTCAAATCCGGGCGCCTGTCGATCGAGCAGATGGGCGCGATCCGCCGCTGCTTCGAGCATATCCCGAAGGCCGCGTGGAAAATCATCGTCACGCATCACCCGATTGCCAGCGCCCATGGCGAGCCGCGGATTGAACTCGCCGGACGCTCCATGCTGGCGCTGCGGGCGATCGCCGATGCCGGCGTTCACCTGCTGCTTTCGGGCCACCATCACCGGCCGGCGAGTGGACATCCGTCAACCGATCTGGTGCTGAACGAGACGATGCTGGTCGTACATGCCGGAACAGCGGTATCCACCCGCACGCGCGAAGGCGAAGGAAACAGCTACAATCTTGTCTGTCTCGACGGGCCGCACGCGAGTGTGGATGTCATGCGCTGGAACGGCAGACATGCTTTCGAAGCGGCACGGCGCTCGCGCTACCGGTTGAACAACCGCGGGCATCTCGAATCCGAGGCGGTCTGACGCGATGGAAATATTTGTCGATGGCGATGCCTGCCCGGTCAAGGATGAAGTCGAACGTGTGGCCGCGCGCCATGAACTTGAAGTCCATATCGTCAGCAATGGCGGACTGCGGCCCAGCCGCAATCCCCGGTTTCACCACGTGATTGTGGCCGAGGGTCCCGATGCGGCGGATGACTGGATTGCGGGGCATATCGGCAGCAGCGACATTGCGATTACGTCCGACCTGCCCCTTGCCGCCCGCTGTCTTGCCAAAGGCGCCGTCGTGCTCAATCCCAAGGGCGAAACTGTCAGTGAGGACCGGATCGGGATGGCTCTGGCGATGCGCGATTTGAGCCGTCACTTGCGCGAAGTCAGTGGACGCGAAACCCATCATGCGGAATTTGGCAAAAAAGACCGCTCGCGTTTCCTCGACGCGCTGGAAAACGCCATTCAAAAGCTTCGGAGAAAATCATGAATCAGAACATCACGCTGTATACCTGGACGACGCCGAATGGCGTCAAACCGATCATCATGCTGGAGGAATGCGGGCTCGATTATCAGATCGAATGGATCGACATCACCAAAGGCGATCAGAAAAAGCCGGAATTCCTCGCCGTTTCGCCCAACAACAAGATTCCTGCCATCACCGATCCCGACGGGCCTGACGGAAAGCCGGTGTCGATCTTTGAATCGGGGGCAATCCTGCAATATCTCGGGCGGAAGACCGGCAAGTTTTATCCGCGAGACGAACGGCGGCGCATCGAAGTGGAGCAATGGCTGTTCTGGCAAATCGGCGGCCTCGGCCCGATGGGCGGACAGGCGCATCACTATCTGCGATTTGCGAAAGAAAAGATTCCGTATGCGATCGATCGCTTTCGCGACGAAATGCACCGGCTTTACACCGTCATGGATCACCGGCTGAAAGATCGCGAATATCTGGCCTGCGAATATTCCATTGCCGACATTGCCTGCTTCGGCTGGGCCAGCCGATGGGACTGGCAGGGCCAGAAGATCGAGGACTTTCCCAATGTCAAAGGATGGCTGGATCGCGTCGGCGCCCGGCCCGCGGTGCAGCGTGGAATGAACAGGAAGAAGCCGGAGTAGGACTCACCCCTCCAAAGGGATCTTTTCGCGCCGCAGACGCGGCGCGGATGGGTCCCCTTCCCTTCGCGCGCGTTCGCGCGCTCAGCTGGGGATGACACTAGTGTTTAGTTGCGGGGTGGGAGTTTGGAGAAGAAATCCCAGATCGCCACAGGTGCGTCGAGGTCTTTGGTCTGCCGGCCGAGAACATCCGGATATTCATAATTCGGATTCGGCACGACATGCCCGCCTTTATCGACCTGATACATGACAACCGGCGGTTTGCCCGGCATTTCCCATGAGATGCGCTCGACCGAGGTTGGATCGCGCGCATCATGGTGCGGCAGCATCATGGTGACCGGCTGACCGGTTTGGCCATCGATTTTCGCGAAATATTCCGCCGTCGCGCGCGTGGACGTGACGTTGCCGAGTTTTGTAAACGGGCCCAGTGTCACCATTCCGCCATTGAACGGATTGATCGGATCGGCCGTGCCGTTGATCACCATGGCCGGAATAGCAATATCGCTTTTCGTGCAGGAAAGATTGTCCGAGGTCGGAATGGACGCCGATATCGCGGCAATGCCGGCAAATTCCTTCGGCCGCTCCAGTGCCAGGCGGAAAGCGAGTTGCCCACCATTGGAATGGCCGGCGGCAAAGACCCGCTTTGTGTCGATGCCGTAAGCCTTTGCGGTTTGCGCGATGATCGCATCGATGAAACTCTCGTCATCGATATTCATCGCATGCGCCGGCTGCTGCGACGCCTTGCGGCAATCGTTCCAGGTGGTTTCGATTCCGTCGGGATAGACGACGAGGAATTTGTCCTTGTCCGCGAGAACATCGAAACCGTAGCCGGTCACCTCCCGCGTCGAGGCGCCGTCACCGCCTGAGCCGTGGAACATGAATAGCAGCGGCGCGCCGGGTTTTAATCCTTGCGGAATGTAAAGCACGTAGGACCGCCGCAGACCCTTGATCGTGCCGGACAGGCGCGTGACTTTACCCGTGAGTTGCGGTTGTGCGGCTAGTGCTCCGGTGCCGGCCATCCAATAAGTGCCCGCGATGACAATCACCGCGGCTACACATGACCCTGCCCGCCATAGAGTTTTGCGCATGTCCTGCCCTCTTGTGCGGCAAGCATACAGGAAAACAGCGGTTCAGCGCAGCGTTACAAAACCAGCTCGATGAGGAACGGGCCACGACGTGAATTGGCGATACGGAAGAGATCGGCAAACCGCGACACAGTGTCGGCGCGTGCAGCCTCGACGCCTTGCGCATTGGCCATCTTCACCCAGTCAATCCCGGGGCGCTCGATCTCGAACAGATCGCTGGCCGAATTGCCCTGCGGCGCACCCGCGGCGCGCAATTCAATTTTGAGAATTGCGTACTTGCGGTTGGACAGAATCAGGGTGGTGACGTCGAGCTTCTCGCGTGCCTGCGTCCACAGCGCCTGCACCGTGTACATCGCTGAGCCATCGCCCTCAAGCACGACAGCGCGGCGGCCCGGCGCGCCGATCGCTGCACCGGTCGACAGCGGTGGACCGCCGCCAATGGCGCCGCCGGGCACCTGAAGCCAATCATGCGGCGCGGCATTTTTCGTAGCGCGGAAGAACGGACCGCGCAGTGAAATCGCCTCATCCACGATCATCGCATCCTCGGGCAGCAATGCGGAGACGACGCGGGCGGCGTTCTCGACCGTCAGCGCGCCGTCCTGCGGCATGGGTTCAGGCGTGGTGTCCGGAATCAGCGTGTCGCGGCAATTCAGCTCGGCCGCGAGACGCTCCAGAGCATCGGGAATGTCCTGATCGGGCCGCGCGAGCACATGCAGTTGTGCATCGTCGGGCGAGACAATCCCCGGCTTGCCGGGATACGCAAAAAACGCGACCGGCAACCCTGATCCTGCGCCGACAATGTGTTTGGTGCCCTTCAGCACGGCGACGGCTTCATCGACCGGATAAGGCACCGCATCCAGCGGCGGCCGTCCGCGGCCGCGCGCGATCCGCGCGTTGAATGTCGGCGTCATCAGCCGCGCGCCGGTGGCAGCCGCGATCTTGTACGCGGTGGGAAGATGTTCAGGCAGCAGCGCCGCGCCGGTGACGAGGAGAACAGCCGCCTGTCCGGACCTGAGCGCGCGCACCGCGCCGGTGATCTGTTCGGGCGAGGATTTTGCCGGCGCCTGAATCGGTAAAGCGCGTGCTTCTTCGCCGGGCTCTCCCCAGCTAACATCGGAGGGAAGGATCAGCGTCGCGCTGCCGCCGGGTGCACGGCACGCCTGCTGAACCGCCTGGGCGGCCGCGGAGCCGACTTCGCGGGAATTCTTCGCCTTGTAGACAAATTGCGAAACCTGCTTTGCCCATTCCTCGATGTTGGAGGCCAATGGCGGATCGAGCGGAGCATGATAGGTGGCCTGATCGCCCACGATATTGACGATCGGCGTGCATGCGCGTTTGGCATTGTGGAGCAGCGACAGACCATTGGCCATGCCGGGGCCGCAATGCATCAGCGTCGCCGCGGGTTTCCGCGCCATGCGGCCGTATCCATCCGCCGCGCCGGTGACCACGCCTTCGAACAGGGCCAACACGCAGCGCATGCCGGGATTGCGGTCGAGCGCCGCCACAAAGTGGATTTCGCTGGTCCCGGGATTGGCAAAACAGGTGGCCACGCCGGCATTTATCAGTGTGCGGACGAGGCTTTCGGCGCCGTTCATGTCGATGTTTCCGGTGTCAGCAGTTTTGTCATCAGCACCTCGTCGAAATAGCGGCCGTTCTGTTTGAGTGCATGCTGTTCGAGGCCATATTCGGTAAAGCCGTTCCGGCGGTAAAGATTCCGCGCAGCTTCGTTGTCCGTGATCACGCACAACTGAATGAGTTCGACTTCGGTGGTGGCATGGCGCACGACGGCGCCGATCAATGCACTGCCGGCGCCGCGGCGCCGTGCATGCGGGCGAACATACATGCCGACGAGGGCTCCCTTATGCCGGTACTTCGTTCCGCCCTGACGGTAATAGCCCGCGGTGCCGATAAGTTCGCCGCCGTTAAAAGCGCCAAATACTGCCGTCCGGCTCAGACGGTCCATAAACCAGTCGAGCGGTTGAGCCGCTTCCTGCTCGTGAGTTGCGCCGAATGCTTCCGGGCTGCTGAGCAGGCTCTCGAGGCGAATTTCGCGATACGCCTCGGCATCATCCGGCGACAGTCTGCGCAGTTCGAGCGCCGGCACTATTTCGAGTCCCGCAGGCCGACGGTCCGGTTGAACACGAGACCCGATGATCCGCTGTCGCGGCAAAAATATCCCTGCCGTTCAAACTGGAAGGCGCCGTCATGTTTGTCGGCTGCAAGCTGCGGTTCGACACGGCAGCCCGGCAAGACGACAAGCGATTCGGGATTCATGTCTTGCGTGAAATCACCGCCGGCGCCGGGATCGGGCCGCAGGAACAGCGGATTGTAGAGCCGGATTTCGGCTTCGGCGGCGTGGGGTGCGGAAACCCAGTGCAATGTCGCCTTCACCCTGCGGCCGTCCGGCGCATTGCCGCCGCGCGTTTCAGGATCATAGGTGCAAATGAGTTCGGCGATCTCGCCGGCCGCGTTCTTCACCACCTCGCGGCACTTGATGAAATAGGCGTAGCGCAGCCGCACTTCGCTTCCTGGCGCGAGACGGAAGAATTTCTTCGTCGGGGTTTCCATGAAATCTTCCTGCTCGATGAAGATTTCACGCGAAAACGGTACACGCCTGGTTCCAGCTGCCGGATCTTCGGGATTGTTGACGGCTTCGAGTTCCTCCGTGCCTTCAGGATAATTCTCAATCACCACCTTCAACGGGTGCAGCACGGCCATCCGGCGCGGTGCATTGCGATTGAGATAATCGCGCACGGCATGGTCGAACATCGCCACATCGACAATGCTATTCGCCTTAGCCACGCCGACCTTGCGCACGAAATCGCGGATGGCTTCCGGCGGCACGCCGCGGCGGCGCAGTCCGGCAATCGTCGGCATGCGCGGATCATCCCAGCCTTCGACCAATCCGCGCCGCACCAACTCCGTCAGCACGCGCTTCGACAGCATGGTGTAAGTCAGGTTCAGGCGCGCGAATTCGTACTGATGCGGCTGCGAAGGCACCGGCAGATTGGCAATGAACCAGTCATAGAGCGGGCGGTGATCCTCGAATTCCAGCGTGCAGATCGAGTGCGTAATGTGCTCGATCGAATCCGACTGGCCGTGGGCGAAGTCATAGCTGGGATAGATGCACCACCTATCGCCGGTGCGCGGATGGTGCGCATGGATGATGCGATAGAGCACGGGATCGCGGAAATTGATGTTGCCCGCCGTCATATCGATTTTCGCGCGCAGGACACGCGCACCATTGGGAAACTCGCCGGCACGCATGCGGCGGAAGAGATCGAGATTCTCCTCCACGCTGCGGTTGCGCCAGGGACTGTCCTTGCCCGGCTCGGTCAGCGTGCCGCGATTGGCGCGAATTTCATCCTGGGACTGATCGTCGACATAGGCTTTGCCCTGCCGGATCATATCTTCGGCCCATGCATACAACTGCTCGAAATAATCCGAGGCATGGTAGAGATTCTTGCCCCAGTCGAATCCCAGCCACTGCACGTCGCGCTTGATGGCGTCGATATACTCCTGCTCCTCCTTCGCCGGATTGGTGTCGTCGAAGCGCAGATGGCAGCGGCCGCCGAATTCCTGCGCGACGCCGAAATTGAGACAGATCGATTTGGCATGGCCGATATGGAGATAGCCATTCGGCTCCGGCGGAAACCGCGTCACAACGGAAGTGACCCTGCCCGCTTCCAGATCGGCGGCGATAATGTCGCGGATGAAGTCGCGGCCGGCTTCGCGGACCGCAGTTTCAATGGCCATAAAAGACTCCTGCCCCCGCCGCGCAAAATCCGGCGGGACCCGGTTTTTTGCAAATCCGGCGCGTCAGGCCAAGGGGAGAGGCTCAGCGCATCAGCGCATATTGCCGGTATGGCCGAGCGAGTAGCGGCCCGGCTGCGGCCAGACCGTAAGGCCGTGTGGCTCAATGCCGACCGGGATCCTGTGAATATTCCCGCTGGCAATGTCGATGGCATAGACCTCCCGGTCGTATCTGCCCGACAGCCACAGGGTCCTGCCATCGGCGCTGACATTACCCATATCCGGGCTGCCGCCACCGGGAACAGGGATGGTCCGCTCCACCTTGCGGGTGGCGAAATTCAGGATCGAGACACTGCCCGGCCCGTGCGGCTTGATATCGTCCTCATGCGAGCCACGATTGGTCACGTAGAGCCGGGTGCCGTCGCGGCTGGGATAGAGCCCGTGCGCTCCCTTTCCGGTCGGGATGAAATCCACCTGTTTGAACGTCTCCCCGTCCACGACATAGACGCCATCGGCTTCCATATCGGCGATGTAAAACAGCTTGCCGTCGGGCGAGATGCGGACATCCTGCGGCATTCCGGCCATGCGGCTACCGGCGGGCATGGCGGGCGCGCCCGGCTTTTGCAGCTTGAGGTAGCCAAGCACCTTGCGATTGACCATGTCGATCTTGGCGATGCCGCCGCCGGAGAATTCGCAGGTGAAGATCGCGTAGCGTCCATCGATGGAGAAATCGGCGTGGTTGACGCCCGCGCATTGCGGCGTCGCCAGAGTGCTTTTCAGTTCCATGGTGTGCGGATCACGGAACTCGAGCTGTTTCAGCGCCTCGGCAACGACGATCGCGTATTGCCCGTCTGGCGTGAAGTACATGTTGTAGGCATCCGGTACCGTGATGGTCGCCCCCGGCTTGCCGGTTTTGGGATCGATCGGTTTGAGCATGCCTTTGAGACGCCGTTCGGCCGAACCGGCAATCCACAAGGTCTTCATGTCCCAGGAAGGGATGATGTGCTGCGGATTGCCGCCGACGACAAAGTGATCGACGATTTTGTATGTCATCGGGTCGATGACATCGACTGTTCCGGACTTCAGATTGGGCACATAAACCAGATTGAGGTCCCCGGCAGTTGCCGGACTCATCTTGCCCAGCCCCGCTTCGCTGTAGAGGTTCTGCGGATTGACCACCGGAGGCATGCCGGGGACGGTCTGAATGCCGGCCGGCGCACTGCTCACGGCCCCCGGAACGAGGACCGCCATGGCCAGACAGAGACCGGCTATGGAGTTTTTCATATTCATCCGCAATGTTCTCATGGTCGTTCCAGTGATGAAAGTTTGCGACTCAAACCGGGAAAACGGATGCGGCGGGCGGACTGAAGCCGGTGGCGCGTTCCGCCGCCGCAACGGTGTTCTCCAGCAACATTGTGACCGTCATTGGGCCGACGCCACCGGGCACCGGGGTAATGCGTGAGGCTTTGCGGCGCACGCCTTCAAAATCGACATCGCCGGTCAGCTTTCCGCCGGGCAGGAAATTGATTCCGACATCGATCACGATCGCACCGGTTCTGACCATCGGCGCCACGATCAGTTTGGGTTGTCCTGCAGCCACCACCAGAATGTCGGCAAGGATGGTGTATTGGGCGAGATCACGGGTCTTGGCATGGCAAATGGCGACAGTCGCCTCGCGCTGCATCAGCATCAGGGCGAGCGGCTTACCGACAATGTTGCTCATCCCCACAACGGTAACGTTCTTGCCTTCGAGGTCGATCCCCTCATGCTCCAGGATTTTTTGCACGCCGTACGGGGTGCAAGGCGGAAACACGGTTTCTCCGATCACCAGTCCACCGACATTGTAAAGATGGAATCCATCGACATCCTTTGAGATCGCGATGGTGCCCAGGACATGCCGGACCGAGATGTGTGGAGGCAGCGGCAACTGCACAAGGATGCCGTGCACAGCGGGATCTTCGTTCAGCAGCCGGATGCGGGCCAACAGCGATTCTTCGGTCTCATCTGCGGTCAGCCTGATGACCTCCGACTTTATGCCGACCTCACCACAGGCGCGCACCTTGTTGCGGACATAGATTGCCGAGGCAGGGTTGTTGCCAACGACAATCACGGTCAGTGCCGGCAGCACACCATGCGACTTCAACGTCGCCGCCCGCGCCGCAATGCCAATGCGCGTTTGCCGCGCGATCGCGATGCCATCAATGATTTTTGCGGTCATTGTCGATGAGGAGAAATCTACTGCACGATCTTTTCCAGCGCCTGTGCGAAGCGCAAACGAATCTCATTGCCATCACGCGTGGGCAGAACTCGCGGCACGATTTCGGGTTCCACGAGAGCCTGTACAAATACAGGACCTTGCGTGGAGTGCAGGACTCCACGGGCGTCGTCAAGTTCCGCGACGCTGGAAATCCTGCGGGCGACGGGGAATTTGCAACCGGCCGCGATGGCTGCAAGATCGACGCCCGAATCGGTATGGCTGGGTTGCATACCGGTTTCGCCATAGCGGCGGTTGTCGAGCACAAGAATGGCAAGGTTGGTCGGCTGCTTGACCCCGATCGTGGCCAGGCTGCCAATGCCCATCAGCATTTCGCCATCGCCTGTGACAACCAGCACACGCAATTTGGGTTTTGCCAGCGCCAGGCCCAATCCGATCAGCGCAGCGCTTCCCATCGCGCCCCACAAATAAAAATTGAGCGCATGATCGCCCGCCGCCGCGACATCGTAAGCCGGTGCGCCAAGGCCCGCGACGACCAGAAGATTTCCGCGGTCATCCAGCACACGCTGCACCACTTTCCGGCGACGAAGCATCACTTCAGCCATTTCTTCCGCCCGATGAGGCGCTGCGACAGCATGACGGCAACAGGCGTGAGTCCCTCAAAGGCCATATCGCAGGCTGCTCCCACGACTTCGTCGATTTCGTCCTCGTGGTCAGCCCGGCTCACCACAAATCCGCACATGCGCAGACAATCCGCGGTGATCGACGCCATCGGCACCTGCCAGGAATTGAATTCGGCAAATTCGCCGCGCATGGTCACCAGAACAAGGCAGGAAAAGCCGCAATTTTTCAGCAGCGAAAAGGCATTGATGCAATTGCCGACGCCACTGCTCTGCATCAGAAGCGCGGCGCGGTCACCGGCCAGCGCGGCGCCGCAGATGAGGCCGACGCCTTCTTCCTCCGTGGTCAGAACAACATCATGGATTTGCGGATCTTCCCGGCAGAGTTGAATCAAGCGGCTGTGTCCGGCATCGGGTACGTAACCGACCTGGCGCACGCGCACGCGTTTGAGATGGCCGAAGATCTGGTCGGGCCAGCGCGCATTTTGGTCGGGTGCTTCGTCCACTTCCTAACCCCGTTGGAGGACAAACTCCGCCATTTGGAGACGTGTCGCAAGCCAGATGTCGGGACTGGTTGCCGCTGCGCGAACAATGTCGCGAAACACGCGCGCCCCGCGAGGACGGCCAAAAATATGGGCATGCACCGTGACGTCGATCACCGAAGGTCCGCTTTCTTCGCGCGCAATCACCAGATTTTCCTCGAATGACCGGCGCATCAGCTCCGGCGGATTGCCGTGTTTCATGAACGGCATGTCGTTGACGTCGGTGGCGAGTGGGATGGCAGCGATTTTCGTACCATCAAAATCCTGCACGTAAGGCAGGTCGCTGTCGAACACGTCGCCATGCCAGCGATAGCCCGCCTCGGCGAGCAGCCGCGGATGTTCGGCGCCCGAGGTTCCACGCGGTGACAACCAGCCCAGCGCCGGGCGGCCCGATGCATCTGACAGCAGGGCCGTGCAGCGGGCGATATTGCGTTTCTGCTCCTCGCGCGAAAGCAGGGCTGGAATCACGTCCATGGCATAGGAATGCGAGAGGATTTCATGCCCGGCGCCGGCGATGTCCTTCACCGCCTGCGGAAACCGCTCCGCGATGATGGCATTGGTCATGACGCTGGCTTTGGCGCCGCTCGCCGCCAATGCATCGAGCAGACGGTAGATGCCGCATTTTGGGCCGTAGGACGCCCATGAGATCGCCATGGTATCGAGCACGCCGGGCGGCAGCGGATTGCCCATTGGGCTGATCCCGGGCGCCACGCCATCGGACCACGCCTCGAGGCAGATATTGATCAGGACGGCGACGGATTTTCCGCCCGGCCATTTCCACTCCGGTTGGTTCATTTGTGTTCTCTCTTCTGATCAAGAATGCTCAAAGCGCTGCCCTCACCCACCAGCGCCAGCGCGCATTTGCTGCCAAAACGCGGGCGCTACTTCCCTCTCCCTCAAGGGGAGAAGCGAATTCGGATTCGACCCGGCCACAATCTACTACTGCCGCAGAGGAATCGCGGTCACAAGCGACTCGTAGAGTGCCAGGGTTTCCTGCTGCATCCGCTCAACGGAAAAATTCGCGCGCACATGCGCCCGGCCCGCCTCACCCATGCGGGAAAGTTCTGATTTGGGCCGCTCGAGCAAATCGGCGATTGCTGCCGCAAGCGCGCAGGCATCTCCAGGTGGCGTGAGCAGGCCCGATATTCCGGGCAGAATGGTTTCGCGGGCGCCACCGTGATCGGTCGCAATCACCGGCTTGCCCATGGCCGCGGCTTCCGGGGGAACGCGGCCGAACGCCTCGGGATCGGTCGATGCCGAGACAATAATATCGGCGGCACTGTAGGCGAGCGGCATCGGAGCAAAATGCCCGGTGAGGACAACCACGTCATCGAGATCATGACGCACAATCGCCGTTTCGATCTCACGCACATATTCGTCACGGCCCTGCGCGTCACCAGTGAAAACAGCGCGGATATTTTTCAGTTTTCCGTTCTTTCGTAGCCGGGCGAGAGCCTCAATCAATACGAGTTGGCCCTTCCAACGACTCAGACGACCGGGAAGCAGAATGATCTTTGAGTCTTCGCCGGCATGCCATTGTCTGCGCAAATCCCGGACCGCAGCCGGATCGGGCTTCCCGGGATCGAAAACGGCAAAGTCGATACCGCGATGAATCACGGACAGCATCTTCGGCCGGACGCGATAGGTGGAGAGGATGTGCTCCGCCGTCCAGTGCGAATTTGCGATCACCGCGTCGCCGCGGACCATCACCGAATTGTACCAGCGCTTCAATGGCGTGCGGGCGTTGTAAATGCCGTGATAGGTCGTGACAAAGGGCGTTCCGCTGCGGCGGGCGGCGATCAGCGCGCTCCACGCAGGAGCACGCGAACGCGCATGGATAATCGCGACGTGTTCCGTCTGCACAAGCTTCGTGAGCGTTCGCGCATTGGCAAGGATTTTCACCGGGTGTTTGGTTTCCAGCGGCATGCGGATCATTTCACCGCCGGCATCGCGCAATTCGCCTTCGAGCCTGCCGCCACGGCTGGCGACCAGTGCGCGATAACCCGCTGCCGAGAGAGCACGCGCGATGTCGATGGTCGAACGTTCGGCGCCACCGGCATCGAGCGCCGGTATCACCTGCAATACCGCGACCCGTCCCCGCGCGCGGTCACTCATGGCGTCACGAAAGACAGGCCCGGACCGTTTACGTGTTTCCTTCGGATTTTTCGGCGGTCTTCGATCGCACTTCGGTCAGGGTGCTTTTCAGCACGCGGACCTGAACATTGTCGGCGATTTCCACCATGACCTCGCCATCATCCTTGACTTTGGCGACCTTACCGACGAGGCCTCCGGCGGTGACCACGGTATCGCCGCGGCGGACCGAGTCGACCATCTGCTGATGGATTTTTACCCTTTGCTGCTGCGGGCGGATCAGGAGGAAGTAAAAGATGCCAAACAGCAGAACGAGAGGCACAAGGGTTGAGACCAGCGGGTCGTTCAGATTCATCTGGATCGGCTTTTTTTGAGGATTATCCGCGGAGGAATGGCGGAATATAGCCGTGGCTGTCGCCTTTGCAACCAGTGTCCCGATTCTGAAATTCGCCTGATGCCTATATGGGCACCGATGCGAATTTCAGAATCGCAAGGACACTGGAAATTATTGATTTCGGTGTCGTTTTTTGGTTTCGAAGTTCGCAAAGCGCGGCCTATATCGAGATCATGCGAACTTCGAAACCACGACACCGCGACAGAAGTCGTTTACGGGACGGATCATGATTGAAGATTTGGCGCGGATTGAGGCCATACTTGAGCGCATTGCGCGTGCGCTGGAGCATGCTCCGGGCATTTCGGCGGCCGATCAGCTGGCCGAACCCGGCGGCGCCGACGGCTTCGTATGGGAGCCGGAAACGCAGCAATTGCTGCCGGTTGGCACCATCCCGGCATTGCCGCTGGCGCTGCTCAAGGGCATCGATACGGCGCAGGAAATCCTGCTCGAGAATACCCGCCGCTTTGCCGGTGGGCTGCCGGCCAATAACGCACTGTTGTGGGGCGCGCGCGGCATGGGCAAGAGCTCGCTGGTGAAGGCGGTCCACGCTGAGGTCAACCGTGGCCGGCCGGCCCAGGAACGCATCGCGCTGATCGAGATTCACCGCGAGGATATCGCCACCCTGCCCGCTCTGTTGCGCCAATTGCGCCCCCTTGGCCGGCGGGTTCTGTTGTTCTGCGACGATCTTTCATTCGACCGCGACGATACCAGCTACAAGTCGTTGAAGGCAGCGCTTGAGGGCGGAATTGAGGGCCGCCCGTCCAATGTCCTGTTTTATGCCACTTCAAACCGCCGGCACATGATGCCGCGCGACATGATGGAAAATGAGCGCTCAACGGCGATCAATCCGTCGGAAGCGGTCGAGGAGAAAGTCTCGCTCTCGGACCGGTTTGGGCTGTGGCTCGGGTTTCACCATTGCGGTCAGGATGAGTTTCTCGCGATGGTCTGGGCCTATGCGCAGCACTACAAACTGAAAATTGCCGACGACCAGTTGCGCGAGCGCGCGATTGCCTGGGCGGCGATGCGCGGAGCACGATCGGGCCGGGTCGCGTGGCAGTTCATCCAGGATCTCGCCGGGGAATTGGGCCAGAAGCTGGGCTGAGAGGAAGCGGAATGCCCAAAACGCTCCCCTCGCCCAGCAGCGCCATTACGCGTTTGCTTTGCAAACGCGGGCGCTGCATCCCTCTCCCTCAAGGGCAGAGGAGAATTATGATAGAGCGGGGGTAAGCGGAGCGGGGACTTGTGGAAATGACGCACCCGAAAATGGAATGGCGTTGACCGCTCGTTGGCCGACAGCGTGTTGCCGGTAAGCATCCCTGAGAAAATCGACAAACACCTTCAGCGCCGGCCGGATTTGACGGCGGCTTGGATAATAGATGTGCAGGCCCTCGACCGGCGGAGGTGCCCAATCCTGAAGCACCGTGACCAGCCGCCCTTCGGCAATCTCCCGCGCAACATAATGCGGCAGTATTTGCAGTACGCCGACACCATCAATCGCGGCCCTGACGCCGAGGATCAGGTCGTCAACGACGAGGTTGCCGTTGAAATGTCTTTCGATCTGCTCGTCTTTTGCCCGGAATCGCCACGGCAGCATCCCATTGGGAAGGCGGAAGCGGATGCAATTGTGGTCGAGAAGGTCCTCCGGATTCTGCGGAGTGCCTCTTTGTGCGAGATATGAAGGCGATGCGACGTGAATCACATTGACGTCGTCGCTCACCCGGACCGCAATCATATCTTTTTCGAGCCGTCCGCCCGGACGAATTCCGGCGTCGTAACGTTCGGCAACAATGTCAATGAGCCGGTTGTTGGCACTGACTTCGAGTGAGATCTCCGGAAAGGCGGCCAGAAAGCGTGCAATCACGGGCGCGATGATAAAATGCGCCGCAGGCGTTGCGACTGTCAGCCGAAGCGATCCCGCCGGCTTCTCACGAAAATCGCTCATCGAGTCCAATGCCGTCTGATAATCGTCCAGCAGCGATTGCAACTGTGTCCGGAGCCGCTCGCCGGCCTCGGTGGCGGCGACCGACCGCGTTGTGCGCTCCACCAAACGCACACCCAGGCGCTCTTCCAAAGTCCGCACCAGTTCGCTCACACGAGGTGGCGAAATGCCAAGGTGCTTCGCCGCGCCCGCGAAACTTTTCTGGTCCAGCACCGTCACAAAGACGCTGATTTCATCAAGACTTGGCCCCGCCATGATGCCCTGCACTCCTTAGCGAGAGAAGATTACGCGAATTCTTCGGCAATCCGAAAGAAGCCATTCGGATCATCCAATCTTATCGGTCCCACCCGTCAGGTCCATGTTTCCCGCCGAAAGCTGCAGGAGCTGACGCTGCGTAAACCATCCGCATACGCTCAGCCACTGATGGCGAATGAAATGGGGATTGTCCGCCATGACGCATGACCAGGAACTTCAGTTCAGCAGATCGCTCACCGCGCTGTTGCCATATACGAAAGGTTACGCCCGAACGCTTGCCGGGAATGGCCACGACGACAGCTCGCTTTATGAGGACTTTGCGCAAACTGCGATTCTGAAAGCCTGGGAATACCGTCACCAATTTGCACCGGGCACGAACCTGAAGGCATGGCTCTACACGATCCTTCGCAACACCATTGTTTCGCATCGCCGGCACTATTGGCGTGAATCCCTGATGGCCGAGGCCGATGATCAGAACCGGCACGACGCGAGCGCGAATCCGGAGAACGCGGTTGCCGCGAGGCAGGTGATCAGGCGCATCAAGCTTCTGAAACAGGACCATCGGGATGTCCTGACGGACACGGGTTGGGAAGGCCTGTCTTATTCGGAATCCGCCAGACGGCGCCATGTTCCCACGGGAACGATCAAAAGCCGCGTCGCACGTGCGCGGACGATTCTGGCGCAGCTGACCGGTGGTGGTGAGCATTCCTACGGCGGAATCATTCCGAACCAGCAGCCCTGTCCGGGCCTTCATCCGTGACCGTCCCCTGAGCTTGCCGGGCGGCGTTTGCCGCCCCGCCGTCGGGCCGGATCGGCTGCTCCTCCCCAGGCCCGGATCCGGTCCGACGAAATTCATACCCGTCATCATTGATATTACTTACCGGTCAGTACCTATGACGTTACCAGCCAGTAACACCCTGCAGCTCGAATAGTCAACGCGAAAAGACAAGATGATGCCCAGCACAACAAGAATCTGTCCGGAAACTTCCGAGTTCGCTCTGACGGTTAGAGCCAGTCTGTCAAAGCTGATCTATCGGGGTGTGGAGCTGTTTTTCGCGATTTCGCCTTTTCTGTGCGCGGCCGTCATTTTCGCCGGCTTGCAGGCGCCCCCGGCACATGCAGCGACACCGGCCGAGAGCTTCATCCAGCAGAATATCGACAAAGGTTATGCGATTCTAAACGACACCAGTCTCACTCCGCAAAAGCGTGCGGAAAATTTCCGCATCGTGCTGGGCGGGATCATGGACGGGAAGCGGGTCGCCGTATTCACGCTCGGACCCTATGCCCGGAGCGCTTCGAGCGCGCAGATCGACGCATTTTCAGACGTATTCCTGGATTTCGTGATTGCAGTGCTGCAGCACGATATCGCCGGCAATCCCGGGCAAAGACTCGCCGTGACAGGCTCCGTCGTCCGCGCCCCCGACGATATCATCGTCATGGCGAGACTTCTGGGCTCGCCCAAGTCAAACGGCGCGCCGATCAATATGGGATTCAGGGTCCGCAAGGACGCGAATGGCGCGGACACGCTGGTCGATCTCCAGGTCGAAGGCGTGTCTATGGCGATGGCCCAGCGCAGCGATTTCAGCGCCTGGCTGCAACAGCATGACGGCGACGTCGCCGGGTTGACCCGTGAGCTGAAGACGCGCGCCGCCCCGTTCCGCGAATCGGACGCACAGGTGCAGACCGGCATCGCCTCCTCGTCGCATTGAATCTTCTGGCCCCGGAGAATGGCAATGACTGTTCAGACCATCCTGAAGGAAAAACAAACGGAAGTGGTCACGATCACAGCCGACGCGGCCATTCAGCATGCCGCGCGTCTGATGAGCACGGCAAATATCGGCGCCGTTGTCGTCGTTCAGGGAGAGAAGGTCATCGGCATGCTGACCAAGCGGGAAATTGTGAGCGCATTCTCACAGCATGGCTGGAGCCTGTGCGATCTGCGGGTTGAGGACCTGATGCGGACGGATTTTATCGCGGCTTCGCCGCAAGATAGAATCAGACGGATCATGGGTATCATGACCCTCGCCCGCATCACTCACATGCCGGTAGTCGCGGGCGGACGCGTGGTGGGCATCATCAGCACCGGCGATATTCTGAAACACGAGCTCGAGGAACCGTTACTCAAAGCCGGCCTGCTTCGCGACGCCTGTATTGCACTGCATTGACGAGAGGTTTGGCGGATGACTGGGCTCAATCTTGCCGGAATTCTGTCACTGCTGCCGGCTGCGGTATTCTCGATCACCACAATCATGCATTTGTCCACCCGGTCCACAGGCGAGGCGCTGCTGGCGGACCTCGGGCTCGGCGACAACAGACAGACCTGGTTCCAACTGCTGCTGTTGATCACCATCATTTTTCTGGTCCTGCCGCAGTTCCGCGTCGCCGGCGTGGTTATCGCCGCAATGGAAATGACGATTTTTGGATTATCGATGCTGAATCACAGCAAGTATCAATACGCCGTCCCCGCCCTGATCGTGCTGGCAACCCTGCCGCTGGCGCTGCCCGGCCCTCAGTAGGTCCGGCAAAGCCGGGATGAGTCAGAGTTCGGCTTTGCGGAACCGTCCGGAAGCGGACTTTGGTGCCACAGGGCGCGCCTTGCGGCGCACGCGAGCCTTCCGGGTCAACCGCGTGAGCGAGGTCTCCAGCTCGGATTCCAACCGTTGCTTTTCGCGCAATGCCGTCAAATCCAGATGCAGCGGAGTTACCGAGATGCAGCCGTGGGCTATCGCGTGCAAATCTGTGCCGGCATCGGGTTCGGTAAGAACACGTTTGAAGCCGACCCAGAAATAAGTGCGGCCGCGTGCATCGACCCGTTCATCAACCCGCAGCATCGACTGGTCGCGTTGCCCCTGGGTCGTCACCACCACCTGCTTCACCCGCCCCGGCGATAAAGGGGGGAAATTGATGTTCAGCAGCACCGATTCCGGCCAGCCGATTTCCACCAGCTGCCGCAATAGCGGCGGTCCGTGCTTCGCGGCGCAGGCAAAAATTTTCGCTTCGTCCTCGCGCCCGCCCACCGCCTGACTCATGGCAATTGATGGAATCCCCAGCACGGTGCCTTCCATGGCCGCCGCCACCGTGCCGGAATAGGTCACGTCGTCGGCGACATTGAAGCCGCGATTGACGCCGGACACGACCAGGTCAGGGAGGCTGTCTTTCATGATGTGAATACCGGCCATCATCACGCAGTCCGTCGGCGTACCGGAAAGGGCGAAGCGCTGATGTCCGGCATGGCGCAGACGCAATGGCAGCGTAAGGGTCAGCGAATGCGAAGCACCGGACTGTTCGCTTTCCGGCGCCACCACCCAGATATTGTCGGTAAAAGTGCGGACGATGTCTTCCGCAACCGCGAGACCGGGCGCATGAATCCCATCGTCATTGCAGATCAGGACGCGCAGCTTTTTCTTGCGAGCCATCAGGCCGAAATGCGCTCCAACCCGCGCATGTATGGGCGTAAGACCGCCGGTACGGCTATCGAACCGTCCTTCTGCTGATAATTCTCTACGACTGCGAGCAACGTCCGGCCGACTGCGAGTCCAGATCCGTTCAACGTGTGCACAAAGCGTGTGGATTTGGCCTGTTCCGCCCGGAACCGGGCGCCCATCCGGCGTGCCTGAAACTCGCCGCAGTTGGAACAGGACGAAATCTCCCGGAAACGGTTCTGGCCCGGAAGCCAGACTTCGATGTCGTAGGTCTTGGTCGAGGCAAAACCCATATCGCCGGTGCACAGCACCACCACCCGGTGATGCAGTCCGAGGCGCTTCAACACTTCCTGCGCGCAATTGGTCATGCGTTCGTGTTCAGCGGCGGATTGCTCGGGCGCCGTGATCGAGACCAGCTCGACTTTCGAGAACTGATGCATGCGCATCATTCCCGTGGTGTCCTTGCCCGCGGCACCCGCTTCGGCGCGGAAGCAGGGGGTGAAAGCCGTGAAGCGCAGCGGCAATTCGGATGCGTTGAGGATTTGCTCGCGCACGAGATTGGTCAGCGGCACTTCGGCGGTCGGGATCAGCCAGAATTGTTCCGATTTTTCGGCCACATCCAGCAAATCCGTGAGATCCCCAACGCCTGCGGCGCTCCCTACCGACAGTTCCTCCGCCGCCCCGAAGAGATGCTTTTTGCGCCATTCCCGTTCGCCGGCAAAGAACTGATCGTTGCTGAATTTCGGCAGTTGACCGGTGCCGAACATGGTCGCGTCGCGGACCAGAAGCGGCGGCGAAATTTCGCAGTAACCGAATTCTTCCGTATGCAAATCCAGCATGAACTGGGCGATGGCGCGTTCCATTCGCGCGAGTTGCCCTTTCAGAATGACAAAGCGCGAACCGGACATCCGCGCGGCCGCGGCAAAATCCATTTGTCCCAGCGCTTCGCCAAGTTCGAAATGTTCTTTGGCGGCAAAATCGAATGCCGGAGCCTCACCCCATCGCCGGACTTCCACATTGGCGGTTTCGTCGGCGCCATCGGGCACGTCGCCGGCAGGGAGATTGGGAATGATGGCAAGGAAATCATTGAGCTGGGATTGCAGCCGCCGTTCTTCCTCTTCACCCTGCTGAATCTGGTCCTTCAGGCCGGCCACTTCGGCGATCAGAGTCTGCGCCGCGGCTTCGTCCTTTTTGGCTTTGGACTGTCCGATCTGGCGCGAGGCATCATTCCGCCGCGCTTGCATCGTCTGCAGATTTGCCAGCAGGCTGCGCAGGGCGGCATCGCGCGCAAGGATGTCTGCACTCAAAGGGGCAAGCCCGCGCCGCTTCAACCCCGCGTCGAATGCCTGCGGATCGTCGCGAATGAATTTCAGGTCGTGCATGGGAGGTCGGCTGGGGGTTCGGTCTGCCCTTCTGGCATGGAGCCCAAGCCGAATCAAATCCCGATTTCCCGTCCCGGCCGCATCCCTCGGGCGGAAATCGGCTTCGCCAATTTCTGTTCGCCCTCGGAGACCTGAAGCGGCGCTCAGCGAGAACAGTTCGGATATGTTGCGAAGCACTGGCGCCTCGCACATGCTGGGCGGGGACGCTCCCAACCTGTTCCGCCCAATGACCGACGATGAAACCGCCATTCGAAATCTGATCGCCGCCTGGCTGGCCGCGAGCAAAGCGGGTGATACCGAGACGGTTCTCAGTCTCATTCACGACGACGCGCTGTTCCATGTCCCTGGCGCGCAGCCTTTTGGAAAAGTGGCTTTTGCCTCCGCTTCGGAGCAGATGAAAAACCTGCGGATCGATGGTCAAAGCGAGGTGCTGGAGATCGAGGTGCGGGGTGACATCGCCTGGTCGCGCACGCGCCTCACGATGATCATAACGCCGCCGAATGGACAGCCGGTCCGCCGTGCCGGCTACATGCTGAGCATCCTGCGGAAATCGTCTGCGGGGAAATGGCAACTTTTCCGTGATGCGAATTTGCTTGCAGTCCAGGCCTGAAGCGGCGCGATTTCTGCTCCCGAAATCTCGATCTTCCGGCCCCGGAACGAGGACGGGCCGCCATCATTATCTATGTAAGCGGTCTGGTGCCTGAAAAACATTGGATCGCCAAATGAACGGCAGAGATTCGGCGAAAGCCGGCCTCTGCCGTTCATCGTTTGGGTACAATCGCTCCATTTTCCGTTCCCCTTCCCTTCTCGCCGCGGCGCTATAGCACCCGCTTGGGCGCTGGCATGGCGCGCGGATATTTGCGATTGTCCTGCGACAGAATTGGATGGGACAGGAGGAATTCCCAATGCGCAAATTTGCTCTCGCCGCGGTGTTGATGCTCGCGGCTACGCCAGCCTTTGCTATTTCCGAAAAGCCTTACATGACCCCGAGTGAGGTCGATTTTGCGACTCTCATTCCGCCGCCGCCGGCGGAAACTTCGCCGCAGGGAAAACTCGACGATCAGTTCATCCTCGATGCGCAGAAGAACATGACGCCGCAAAAGATGGCCGACATCCAGCGCGACTTTGCGCAGAGTGTGTTCGTGGTCGGCCAACCGGTGCTCGGCGCGAACTTCAATAAAGAGAAGATGCCGATGACGGATGCCTTCTTCGCCAAGGTGATCAAGGAAGCCGGCGTCGGCGTTGGACCGCTGAAGCAGAAATACAAAAAGATCCGGCCGTTCCAGTACGACAAGAACATCCACACGCCCGAGAATATCGCGAAGGCTTCGATGGGACCGACCTACCCTTCGGGACACAGCACGACGGGTGCGATTTCGGCGATCCTGTTGAGCCAGATGGTGCCGGAAAAGCGTGACGCGCTGTATGAGCGGGGCTGGGAATACGGCACCAATCGAGTCATGAGCGGCGCAGCCTATCCGTCGGACTGGGACGCCGCGCATATGATTGCGGAACTGGCCGTCTTCCAGATGATGAAAAACCCGGATTTCCAGGCCGACTTCCAGGCCGTGAAGGCGGAAGTCCGCAAGGGACTGGGAATGAATTAAACAGTTTGCGGCGCAGCGTTGCTGCCGCAGGGCAGCAGCGCTGCGTTTTTCTGGCGCGCTTCAGCGGGCGGCCGGGGGATTAATCCCTTCGTCGGTGAGTGTCTTGCGGCCATCTGGTCCGGTGAGGCGTATCACGAGACCCGATACCGCGGGCGACATGCTGTTGCGGTGCCAGAGGGAAAATTCCGTCACCAGGGCATAATCCTTTGGGAAAGGACCGGCCATGGAATCACGGCTGGCCTGCATGATTTCACTCGACTGCGACACTCCAAGATCGACGGTGCCCTGCACCACGAGGCGCATGGTGGCGAGGCCATCCGGGGCAAAGGTGATCTTGCGCATCACCTGATCCTTGATGCCCAATCCATCAATGACCTTCATGAAATGCGTGCCGACCGTTGCGCCGCGCGAAGGATCCGATACCGCGATACGTTTGGCGGCGAGCAGAGCAGCTTTCAGTTTCTCCGGCGTCGAAACGTCCGGCTTGGGTGATCCGGGCGTTACGGCGACACCCGCCACCGTGGCGCCAAGCACCGTGGTGCTGCCATCCTTGAGCGCGCCGGAAGTTTCGGACTTGCGGATCAGCGGTGAGGCCGTGATCAGCAAAGCTGCATCGGGATCGGCGCGAAATCTCTGTTCTGTCGCGCCGGCAGTGTCGAATATCAGCGTGACCTTGTTGCCGGTCGCCTTTTCATAATCGGCTGCAATGGCGGTGAGCGGGTCCTTTACGACCGCTGCGGCATAAACCTTCACGTTCTCGGCTTCCGCCGGTCGTACCAACGCAGCTACAACGAATGTTGAAACAAGCAACGACGCAACGACCGCTCCAGCCCTCATTCTGTCCTCCTTGGATTCGTTAATCGACTGAGCGGAATGGGTGGTGCACGACCATTCCCTTGATGCCGGCGCCGCCGGAATAAATGTTTCCCTCAGGATCCACGCCGAGAAATTCCGTCCCGGCAACGCCATTTCCGACCGGCGTATCCAACTCGTCGGGTATGAACGCCTTTACCCAGCCGGTCTTGACGTCACCGACGCGAATGCCCCGTTCCCAGCCGGGATTCCAGCGCTCGTTCGACATGCCATCGGCGACGTAGATGTGGCCTTTGGTATCGATCGCAATCGCGCTTGGTTTGCCGAACTGCGTCCATCGGGTGATGAAGTTGCCATGCTTGTCGATGACCTGAACCCGCTGATTGCCGCGATCGGCGACATACATGTTGCCGGTCGCGGGATCGAGTTCGATGTCATGCGGGTCGTTGAATTGCATCGGTTGGCTGCCTTCGGAGCCTTTGCCGCCACCCCATTGCTTGATGAATTTGCCTTCGGGTGAAAATTCGATCAGCCGATTATTTCCGCCGCGTGATGCGTACATATTGTCCTTATACGGCCCCGAAAAATTTCCGGTGCCGTGGCCGTCGGTGACCCAGATCGTGCCATCATCCTGAACGACGACACCGGTCGGTCCATTCATATGGGTCGCGTCGGCGCCCGGGACGCCTGGCGTGCCGATGGTCAGCAGCACTTTCCCGTCAGGGCTGAACTTCATCACGGTATGACCGATATGCTTTCTGGCGCTGGCGGCGGCGCGTGGATCGCCTTCGGGCGCGCCATCGGTCACCCAGACATTCCCCTGCTTGTCCACGAATAGCCCGTGCGGAAAGCCGATCAGCCCCTTGCCGAAGCTCTTGACCATTTTACCGTCAAGCGTGACCTGGATGATTGGGTCGAGATCGGAATCGGCGCAGCCATTCGCGCCGCAACGGTCGATGATCCACAGATGTTTGCCGTCGGGATCCATCTTGAATCCGCTGGCGACGCCGATCTTGCGGCCCTGGATTTTGTCCCAGTTGTAATCGACATGGTATGGATTATTTGAGGTCTGGGCCTTCGCACCTGTACCGAAGGTCAGGAAAACCGCGGCGCCGAATGCCAGTGCCAGGCCTGCTGGTCTCAACATGATTCCCTCCCGAACGTAATTGCGACAATCAAACATACCGCGGCCAGTTCTTCGCCGCAGCCTAAGTCGCATATTGATACCCGGCTTGCTGGAAATAAAGCAGCGTTGCGACCGCACCGGGCGTCAGCACCACGTCCGGGATGAGGTGGTTGGTCAGTTCCGCCGCGAGCGCTTCATGCGAGAGCTTGTCAGGATTTGCATCCATGCGGATCAGCGCCTCCGACTGCTCCCAGATCGAATTGTGGCAAGCGAGGAAGACTGCGCCGCGGCGCTGGAGTGCAGGAATGGAATTGTTGCGGGGCGAATAGGCCCCTTCCGGGTCCTGGTAATTCTTCGGATCGTCAGAGGCCGCAGCCTGTTCCTGGATCAGCGTATTTGCGGTGAATCTGGGACCGGCGAGCTTCGTCAGCTGATATTTGTCCCAGATCATTTCGTCATACATGGCCAAGTGGGCCAATGCATGGGTGGCGGAGACGATCAGGAAATCGGGGCGCTTGAACGAGTAGATCTGCACGTTGAGATTATTTCGCATCAAATTGAGCCAGGGACCGGCAATATCCTTCATGTCCCAGATCTGCTTTGGAGCCCCGCGATACGCCAACAGCTCGCCAAGGGCTTCATGATCCCAGTAGTCCTGGTTCTCGAGAGTCATTGGCACGGTTTTGAAGTCGCGCCGACGCGGGGCAGCATCAAGCCGCTGGTGCAGCGCCTTCAATGTCGACGCTCCCTGCGGAATCCAGACGCCTGAGGCTTTCGCAGCATCGGCTGAGTTGCTGGCAAGGGCTACAGCGCCCGCAGCCATTCCAAGTCCCAGGAATGCGCGGCGGCGATCCGGATTGTGCTCCATCATCGTGTCCTGAAATGCGAATTGATCATCCGGTAAACCGGCGACATCATGCGGCGAGCGGCACCCGCGTCATCGCAACGCGGGTGCAACAGCGACAGGATTGGCTTGCTTACGGCCGAATGTATGTCCAGCCCTGCTCCTCAAGCTCTGCGACGCGGACAACACCGGCCGGAACCACGCCCACGCCGGGAAGTGGCGTAACCGGATGCCCTTCCCGCTTTTCGGCGGCGGCCTTGGCGTTTCCGCACATGCTGAGAACGAGATTGGGAATGGCTTTCTTCGCTTCGTCGATCCGGTCTTTGACCGGCGACTGGTCCTCGCGGAACATCTTGATCCCAGGCCCGTACGTCACGATCTCGACCTGAAACTGTTCACCACGGCTGTCGTACAGTTTCTTGGCGTTCATCGCGTTGCCGAGCGCGAGATTCATGCCTTCGGTATCATCCCGGCTCACCTGAATGACCCAGCGGTGCAATTTCGGATTGGTCTGCGATGACGCCATATGCATGCCGGCGAAGAATGCCGGGATCATCAGAATGAATACGGCGCCAATGACGCGAAGCTTTTGAAACATATCTCATCCTCCTCTTTTGCTGCAAGCTGTCAAAGCAATGATGACGCAACCACTCACTTGTGCCGGGCCGCGGCCGCGACTTTCGCAAAATCGATTTGGGCCGAAGGTTCGGTCAGCACATGATTGTCCACGATGAAAGTGGGCGTATCGAATGCCCGGATTGCACGGGCAAGATTGAAGTTGGCGATGATTTCGTCAGCGATCTCCGGCGACTGCATATCCTTGCGCAGGCGATCGACGTCAAGACCGGCGTCTTTTGCGGTGTCGAAAATCACCGGTTCCTGCAGCCGGCCCTTGAACATCATCAGTGCCTGATGGAACTGCCGGTATTTTCCCTGTTTCATCGCGGCGAGCGAGGCCTTCGCGGCGACGAGCGACTCCGGCGTCAGAATCGGATATTCCTTCACCACCAGTTTCACACGCTTGTCGGAGTTGAGAAAGGCCTCCAGCCGGGGTTCAACCGCTTTGCAATAGGGACAGGCGTAGTCGAAGAACTCGACAATGGCGACATCGGCATCCGGATTGCCGATGACCGGCGTATGCGGATCATTCAGGAGTTCTGTTTCATTCCGCGCCACCAGCTGGTTGCGTGCCCGATCCTGGTCTGCTTTCAGTTTGGCCGCATATGCATTCACCGCCTGCTCAACGCGCGCATCTTCCCCGGCCCGGGTGTCCGCAGCGGCGGCACACACGGTCTGAGCGACAGCGATCCCGATTGCGGCCGTCACTGTCAGTAGAATCTTCATGCGTGTACGGATATATCTCTTTCCGGCGGAGCGTAGCAAAGCGCCGAATCACGCGCAAGGCGAAGGATGGCCGCGCCGGTGTGCATTTCCGGCTGTAAGACGCTATAACGGGCACAGGAGGATCAAGATGCGGTTTGCCGGTTTCACATCTGCCCTGGTGATGTTGTGCGTCGCGGTGATTCCCGCCGCCGAAGCACAGTCAGACATGATTCCGAATTTCGCTCCGGACAGCACGACCGGCTGGCTGAAACCGCCGGGTGACGAGTTCATTCAGCCCGAATCCGGCCCCGGTCCAGTGCGGGCGGATGCGTCACATCCTTATTTCACCAACGCCCTTTACGCCCAGGAAACGCCCAAGATTGCGGACCTGACGAACCCGATCCTGAAGCCCTGGGTGATCGAAAGCATGCGCAAGGCGAATGAGGCGGTGATGGCCGGCAAGGTCGGATTCACGGCGCGCTCGCGCTGCTGGCCGCACGGCGTTCCGGGATTCCTGCTCTATCCCGTCCACCCCATCATCTTCGTCCAGACGTCCAGAGAAGTGCTCATGACATGGGGCCAGGACTTCCAGCTCCGGCATGTCTACCTGAACGTGAAGCACAGCGACAATCCACAACCATCCTGGTACGGAGAATCCGTCGGGCATTATGAAAATGGCGACACGCTGGTCGTGGACACGATCGGCCTGAACGACCGCACCTATGTCGACAATTACCGCACGCCGCACACGACGCAGCTGCATGTGATCGAACGGTTCAGAATCGTGGATGGCGGAAAGGCACTGGATGTGCGCGTGCATGTCGAGGACCCCGGCGCCTTCACCATGCCGTGGAATGCCGTGCAGCATTACAGGATCGATCACCGGCCGGGCGAAGTGCCGCTGCACGAAATGGTCTGTGCCGAAAACAACACCGACCACTTCAATCAGGGTCTGGTGCCGATTCCGCAGGCGTCACGGCCGGATTTTTGAGACCGAGATGCTCAAAACGCTCCCCTCACCCAGCAGCGCCCGCGCGTAACTGCGCTACGCGCGGGCGCTGCGTCCCTCTCCCTCAAGGGGAGAGGCGCAAATACCATTCAGCTCGGGTTGGTTTCGATAATTGAGAACGCTGACCGGGTGCGGATCAGCCGGCCGGGCGCGAACCCTGCGGCGGCGAATAGCTGCGAGTATTCTTCAAGCGACCGTTCTTTTGCTCCGGGAAATAGAACCATCATCTCCATATCCGAGAGATAGTTCATGGGGTCGCCGGACTCCGTGAGCACGCGCTCGATCACCAGCAGACGCGAATCGGGCCGCATGGCAGCCCGGCAGTTTGCGAGGATCTGCACACACCGCTCGTTATTCCAATCGTGCAGGATTTGGGAAAGAACATAGACGTCCCGCCCGGCGGGGATGTGTGCGAAGAAATTTCCCGGTTCAATCGCGCAGCGCGAGGTTAGCGGCCCGAGTACCGCGGGTGCCTGCGCGACGGCAGTTTCCTCATCCAGCAACACGCCGCGCATGTCCGGATTTCGTGCGAGCACGGCCGCCAAAAATGCCCCATTGCCGCCGCCCACATCGACAATCGTTCCCGTAGTCGAAAAGTCGTAGACCTCGGCGACCGCGTTTTGGCGGTCATCCGGACTGTTCTGCATGAACCGGTTGAACAGTTCGGCTTCGTCCGGGTGCTGGTTCAGATAGTCGAAATTGGGGAGACCGAATACGGCTTCGAAGGCTGGTTCGCCGCTGCGGATGGTGTGTTCCAGGTTGGCCCAGGCGGCCCAATTGCCCGGCAGGCCCCGGTAGCGCGCCGCGTGATGCAGCGTCGGAGTGGCGTCGCGGCGGAGCAGACGCGAACGCGCCGTATGTTGAACGGCGCCCCTGGCATCGACGCTGAAGATGCCGAACGCCGCGAGCGCCCGGATCATCCGGAGCAGCATGGCCGGATGGGCGCCACATTCAGCCGCAATTTCGTCAGCGCGGCGCGGCTGGTCGTGAATACGATCCGCAAGATCGAGCCCCGCCGCAACCGAGATCATTTGCGACAGTTGATAAGCGCGAATGAGAAAGGCGGTATCGGCAAAGATATCCGGCGAGGTGGATGCAGGCATGTATCGACCAGGCGAGCTTCCGGCGGAGATTAGCAGGCTTTGAGAAGATGGCCGGGGCGGAATGCGTGGGAGGGGACGATCCGCCCCGGCCAGAGCGCAATGCCGGGGGAGGCAAAGCGCTCTCTAACCGCTCAGCCGATCAGGCAGCCTGGGCGAGCGGGGCAATCTGCGCGATGGCCTGCCGTGCCTTGTTCAATCCGGCTTCAGCCGCGGCGGGGCTGATCCTCTGCCCTTCGACATGCACAAAGCTGACATCCGTCAGGCCGATGAAGGCCAGCATCGCCCGCAAATAGGGCTCCTGAAAATCGAGCGGCCTCGCCGGACTGTCGCCCGTGTACACGCCGCCACGAGAGGCGACGACGTAGACCTGCTTGTCTTTCAGAAGCCCTTCGGGACGTCCATCGGCTGTGTAGCGGAAGGTCCGGCCTGACCGGGTGATATGGTCGAGCCAGGCTTTCAGCGTCGATGGAATGGAGAAATTATACATTGGCGCCGCGATCACGATGGCATCCGCGGCTTCGACATCTTCGATATAGGCCTCGCCGCGTTTGGCGAGCGCATGTTGGCGCGGGGTCCTGTCACCCCGCGGGGTCATGATGGCCTGCAGATATTCCCCCGTCAGATGGGGAATCGTGCCATCGCCAAGCCGGCGTTCGGAGATCTGGTATTGCCCGAGCGCCCCGATCAGCTCACGTGCAACGCGCTCGGACCGGGAATCTTCCCCGGACACACTCGAAGTTACAAACAGAAGATTTTTCATGGCCTTACCTCCGTCGGCGCACCGGCCGTGGACTTGAATCGTCCAATCTGTTACTAAGTAGTAACAAGGGTTAGATACTTACTGGTCAGTAACATGTCAAGGGCCAAAACCGCCCCGCCCCAGCAGTCCCGCCATACGGCGGCGGATCAGCCGCCACGAGAAAGGATTCTCGCGGCTGCGAGAGAGCTGTTTTATGCCTGCGGCATCCGCGCCGTGAGCGTCGACGAAATCGCCGCCGCCGCGGACACCAACAAGATGACGCTGTACCGCCATTTCGAATCCAAGGACCGGCTGGTGGCGGAATATCTTCGGACGCTGGCAGCCGAAATGGATGAATTCTGGGAGCAGATAGCGCGCGCGCACCCGCATGATCCGCGCAAGCAGCTCGAAGCGTGGTTGCAGCATCTGTGCAAGGGCATGGCCGAGCCTGCCAATCGCGGCTGCGCCTTCGCCAATGCCGCGGTGGAGATTCCAGAAAGGGATCACCCGGCCCGCGAGGTCATCGAGCGCCACAAGAGCTCACAACGCGACCATATCGCAAGATTGTGCCGCGCCGCCGGCTTCACCGGTCCGGACAGGCTGGCCGATGAAATATTCCTGCTGCTCGAAGGCGCACGCATGAACATGCAGAGCATGGGACGCGAGGGCCCCTGTCACCGCATGCCGGAATTGTTCCGCACACTGCTGAATTCAAGGGCGAGCTGACGCCAATGCAGCATTTCGCGGCTCTCATCAGCGAATTCGGCCTGCTGGCGGTGTTCCTGAACGTGCTGCTGGAGCAGGGCGGCGTGCCTCTGCCGTCATGGCCATTGCTGATCGTGGCAGGCGCATTGACGCTTTCGGGCACCGGCATCGTTCCAACCGTTGCCGCGGCGGCTGGCGCCTCCGTTCTCGCCGACGCCGGCTGGTATATTGCGGGCAAGCGCTGGGGACGGAAAGTGCTGGCGACCTTGTGCCGGATTTCGCTGTCGCCCGATTCCTGCGTCCAGCAGACGGAGAGCGTTTTCGGCCGTATCGGTCCCAGTGCGCTGTTGTTCGTCAAATTCCTGCCGGGACTGGGACTGGTGACAGTCGCCATGGCAGGAATCACCGGCCTTGCCATGCCGATATTTCTCGCGCTCGACGTGCTTGGCGGGATCGGTTTTGTCGCATTTCCGATCCTGTTGGGGCGGATATTCCATGATGCGATCGATTCCATCCTGATCACACTGGCACAGCTGGGTCACTACGGCGCGGTTCTGCTGGTCGCCGTCATCGCTCTCTACGTCGCCATACGCTGGATCAAACGGTGGAATTTTGTCCGGCAGCTGCGCATGGACCGGATCACCGTGGCAGAGCTCGCCGCCATGATCCATGAGGGGAAAAGCCCGATCATCCTTGATGTCCGGCCGGCGGACGCCCGGATGCGTAACGGAATCATACCGGGCGCCCGCTTTGCCCATCCTTCCGATATCGACTCTGCGATGACGCAGTATCCGCGCGACGCACAGATTGTGATTTACTGCGCCTGCCCGAATGAAGCTTCCGCGGCAATCGCGGCACAACATCTGAAGCGGGCGGGTTTCAGGACCATCCGTCCGTTGCTGGGCGGGATCGACGCGTGGTCGAAGGCGGGTTATCCGATCACTGCGGCCGCCTGACGCCATTCTGTACGGCCGGCACAGACCGCCAGCCGAAGATCAAAAAGCGCCGGTACATCCACGGATATTGCCGCTCCAGCATGCGCCCAAGAACACGGTGATAAGCAAGCAGCGCCGCCATTAAAATCACATAGGTATCGATGGCAAATCCGGTTGCGGAAAGCAGATCGCCGCCGAACAGCGCATGGCCAAGCAGCCGGTCAAGCAGGCCAAGCCCCGCCGCATATGGCACGATGTTGCGCGCCGATTTCCACTGACGCGCCAGATACGTCCCTATCAGCGCCGCGCCGCTTCCCATGCAGAGAAGCGTGAGGCCAGCAAACACGGCGAGGCTGTTGCCGAGAATGAATTCGGGATTCATGCGGTAACAACCTCGGTGCCGGGAAATTCCGCCTGAATGCCGCGATCGGCGATCAGCTCCAACGCGGCGTGCTCACCGTCAATCCGGCCTTTCTCGATGCGGTACACTGTCTCCGCCAGCTTCAGTGCCTGAAAAAGTTTTTGCTCGGTCAACAAAACTGCAATTCCATATTCGTGACTGACCTCGGAAATCGCCCGGAACAGGCGCAAAGTGTCTTCGCCATTGAGTCCGAGCGACGGTTGATCGAGCACAAGCAGTTTCGGTGCGCTGATCAAGGCGCGTGCCAAAACGGCAAAGCGCTGGATTGCAGCGGGCAATCCAGCGGCCGGTTGGCCCAACAGAGTGTGGAGTTCGGGAAACAGGGTCAGAGCGACATCCAGTCCACGCGCAAACTCGCCGGGCGCTGATTCCGTCGCGCCGAGCTGCAGATTGTCCAACAGCGTCATGCCGGCAAACAGGGGGCGGCCAGAAGGCACATAGCGAATTCCAAGGGCGACACGCTGTCTGATCTCCGTCCGGGTAATGTCCTGTCCCCCGAACAGCACCTGCCCCGAGATCACCGGCAGCAATCCACCGATCGTGCTCGCCAGTGCCGATTTTCCGGCACCACTTCTGCCGATAACCGCGGTGATGCCGGCGTCTTCGGCCTTCATGCTCACACCGTGCAGCGCACGGCAGCCGCCATAGTCCACAACGATATCGCGCAGCATCAACATGACACGTGAATCCTTGGAACGAGATCATGCCCCGCAGGAACGCCGAGCCAGGCACGCTGCACCGAAGGAGTCCCGCAGACTTCCCGCGGTTTTCCGGCAGCGACGCAGGCGCCGCGATCGAGCACAACGACGTGGTCACAAATCGAGCGGACCAGGCGCACGTCCTGGCCCGTGACAAGAACCGAGATGCCGTTCTGCCTGAGTTCGAGCAGATGCGCGGCCAATTGGTCGCGTTCACGCCCACCGAGGCCGATATCCGGCTCGTCCATACAAAGCAAATGCGGGCGCGTTGCCGCCGCGCGGGCAATTTCCAGCCGCCGCTGCATGGGCGCGCTCAATTCGCCTGCTTTACGGCCGGCGGCATGGCTCAGGCCCATCCGGTCAAGCCAGTATCGCGCGCGTTCCGCAGCTTTGCGGTTCCACCGGGCGGGAAAAAGACCCGCCACGGACCACACCGCGGACCGGACAGCAAATTGCCCGATCAGAACATTTTCCAGCACAGTCATCCGGCGAAACAGTTTGGGATCGCGGAAGGTGCGGGCAACTCCGGCATGGCGGACAATGCTGCACGGCTCCATGCGCTCGAGAAGGCGTGGACGGGCTGATCCGGCATAGAGCTCCATACGTCCGGCATCGGGGCGACGAAAACCGGACAGGCAATCCAGCACTGTGGTCTTTCCCGCGCCCTCCGGGCCGAGCAATCCGGTAATCTCGTTTTTCCGTACGCTGAAGGAGAGATCGTCAATTGCCGGCACGCTGCCGAAGGACAGCGACAGATGTTGCACATGGAGCAGATGCTGCGCGCTCATTCTGCGCCGGCTCCCGTGGGTTGCGTGAGATTCAAGGCGTCGAGGACCGAGTTGCCACCGCGCTTTGGCGACAGCAATCGCCACGCAACCCAACCGAGGATGGCCGCTCCGGCAAGAAGCACACGGTACTCTGACAGCGCCGGAAAGAATTGCGGAATTCCGGCAATGATGAACGCCGGCATTACAGCGCCTGACATCCGCCGCCCCGCGATCATGGCGATTGCGAAGATGCTGGCGATCACGCCGAAACCATCAAACGCCGGAGCAAAGCCCGCCTGTAGCGCCGGCAACATGCTTCCCGCCGCGGCCGCGGTGCAGGCCGTGATGGCAGCAACCAGCAACCTGCACCGGCGGGTGTTGAGACCGATGCTGCCGCAAACGACTCCGTCCTCCGCACCTGCCCGCAATGCCAGCCCGAGCGGAGACTGCTCGATTGAAACCGCGATGGCTCCGGCGATCAATAATGCCGCGATCAGCACGCCATACAGTTCCGCCGCATCGCCAGCCGGAACAGCGGCCGGAGTCACGGCGAGCAGCTTCTGATGTGCAATTACGCCCGGAACTATCAGCGCGATCGCCAATGTCGCCATCGCGAAGACTTCACGCGGCAAGCGCAAAAGCGGCGAGGTGATCGCGGACGCGACAAAGGTTATCGCCAATGCTGAAAGCGCTACGCAGGCCCAGAACGGAAACGCAAGAAAGTGCATCATCACCGCCGTGCACCAGGTTCCGGCGAAGAACCAGGCCGCAATTGCGAAGTCCGGCAGCCCGGCCCATCCGAGCTCGAGACTCGCTGCCGCTCCGACGAGCATGTAGATCAGCACAACCGGCGCCGGTGCTACCCAAGCAGGCGCGACAGACGGAAGAAGAGCGGCTCCGGCGGCAACCAGCAGGAATGGCATGGCGCGCCCCATGTCACGCCTCGCCAATGGCTGGGGCGCCGGACCCGGGCCGGGAGAAGATCAGTACGAAGACGAGTACGGCGAAGACCGCAGGCAAGGCATAGTCCGGCCCGAAATAACCGGACCAGAAAGCATCGGCGAGTCCCACAGCGAAACCGCCCGCTGCGGCTTTCGGCAAGGAATGCAAACCACCCAGCACTGCGCCGAGGAATGCACAAACCGCCAGAGCCAATGCGTCGCCTATGCCGGTGGGCCGCGAAACGACCGTAGCCATCCAGCCGGACAGTGCTGCGGCCGTGGATGCGAGGATGATCGCAATGGAAATGACCCGCGCCACATCGATACCGAGCAATTCCGCCATGCGGCGGTCCTGTGCGACGGCGCGCTGTTTGCGGCCGAAAGAGCCGTGCCGGAACAGATATATGATCGCCGCGATCGCGCCTGCTCCGACCGCCATGACGACAGGCTGCGCAGCGCTGATCTGCGACTTGAAAATGCCTGGTATGAAGAGTGTCAGCCGCGGTGTGAAAGCGGGAAGAAGATATTGCGGCACCCGCAACTGCCCGGCGAACTGCAATGTCCCGGCCGCGATGAAGAGCGCCGCGATCGAAATCATCGGCGCCTGCGGGCGCAAGGATGATTTGATTCCGGCCGGCAAAGCCTCAGTGACTGCACCGGCAACAATCGCAGGAATCGCCAATGCCCATATGAGCGCGAGAAGTCCGCTCAACGTTTCGGCAGGTTTGAACCCGCTCGCAGCCGCCCCGGAAAAGACGCCAAGGGCAATTGCGATTCCGGTCAAATAAAATGCGGTATTGACGAAAATCAACGATCGGCGAATGCGGCCTGCAATCGCATAGGAAATCGTGAGAACCGCACAGATGACGCCCAGCGTCAGACCATCCACCAGGCGTTCTATGAAATAATCCATCCGCTTATGCCGTGCCTTGCCGAGGCGAAAACGCACAGCCGGTCCGCGGGATGCATCCGGCCCGGGAACCCGGAGGAACCTGTTTCGGCTAAACCCTTTCCAGAGCTAGGGAAACGCCCTGCCCGACCCCGACACACAGCGTCACAAGGCCGCGCCTCCCGCCGGTTTTTTCAAGCTGACGGAGTGCAGTCAGCACCAGCCGCGCGCCGCTCATGCCCAGAGGATGCCCGAGCGCGATAGCGCCGCCATTCGGATTAACCTTGTCCGAATCTTCCGGCACACCGAGGGACCGCAGGACAGCAAGCGCCTGGCTGGCAAATGCCTCATTCAGTTCGATCACATCAAAATCGGAAATTTTGAGGTCGAGACGGGCGAGCAGTTTTTCCGTTGCGGGGATCGGGCCAATGCCCATGACGCGTGGCGCAACACCTGCTGCGGCCATTCCAAGAATTCTCGCGCGCGGCTTCAGCCCGTGTTTTTTCAATGCGGGGTCTGACGCGAGAATTATCGCAGCGGCTCCGTCATTGATCCCGGAGGCATTGCCGGCGGTGACGGTGCCGTTCTCGCGGAACGGCGCCTTCAGGCGCGCGAGATCTTCGGCTGTCGTTTGCGGCCGCGGATGTTCGTCCTGCTTCACCGTGACCGGTCTGCCGGCCGTGTCCCTGGTATGTACCGGTACGATCTCGCCGGCGAAGAAACCGGTTTGAATGGCACGGCCGGCGCGCTGCTGGCTGCGCAGGGCAAACGCATCCTGATCCTTGCGCGTGATTTGATATTGAGCGGCGACATTTTCCGCCGTCTCCGGCATGGAATCGGTGCCGTATTGCGCCTTCAGCAGCGGATTGACAAAGCGCCAACCTATGGTGGTGTCGAAAACTTCAGCGCTGCGTTGAAACGGCTTCTCTGCCTTTCCCATGACCAGAGGCGCGCGCGTCATGGATTCAACTCCGCCTGCGACGGCAAATTCGGCTTCGCCGGTGCGGATTGCCCGCGCGACCGCTCCGACGGCTTCGAGCCCCGATGCGCATAAACGGTTGACCGTCACTCCGGGGGTGCGTTCGGGAAATTCCGCCAACAACAACGCCATGCGCGCGACATTGCGGTTATCTTCCCCAGCCTGATTGGCGCAGCCTAGCGTGACCTCGTCCAGAGCTTCCCAATCCGCATCGGCATTGCGCGACCGGAGCGCGCCAAGCGGAATGGCGGCAAGATCGTCGGTGCGCGTGTGCGCCAGCGCCCCGCCGAAACGGCCGATCGGAGTACGCACAGCATCGCAGATATAGGCCTCTCGTAAAGCGGTCATGCGCCCTCCTTTCATGCTGGCACTTGCCAAAGTGGCGTTTTAGAAGAAGCCCATGACCAGCGTAAACCGAATTCCCGTCACCGTGCTTACCGGTTTTCTTGGGGCCGGCAAAACCACGCTTCTCAACCGGATATTGTCACGCCAACACGGCCGCCGTTACGCCGTCATCGTCAACGAATTTGGCGAAATCGGGATTGATGGCGACCTCATCCTGAACAGCGATGAAGAACTGTTCGAGATGAACAATGGCTGCATCTGCTGCACCATCCGTGGCGACCTGATCAAGACCGTCCATGGACTGCTTGCCAAAGACCGCAGCTTCGACGCCATTCTGGTGGAGACGACCGGGCTTGCCGATCCCGGACCCGTAGCGCAGACCTTTTTTGTCGACGGCCATCTGAGATCGCTGACCGAATTGGATTCAGTCACGACCGTCGTCGACGCGAAACATATCGGCTTGCGGCTTGCCGACAGCCGCGAGGCGCGGGAGCAAATTGCGTTTGCCGATCAGATCATCCTGAACAAGACGGACCTGGTCTCCGACAGCGAATTGCGCGAAGTCGAAGCACGAATTCACGGGATCAACGCAATCGCGCCCATTCACCGGGCGCAACGGGCAGAAATCGATCTCACCGCCATACTCGGCCGCGGCGGTTTCGACCTGGAGCGGATTGTCGATCTCGAACCGCATTTCCTCAATCCGCCGCATGGCGAAGCGGGCCACGTGCATGGCGAGGACTGCCACGATCACGATGATTCCATACACAATGAGGACGTGAAGAGCATTTCGCTCTCGCTGGACAAGCCCATGGATCGCCGCAAGATCGCACGCTGGCTGACGGCGCTGTGCAAAAACCGGGGTCAGGACATCCTGCGCGCAAAAGGCATCATTGATGTCAAAGACAATGACCGCAGGTTGGTGTTCCAGGCCGTGCATATGATCCTGGAAGGAGACCTGCAGCGGGAATGGCGGCCGAATGAAGCCCGCTATTCCCGGCTGGTGTTTATTGGACGCAATCTCGACCGAGCTGAACTCAAGGCCGGATTTGAATCCTGCGTGGCCGATTAGGACATTTGCGATTACTTCAAATCGCAAATGTCCTAACTTTTGGAATTGACGCGTTTTCTGCGCCGAACCGGTGACCACTTCGGCGGAAAACGCTTTAGTGAGAGGGAAAAATGGCTCTGTTTGCGATTTCCTGCGTCGACAAACCCGACAGCCTGGAGCTGCGGATGGCGACGCGCCAATCCCATCTCGCCTATGCCAACGGCGGGCAGACGATCGTTAAGGTGAAGATGGGCGGGCCCTATCTCGACGAGAAGGGCAATATGGCCGGATCGCTCTTGATCGTCGAAGCTCCGGACCGGAGCGCGGTCGAGGAGTTCTCGCGCAACGATCCCTATGTCACCGCGGGACTGTTCCAGACGGTCGAAATTCGTCCGTATCGCATCACGGTCGGCCCGCCGTTATAGCAAGCCCCGGGCCGTCCGGTCACGACTGCGCGAAGTGAGGGTTTGCACCTCTGCCTGCGTATCCTCCGGGTAGGACAGGCGGGCGAAATATGTCAAAAAATGGCCTGAGATCGGGAGCGGGCTGCGCCTAAAGGCGCGGCGAACGACATGGCTGATTTCAGTTCGCGGAGGTCCGGCAGACAGCGCTTGCTTGTCCGCTCCATTCTCGTGCTTACCGTGTTGGTCCTCGGCGGGTCCGGTTATTCGGAAATCCGGGACTACATGATCGGCCGGGATCTGGTGCTGACACCCCCCGATGCCATACCCGCGAATCCGGAGCTCGTCGCCTATTCGGAACATCTCGGCAGACGCGCCTTTTCCGAGAACTGCGCCTCGTGCCATGGCGCAGATATGAAGGGCAACCGCAACGGTGTGCCGAACCTCACCGACGCCACCTGGCTCTATGATTATGGCCGCGTGTCAGACATCGAGCGCACAATCCTGTACGGCATTCGCTCAGGCCTCGGTAAATCGCACAACGTTACCGACATGCCGCCGATCGGACGCTACAAGGTTCTGTCGGACGGCGAAATGCACGATGTGATCGCGTATGTGCTGTCTCTGAATGTCAAAAAGCATCAGGAAGACCCGGCAGCGGTTGAGCGTGGCAGCAAGATCTTCCAGGACAAAGGTGTTTGCTACGATTGCCATTCGCGTGACGCGACCGGCATTTCGGATTATGGCGCGCCGAATCTCGTCGATGACGAGTGGCTGTATGGCGGCGACGAAAAATCCATCTACCGGTCAATCTATGACGGCCGGCACGGTATGTGCCCAGCCTGGATCGGCAAGCTGTCATTCCCGACCATTCGGGCGCTCGCGGTTTTCATTCACTCGCATTCCCAGGAATCGGCCTTTTCGCCGAACACGCAATCGGCTTCGGCCGCGGCTGCGCGGCCGAACGGCTGAACAGGCATAGTTCTTGACCTACGGAAGATCACGCCATGGTTGATGTCACAGCAGACGAACGAGCCCATGCCAGCAGATTTACCGGCGGCATGTCCCGGGTAAATCCGAGGCGTTCGCTGATCCTTTATTCGGCCGGCGCCATCATGGGGCTCATCATCGCCGGCTTTGGTCTGTTCACCGCCGCGGGGACGAAAATCTCCGGCGTGCCGGCCGAAGACGTAGCAATGATTAATGGCCGGCATATCCTGCGCAGCGACTTCATCACCCAGACGCAGATCGAAACCGCGTTGCCGTTCGCCCAGACCACGAAGGCGCAACGCCAGAAGGTTCTGGGTGAAATGATCGACGAAGAACTGCTCGTGCAGCGCGGCCTGGAAGTCGACCTGGCAGCTTCGGATCCGGACGTGCGCATGGCCGAGGTCAATGGCGTGCAGCTCCAGGTGGACGCCGATGTGCTGGCGCAACAACCTTCCGACCAGGTTCTGCAGGCCTATTACAACGCCCACAAGGACAAATATGCGGCGGAAGGAATCATGGCCCTGCGCGATCTGGTGATCAAACCGGACGACAGCACCACGGCCGACGAGGCGCGCGACAAGGCGATGAAGGCCGCCGCAGCTTACCGCAAAGGCGACACCGGCGACGACGTGGCGGCGACCTACAGCATGAAGGACTCGGGAGCATTGGATCGCGGCGACCTGTTTGACTTCGCGGTCAAGATCAAGTTGAGCCCAAAGCTTTATGCACTCGCGCGCACGCTGACCAACCACCAGGCCTCGGACCCGGTCGAAGAAAACGGCCAATTCCACGTGCTGCTGATGGATAAGCACCAGATTCCGCCGGAGCGCACTTTCGCGGATGCGCGCGACGCCGTGCTGCAGGATTACAAGAAAGACGAGCAAACGCGGGTTGAAAACGCCAATCTCGCCTATCTAAAGAGCAAGGCGGATGTCCAGTTGGCGCCGGAATTCCGGCAATGAACGCGCTCGCGAGGATTCTGCTCTCGCTGCTGGTGGTCTTCTCGACCACGCCGGTATTCGCGCACACCAAGAGCGAAACCCAGTCGGTGTGGCGGATCGTCGGGCCGATCGTTCATGTCGCCTATACCATTCCGGAAATCGAGATTCCGCGTTTGGCCAAAAACGGCAAACTGCCGAGCGATACGGATGTGATCAACTATGTGCGGCAGAACCTGACCGTGCTGCACGGCAAGGAAATCTGCAAGCGAACTGAAGATGTCCGGCAGGTGGCCGCTTCCCAGGGATTCCGGCGCTACGAATTCACCTACACGTGTCCTGACGTCGACAACATGAGCATTCATTCGTCGGCATTTTTCCCGCTCGTGCCGACGCATGTCACTTATGCACAGATCATCACCGACAAGGGCCAGTTCATTTCGCAATTGATGACCGCCGATCAGCAGACACTGGCCCTGTCCAGCGCGTCGGGACAAAGCCCGCTGCAGAATGCGAGCTTCTTCCAGTATATCGGCATGGGAATCATGCACATCTTCACCGGCTACGACCATCAGGTCTTTCTGCTGGGACTGGTGCTGATTTCAAAACGCATGCGCGATCTGATTTTCGTGATTACGGGATTTACGATCGGGCATTCGATCACCCTGGCCCTGGCAACACTGGGCATCATCCGTCCCCACGCGGAGTTCATCGACGCACTGATCGGCCTGACCATTGCCCTCATTGCCTCCGAGAATATCGGCGATTCCAATAACCGGTCGGGCACCATCGCGACGATCGTGGGCTCCGGACTGCTACTGATGGCGCTCGGCAAGATGGCGGGATTTGGCGGACTGCCGGTTTACCTGCTGGTCGGCGCGGCCATATTCGCGGTCAATTACCTGATGCTCTCCGGCCATTTGAAGGATGCGGGCCGGCTTCGCCTCGTCGTGACCATGGTGTTTGGCCTGATTCACGGATTTGGCTTTGCCGCCAATCTGCTGGAAATGCAGCTGCCGACCGGCCGCATGGCGGAGCTTCTGGTCGGCTTCAATATCGGCGTGGAAATCGGACAGCTCACCCTGGTGCTGGCCCTGGTGACGGTGGTGTGGTTGCTCGCAAAGGCAAAGCTGACCCTGCCGCGGCCGATCGTGGTGGATGTCGCATCCGCCTGCGTCGCCGGCGTCGGCATCTTCTGGTTCGTCAGCCGCAGCTACGCCTGACCCGGTTCATTAAGGTTGGCGCAGGGCTCGGGCGCAAATCGCCTCTGGCGATTTGCCCGCACGCGGCGGAGGCGCCGCGGCAGATTCCACCAAAGGCGCGCAAAGCGCGCCGGGCGCCCTCGCCCGCCTGCGCGGCGCTCAGGTTTCCCAATATCCATACAGCGGATTAGACGAACCCAATAAGGCGGCCGCAGACAACGACGCAGAGCCAGCACGCCATCGAGACCGCACCGGCCAGCCGCACCGCAGTGGGTGGTATCGGATCGCAGTCCCACGCGCCGACGGACTTGTATATTCCGAGCTGGAACACGAGCATGTTCAGGCCCGCGAGCAGGATCAGGATCATCTTCATATCAAAGAACGCGATGCCGAGATAAGTGACCGGCTTCGACGCCCACAGCATCAGGCCGAACACGGCGGCGATGACGAAGCTCACCCAGGTCCAGGGAAGCATTTCCTGCGATACTTCGCTCACCGGCCGGTCGCGCCAGATCAGTCCCATCAGCCGCATATCAAGCCTGGTAATCGAACCGAGGACGATCACCATGGCCACGACGTGAACCGTTTCAATCGAAGGAAAGACCCAGAAAGAATCGCGTACCGCATTGGCAAAGGCGGAATTGTCGATCCAGTTCAGGATATCCAGGATCGCGTCCACGACCGGCTCCTCAGAAATCGTGGCGCATGTCGAGATAGGCGATCAGACGGCCGGACGCCGCGACGCCGATCCAGAGGATAAGCGAGACCGATGCGAGCAGCTGTCCCATCCTCCGCCTTTGGGGCGAATGCTCCCAGTACTGAGGATCCTTCCTGACGCTGCGCTCATAGAAAATCGTAATCACCACCACCGTCAGTAGCAGAAGCATTTTCACCTTGAAGCCGATGTTCAGCAGCTCACGGCCAGGTTCGGCTACGGTCTGCACCGTCCCGGTCAGAAACAGAACGATCAGGCAAGTCCAGATCCACGGCATCAGGGCAGAGGCCAGTTGCGCAAAGCTGCGCTTATCGCTGCCGATACCGAGCAGCCTGAAATTCAGAATGCCGACGCAGATCAACAGCATTCCGATGCAGATGATGTGGACACACTGGGAGACGGGAATGATCAGCCATGTCCAGAAGCCGGTGGTGTCGGAAAGAAACAGACTCGCCGGTGTCTGCTCAAGCCATTCGACAAATCCCTGGAACATCGCACGACCCTATATGCAAATAGCCGCTGCACAATGTGGAGCGGCTATTCGCGAGGCAATAAATCCAGATTCAGGAGTGATAGAGCTGGCCGAGATACGCAGTCAATCGCCCTGCCACCAGCACTGCGGCCCAGAGCAGGGCCGTCACCGCAACGAAGCGCTTGCCACCAAGCGTGACGGTTCCATTAGCCTGCCAGTTCGGCGTTTCACGCCGCAGCATCTGATGGAAGAAAATCGTGGTGATCGTCGCGAGCACAACGAAGGTGAATTTCCACTGGAACATGCCGTCGGAAAGATATTTCGCTGGCTTCGACATCCACAGCGTCGTTCCGCTCACCACCTGGACGATCAGCGCAATCCAGATCACCGGTAAGAGGCGGTTCAAAGACGTGTACGGAATGGCGCGGAAAAAGCCGAGCATGCGCAGGGCAATGATGAAAATCAGGCCGACCACGATGGCGTTTCCGAAGGCATGGAACGTGAGCGCCAGCGCCCAGCCCCAGGATTGCCTCACCCAGGCCGCGTAGTCCGTGTTTGCGAGCCAATCAAGCACCGTTCAATCCTCCCTATTCGCGATCAGGACCGGTCTGCCTGGTCGATCGATTTGTTCAAAGCCTCGAAACCCTTGCAGCACAGGCCCAGCACGATGATGGCAATTCCAATCACCTGAAGAAGCAACTGGAGCTGCGTCGACAGCGTCATGTAGCCGAAGATGCCGGCGTAGCTGATCGCGATACAAACAACCGCGATGGCCATCACAAGCACTGTGGTCTTTCCTGACATCGAAATCCCTCCTGATTCTAGACGTAGGGCAGCAGCCGGCCGCCCATGATGACTGTCGTCCAGGCGAGCAGCACCAGAGCAGCGACCCATTTCGCGGTAGCCGGGGCATCCTCGCCCGCTTTCACGTTGAACAGGTTGTCCGACAGCGAGAAGTACAGGACCGCGATGGCGCCAATCGGCAGCATGAACATTTTGGGCACAAAGGTGACCTCATTCACGTAGCGGAACGTGTCTGCCATCAGCATCAGCATTCCGGTGAAGATGTTCATGGTGACCCCGAACACGCCGAGCGGCAGCAAGCGGTGGACCGCCGAGAACGGCACCGACTTCCAGAACCCGAAGATGCGCAGCACGACCGCGAGAACGGTGCCGAACACCAGCGAGTAGCCGAAGAAGTGCACGGTCTGCCATGGCACGAACCAGATCACATTGTTGATCAGATTCTCGATGTGCGGGCTCCAAAAAGCGTTCGGATCGGTCGGCAGCGGATCGAGGCGGATTTCCGGATGGTTGATCTGGCCCCCGCGGTGGCCGGTCTCGGCCATGAATCCGAAGGTGATGACGCCGAAGGTCAACACCAGGTAGAGCATCTTGTTCGAGAACTGCTTCAGGTAGCGGTAACGCCACAATTCGAAATAGGCCGTCACGCCGGTAAAGCCGAGGCCGAACAGGGACAGCAGGGCCATGTCGCGATGGGCATTGATCGCCGCCTGCGAGATGGCGCCGTATTGGGTGAAGTCCTTCAGCGCCCACATCGCCGCCGCGCCGGTGACATAGGTCGGAGCGCCGAGAACACCGAAGATCGCAAACAGGGTCAGGCCGACCCGCTTCATGCCGTCGTTGTTCATCACCAGGGCGGCGATGAACAGGACGAGCGTCAGAGTCAGGCCAACCGTCGGGAAGTGGTTCAGGATCATGTGAACATGCGACCAGTACTGCGAAGTCATCTGCTTCGCGGGGTCGAGGAACAATTCCTGGTGATCCAGCTCCCAGCCGAGTTCGCCGACGACGGCCATCAGGACCAGCGTCACGCCACCGGCCCCGAGCACCACGTTGCGTCCCACCTTCGTGAGATAGCCGGTGCTCCGATACTGCCAGAGTTCGTACAGTGCGGCGCCACCTGCGACCAGCAAAGCCGCGAGTGCCGCATACGAGATGTTCAGGTGAGTCGCGATGGCCGCCGGTGAAAAGCGCGGGTTATTCCCAACCTGCGTCGCAGAGCCAAGGCCGCTGATATAGGTCGGGATCGCCAGCAGGCCGAGCCCGCCGATCAGAGCGAGGCAAACCCGCTTCATACCCTCGTTGTTGGTCGACAGGGCGGAGACGTACACGCCCATGATAATGAGAAGACCCACGGACGGAAAAACACTCACCAACATGTGTAAGTGCGCCCAGGTTTGGGGAATCAAATGCATGCAGGTCCTCCCAAAATTTTATGCGTTCACCTGAAAGGCAATCGCAAGAATTGTCAATGCCGTAAATCACCTTAGCTCAAGCAAATACGCAGCTTTTGGGCGCGAAATGGGCTGCGCTGACGTTAGCGAATTTCGCAAACCTGCACCAAAGGATTCGCTTGCGATGCCCTGTTACAAACCGTCGCCCACAGGCCGTTCAGGGCCACCGATCATCAGTCGCCGGGTGTGGGAATCAGCCACTGCAAACCCTTAGCTGGCTGACCATTCACCAGCACCTCCTGCTCGTCGGCCAGGAGCCCCTGCAGCCCGCCATTTTTGCTGGGGTGAATGCCGAGTGAGACCTTGTCGCCGGGTTTGAGCGAATTCACGGTCCACCCACCCCGCGCAAGCACGGTGGGTGCGCTGCCCTCGATGAACCAGTCCATCGGGGGATCGCCATGGCCATCCCCGGTGAGCAGCCGGATGACTACATGTGGGCTGGTCCAGGAAAACTCCTTCACGGTCCCCGACACCGTCAACGTCTTCTCGCGGTCATACATGGCAAAGGAGTGATGCGCCGAGGCGGATGCCAGCGGCTGGGCGGCCAGCATCAGTGACAAGATCGCCGGCCGCCAGGCCGGCATGGCGTGGGGGCGGATAACAGCCTTAAGTCGGCGAGGCAGCTCCATGCGCATAATACGTCCGGAGGGTGCCAATTCCCTCACCATTAACCGGCCGAGTATATTGGCGCCCGCCTGCGTATAATATCTGGCAGACACGCGCTGGACCAATGGTCGACATGAAGGACGTTAATTTCCTCCTCAACCGGCTGGCCGAAACTCCCGCGGATCGAGACCTCGGGGGGCTCGAAGCGGCCGTTTCGCGCCGGATAGCGCAACAAAAGACAGCGGCCGCAGCCGGCGGACTGACGATCCAGATGGCGGTCGTCGGAATGGCTTTGCTGCTGGGATTGATCATTGCCCGTGCCGGCGATCTGACGGTCATGCCGTCCAGTCCCAGCAGCGAGATGGTGGTGCTGTCCGACGACAGCGCATTGGCGCCGTCGGTCGAACTGGAGGGCGGCACATGAACCCCTTCTGGCGGAATATCACGCTGACCTTTGCCGCGGCCCTGCTGGCCGGCGGCGTTGGCGGCTGGATCGGCGCTCGCGGCGCAATTGATGAAGGACCGCAAGTCCTGCCATTGCGCCAGACGGTGCATGAAATTGTCAGCCGCGATCTCAAGCTTTCGCCGCGGCAAAATGAGGAAATCAAATCGATCGAAACCAAATATTACGACCGGCGCTCAGCGCTCCGGCAACAGGTGGCAACTGCAAATCGCGAACTTGCGGACGCGCTGATGGCCGACATGGCGTTTGGCCGGGAGGCACAGCAGGCCACCAATCATGTCGAACAGGGACTTGGCCAGTTGCAGCGCGCCACCGTGCTGTACGTGCTGGAAGTGCGCGATACGCTGACCCCCGAACAACAAATGGTCTACGATCGAAAAGTGCGCGAGGTGCTCACGGCGACGGCATCGCAGAAGCCGTGAACGCACCGGCTGAACTACCGGATCACGTGCTCACATCTGCCGCTGCGCAAGGCGACGAGGAAGCGTTCGCGGCGCTTATGCGGCGTCACAAAACGTGGTTGTACCGTTTCATACGCCGCTATTCCGGCGACTCGGACGAAGCCTATGACCTGCTGCAGGACACATTCGTTTCCGCGTGGCAGGCGCTGGCGCGTTTCGATCCGCAGCGCTCGTTTCCGGTCTGGCTGCGGCGCATCGCGTTGAACAAATGCCGCGACCGCGCGCGGCGTGCCGCGGTCAGGCATGCGGCGCTGACATTGTTCGGATTGGATGCAGCGACTAGCCGACACGTTCCGGCTGCCGACGAATTGGAGGGTTCAGAACAGGCGCTGCGGCGGCTGGAAGAAGCGATTGGGAATTTGCCCCGCCGCCTGAAAGAGCCCCTGATCCTGACCGCGCTTCAGGGACTGTCCCACAAAGAAGCCGCTGCCATACTCGGCATCAATGCCAAAGCCGTGGAAATGCGCGTTTACCGCGCCCGGCGACGTTTGGCCACCGGCCTGCAACACGACGACATTGACGAGATCGCGGCGATCGCTACCAGGGAGATTCCATCCCCTTCGGGGGTATGACGGCAAACGCGTTCAGCATCGTGGCGAGCGCCGAATAATACGCCACTGTGTGCACGAGTTCGGTCAGTTGCTCTTCGCCGATCTGTTCAAGCGCCATTTTGTAGGTCGCGTCGCTCACCGAACGGCGATCCACCAGCTCCCGCACGAAATTATACACAGCTTTGTCCCTCGCATCGGTGAGCGACGGCGTGGAGCCCCGTCGCACGGCATCGATGATGTCGTCACTAACGCCCGCGTCGCGCGCCAGCCCGGAGTGGGCAGCCCATTCGTGATTGCAATGCCATCCGGCAGCAAGCGTAATGACTGCGAGTTCGAAGAGCCGCCGTGGCAGACTCGCACGAAAGCGTAGCGTCTCGCCGATTTGCGACCAGTGTTTTCCCAAAGCGGGAAGCCGGAGGAACGCGTTGAAAGGTCCGGTCAGGTGACCTGCACTATCGACAAGCGAGCCGCGTTTTCCTGCACGCGGGCCACCGACAATCGACTCGTACAGATCTTTTTGCTCCGGCGAAAATTGCGCCGGTTCGACATAGGGCAAACGGGTCATTTAATTTTCTCCCCCCAGATCGGCTTGCGATCGGATTGCTCAAAACACACCCCTCATCCGGCGCGCCAACGCGCACGTAACATTGTTACGTGCGGGCGCGCCGCCTTCTCCCACAAGGGGAGAAGAGGAGTCGCGATTCAACTTGGCCCCTCCCCTAACCGACGGCGGTGCCGGCCAGCCGGCCGAGACCGTATGTCACGAACGCCGCCGCATAACCGATCGCGAGCTGCCTTATCACAGAAAACAGCATGCTGCGGCCGGTGAACAGTGACGTGCCCGCGCCGATGGCGGCAAGGGCGATGCCTGACAAAGCAAGTGCCCACGCCACTGCGTTCGGCCCACCCAGAAAGAAATATGGCGCCACCGGAAATATCGCCCCGGCAGCGAAGAGGCAGAATGATGCCGCCGCGGCTGCCCAGGGCGAGCCGCCCAATGTTTTGGGATCGATCCCGAGCTCTTCCCGCACGAGAGTGTCCAGCGCGATTTCCTTTTGTCCGAGAAGCCTGCTGGCAAGACCGCGCGCATCGGCTTCCGAGAGGCCTTTGGCGCGATAGATCAACACGAGCTCTTCGAGTTCTTCTTCGGGCGACTGTTGCAATTCCGCTGCCTCGGTCGCGATCTGTTTTTCGTACAACTCGCGCGAACTCGTGACCGAGAGCCATTCGCCCATGGCCATGGAAAGCGCGCCGGCGACAAGGCCGGCGAGTCCCGCGAGAAGAATCGTCCGGTTGTCGGCATTGGCGCCGGCGATGCCCATCACCAGGCTCAAATTCGAAACCAGCCCGTCATTTGCGCCAAGCACGGCTGCGCGCAACGCGTTACCCGCGGTGCCACGGTGACGCCCTTCCAGCCGCGCCAGCGCCGGCCCGGTGAGTCCTCTGTGTGTCGACGAGGCGGCGTGGATGATTCGCGCGTGAGCCCGCTCGTCCTTCGGCATTCCTTGCGCGACCGCGTCGGGCTGGGTGTCGTATTGCGACATGCCGCGTGCTTCCGTCGCGGCCATCGTCGGCAGGATGAGCCCCGGACCGAAGCGCCGCGCTAGCCAACTCAAGCCGCGTGCGCGAAGACTCGGCGAGAGCGTCGTGCTTTGTCCCGTGCTGCGGTCGAGTCGCTTTTGCCAAAACTCCGCATGGGCGCGCTCGACTGCCGCCAGCCGGCGATAAATGTTTGCAAGGTTGGAGTCTTTCTCGGCGTCCGCAAGCGCCGCGTAAACGGCCGCGCCATCGACTTCGTCCTGAAGGTTACCCTTCAGACGCCTCTGTTCGTTCTGCTCGACCATTGCGAACTGTTGTCAGATACCCAAGAACGGCCAATAAAACGCGACGCTGATCGCGAGGCCCACAAACTCCACCACGGTCAGCACTGCGCCGATTTTTATCAAATCCATGTGGCGGAAATAGCCGTAGGAATAGCCGACGACCAGCGGCGCCGACTGGTAGGCGAAAAGTTTGCCGCCGGCCGAGAAGCCCCAGATCATCCCGATCCACAGCGGATCGAGTTGGTGCGTTTTTGCGAACTGCATCAAGACAGGAAGCGATGTGGCGAGCATCGAAATTTCGCTGGCGGTGGCAAAGTGATAGGTGAAGCCGCCCCAGTATAGCGCCGGAACGGCGAGAACTTTGTTGGTCAGCACCGGCGTGATCGAACCGAAGAAGAAATCGGTCAGAAGCTTCAGTGCTCCGGTGGCCTGCGCCACGTTGCTCATGGACAGCGCCGCAGCGACGAAGAAGACCGGCATCAGATTGGTGCGCTGCATATCCTCGACGTCGAGAATGTTGACGAAGGGCAGGAAAGCCACCAGGGCAACCGCAAGTGCAATCACCGACGGCTGAATGTGGTGGGCGAAATCGGTCATCCACAGCGCGATCGCCAGCAGGCTGAGCGCGGTCGCCTTCTTCGCCATGGGCGTCCACGTCAGATTTCCGCGCAGTTTTGCCTTCAGCTCTTCAATATTCGCGCCGGCGCTTTCGGCTTCGGGTGGATAGGCCCAGATCGCGAAGCGCCAAGCCGTGAAAATCGTCAGCAGCGCACAGGGCAGGAACGCGATGAACCACACCGCATAGGAAACATCGACGCCGCCGAAACGGGTGATGTTTCCCACCGCAGTGATCGCGCCCGCGCCCGCGATCACCATCTTGTCGAAAATCGCCGCCGTATAGGTGAGGACCAGGAACATGCCGCGGCCGATATTCGATCCCTTCCCCACTCCAAACACTTCGATGATGCTGATGGCGAAGGCGGCCATGATCACCAGCCGCGCATTTCCGGAGGGCACGAAGAACGTCAGCAGGAACGAGGTGACGATGAGCCCGAGCAACAGGCGCGAATAACTCGTCCCGACGCGCGATACGACAAATGAGCCGATTCGCTGCGGCACGCCGGTTTTGCTCGCAGCTGTCCCAATCAGGATTGCGCCAAACAGAAACCACGGCGTGTCATTGGCAAAGCCCGAAAACGCGGTTTCAACTTTGGCGATGCCGAGCGCCCAGAATAAGAGACAGCCGATCAGCCCCGCCGCTCCGTACTCCATGATGTTGGTCATCCAGGCGAGGATCATGAAGCTGGAGATCGCCATCGCGCCCTGTGCTGGGTGCGGAATGGGAAGCGGCGCAAACCAGAGCGCTACCGGCACGACCACGCAGACCACGGAGAAAATCGCACGCCACGGAATTTGACCTTCCGCTCGCGTCGGGGCCGTCGGTGTGAGGGTTGTGGTGATGTCGGTCGCGCTCATGACGAACTCTCCCAAAGCGGTCTGAGGCTACCGGCTGGAACGGCGAAGCACAAACGCAAATCGCAACGGAGGCCGGGCTGTTGGAGGACCAGCGGACTGCGGTAAACTCGTCGGCAATGGATGCGATTGAAGTCGAATTGGCGGGATCAGCCACCGCCGATGTGCGCCGGCTGGTCGATGAGCTCGATCGGGAATTGGCCGGACTCTATACGCTGGACCAGTGCCACGGCTTGCGGGTCGATGCGATATTCCAGCCCGGTATCCGCTTTTTTGTGGCGCGCCATGCCGGTGCCGCGATCGGCTGTGGCGGCATAGCGCTCGGTGCCGAATTTGCCGAGGTCAAACGCATGTATGTGCGGCGTGGATGGCGCGGCCGTGGCGTTGCCGATGCAATCCTGGACCGGCTGATCAGCGAAGCTGCAAATTCCGGAGCGAAGCTGATCCGGCTCGAAACCGGCGCGCATTCGGCGGCGGCAATTCGCTTTTATAGCCGTCGCGGTTTCCAGCGCTGCGGGCCATTCGGAGCATTCACTTGCCTGCCCCAAAGATCCGTGGTGGCCAGCCTGTTCATGGAGCGGCAACTGACGTGAAAGGCGGTCAGAATCCCAGTACAGGCCAGAAAATTCCGGTGCAGAAGAGCAGCGCCACGAATTCCACCAGTGTCAGCAAGGCACCGAGTTTCAGCATGTCGGTGTGACGGAAATAGCCGTAGGCGTAACCGACGATCAGCGGCGCCGACTGGTATGCAAACAGCTTGCCGCCTGCAGAGAACGTCCACACCATCCCGAGCCACAGCGCGTCGAGGCCATGCGACTTGGCGAACTGCATCAGGATTGGTAGCGAAGTTGCGAGCATGGAAATCTCGCTCGCCGTGAAGAAGTGATAGACGAAAGCTGTCCAGTACAGCACCGGCACGGCAACCAGCCGGTTGGCGAGTAATGGCTGCATGCCGCCGAGGAATGTGTCGGTCAGCAATTTGAGTGCGCCGGTGTCGCGCAGCACTTCGCTCATGCCGAGCGCCGCCGCGACGAAGAAGTAGGGCAGCATATTGGCTTTGCGGAAATCCTCCGCATTCAGCACATCGACGAAGGGCAGCAGTCCGATCAGACCGACGCCAAACGCGACTTTAGCGGCCGAAATTCCGTGCCACCAGTCGGTCAGCCACAGCGAAAGCGCGAGCAGAACCAGTACGGAGGCTTTGGTTGCCGCCGGCGTCCACGCACCGGCTTTGCGGAAATGCGCCTGCACCTCGGTTCTACGGCCCTCCAGCCCGGCGACTTCCGGCGGGAACAGCCATAACGTCAGCCGCCATCCGACCAGAATGGTAGCAAGCGAACAGGGCAGGAATGCCAACAGGTACCAGGAATAGGTCATCTCGACCGAGCCCAACCGCTCGATGACGTTGCGCGCGGTGATCGCGCCGGTCCCGGCAATGATCATCTTGTCGAAAATCGCGCAGGTGTAAGTCACCAGCAGAAACATCCCGCGGCCGATATTCGAATTCTTGTCGACGCCGAACAGATCAATGATGCCGATGCAGATCGGCGCCATGATGACGACACGGGCCACTCCGGACGGCACGATGAATGTCAGCAGGAAGCTGATGACGACGAGGCCCAGCAGCAGCCGCGAATAACTCAGTCCCACGCGGTCGACCACGAAACCAGCGATGCGCAGCGGCAGCCCGGTTTTGGTCGCCATGGTGCCGAGGAACACCGCGCCGATATAGAACCAGGACGCATCGTTCACGAAGCCGCTGAAAATCACTTCAGGCTTCGCAATGCGGAAAATCCAGAACAGGAACAGTCCGACCAGACCGGCGGAGGCGTATTCCATGACCTCGGTCATCCAGGCGATGATCATCATCGCCGAGATCGCCAGCGCCGCACGCATGTGAGGTGTTATCGACAAAGGCGCGAGCCAGACCAGAGCGCCGGCGCCAAGACAGGCAAGCGATTGGATCGCCCGGATCTGAACGCTTCGCGTATGACCTGCTGCTACGGGTAATTCGCCCGCGGTCGATTCAATCGCCGCCACAATACTCTCCACTCATTACAAGTCCGACGGGGGCTGCCAGTCCTCGTGGCCCTCCAGAAGCGTCGTCGGCGGATATTGCACCATCTTCTGGAACAGCAGGTGCATGAAGAGGAACAGCGGCTTTGCCTTGAACACCAGGAGGACCGCCTCCTCTTCCGGATCGTCATTGAAATGCTGATGCACGCAGCCGGTCTCGACAATCATGATATCGCCGGCCTTCCAGTCGATGCGGCGGCCGTCATGGATGTCGTAGCCGCGGCCGCGAATTACGAAAAACACCGCGCTGTTCAGATGCCCGTGCTTTTGACCAAAGGCGCCCGGACCGTAAGCCTCGATATGTGTTTCGATCGATTGGCCGACAGCGGTCGAGCCGGGCGTGATTCCGGTCTTGCTGTAATGCTGCGGTCCGCCCTTCCACGGCTTGTCGCGAAACGACAGCACGCGCGGCTGCTCCAACAGGTCGCGTGTCAGCTCGCTATATGTGCCCTGAAGGGCACGCACAAAAGTGCGTTTCTTCTGCCAGCGCTCCCACACAACCGGCTTTTCGCGGTTATGGCCGGTGCCCGGGACGGGTTCACCGGCGGATGACGTAGATTCGTCGGCAGGCTCGCTCATCGGCGCGGCAGCGCGTTGAGCAGATTCGACGGCGAATATTGGTCCGTCAAAATCCGCGAACTCGTGTCCCAGTCCACTTTGGTGCTGAGCAGCGGCAGCAGGAAGTCCGATCCCGTGCCGCGCTTTGAGAGCATCGGTTGCAGAGTGGCCGCATTTTTCCGCGCATTGGCGAGGTCATCCGGCGCAATTCCGCCAACCCGGCCAAGAATGATCCGGTTGGCAAGCTTGAGATTGAAAAACGGCCCGAACACGGTCTGATAGGTCGCGGACTCGTGGTCGTAGAGCGCGCTATCGGAGAACGTGTTGGCGACGATCACGCCGCGCGGGGCCATATCGCCGCGGACCTCCTCCAGGAACTCCTTCGTCAGCATGTGTTCCGGGATGTAATCGGCGTCGAACGCGTCGAGCATCACCATATCGTAGTTCGGCTTTTGAGCCGCTGCTCGTTTCACGTAAACCCGCCCGTCCGCGATGAACACGTGCGTGTTCGGACCGGGCTTGAAGTCGAAATAGCCTCGGGCGACACCATCAATCGCCTTGTCCAGCTCGACGAGATCGATTTGTGTGGCCGGAAACATCTCCTGCAGCGCAGTGGGAATTGTGCCGCCGCCCTCGCCAATAATCAGTATGCGTTTTGGGTTCGGATCGAGATACAGCCCTGCCAGCATCATCTGTGTGTAATCGAAGATCAGCTTCTCCGGCTGATGCAACATCCGGCAGGACTCGCGTCCCAGCGCGCGCGGCCAGCGAAACAGCATGCAGCGCTCATCACCGTCCTGCGTCACGAAGATGTTGCGGTACAGGGAACGTTCCTGATGCAGCAATTGCTGCGCACCGGCCGGCGCGCAGCCGAGTCCGAGCGCACAGAATGCCGCGACCATCGCCAGAATTCGCTTCACGGGTCAGACCTTCCTGTAATTCGCCACTGCGCCCAAACTGCCCACCGCCACCGAAATCCCGATCGCGGCCATGAGGATGGTGTTCACCTCGAACAGCAGCACGAGATAGAACGCCGTCAGCAGGGTACCGAGGCTGCTGCCGATCGTCGAGACAAAATACAAATATCCCGCGTCATGGCCTGAGGACTCTCGGTTTCTCACCAGGATGCGGATGGCATAGGGCGACACCATGCCCGCGAAAATCGTCGGCACGAGGAAGAGTCCGAGGCAGGTGAGCAGCGAGCCAAAACGCGGATCGCCGAAATGGTTGAACATGAAATCGAGGAATTGAGTGCCGAAAAACAGTGTCGGGAGCGTCGCAAGGGCCGAGGCGACCAGAATCCCGCAAAGGCGCAGCAGGCTCGGCGAATAGCGCGAGAAAATGCCGCCGAAAAGGTAACCGATTGCAAGGCCCAACATGAAGACAAAGATCACCGAGCCCCAGACATAGATGCTGCTGCCGAATGACGGCGCGATCAGACGCCCCGACAGCAACTCCACGAGCATGACGTAGAATCCCGACCATCCGGCGATGGAGTAGCACCACAGGGATTGCTTGCGTGCCATCATCCGAGGCCGCCCTCTTCGACTTTCATCGGCGTGATGCCGCGCCCGAGATAGCTGCACTCGTCACCGTAAAGCAGCTCCTTCACGTCCTTTGCCGAGAGCAGCTTTACCAGTTGATCGGTGACTCCCGCCAGCGGCAACACGAGGCCGGCCTGCTGTGCCAGGTCCATGGTCACGTCCATGTCTTTTTCCTGCCAGGTGAACTTTGTCGTGTCCCAGCGCTTGAGCGTGAGGTTGAAAGCCGGACATTCGAGCAGCACTTCGCGCATGTGCTGCGCATCGACCCCGAAGCGCTTGGCCAGCAGCAATGTCTCGTAATTGGACACGCAATGCACCCAATGGAGCAGATTGTTGCAAGCCTTGGCAAGTTGCCCGGCGCCAACCGGACCGACCCGCAACACCTTGCGGCTGTATGCCATCAGCGCGGGCGTGGCGAATTCGACATCGGCTTCGCTGCCGCCGCACAGTGACAGCAGCGTGCCCTCGCGCGCGCCCGACGCTCCGTATACGACCGGCGCATCGATGAAACGTTTTCCGCGCTCACGGCACAGCTTCTCAAGCTCGACCATGGTGTTGGGGCTATTCGTCGCGAGCACCGCGATGAGGGCATTGGTGTTGGCGCGCCGGGACAGCGTGTCGGTCACGGCACGCGATTGCTCGTCGGTGGCGACGATGGCGAGGAACAGTTCTCCAAATGACGCCAGGTCTTCCAGACCCGTGACGGTCGCGATGCCCTGCCCCGCGACGGCCTGCAACCGCGCGCTATCGACGTCAAACGCGCAGACCTCGTGGCCCTTGCGCCCGAGGTGTCCTGCAATTGCCGCCCCCATCTCGCCAACGCCGACAACCCCAACTTTCATCTGCAGATTCCTTTGTCATCAAAATCGGGCCACAACACTCCCCTCACCCGGCGCGCCAATGCGCACTTGCTGTTGCAAGTGCGGGCACGCCGCCCTCTCCCACAAGGGGAGAGGCGAGGTTCTATCCAGTATGCTGGGTGATGGTATCGATCAGCGCCGGTTTGCCGGATTTCACCTGCTCAATCGCACGTTTCAGGGCCGGCGCGATATCCCGCGGATTCTCGATCGGCCCTTCGGCGTACCACCCCATGCTGCGTGCGAGACCGGCGAAATCGGGCTCGGGCCCGGAAATATCCATGCCGATATACGCACGTTCTTCAGGCGTCGAACGCTGCCTTGCCACCGTGATCTGGTGCTCCCAATCATTGTAGTAGGCACGATTGTTATGCATCACGCAGAGCAACGGCACCTTGTGCTTCGCGGCAAACCAAAGCGCGCCGGCGTCGAACATGAGATCGCCGTCGGTCTGGCAATCGACGACGAGCCGGCCTCTGCCGCGATGGGCGAGCGCCACACCGATGGCCATGCCAATTTGCGTGCCGGTCCCCAGCGCTTTACCGGGCCAGCGATAGTGGCGGTCGAAATCCCACAGCTTCAGCGCCCAATCCTCGAAGGCCTGGGTGGTGAGTACCCAGTCTTCCGATTTGATCTGGTCCCAGACTTCCATGGCGAGACGTGGCAGTGAAATCGGCGAAAGGTCCCATGCCTCGCGGGCCTCGGCGCGCCAGCGGGCACGATCGCGCGCATGGATTTTCTGGATTTCCTGTGTGCGTTCGCGAATGCGCGCCGCCGCACGGGGATTATCTGCAACACGCTCGCGGCAAAGCCCGGTGAGCGCGGGGATGGCCAATTCGGTGTCGGCGAGCACCCGGACCGAACATTCGGGAAATTTCTGGTAACCCATCGCCCATTTCGAAATCTCGATGTCGGCAAAGCCGATGTCCATCCACTGGCAATGATCCGGATAATGGGCACGCAGCGTGCGGTTGATGCGGTCGTTGTAATGGGTCGGCCGCTCCCAATCGCGGCAATCGAGCGCAAGAATGGTGTCGGCCTGTTTGAACACGTCCTTGTTCATCCGGCAATCGAGCGGATGTTCGGTCGGAAAATTCAGCCGCGACTGCACGTCGGAAACCGCAGCGCCGGTGGTTTCCGCGAGCGCCACCATGTCGCCAAAGCCGCTCGCCACGCGCCCGACATATTGCGGCAGCAGCACCGGCCATTCGGCTGCAATCAGCCGGTCGGCGATTTCGGCCAGTGCGCCCACATCCGGCGCGATTTTGCTTGGCCGCTTCGCAGACGCCGCATCCGGCAGATGGATTTTTTCGGTAAGTGGCGCCTCCTGAATCCCGGCGTCGTAACACATGTAGATCGGGCCCTGGGGCTCGGTCATCATTATGGAAAAAGCACGCGCGAAACTGTCCGGAATGCCCGCCACACCGCCCGGCTGGTAATCCCATTTGACGTAATCCCGAACCGCATTGCCCTGGACATTGGCGGTGTGATCCCAGTCAACGCGCGGCCGGCGCTTGCCTTCGTCCATCGGTCCGGTGGCGCCGATCACGAAGACGGGCGCACGATCCGTATACGCATAATAGATACCCATGGTGGCGTGTAGCAGCCCGACGACATTGTGGACGATGACGCAGAGCGGCTGACCGCACGCCTTGGCGTAGCCATGTGCAATCTGCACCGCGACTTTCTCGTGCTGGCAAACCAGCAGCGGCGGCTCGTTGTTGTTGTGGTTGACGAGCGAGTCGTGCAACCCACGATAAGACGCGCCGGGATTGAGCGTGATGTAAGGAAATCCGAATGACTTCACCAGATCGGCGATGACATCCGATTGCCACCCCTGCTGAGGCGGCATCCCCGGCTTTCTATCGGTCATCGAAATTGTTCGCGATCAGTGATGATGGTGATGTCCGTGATCGTGGCCGTGAAAATGGTCATGGCCATGATCGTGATCCTGCGGGACAGCGATCTCGCCTTCCGAGTAGCCGAGCATCAGCGCCTCGATCAGGCGGCGCAACGGATCGTCCGACAGCGGCGCATGTGCGGCAATGAATCCGGCAAGGCGCGCAAAAACCAGCGGCTCCATCGCAACGCGCTGCGATCCGTTCATTTCCTCAGGGGCGCGATTGGAATCGACAGTGGCCGAGAGCAACTCGCGGAACAGCCGGTCGAGATGGGCGTGGACTGGATCTGTGGCTTTGCGCCCCTTTAATCCCTCAAGGAACGAATGCACGTGGGCGACATACCGGTCATACACCTGTTCATCAGGCCCGGCTTCCTCTTCCAGTTCTCCACACATGCTTTACCTCCAAATAGCGAAATCTGTGGCTTCAGCCAAAAATCCATTGCGAAACGAGACCGTCAAATAGCGGCAATCCGAGGAAGCGCTCAAAAATTCCAAACAGGATCGCCCAGGTCAGGACCGCGGCGCCAAGCGCCATGTACCAGCGCTCGCGGCCCGCGAAAATCAGATAGGCTGCCACCAGTACCGGGCCGGCGTAAAGGAATCCAAACAGGACCAGTCCGGCAACGAAGGTGATGAACCATGCGAACATCTTGACTTCGCGCCGGTGTTCCTCCGGGACGATTTTGAAGCCGGGATGGGCGCGCAATTCGTTGACCAATTGCGCGGTCGACAGCAGCAGACCGGGAATGCCGACAACCAGCGGCAGAAAACGCGCGTCCGGCGCGTAGCTCAAGGACAACAGCACGGCTCCGCCGAAAATCACCACCATGATGGCGCTGACCAGAATTCGTCCTTCAAGCATGGCTTGGCACCACCTGAGGTTTACGCATCCGCCAAACATAAAATCCAATGCTGGCCACAATCAGGCCGATGAGAACCAGTGAAATCGGCCGCCAGAAAAAGCTCGGGCCCCAGATGCCAAGCGCCTTCAGCAAGGAGTCCTCGGCGATCTTGCCGAGAATGACACCAATGATGAATGGCGCCCGCGGCCAGTCATGGCGCTTGAACAGATAGCCCAGGCTGCCCATCACCAGGACCAGAATGAGGTTCTGCCAATTGCCCTGGAACAGGTAACAGCCGAGCAGCGCGAAAACGAGAACGTAAGGAATCAGAAAACTGGCTTTTGCCGAACCGAGTTTGCCGATCCAGGGCGCTGCTGCGATCAGCATGATCACGCAAATGACGTTCGCGATGACGAGGGCCCAGATCAGCGACCAGACGACATCGATGTGGTCGGTCAGCATGGTCGGCCCGGGCTGAATGCCGAGCATCAGGAACGCGCCGAGCATGATGGCCATACCGGATGACCCCGGGACGCCGAAGAACAAAGTCGGCAGCAATGAACCGGCCTCTTTGGCGCAACTGCCGGTCTCGGCGCCGATCACGCCGGCGACTTCGCCCTTGCCGAAACGCTCCGGATGTTTCGAGGACTGAACCGTGTGCCCGTAAGCCATCCAGGACGCCGCGTCGCCGCCCAATCCCGGAATGATGCCGATGCCTGCCACCAGCAATGAACAGCGCAGCACCAGCCATTTGTGCTGCAACACGTCCCATATGCCGCGCCAGATCTGGCCATAGCGGACCTTCTGGGTGCCCGCTGCAGACGGAATATCGGCGCCGGATTTCTGCAACGCTGCGGCGGCCTCGGGGGAAACGTCGAAAGCACGGCCCTTCACACCCAGCGAAATCATTTCCGGTACGGCAAACATCGCCAGCACGGCGACAATCACCGACAACCCGTCCCACAGCCACAACTGACCAAAGGCGAATCGCGGGCTGCCGGTTGACGGATCGAGGCCGATGAAGGCGCACATCAGTCCGAACAGACCGACAATCATGCCTTTCATGAAGCTGTTGCCCGAGAGGGTCGCAATGAAAGTGATTCCCAGAATCGCAAGCAGGAAAAATTCGGCGGGACTGAAGGAAAGGATCACCGGCTCCAGAATGGGCAGCGACAGACCAAGGAACACAGCGCCGAGAAGACCCCCGATGGTAGACGCGCCGAAGCTGGCGCCGAGGGCCCGCCCCGCCTGGCCCTTTTTCGTCATGGCGTAACCATCGAGCGCGGTGGCAGCCGCAGGCCCGTCGCCCGGAACACCAATCAGGATACTGGGGATCGAACCGCCGGTGTGCACGACGGCATGCATGGCGCAGAGAAACACTGCGCCGGTGATCTGATCCATGTTGTAAACGAAGGGGATCAGCAGGACGAGACCGAGCTTTCCACCCAGTCCGGGCGTCGACCCGAAGAAAATTCCCATCGGGACCGCCACAGTCATCAGCAGCAACAGCCGCGGCGTGGTCAGCAGATGGAACAGCGTGGAAAAAGCCACATCGAGATGCATGGCAACGCCTTCCCTGAAACTAGCCGCTCGCCGCCGCTTTTAATTCCTTGACGGTCTCCGGCGGCTGATTCAATGCGGCCTTGATCGCAGCTTCGACCTGCGCCCCGCCCATCGGATGAATATCGAGATCGAGCTTTTTCGCCTCGGCCAAAAATTCCGGATCTTTCATTGTTGCGTCATAGGCCTGGCGCTCTTCATTCAGCACATTGGCTGGAATTCCCGGCGGCCCTGCGGTCAGACGTCCGATTTCGGACAGCGTATTGACAAGCGCGAGAAGCCGCTTGCCGTGTTCATCTTTGACGAACTGCATGGCCCGCGGAACGCCCGGCAAAGCCGACGCATCTCCTGAAATCGCCAGTGCGAAGAAGCCGTGGCCCTGCTTGACGAAATCTTCCATGGATTCCGCAGTCCCGACTTCCGCCACGACTTCCTTTCGCAGCATGCTCATCTCGCCTTCATTGCCGGTGAAGCCGGGCACAATCTGAATGTTGAGATGCAGCGCGTCGGCGAGAATCCGCGTGTCGTTGTAAGCCGCTGAGCCAATGCCGGAGGCAGCGAATTTCACCGGCCCGCGGGTCTTCAGGAACTCATCGAGGCTTTTGAAAGCCGTCTTCGACAGCATCAGCGCGCGGGTATCGTCTGCCGCCTTACCGATCCAGCTGAATTTGTTCAGGTCGAACAGCACGCCGTCGCGTTTCAGCAACTGATCGTAAATCAGCCCTGTATTGAACATACCGATGGTCAGCCCGTCGGGCCGCGATGCATAGATCGTGTTGGCGCCGACGATATGGCCCGCACCCGGGACATTGCGCACGACGAAGCGCGATCCGGCGAGATGCTTCTGCATATACCTGGCAATCAGGCGGCCGTAAGTGTCATAGCCGCCGCCGGGACCGGTCGCGACGATATAGGTGACGGTCTTGCCACGAAAATAGCCCGAGTCGGCCGCATGCGCCGGCGCAGCCACAAACAGCGCGGCACCCAGCGCGGCGGTCACGAATCGCTTCAGCATTTCCCGTTCCTCCTCGGGTTGTGCTTGGGTCAGTAACCCTCGGCGTCCTCGATCTGCTCGACCCAATCAAAGCCCATCGCTTTTACGATCCGGCTGTTGATGACGACGATGCGCGCCTCGTTATTCGGGTCGGCGTTGAAGTGCTTATGCATGCAGTAAGGCGGAATGTAGACGAAATCGCCCTGCTGCCACTCGAAGCGCTTCGGCTCTTCTTCCCAGGTAAATTCCATTTCGTGGTCGCAGTCGAAGCGCACATCCCAATGCAGATCGTAACCGCGGCCTTCAATCACATAGAAGATTTCTTCCGACAGATGCCGATGCTTGCCGCTGGCTTTTCCGGGCGGAAGGAATTGCTGGTACATGTCGATGCAGCATTCCTTCGTATTCATCCGCTCATTGATGATGTGCTTGATCAAGCCCTGCGGTGAACGCTCCAGCGGCATCTGGTTGGCTTTCACGACATTGAGTCGGCCCTTGTAGTCTTCGCGGAACTGCTCAGAGGCTTTCAGCGCTTGGGTGTAGAAATCGGCGGTGCCGGCCTCGCCATGCGAGCGGGCGCGTTCACGCGGATCAATCGATTTGGACATCTCGGGATTGCTTTCTTACAGGTCTTGCGGCGGCAGGTAATCGCGCTGGGCCTGGGATTCCGGCTCTTTCGGCGGCCAAGCGGCGATTTTCTGGAAAATCAGGTGCATGAAAAGAAACAGCGGCTTGGCCTTGCACACCAGGACGATGGCCTCATCTTCCGGATCGTCATTCAGGTGCTGATGGACGCAGGCGTTCTCGACGATCATGGCATCGCCGGCTTCCCACGGGATGCTGCGGCCATCATGCACATCGTGGCCTTTGCCCTTCAGAATATAGAAGACCGCACTGTTCATGTGGCCGTGGCGCTGGCCGTAACCACCCGGCGCAAAGCAATCGATATGACACTCGATCGATTGCGCGACCTTGGCTGAACCCGGATTGATGACCTTCTTGCCGAAATTCTGCGGGCCGCCTTTCCACTTGAGGTCCTTCGACCGATAGACCCGCGGTTGCGTGAACAGCTCATGCACCAATTCGCCATAGGTGCCTTCGAGCGCGCGCACGAAAGTGCGTTTCTTCTGCCAGCGCTCCCAGATAACGGTCTCTTCCGTCCCGCTATTATGGCCGGGACCGGGTGCTTCCTTGACAGCCGCAGTATCGCTTTTGGCCAATGGCAACCTCCTGAAATGCGTATGCTTGTCCGGTTTTGGCCGGTCAAATGCCGATATCCAGCCGTCCCATAGCGGCCTTGCGCGTGTCAAGTCCGCCGGGCTTAGAGCCCATCACCGTTTGAGCGCTTCCGCGACGGCGTTGCGGGCCTGTTCAGTGGCCCGGATTTCGGCCAGGCGGCGGGCGGTATCTTTAATCAACTGTTCGTCAAGTGGCGACCGTCCGACGCGCTCGATCAGCAGTTTGGTCGCCCGCTGTGCGTCGCGCTTTCCGGCCCACAGCTCGGCCGCGATCTTCGCCGCGGCATCACCCAGGTTTTCCAGTGACGATATTATCTGGACCAGCCCCAGACGGTAGGCCTCCTGGGCGTCGAAAGTCTCGGCACTGAGGAAATAGCGCTGACAGGCGCGCACGCCCATGGCGGAAATGACATAGGGCGAAATGATTGCGGGGACGATTCCGAGCCGCACTTCGGAAAAGCGGAACGTGGCAAGTTCGGACGCAAGCGCGATATCGCAGCAGGCAACCAAGCCAACGCCCAATCCAATCGCTGCGCCGGGCACAACGGCAAGGGTCGGGACCGGCATTGTGTGCAGCCGGTGCAGCATTTTGGCGAATTTCAGCGCGTCGGCATAATTTTCGTCATAGGGCGCGGCCATCGTCTCAGGCAGAGCCTTGAGATCGAGCCCGGCGCAGAAGCTGCGGCCGCTGCCCATCAGTACCAGAACGCGCACTTTCTCATCATTCGCGAGCCAATCCAGTGCTTCGAGCAAGGCTGACGCCAGGGCCGAATCGAAGGAGTTGGCGCGTTTCGGGCGATTGATCGTGATCCGCGCGATGCCCGCGGTATCCATGGCCACATCCAGCGGCTCGTTCATGGCGCCATAGCCTCCGTACGGTTGGTTACAAGCCCAGCACGCGTTCGGCGTTGCCGGCATAGAATTTTTCGAGAAAAGCCGGCGGCAAGTCGAGATTGTCCCATTCCCGAAACAGCCGATCATACGGAATGCTCGGATAATCGCTGCCGAACATCACTTTGTCCTGCAGGCGCCCACGCATATCACGCACCAGCGAGGCTGGCAGATATTTCGGCGCCCAGCCGGACATTTCCCAATAGACATTGCCTTTGTGCAGCGCGACCGCGGTGGTCTCCTCGATCCATGGATATCCCGGATGGGCCATGATGATCGTGAGCTGCGGAAAATCCGCGGCCAATGCGTCGATCGATGACGGATGGGCATGCCTCGTCTTCGCACCCATGCCGCCCGGGGTTCCCGCTCCCATGCCGGTCATCCCGACATCGATCATGACCGGCACGCCCAGCGCCGAGATCTCCTCGAACAGCGGATAATAGCGCACGTCATCGACGCTGAAATGCTGCATGATTGGATGGAAGTGGAAACCCATCATTTTCAGATCGCGAATGGCATGCCTGGCTTCCTGAATCGCCGCCGCGCCTTTGGCCGGCTCGACTGCGGCCCAGGCCTGAATCACACAATTATGGCGGTCGCGAAAACCCGCGACATAATCATTGCTGCAAGGCGGCGTTCCGATGGTCGTGGAAAGATCAAGCGCCACGACGCAGGTTTCCACACCGGCGGCTTCGAACTCGGCGATGACTGCAGATTCTGACTTCGGCGCCCATTCCCGCTTCCAATAACGGGCCAGTGGTTCGACATAGGGTCCCTGGCAGGTGATCCATTCCTGCGTGCCGGGATAGACGTGAAGATCGATCTTACGCATTTGCGGCCACGGCTTTCGTCCGGGCGTGGGATTGGGTGATCGCCAATTCGGACAGGCGTTTTTTTGAAACCTTGCCGAAATTCGACAGCGGAAACTCCTCCAGGATCAAAAGCCGCTCCGGCAGCTTGATCCGCGCCATCTCGCGCTGTTCGAGAAATGCGATCAGCTCGTCGAAGGACAATGTGTGATCCGCATGCAAAATCAGGCAGGCACACATGCGTTCGCCAAGCTGTGGATCAGGTACGGGTACGCAGGCGACATTCTGCACGGCCGGATGGGCGAGAATGAGATTCTCGATTTCTTCGGCGCTGATCTTTTCACCACCGCGGTTGATCAGATCCTTCTTGCGCCCTTCGACCATGTAATTGCCGGACGAATGTTGGCGCATCAGATCGCCGGATCGGTAAAAACCGTCGCTGGTGAAAGCGCGGCGATTGTGTTCCTCCGCCGCGTAATAACCCCGCAAAGTGTAAGGCCCGCGGCAGCAGAATTCACCGGTTTCCCCAAAGGGAACGACATTGTCGTCGTCATCCAGCAGGATGATCTCGTCATCGGGGCAAATCGGGCGGCCGACCGTATCCCGCCGGACATCAATCGGATCGTCCAGCCGGACAAACATCAGCACGCCCTCGGCCATGCCGAAATTTTCCTGCACCGTCACCGAAGGGATGAGCTGCTCGCATTTGATGCGGGTCTCGGGCTGCAGGCGCTGACCACCGCTCTGGATGACGCGCAGCGACGACAGATCGAATTTTGAAATCGCCGGATCGGCGAGCCAGCGGATCAGAAGTGCCGGAACCACATGGATATGTGTGACATGGTGCTTCTCGACCAGGCGGAAAATGTTTTCCGCCGAGAGATCGGTCGACAAGACGACGGTTGCACCGCGGAAGACGAAGCCCTGCAGTCCCGGACAGGCCAGCGGCAGATTGTGCGAAATCGGCAGCACATCGAGCAGCACACTGCCCTCTTCGATTCCGGTTACCGAACCGGCCATTTTCGAATTGTACACATAATCATTGTGCGTGCGCGGTATCAGCTTGGGCACGCCGGTGGTGCCGCCGGACAGCAAAAACAGCGCCGGGTCTTCAGGATCGATCGCGATGCGCGACAATTCGCCGGGATCGCGTGTGGCGGGCCGCGAAGTCAATTGCTCGAGCGAAAGGAATTCGCCCGGTTCGCCACCGAGAAAAATATTGTGTTTCAGTTGCGGCTGTTCGCGCAGAAGGCGGCGCGCGAGGGCACGAAAATCGAAATCCCGCGCACGATCGGCCGCAACATAACCGACGGCGCACGACTGCTGCAGGAACTGGCTGATCTCAAGATGGCGATGCGCGGGCAATGCCATCACCGGGATGGCGCCGATCTTCTGTAACGCAAGATAGAGATACACGAAGTGCAGCCGGTTCGGCAGTTGCAGCACCAGCCGATCCTTTGGACGAATTCCGATATCGAGCAAATTCAGGGCGAGATTTGTCGCCTGGTGATTCAGCTCTTCATAGCTGATCGAGGAATCGCCATCGATCAACGCGGTCCGTCCCGCGAAACGCGTGCACATCTCCTCCCATACGGAGGCAATCCTGCGGTCTTCCCAATAGCCGCGTGTGCGATAGCGTGCTGCAAATTCCGGCGGAAAAGGCGTTACTCCGGGAAACATGACGCCCAATCCATCACGTGGTGCTCGCGTAACCGCCATCGATCACAACGATCTCGCCATTGACGAAACGGTTGGATTGAATCAGCGACAGAATGACTTCGCCGACGTCATCGAAAGTGGCGCAGCGGCCAAGTGGCGTTGCCTTGGCGCGGCGCTCCATCAGGCGCTGATAATTGTCGCCCAACATGCGCTCCATCCACTCGCCCTCGATCCAGCCCGGCGCAACCGCATTGACCCGAATGTCGGGCGACAACGCGCCAGCCAGTTGCTTGGTCAATGACACAACGGCAGCCTTGCTGGCCGCATAGGGCAAAGGCTGCGGGCCGGGCCGCAAGCCGACAATGCTTGCGACATTGACGATGGAAGGACTTTTACCGCGCTTCAACAGCGGAACCGCGGCACGGGTGACCAGAAATAGGCCTTTCACGTTCACGGCGAAGACACGATCCCAATCCTCGACAGTGACACCTTCGAGATCACGCGCCGGCGTGGAAATTGTCGTACCGGCATTGTTGACAACCGCATCGAGCGCGCCGAATTCCGCCTCAACCCGGCGCAGCATATCGCGTACGGCGCGATCCTCGGCCACATCGGCCGGCACAAGCAGCACTTTCGCTCCGGCCGTTTCGGCATCCGCCGCCGTGGCGCTCGCTGCTTCGCGGCTGGCGCGATAATTCAGCGCGATATCGAAGCCGGCATGGGCGAGATGCAGGACCGCCGCGCGGCCGATCCCGGTGGCGCCGCCGGTCACCAATGCGCGTTTGCGCTCCATGGAACATTCTCAAATTGCGACCATGGCTACTTATGCGAATGACGCCGCGGCTGCAAATCCGCTACTGTTTCGGCGCATTGAGATGAGGCCGGTAAATGGCGCGGTTCCGGGTGACTTGCGGGTTGGCCATAGCGACCTTGCTGCTGTTGCCCTCCGCGGGCTGGGCCGCCGGTGCGCCAACCGTCCATCAACACATTCTTACACTCGACACCCATATGGACACGCCGATGAATTTCGCGCGGCCAGGCTGGGACATGATGGATGAGCACAGCGTCGATAGCGATCTGTCGCAGGTCGATTATCCTCGCATGGTCAAGGGCGGGCTCGATGGCGGATTTTTCGCGATCTTTATTCCGCAGGGGCCGCTCACACCGGAAGGTTACGCCGCAGCGCGCGCGGCAGGGCTCAAACGCGAAGCCGAAATCCGCGACATGGTGCGCCGCCACAGCGATGCATTCGAGCTCGCATTTCGCGCCGACGACGCCGAGCGCATCGTCAAATCCGGCAAGCGCATCGTCTATCAGAGCATCGAGAACAGCTATCCGCTCGGGACCGACCTGTCATTGCTGAAGCGATACTATGATCTCGGCGTCCGTATGGTCGGGCCGGTGCATTTCACCAATAACGAGTTCGCCGATTCCGCCACCGATCCGAAAGGCCCCCAATGGCACGGGCTCTCGCCGCTCGGAAAAGAATTGGTAGCCGAAGCCAACCGGCTTGGGATCATTCTCGATGCATCACATGCGTCGGACGAGACCTTCGACCAGATGCTTGCACTGTCCACGACGCCGATTGTGCTGTCCCATTCGAGTGCGCGTGCCGTGTTCAATCATCCGCGCAACATCGATGACGCGCGAATCCTGAAGCTGGCCGCGGCAGGGGGTGTCATCCAGATCAACTCCTACAGCGATTATCTCATCGATACGCCGGACAATCCGGAGCGCGACCAGGCGATGCGGGCGCTTGGGCGCAAATATGGGCCCTACCGCAATTTGTCTGACGACAGACTGAAAACCTATATGTCAGAGCGGCACGCCATCGAGGCGCGCTATCCCCTGCCCCGCGCGACCATCGATGATGTCGTGGCGCATCTGCTCCACACGCTGCGCCTGGTCGGGCCGGACCATGTCGGCATCGGACTGGATTGGGACGGGGGTGGCGGCGTGATCGGAATGGAGGATGTCGCCGGGATTCCGGAAATCAGCAAAAAACTGCTCGCGGCCGGCTATACCGGGCAGGACCTCGCCAAGATCTGGGGCGGCAATATTCTGAGGGTCATGCGCGTGGTCGAGGCAAAGGCGGAAAAACCTTCCCACTAGCAACCGAATGACCGGCCAAGCGTAAAGTCTGGGAAAGCGGAGGCGGCGCCGTTCACTGCGCCGTGAAAGCCATGACCCAGATCGTGACCCCCGATCCTGAAATTCCGGCCGGCGTCGAACTCGGCATCAATCCCGACAAGGTATGCCACATCATCGCCAAAGCGCGGCAGTTCGATGCCAAAGAGGACATGAGCGATCCGGATTCGGGTTCGAACGCGTCCGACGATGGCATGGCTGACGTGCTGGAAGATTTACCTGTCGATCTCGATGCGACCCGGCAGGAAATTGTCCAATTCATCCGCGCGTTGGATGAAGATGAACAGATCAACCTGGTGGCCCTGGCCTGGGTCGGCCGTGGCACCTATGACCTCAGCGAGTGGCGGGATGCCCTGAACGAAGCCCGGGCGCAGCACTCAAAGCGCACGGCTGAATACCTGCTGGGCCTGCCCCTGCTGGGCGATTATCTGCACGAGGGCCTTGCCGCATTTGGCGAATCCTGCGGCGAAATTCCCTAGGATAGCGCCGTCGTAACTCGGGCCGCCGCACCCCGTTGACGGGGACCCCCAACTCACGCCAAATCCGCCCCGCAACTGCCAAGAGGAAGCCATGAGCGACATCGGCAACGGGATGAACGCGGCGACGGACGTTGACCAGCTGAAGTCCGAACTGCGCAATCTGCGCGACGACTTCTCCAAAATCGCCGATATTCTGAAGGACAGCGCACGCACTCGCGGCGCCGAAGCCGCAGGCATGATCCGCGAGCGGGCAGAGCGCGGCTGGTCGGACGCGAAGAACACCGCGCAGTCGGTGCTCGAAGAACTTGAGGACCGGCCGATTGGCACCGCGATGATCGTATTCGCCGCGGGCGTCCTGTTCGGGCTGATGCTGGGCGGCGGCCGCAGGTAGACCGGTGATCAGCCGTTTCATTGCCAAAATCGCGATCGCATTCGCGATGCTGCTGATCGGCCTCGTTGCCGGCGTGATCGCGATCGCGTTTTTTGCCTATGCCGTCTATCTCGCATTGCTGAATGTGCTTGTTGGGCCCGCGGCGGCAGCCATTACTGGCGTCGTCGTGCTTGCGGCCGCGCTTGTGCTGATGGGGCTGATCCGCGTGGTAATTCGCCCGAGACGGCGGCGGCGGCGGATGAACGATCTCCCTTCGCTGGAGGAATGCGAAAATGCCGCCGATATCGGCAGCGAACTGGGACGCAAAATCCGCGGCCTGGCCGGCGCAGGTTCAGGCGGCGGGTTATTGGCCGCCCTCGCCGCCGGATTTGCCGTCGGCATCAGCCCCAGGCTCCGCGCTTTCCTCCAGTCGCTCCTGAAGTCATAGCCGATATCAGCGCCGCGTGACGTTCCGGGCCATTGTCCCGGAGCCGCGATCGTCGTTATGTTCGGCCGGAGTTGGACCGCATTTTTTGGAGTGAAGAGTGGGAGCCATTGATTCCGACGCGCATGTTATCGAAACCATGGCGACCTTCGATTACATCGACCCCGAATATCGCCATCTCCGTCCGCGCATCGTGCGGCAGGTCGAAGGCGAGCACGCCCGCAGCAATGAAGGCGGCGTCCAGAAGGAATACTGGATCCTCGACGGCAGGCTGCAGCCCAAGGAACATAATGTCGGCTCGAACACCTCCGAAGCATCGCGCGAAATGCGCGATGTTCGTGCACGCCTCAAGCACATGGATGAGCTCGATATCGACATTCAGGTGCTTTATCCGACCGTGTTCCTGCGCGCATGGACGCAGGACCCCACCGTCGAAGCTGCCATCTGCCGCAGCTATAACCGCTGGCTCGCTGATATCTGGAGCCAGGGCGAGGGCCGGCTGCGCTGGGTGCTGATGCCTTCCTTGCGCAATATGGAAGCGACCCGGAACGAAATCGCATTCGGCAAGGAACATGGCGCCTGCGGGATTTTCGTGCGCGGGTTGGAAGCCGAAATGCGCCTGACCAATCCCTATTTCTTCCGGCTTTATGAGATGGCGCAGGATTTCGACATCCCGGTCTGCTTCCATTCCGGCAACAACAGTTTCGCGGTCCGCGATATCTACGCGACCGAAGGTGGATTCGGGCGCTCGAAGCTGCCGGTGATCGCCGCGTTCCACAATCTGCTGATGGACGACATTCCGGCCAAATTTCCCAAATTGCGCTGGGGTTTCATCGAAGTGAGCGCGCAATGGCTGCCGTTTGCGTTCAACGACATGGGTTTGCGCTTCCAGCGGCGGAAGCGGGAATTGCCCAGCGATCCGCTGAAGGCCAACAACATGTATGTGGCCTGTCAGTGTACAGATGACCTCGAATATGTCCTGAGGGATGGCGGCGGCGACAATCTGGTGATCGGCACCGATTACGGCCACGCGGACACGTCCAGCCAGATCGAGGCGCTGCGGTTACTGAAGAAGAACGGCAAGATTCCTCCTGCCGTGATCGATCGCATCCTCGATGCCAATGCACGGACGCTTTACGGCTTCGGTCCCAGGGCATGAACATCGCGGGTGCCCGGCTTGAGCCCTGCACACTGCACAAGCAGGACCCGAACTGGCGCTTTGCCCGCGGCGCAAGCCCCACCACCGAAGGCGTGATCGTCACCCTGTCCGGCGATGATGGGACTGAAGGTTATGGCTATGCGTCGGCCTCGCCACATATGGGCGCGACCCGCGAGACATTGCTTGCGGCGTTGCAGGATTTCCTGCCGTTGGTGAAGGCACAGGATTCGCTCGACATCACCCGGCTCATGCAGGTGCTGGACCGGCGGCTCGCCGGTCATCATCAGGCGAAAGCGGGAATCGAATGTGCGCTGCACGATCTGAACGCGAAGTCGCTCGGCCTGCCGGTCTATCAGCTGTTCGGCGGCAAATTGCGCGATCACTTTCCGGTCTTGCGAATCCTGGCGATCAAGTCGCCGGATGAAATGGCAGCGCAGGCCGAAAGATTGGTTCAGGCGGGATTCCGGAATCTGAAGATCAAAGTCGAGGGCGATGTATCGCTCGATGTCGATCGCGTCTCCGCCATCCGCCGCCGTATCGGAGACGATGTGCGTCTGACAGTCGATGCGAACCAGTCTTACACGGTGAAGAATGCGGTCACCGCCCTCACCCGCATGTCCGAATTCCGCATCGATCTCGCCGAGCAGCCGGTGGCGGCGCAAGACTTTGCCGGGCTGAAGCAGGTTACGGACGCAGTACCCATGACTGTCGAGGCTGACGAAAGCGCCGACAGCCTGGATGCCGTGTTCCGGCTGGTTTCGGAACGCATCGTGGATTCGATCAGCCTGAAAATTCCCAAGCTCGGCGGATTACACAACACTTTCGCAGCCGCGCAGATCTGCCAGGCGGGAAACATCTCGTGCCGGATGGGCGCCGCGGTGGGATCGCGCTTGTTGGCGGCCCATGCGCTGCATCTCGCCGCCGCATTGCCGGTTTCCGGCTTTGCATGCGAATTGGGCGAATTCGACCGTCTGCTGGACGATCCGTTCACCGGGATTGAAATCGAAAACGGACACTTGCGGGTGCCGGACATTCCCGGCTGCGGGGCGAAACCGGCGTCACTTCAAGCAAAAGCCATGAGCGCATGAAGATCGCGCGGCGTAGCGTGCTGCAGGGTCTCGCGCTGCTTGCGAGCGGGGCAGCTTCGGCTGCAGCCGAGCCCGATATGGCGCTCTACACGCGAGACGATCGCACAAAGCTGCTCGAAGCCGGCGCACGGCGCGAAGGCAGAGTCACGTTCTATTCGGGCATGATTGAAAATCAGGCGCTGCGCCCGATCGCTGATGCGTTCCGGAAGAAATATCCCTTTATCGCGGTAGACTACTGGCGCGGCGACAGCCGGGCGCTGGTGCAAAAGGCGCTCACCGAGAAACGCGCCGGCCGCGTCGGGGGCGACGTGCTGGAATCGACCGGTGGTGCGGAAGCACTGATCAAAGCCGGCGCGGTTGCGCCGTTCCGCTCGCCGGCGATGGCGGATTACCCCGCCAAATATCTCGATCCTCAACTATTCTGGGCGGCGTCACGACTCGATTATTTCGGCCTTGCCTACAACACGCGCCAGGTCCGCGCGGCGGACGCTCCCAGGACCTATGACGATCTTCTCAACCCGAAATGGCGCGGAGCAATTGCATGGCGGGCGGACAGCGAGGTCGGCGCCCCGCTGTTCATCGCCGGGATTCTCCGCTTCATGGGTAAAGAGCGCGGCACGGCGTATCTGAAGAAACTGGTTGCGCAGCAGATCGTCAATTATGCCGGCAGCGCACGGGCGCTGGTCGATCGGGTCGGTGCCGGGGAGTACAAACTCGCGGTCGAAATCTACGCGCATCATCCGCTGATCAGTAAAGCCAAAGGCGCTCCGCTCGACACGGTAATGCTCAGCCCCGTGCCGTCGGCGGTCAGCACGATCCAGCTCGCGAAGGATGCACCGCACCCGAATGCCGCCATGCTGCTGATCGATTTCGTGCTGTCGCGCGAAGGGCAGGAGGTCCTGCGGGCGGCGGAATATTTCTCCGCCAATCCGAAAGTTGAAATCAGTCCGACATTGCGTCCGATCATTCCCGGATTGAATGGGCTGCAGGAGATCGTCTTCACGCCCGCGCTGATGTTCGACACACGCGACGAAGCGAATAATCTTTTCAACCAGTATTTCCGCACGTGACACCGGCTCTTCGCGTCGAGCAGCTCAGGAAAATCCACCCCACCAGTGACGGCAGGGCCGGCGGCGGTGTGCAGTCGGCCAGTTTCGACATCGCACAAGGCGAATTATTCACGCTGCTGGGACCATCCGGGTGCGGCAAGACCACGACTCTGCGCGCGATCGCCGGTCTCGAAGCGCCGGACGCTGGACGTATTGAGATCGGCGGACGCGAGGTCTTCAACGGCCAATCCGGCAAGAATGTCGCCTTGCACGACCGCGAGATCGGGATGGTGTTTCAGTCCTACGCCATCTGGCCGCATATGACCGTATTCGAGAACGCCGCCTATCCACTTCGCGTGTCTCGCGGACGGCGCTATTCGCAAAAGGAAATCGCCGCGAAAACCTCGGCGGTGCTGGACCGGGTCGGACTTGGTGCATTTGCTGCCCGGCCAGCCACGCAGCTTTCCGGCGGTCAGCAGCAAAGGCTTGCACTGGCGCGCGCGCTCGCCCGTGAACCGAGGCTTCTGCTGCTGGATGAGCCGCTATCCAATCTCGATGCGCAATTGCGCGAACAGATGCGCCTGGAATTGAAGCGGTTACAGCAGCAAACCGGCGTCACCGCGATTTATGTGACGCATGACCAGAGTGAGGCGCTGGCCATTTCGGACCGTATCGCCGTGATGCGCGACGGGAAGATCGTCCAGATCGGCAGACCGAAGGACATCTATCAGCGGCCTGCGTCGGAATTCGTCGCGAATTTCGTCGGCCGCAGCAATCTGTTCCGCGGCACGGTTACAGACGGTGAGCGCAGTATCGTTGAGACTTCGTGCGGAGCTTTCGCCTGTGTGTTCCCCGTTGCGCTTTCGGCCGGAACATCGGTCTCCGTGCTGGTGCGGCCGGAATGTATCGCCATCGCCAAAAGCAATGGAGCAGCCATCCCGGGAGAAAATCGCCTTACCGGAAGGATCGTGCGCGAAACGTATCTCGGCGAGACCGTCGAATATCTCGTCGCTGCCGGCTCTTCCGAGGTCCTCGTACGCGCGTCGTCGGGAACCGCGACGGCCGGCGACGAAGTCCATCTGTCCTTTGATGCGGACCAGGCCATCACGATTGCGAACGCGAACTAGCCAGTGTGCTGAAAACCGCTTGCTTTAGATGCAGGGATAGGACTATACTTTAAGCGACGTTCCGGACTCCGAACCCGCGGCGGCCAACAGAAGAACAAGCGCTGAAATCAGCGGATGTGTCCAGGCTGCGTCCAGGAAAATCTTGCCTTCCGCTGACCGCTTCCCCCGATTTCTAACACTTTGTCTGACACTTCAGAGGGAGGAAAAACCCAGGGTTTCCGCCGCTTCTAACGTTCTGACACTTTGATCAGGCCTTCTGGATTACGAATTGATCACCCCACTTCGCGCTGCCACAGGTTCCAGGCGCGGTCCTGCTGATTGTCATTGGCCTGCGCCGCGCCTGCGGCTTCCGCAGCCGTCAGATAAACCGGTGTCCCCAGACGCAACGCCTCCGATTGCAGCCGCGCGTTCATCTCCGCATAGACGGCGCGGTACACGGCCTGGCGCACATTCAACGATGCCACCGCGGTCGATCCGTGCCCGCGCATCAGCACGAAATTATGCTTACCCAGAGTTTTCGCCAGCGCCGCACCCAACTCATTGTCTCGCACCAGCATGTCGCTGCCCGGTCCGGCGGTGTTGCGGATTTCGAACACCGGCGCGCCTTCGCCGATGAAGCCGGCCATATGCGATACGGGGCGCAAGGTCGCGCCGGGAACGACGCCGAACGGAATGATCGATGCCGAATGGCTGTGGACCACCGCAACCACATCCTCGCGCGCGCGGTAAATCTCGCCATGGATGAAGCGTTCGAGATAGGGCGTGGGAGCCTTGTCCGAAACCGGCCTGCCGTCGAGCCGGATGCACATCAGATCGGATTGAGTGACAAGTGCGGGCGCCATACTGCGCGAGATGATGAACTGCCCCGGATCGCGCGGGTGACGGACGCTAACATGGCCGAAGCCGTCCACCACCTTCAGGTGATAAAGAATATGATTGGCATCGACCAGATCCTGAAGGAATTCCGGCGCGACGCCGGCCAATGCGTCACCGGCCATTAGAGAATTCCCGCGCGTTGCAGAACGCCGTCCAGCTTCGCGCGCAATTCCGGAGTTGCCGGCACCATCGGCAGGCGGTGGTTCTCGTTTGGCAGCAGTCCCATACGCATCATCATGTATTTCATCGGGATCGGGTTGATATCGAAAAAGATCGCCTGATTCAGTTCCCACAACTCGTAATGCAGGGCACGCCCGCGCGCGAGGTCACCGCCTGCGGTGGCGCTGTACAGTTCCTGGACCTTACCCGGCAGCAGATTGCCCACGGCATTCATCAACCCGTGGGCGCCAAGACAGACCATCGGAAATGACAGATCCTCCAGCCCGGCATGGATGCGAAATTCCGTACCCAGCCGCGCGATGAGATCGCTGACAAGCGAAAGGTCGTTGAACGCGTGCTTGATGCCGACGAGATTGGGCGCGGCTTCGGCAACCCGGACGATCGTGTCCGCCGTCATGTTCACGGCCGCACGCCCGGGGATGTGATAAATCATGACCGGCAAATCCGTGCGCCGGCACAGATCGAGATAATAGGCTTCGAGTCCCCGCTGCGGCGGGCGCACAAAATAAGGCGTCACGATCAGGAGTGCGTCCGCGCCTGCCGCTTCAGCCGCGCGCGTCATGGTGATCGTGTCGGCGTGGTTCTGGGTCCCGGTCGCCGCTACAACCTGGATGCGCTTGCGTGCGGTGGCGACCGCGACCTTCACCAGTTCGATGCGTTCTTCGGGCACAAGGGTCGAAGGTTCGCCCGTGGTTCCGGTGACGACGATGCCGGCCGATCCACCCTTCACGTGGAATTCGACGAGCCCGGCATAGGTGTCATAATCGACCGAGCCGTCATTCCGGAACGGGGTGACGATCGGCGGAAATGATCCCTTCAACGCATGTTGTGCAAGGCGGATCATTGCCTACTCCGCCGCCTCCCTGTTGGTGCCTAATCCTTCTTCCTTGCCGAGTACCGCCAAGGGCATCTTCAGGCTTTCCTGCCACAGCAGGCTTTCCATCGTGATGTTGAGCGCCTGATCCTGAACCGTGAGCTCATAGACATAGTCGTCGTCCGAAGCATGGTTGTGCACGGCCCAGCCCGGAGCGGACAGCATCAGGTCACCGGCCTTCCAGCGATAGACTTTGCCTTCGACAGTCGAACGGCCCGAACCGTGGAAATAATAATTGATCGCGGCGGATGTGTGCCGATGCGGGCGATCGACAATCTTCGGCGGCCGGATCGTCATCGTCGCGAAGAAATTCGGCGTTGTGCCATTGGTGCGGCCGGTCATCGGGTTGTAGAGCAGATACAGACGGCGACCGAGATAATCCTTACCCAGAGCTTCGAGCCGGTCGAGATGCGATTTCACGTCCTTCCAGGGCCAGAACAACGCCGGCGACGGCACTGACGGCGGATTGATCAATATTTCATAGGGCATCAACCAGGCACCCTCGTCATTCAGCGGAAAGCTGCCGAACGGGCTGGTGCGCCGCTTTTTGTCCTCGGCGGTGAGCTTTTCCTCAACCGCAACGGCGCGCGGTGGCGGATTTTCTTCGACATAATGGACATTCATCATCTCGAGCAGCGCCGCGTTCGAATAGGTCAGCCGCACATAAAGGTCGCTACCGGTATTCTGGTGCCAGTAAGGCACGAAGGATGGAGTGTTCCAGACATCATACAGCGATGTGCTGCAGATTCGCCCGTCGACGTTTGAACTGCCCTGTCCTCTGATGACAAAGTTCACCTGGGTAGAATTCTGGCGATATGGAACAGTGCGTTCGCCGGGTTTGAGCACGTCGAGCGCAACCTCAATTCCCGGCGCGAGCCCGAGCGATTTGCTGTTGCGTGGATGCACGAACACCGACCGGCGGCGGCCATTCGCGGGTTGCGGCAGGCTGGCGAGGCGTTCAATTTCCTCGTCGATCTCCTCACGCGGGATCACGATCGGTTCCCACAGGTCGAGCGGTTGCGGTTTCGATCCGGTCTGATCCCGGAAATATTCCTTACGCATTCTGTTCTCCGCCAGTTCTATACCAATCGTGGTTGCGCCGGTTTGGGATGCGGAATGGCGCGTCCACCGCCCTTTGCCCTGACGCGTTTGAGGATTTCAATACCGAGCGCCAGATCGGAGAGGCCCATGCCCATGGCCTTGAACAATGTCACATCGGCAGTTTCGGCGCGCTTCAATTTATCTGATAGCAAGTCCGAAAGCAGCCGCACTTTCGACCAGTCGCCGCTGCCGAAGCGTTTGCGGAATTCCGCGCTGAGCGATTTCACCGACTCGAGCATGTCCACGGCGATTGCGGTGGTACGATCGAAAATGTCCTGCGCAAATTCTTCCCGTTCCGGGGTGATCGCGCCGACCGCGTTGAGATGCGCGCCGCGTGCAAGCATGGCGGCGGAAAGAATCGGCGTCCGGGCCCGCGTAACCAGTGTCACGATCGGCGCATCCTTGACCGCGTCGGCAACCGACATTGCCTCGACCAGGCGGATTGCCGGGAACAACCGTTCCAATTGCGCGATGAACCGGGTCCGGTTTTCCGGCGTCGGGCTGAACACCCGGATGCGTTTCAGTTTGCGGACCGCTGCCACCGCGGCCACTTGCGTGATGGCCTGCTTGCCCGTGCCGATGATGGCGAGCTCATCGGCATCCTCCCGCGCCATGCGGTTTGTCGCGACGCCCGAAATTCCTCCGGTGCGCATCTGTCCCAGCGCGAAGGCTTCGATCACCGCTTCCAGCCGGCCGGTCTCGCTGCTCCACAGCGTAACCAGCGGGGTTGCTCCACCGGCGGTATGCGCCCAGATTTTTGTGCCGACGGTCGCGGCGCCTTCAACGACTGCGCCAATGGCGTGCAGCGTGTGATGTCCACCCCAGACCTGATGGGTTTTCGCCATATTGCGCGCGGTGCCGTTGGCTTCCATCGCGAGGCAGGACTGAAGTGCCGTAATCGCTTCGGGAAGCCCAAGCGCATCCACCACTTCCGCTTCGCTGATCCACAACGGATCGTTCATTGCTCTCCCGCGAAAATCGAAGGAACGGGCGGTCTCAATTCCAGCGCGTTCACCACATAAGCGTGCATGACATACCGGCCAATCAGAAACAACATGGCCATGGCCTGTGCGGGACCGATGCAGCCGATCACTGCCTCAAGCTCGGGCTGCACGTCATGGCCTTGGCGGTTTACCACCGCAATCGCGAGGTGCTGCACCGCGCGCTCTTCCGCGCTCAGAGGTCCGGGTGCGTCGGGCGCGATCCGGTTCACCGCCGCAACCCAGTCTCGCCCGAAGCCGAGCTTTTCACTCAGGCGCTCGTGCTGGTGGCGCTCATAATCATTCTTCATCAGCGCCGCGACCGTCAACGAGCCAACCTCCGTCAGCCGGTCGGGAAGCGCATGCTTCAGCGCTTCGGTCATCTCCATGAATGAAACCAGCACTTCGGGATTGTGTCCGGAGCATTTGAAGAATTCGCCGAGGTAACCCAGCCGTTTCACGCGTGCCGCCAATGTCTGCTGCACTTCCGGCGCAAGTTGCTCCATTTCGAGTCGCGGGATTTTTTTACTCATGCCGGTTGCCGGTCCGTATCCCCGATTGCGGTTGCCCCTTTGTAATCTCCGGCTGCTGCATGACTCCGCCGCACAATATGCAATCCGACGGCTGCGGCAGCTACGACCAGCTCCGGGGCTGCAATTGCAGCGAGCGTCACCTGAAGCGGCGTGTTCGCGGCCATCAGCCAGCCGACGAAGACGGGTCCGATGATGGACGAAATGCGGCCCATGCCGGTGGCAAAGCCGACCCCATTGCCGCGGATGAAGGTGGGATAAAAACCGCCGACGATGCCGTTTAGGGATTGATGCGTCGCCGCGGCGCAGCCCATGGCCAGCACGGCGGTGACGGACAATCCAGACAGCGACAGATGACCGCTGCCCAAAGCCGCGACACACAGAGCCGTCAGCACTGCGGGGATTACGGTGGTGCGCGGGCCAAACCGGTCGATCAGCCGCCCGAACAAGAGAATTGCAACGACCGCGGCAAAGGCGCCGTAGGAAAATGTCAGTGCGGCTGTGCGCGGTGCGAGACCTGACTGTTCCAGAATCACGGCCAGCCAGGCGGAATAGGTCATGAATGTCAGCGACTCGGCAAAAAACGCGATCCACAGCAGCGGTGTTGCAATGCGTCGATAGGACGTAAACAGCAGATCGATCGAAAACCGCGTTGTGGCCCTGCCGGATGAGGCGAACTGCGTGTTCTGCGAAATAGCGAGATCAGGTGCTGCACGCGCGGCAAGTTTGCGAAGTACCGGATCGCCGGGCCGCCTTACCGCAAGATAAGGCAGAGATTCATACAGGGTGAGACCAAGCAGAAGGGATAGTGCCAATCCCGATCCGCCCGCCACCAGGAAAACGACTTGCCAACCTTGCGACGGAACGAGCCATGCCGCGATCTGGGCAATGAAGGCATTCCCGGTCGAATACCCCACGAATGCCGCCATGACGAAGGTGACGCGATAGCGGCTGGGCGCGGTTTCGGTCAGCAAAGCAATCGTATTCGGGACGGCGCCGCCGATACCGAGCCCCGCAATCAGCCGATACATACTGAGCTGCGCCAGTGAGTGCGCTGATGTGCATAGCAGCGCCGGCACGCTGTAGGCCAGCACCGACAGGATCAGCCCCGGCTTGCGGCCGTAGCGGTCGCCCACCGCGCCAAACAGAACGCTGCCGAGAAAAATGCCGAAGAAGCTCCAGCCGAATACCGGCCCCATATCGCTTCGCCCGGCGTGGAAGGCACGCAACAGCGCCGGGGCAGCAACATTCACTGCACTGTAGTCAAGACCATTGACGAAAAGAGCGAGAATCCCGAGTGCCAGAATCCGCAACTGGAACCGGCCGACCTTGCCGTGTTCCAGAACCTGCGCAATGTCGATGACGGGGCCACTCTCCATCCCCGCTTTATATCGGGCCGAATGGCGAGCGCCTACACGCGGATGGTCTGATCGCCGGTCTCAACCGGTTGCTTGAGGTAGACGAGCTTGACAGCGGCAAAAATTGCCACTGCCAGGGGCCCACCAAAGATCACGCCCGGAAAACCGAAAATGAGCTGACTGGCAAAAATTCCCAGCAACATGATGGCCGGCGGTATGCCGACAAACCAGCGCTGAATCAGCGGACCAACGACATAGCCCTCGATCAGATGGACCCCGAGATAGGCGGCACCCGTGATGATGACCGGGCCAAACCCGTTCGAAACCGTCAGTGCCACGAGCAGCGCGGGCACAGCGCCGATCCAGGGGCCCAGATAGGGAATGGCTTCGGTCAGGCCCGCCACCAGGCCGAGGGGAATCGGGTTCGGCAGTCCGATCGCCGCAACGGCAATGGTTGAAAGGGCGCCAACCGTCACCATCAGGACAAGTTGCCCGAGAATCCATTCCTGGAGCATGACTCCAACGGCTCCGAGGCTGCGCAGAAACCACTTTCGATGGTCGGGCGGGAAAAAATCCGCCGCGCCTTCGCGGTGCGCACGCGGCCTCGCCGCAAGATATATCGAGGCGATCAGCATGATGATCGCGCCTTCGATCAGGCCGGTCCCGCTGGACACGACATTTCCCAGCATACTGCTGATGAAGGAATTGCCGCTGTCCAACACCGAGGTGCCGAGTCCCATGCGTTGGAGCATGGATTTGAATGACGCCTCACCCTGGCTGATACGTTGCATCACCTGCCCGAACTGTTGAGCCAGGTTCATTCCGAACAGCCAGATGCACACCCCGATCACGCCTATGATGATGATCGTGGCGAGTGCAAAGCTCCACCCGCGCGGCAGATGGAGAACGCGGCAAATGGCTTCGGTGAGGAGGTCGAAGACCATTGCCAGCAGGACGGCGCCGAATGCCATAAGGAGCGCCGGCCGTAATTGCCATAAGAGAAAAGCAGCGCAGGCGAGGCCTATCCAGATCGCCGCCGTCCGCAGTGTCGCTTCAGTTTGCAGCCGCATGTCGCGGGGGAAAACGCGTCAACGGCCAATTCGTCACCGGAAATTCACGATAGCGCTGTGCCGCGTGGGGACAAAACAGCGCAACTCCCGCGGCCATGGAGGGCGCGCGGGAGTTGCGGAACAGAGGCGGTCGCGGTCTATCGCGTCATCGCCTCTGCGATCCTCGGCTCACGGTAAAGGCTCGTGGCCATATCGAGATGCTTTTCAATGACGGGGAGCTGCATACGCGCCAGGTGGCTGACGGGTCCTTTGTTCATCGCAATTTGCTTGCGGAACTCGGAGACGTCCTGGCGGTGGTCCTTGACCATGTAGCGGGTGAACTCGCGGTCGAACAATTCGCCGGTCAGGGGCGCCAACCGGTTACGCTCTCTCATGGCAACCCGGAGCGGCATATCGGGGACGCTCATGCCCATCTTGCGGGCCAGGGCTGACGCCTGATCCCGCGCCTTGCTGTGGTCCTTAACCAGAACCTGCCCAAATTCCCGGACGCTCGGGCTGTCCCCACGCCGTGCAGCCATGCGGCCAAGCATGATTTCGGAAGTATCGCCGCGAATTGCGTTTTGCAGGAAGTCACGGGGCGGTGTCGCGGCATGCACTGGCGACAGGCTCGAAGCTGCCATGATCACTGCGGCGCAGATCGCGCCGAACAAAGATTTGCCGATCATTGGGGTCGCTCTCGATGGGTTACGAAGGGGGAACGGGGCGTCCATGGCGCAGTTCCTTCACGCCGCACCGATGGCACAAAGGTTGCCGCACATTCGCGCGAACACTTGGCCAACCCGCTGGCCGCTTCATCGCGCGCAAATTGCCTTTGGCGATTTGAATTTCCGCGCGACGGAGCCTTGCGGGCTCGGCTCCGCGCCTCTGCGGCTTCGCGTGAAATCGTAATGCCCAGGTTTGCTGGCAAACTGCACTAAGCGGCGGATTTCACCGCATCGGCACAGCGCCGGCACAAATCATCATGTTCAGGTTGATGACCGACTTCGGGCAGGATCATCCAGCAGCGGGCGCATTTTTCCCCCGTAGCCCGTTCGAATGTCACAGCCGCACCGGGAACTTCGGGCAACGCAAACGCGCCTTCCGGCGCCCGCCCCTTTACGATTTTTGCAGCGGATGTGATCGCAATTTCCGCGAAATCATGATCATTGATCAATGCGGCATCCCGCTCATCCTCGACATACAGAACCGGAGCCGCCTCCAGGCTGGCGCCGATGACATGATCCTTGCGGGCGATCTCCAGAGCTCCTGTAACGACGCGCCTGAGCGCGCGAATGCGCGTCCACGACGCCACCAGATTCTCGTTGCGCCATTCTTCCGGCACATCCGGAAACAGCTCGAGATGCACGCTCGAATCACCGCCGAAGCGGGTGGTCCACGCCTCTTCCATGGTGAAGCACAATAGCGGCGCAAGCCGCGTCACCAGATGGCGGAACAGTCCATCCAACACCGTGCGCGCGGCACGCCGGCGCATGCTGGCCTTTGCGTCGCAATAAAAAACATCCTTGCGCACATCGAAATAAAAAGCCGACAGATCCGTCGTGGCGAAATTGAACAGGTTGGTGAACACACCGTTGAAATCGAATATCGCGTATGCCTCGTCAACTTCGCTGCAAAGCACCGCGAGGCGGGCAAGGATATAGCGCTCCAATTCCGGCATCCCGCCCGGGCTGACGAGCTCCTCCGCGGCAAAGCCCTGAAGATTCGCGAGCATGAAGCGGATGGTGTTGCGCAGCCGCCGATAGGAATCGGCGGAGGCCTTGATGATCTCCGGCCCGATGCGAAGATCCTCGGTGAAATCCGAGGCGCCGACCCAAAGCCGCAGGATTTCGGCGCCGTTCTGCTGAATGACGGTCTGCGGCGCGACGACGTTGCCGAGCGATTTGGACATTTTGCGGCCCTGCTCGTCCAGCACAAAGCCATGCGTCAGCACGCCATCATAAGGCGCACGTCCGCGCGTGCCGCAACTTTCCAGCAGCGATGACTGAAACCAGCCGCGATGCTGATCGGAACCTTCGAGATAAAGATCGGCACGATCTTTTTTCGGCCATGCCGGGTCGACGGGATTTTCGACCACGAAGGAATGCGTCGATCCGGAATCGAACCATACGTCGAGAATATCGCGCACCGGATCGTAATCTTCCGGATGATGTTCGGGCGCGAGGAAACGCGAAGGCGGAGAGGAGAACCAGGCATCCGCACCTTCGGCTTCGAACGCAGCCGCGATGCGGTTGTTCACCGTCTCATCGCGCAACAATTCGCCCGAGTGTTTGTTTACGAAAACCGCGATCGGAACGCCCCATGCGCGTTGCCGCGACAGCACCCAGTCCGGGCGTTCGCGCACCATGGCTCCAATCCGGTTCTCTGCCGCGCGGGGATACCATTGCGTCGAAGCAATGGCGCCCAGCGCCAGGCCACGCAGAGTCGCCTCATTCGACCCCGGAAACGGCAAATCGATCGCGGCGAACCATTGCGGTGTGGCGCGGAAGATCACCGGAGCCTTGGAACGCCAGCTATGCGGATACTGGTGGCGGATGGTGCCCTTGCCGAGCAGCGCACCGGCCGCGATCAGTTCGGATATCACCGCGCCATTGGCGTCGCCATCTTTGCCGGACGGCGTCAGGATTTTCTTTCCGGCGAATATCGGCACATTCGGCAGGAACGATCCGTCCTCACCGACGAGGCTCGGGATTTCGATCCCGTGCACGCGCGCGAGATTGAAATCGTCTTCGCCATGCGACGGCGCCGTATGCACGAAACCGGTGCCTGTGTCGGAGGTGACATGGGCGCCTTCGAGCAGCGGGACGGGGAATTCATAGCCCTTGCCGTGCAGCGGATGGCGGCACACCCAGCCGCGCGGATCGACGCTGCGCACGCGTGTCAGAGTCAACCGGCACTGGCGCGCCACCTCTTCCTGCAGGGCCGAAGCCATGACCAGTCCCTCGCCGGGCACCGCGAGGCTGCCCTCCTCTGCCGAGGCAACGGTGTACAGAGCATATTCAAGGTCCTTCGCGTAGGCGATTGCCCGGTTTGCGGGGATCGTCCACGGCGTGGTCGTCCAGATGACGACGGAAACTTTCGATACTTCGCTCTTCAGCGTTGCGGCAGGAATGTTCGAAGTTTCGACGGCGAGTGGAAATTTCACATAAATCTGCGGGGAAGATTTTTCCCGGTATTCCACCTCCGCCTCGGCCAGCGCGGTTTTTTCCACCGGCGACCACATCACCGGGCGCGAGCCGCGATACAACAGGCCGCTCATCAGGAATTTGTGCAGCTCACGGACGATCTGCGCTTCCGCAGGGTACGCCATTGTCGTGTAAGGGTGCTGCCAGTCGCCGATACAGCCGAGGCGCTGGAACTGCTCGCGTTGGACGCCGATCCAGTGTTCGGCGAATTTCCGGCAATCGCTGCGCAAATCGGCGATTCCGACTTCCTCTTTCGAGTGCCCCTTCTCGCGATAACCTTCTTCGATCTTCCACTCGATTGGCAGTCCGTGGCAGTCCCAACCGGGGATATAGGGAGCGTTGAAGCCCGCCATCTGGCGCGAACGGACGACAAAATCCTTGAGGATCTTGTTCAGTGCCGTCCCGATGTGAATGTCGCCATTGGCGTAGGGCGGCCCATCGTGCAGCACGAACAGTGGCCGATGCTTCGCCGCTTCCCGCAGTCTTGCGTAGAGCTGCGATTCTTCCCATTTCCGCAACCATTGTGGTTCGGTGGTGGGCAGACCGGCCTTCATGGGAAACGTCGTCGCCGGCAGGAATAGAGTTGCACGGTAATCCCGTGCCGGGGAATCAGTATTGCTGGATTTGTCCATGAATGATGCTTTCGGGCGGGGAAGAACAGGGCGCTACTGTCGTGGTTTCAAAATTCGCCTTCTGTCGATATAGGGCACATAGCGAATTTTGAAACCGGAACGACACTAGAATCAAAACATTGGCTAATGTCATTTGATTCTGAAATTCGCATTTATGCCGATATAGAGATCAAACGAATTTCAGAATCGGGACACTAGCTGCGCCGGAAGACCGTCGTCAGGGCAGTCTAATTCGCCGCATGCTGTTCGTCATGGCCACCAATCCCAAAGCCGCGAATTATCTAGAGCAACGTGACACCTGCCGCAACCGGCACCGGGCCCGGGGGTGGAGATCGGTAAATTCGGCGGTATCGAATCATGGAACTCAATCAGCATCAGCGGCGGCTGCACGCATGAATCCCCCGCACGCGCAACCATGGCCCGGGGCTGTTTAACTGCTTCGCGATCAATTAGACCTCCCGCCCGTTAAGGGGGCGGCATGGGGCGCGAACGCGAGCTGAAACTGGAAATCGAAGCCGCGGCCGCCCCGCGCATTGCCCAATGGGTGCGCGCCGAGGGCGGCACAAAGAAAAGCGCGCGAAAGCTTCACGCGGTCTATTTCGACACCGACGATTTCTCGCTGCACCGCAATGGCATAAGCCTGCGCATTCGACATTCGGGTGACACCTTCACACAGACGATCAAACGCCAGGATCCGCAGGCCGTGGGCCTGTTTGACCGGCCGGAATGGGAAAAGCCCGTTCACGGTTTCATTCCGGATCTGGCCGCGGCGCGCAAAACCGGGCTCAAGCCGCTGAAGCAGCCGCATTTGTCTCGCCTGCTGCGTCCGGTGTTTGAAGTCGAGGTCCGGCGAGTGGCTTTCCAACTGCCCGGATCAAGTCAGGTCGCGCTCACCCTCGATCGAGGACGCGTGGTTGCGGGAAAGCGCCGCGCCAGGTTGTGCGAGATTGAAATCGAGTCGCTCGACGAAAAGCTCGATGACGTGTTCAAAGCCGCGAAAGCGATCGCTGCGATTTCGCCGCTGCGGCTGAACACGCAGAGCAAATCGGCGCGTGGCTACGCGTTGCTGCAGGAGCATGGGACTCGCGTATTCCGCGCCGGACATGTGGCGCTGGCGCCTGCCATGGCGTCACAAGCGGCGTTTCGTGCAATTGCCCAGGACTGCCTTCATCAACTTGTCGCAAATCTGCCCGCCAGTGTGAGAGAACATGCCGAAGCACTCCACCAGATGCGAGTCGGGCTCAGGCGGCTGCGAGCTTCGATCTCGGCATTCTCGCAGATGCTGCAAAGCGACGAGACTGAGCGCATCAAGTCCGATCTCAGATGGGTCGGACAATGTCTCGGCGGCGCGCGCGACCTCGACGTTTTGCTCGAAGCTTTGCAGCGGCAAAAAGCCGACGGAAACTTTCCCCCAGGCGTTATCCACCGCTTCGAGCAGCACCGGCACAAGGCTTACGTGAAATTGCGTCAGGCGGTAGCGTCGGCGCGATTCCGCAGGCTGTCGCTCGAAGTTCTGACCTGGATCCAATGCGGGAACTGGCGAGACAGCAAAGATGATTCTGCCGCGCGCATTCGCGAGCAGCCGATCGCCGTCTATGCCGCGCGCGAACTCCGCCGCCGTCACAAAAAGCTCGTGAAGCAGTTGGCCGGACTCGCTCAATTCGATCCCGACGAACGTCATCGCCTGCGCATCCGGACCAAGCGGCTGCGCTATGCGGCGGAATTTTTCGGCGGTGTCTTCGTGGGGAAAAAAAACGCGCATCGGCGGGACAGACTACTATCGGCGCTGAAAGACCTGCAAAGCGCATTGGGCGATCTTAATGATCTCGCCAACCGCGATCGCCTCGTGTCGGAAATCGTCCGTCCATCAATTCAGCGCGTGTCAGAGGGCGAAATGAACCCGCAGACCGCCGTGGCGCTTTATCGCCCGGACGATGGCGAATCGGCCCGGCTGATCCGCGTGGCAACGCGCGCCGCGCAACGCATTGAGAAAGCGAAACCATTCTGGCAGTAAGTCCCGGTTGTCCGGCACGCAGACTGGACGCGGTTGGTGCGCTGTTGTTCAATGCACCGGCGCAATGACCCCGTAGCTCAGCAGGATAGAGCGACAGATTCCTAATCTGTAGGTCGTAGGTTCGAATCCTATCGGGGTCGCCACAGCGGGTTCGTGGGTTGGCAGCCGGTGGGCGACTTCGATCGCGACAGGTTCAGGAGTCGTATGGCGGTTGCACGGCCGGAAATAATGGAGCGCCGCGGCCGATGGCTTCGGCGTCTTCGTCAATCTGGCCGTTGATGCAAGCGGAAGTTTGCGCATGCGCCATCAAAGCAAGTGACAACAAATCACATTCGCGAATCGAATCGCTGAGTTCAGGTGTCTCCTCCCGCAGCCGGGCGAGGCGGGTGTGTTCCTGGCCAGGAACAGCCCGATGATCGCCGAAATCGGTTTTGTCCTCGGCGCAGACATTCTCCGGTGGACCGGGGATTGGCTCGCGGGCGGGCTCGCAGGTTGGCGCCATACCGGGATCCATGCTGTCCTCGTTCATGCTCTTGCCCCCGCGTTTCCGGCGGCGACGCGAACCGCGGCGGGCTGCGCAAAAATTGCGGTCGATGCCAATCCTGAGACAGCTGCTGCAAGAAGCAGAACGCTGCATTTCATCACGCCGATTCTCCGCACTGCCCACCGCGAAGAAAGCGTTACATGAGTCCGGCGATCTGAACGGTGATCAAGTTGTGACAATTGCCAGATATCCACAGGCGCGCGCGGCAAGGCGCCGTCAGAGATCAATTCAAATTGGACTTATCTTTATACGGAGTAGTCAGGGGATTGCGTTGAATTTCATGCTGACCGCGAAGCCGCCTTCACTGCGATTGCAGGCGGAAATCGTCCCTGCAAGCGCTTCGACGTTTCTGCGGGCGATCCAGAGGCCCAAACCATAATGTTGTTCGGTGGGGCCTACCCCATCCTCGTCCGCGTCCTCCTCACGTGCCGAAAAATTCCGCTCGAATATCCGCGGAAGGTCCTGTTCCGCCACTCCGGGACCGGTATCGGCGACCACGAGATTCGCCAAACCATCCGATAAAGTCAGGCTCACCGAAATCACACCGCCGGGCGGGGTGAAGCTCGATGCATTCTCCAGGAGATTTTCGACGACCGATTCGATCGCCTCGTCGGCGCCATAGATATAGACATTGGGTTTAACGGACAGCCGCAGATTTTTTCCTTCCAGCGCAAGCGTTGATTCATATGCGGATACCAGCTGCACGACCGAGGCGGAGAGATTGATCCGGCGCAGATTGGGATAGATCGCCTCGACGCTGGCCTGTTCCAGATCCCGCGCCGCCGAGACGAGCGAATCAAGCCGTCCGGCAGAATGTTCGATCAATTCCAGGCTCCGCTGCGCCTGCGGATTGGACGAGAGCACGGAAGCACGCCGCAACGGCTCAAGCGCCTGGGAGATGACCGCGAGCGGTGCTTTCAGGGCGTGGGCATTCTCTTCCGCCGCCTGCAAGATAAGCTGCTTGGATTGCTTCAGTGCCGCGACCAGCGCATCGAAATCATCGGCAACGCCTGTCAGCTCCGGAATGGTATTCATCTCGCGGAACGAACCACCAGCGCTGTCGAGACGTATCGCCCGGGCAACGCTGCGGAAGCGGCTGAGATTTCTCCAGATGTCCCAAAGCAGCCACGCGACGATCAGGGCGCTCAGCAGATAAATCAGCAGCGCGACCGGAATCTCCGCCGATCGCCATACGGGCACGCCGATCGTGTTGGTGATGGCGGCCTGCGTCTGCTGGGTGGTGATGACAACCCAGCAATTTCCGCCAAGATGGAGCGAGCGCATCGAAGTGAGAATTTCCGGTCGCCCGGCAGGATTTGTGAAGCGGAAGGTTTGTCCGGATTCGCCATCACAGCTTGGCGCCAACCGGTCGAACAATCCGAGCCTGATCAGGAGATCGCGTTCCTGCTTGAGGTAACTCGCGGTTACGGCGGGTGCGGACGCGACATAGAGGAAATTTTCGGCCTCCGTCGCCTGTGCGGGACGGACGAGAACTCTCACGGCCACCCCGTCTGGCACGACGTCTTTCAGCGCGCCTTGCAGGGTCTCGGGTGACTCCTGGGCGAAACGTTCGAGATGCGGCCGCAAGACCGAGGCAATGAGATCGCCCTGGACTTCGAATTCCCGTTGCAGCAACTGGCCCTGCTGCGCATCGCCGATCTGGGCCAGCCTGTACAAAATAATGGGCATGGCGAGAAAAATGAGTGACAGCAGAGCGATCTTGATCGCAAGCGAACGGTAGATTCCCACTGTGCGGGTGACAAACCGCGAGCATCTTGTCAGGTGTGACAGCAGGGAAATCACGCCGGCGGAGAATAGCTCGAGCCGTTTTGCGATGTCCTTGAACGGCAAAACCGGCCTGCCCTTTCGCGACCCGCGCGTAGCGGGAATGGCGTCAGGAAGCACCAGATTCGCTCCACCGGTACCCGAAGCCGGGATAATTTTCGATTTGCGAAAAGCCGGAATCGAGATCGCGAAATTTCTGCCTGATGCGTTTGATGAACGCCCGCACATTGGCGCGGTAACCCATATCGCCTGCCCCGGCGGCGAAACCTTCACCGTGCACGACATCGTAAAGTTCGCGATAGGACACATCCTGCCCGGCACGCGTGACCAGACACTCCACCATCTGGAATTCCGTCACCGTCAGCCCGACGGGGATGTTCTTCCACAAGGCGCGCATCGAGCTGCCATGGAGCTGAATATCGCCGACAATGATGACCGCCGGTGTCTGCCCGGACGCGATCCGCTGTTCGCGCGACTTGCTTCCGCGAATGATCAGTTCGATGCGCCGCAGCAGAATCGAGAAACTCCGGGATTTCTCGACGAAATCAACGGCACCCTCGACCAATCCCGCTTCTTCATAGAACTGGTCGCTGAGCACGGTGAGGAACACCACCGGCACTTCAATATTTCGCCTGCGCAAATCGCGCAGCACTTCGATGCCGTTCATTTGCGGCATTTTCCAATCGAGCAGGATCAGGTCGGGTACACCCGATTTTCCGATCTCGCGCAACATTCCCGGCCCGTCCCCGTAGCACTCGGTGCTGAAGCCGGCGTCGGCAAGATTCTGGCTCAATGATTCGCGGAACAGGTCGTCGTCATCGACCACTGCAATCCTGGTGTCACTCATTGCGGCGCTGCTCCACGAAAACCGGCGGCGAGCATGCTGTCCATGCAGGCATCTCCCGACATCAGCATCTCGCCGGAACTGTCACGAAAGTCATATTTAAGCAGGTGGAATACCGTCGTTTTGATGTCCGGGTAAAAGAACAGCCGGAGCGTGCAGCCGGGCGGCGCGTAGGTCCACACGATCGAAAGATTGTCATGATTGACCGAGTCGGGGGAGCGCAGCACATGCAACACTGCCATGAAGTCGGAACCCACAAGGTCGCCGATCACGACTTTCGGCGGACTGGGCGGTTCTTCTTGCGGCTTTGGCGCAGGTGGACGATTCGGACGTGGACGTGGTGCCGGCGGCAGACTCAACTGCATCGGCGGCTGAACCGATGCCACGTCGGGCGGTTTTGGCGGCGGAACGGGTACGACCTTCGGCAATGACTCGGCGGGCATCTTGACCGGTGGCATGGGCGATGCGGTGCGTGAGCCCGTGCCCAGGCCCAGTGCTGCGCACCCGGACAGCAATACAGCAGACATGAGTGCCGCGGGCCGCAGAAATCCGCACGTCCGTGCCGATTCCTGCCCGCTATTCTGACCCGCATCAGACCAACTCGAATGCGTTCCGAGCGCCATCTTCGACCCGTGTTCGGCCCTGGCGGGAAAACCCGCCGGCAATTGGCTTGCGCCCCTCGATTATACAAGCTTGCGCTGTTTTTCTACTCACAAACAAGCCAATTGCCGGCGCCCGAGTGTGCGAATTCTGAAATTCGTGTGGGCTCTACCGGCACCAGCGGGAACCTCAGAATGAACAGGATTCTGGTGCCGTTTTGGTTTCGAAGTTCGCCGGGACGATCCTTGTTGACATCATGCGAACTTCGAAACCACGGCACCAGGCGGCAATAATGTTCCGCCTCAGGACAGTTCGAGTAAAGCCCTCACCTGGAGATTAGCCTCGCGTTCGAGTTCCTCGGCGCAAACTACAATCAACGCCGCGGTTTGACGATCGCGGGAAGTGGAGGCGATTTTTTTCAGGCGCTCGGCGCTGCTGCGCAGCGTCTGGACGTGACGTTCCGCGTCACCTACCAGGCGTGCGGATTTCCACATCATCGCTTGTTCCTTTCCGGTTTACGACGAAGGCAGAAAAAGTCCCGGCGCCTTTGACATAATCAGCCGCGCTCGCCTCGTGCCAGGCGCACCCGGTTTGCGGCCGCCTGCGCAGCAGCTTCACGCTCAGCCGCCGCACGCTGTTCATCGGCGAGGATCTGATCGTGAATCTGCGCCGCACTTGCCGTTGCAGTCTGCGCGGCAGCTGTCGCCGCAGCGGCTGTCTGCGTTGCCTGGGCTGCGGCAGCGTTGGCCTGCTGAGCGCTTTGCGTGGCGGATTGCGCCGCTGCAAATGCGTCATCGGCCCGGGCTTGGGCGGCGGTTGCCGCTGCTGCTGCGGAGTCGGCGGCCGCACGCGCCGCTCTGATATCGTCCACCGAAGCGCATCCACTGGCCACGACTCCTGCGCAAACAAGTGCTGGCCAGATCATGCGACGAGAAAATTGAGACATGCATTCACTCCTATGCTGGCGTTCAAGTCGCAACAGGTAACACCAAAAGGAGCGCGTGGAATCGGGGGGAAATCGATATCACAGAATTCGCACAGGTGTTTCCGGGCGCTTTCCACCACTATGCGATGCGACAGAACTGCATGAAGGAACTTCCATTTGGTCATCATGCATCATCGCAGACTCTGCGACATCGAAGCCGTGCGTGCGAGAGCTTCAGTCGTTCTCCGCGGCGCAATAATCGCGTCTTCACTGATTGCTGCCGGTTGCGCGACAGTGCCGGGCAAACCGGCCGCAATGCCCGCCCCGCTTGTTCAGGCGGACTCAACGCAAACCATCCTGCGGCGACTGATCCAGTCGCCGGAAATGGCCGGTGAGGCGCCGGATTCATTGCAAACCTTCTATGCGCAACGCGACTTCAAACCGGCCTGGACAGGCGATGCGGACGGCGAAGCGGCCGCCGTGGCGCTTCGCGCAATCATTGCGCGGGCACATGAACAGGGCCTCCGCGATGCCGACTACAAACTTCCGCCAGCAGGAAAAACCGAGACCGGAGACAAAGCGGCGGCCTATGACATTGCAATGACGGGCGCAGCATTGCGGTTCGCGAATGATCTGCAATTGGGCCGCGTACCGCCGGGCGCAGTTTACAACGACGCCAAGCTTGTCCCTGCCTCATTCGATACCGCAAAAGGCCTGGCCGAGGCGGTTGCGGCTCATCACGTCGCCCAGTTTTACGCTGACCGGCAACCGGGTGCGCCGGCTTACCACGCACTGGCAAAGGCTTTGGCGCGATACCAGGGGATCGCGAACAAAGGCGGCTGGCCGGCATTGCCGGAAAAAGGAGAAATCCGCCTGGAGTCAGAGGATGCCCGAATACCGGACCTGATCAAGCGTCTGGACGCCGAGGACCCGGATTTTGCGGCGATCGGTCACCCGACAGCGAATGATATTCGCGATGCCGTCAAACGCTTTCAGGCGCGGAATGGTTTGCCCGAAGATGGCCGGCTTGGCACCGGCACCATTGCGGCGCTGAACATCCCGGCGCAACAGCGTGTGCAAGAAATCGCCGCCAATATGGAGCGCTGGCGCTGGCTGCCGCACCAGTTGGAGGCCCGCTACATCGCCGTCAATGTCCCAGGGCAAACCGTCAAATTCATTCGCGACGGCAAGGTGGTGCTCTCGTCTGAAGTGGTGGTGGGGCGCAAATCCAGTCCCACACCCATAACCCGCGCGATGATCGTCGCTGCAGTCGTCAATCCGCCGTGGGATATTCCGGGCGATATTGCGGCGCGCGACCTGCTTCCGCATTTGCGCCAGAATCCCGCTTATCTGCAGACGAAGCGCATGGTGGTGACAAATGGTCCGAAGGGTGATCCCTATGGCCGAAAGATCGACTGGCGCAAGGTCATCCCGGCCGAGTTTCCCTATGCCATTCAGCAACTGCCCGGACCGAACGCCGCGCTCGGCGCGGTGATGCTGGATTCACCGAATGATTTTGACGTCTATCTGCACGACACACCGAACAAAAAGCCGTTTTCACTGACCGACCGTGAGATCAGCAATGGCTGCGTACGCGTGCAGCAGATATTCCCGCTCGCTGCACTCGCGCTGAAGGACGATGTGCAGCAGGGCACGGCCGTTCTGGAAAAAGAGGCGAAAACCGGAAAGACGCAGCGTGTCGCGCTGGAAAATCCGTTGCCGGTTTATTTCCTCTACTGGACCGCAGTCGCCGACCCAGACGGCAATGTCCAGTTCCTGCCAGACCGCTACGGCCGTGATGCGCCATTGATCAACGCGCTCAACGGCATGCCGCTCAAGCTGCACCCGGTTGCCGCTCATCCCGGCGCCATGGCGATGGATGAACCGAGTCCGTAATCAGGGTCAGCCGGGATCGCGGCGCGCGCCGCCGTGATCTCAATGCGTGCTGATTTATGTCACCCGTCGCTTTGCGACATCTCATCCGTTGCCAGGTTTTCAATGACGGCGAGCAGGGTTTTCCGCGTTGCGGCGATCTCTGCGTTGCTCAAATGCGCAATGGCAATCCTGTTCACCTCTTCGGCAAGCGGCTCTAGATTTTCACGGAGTGCACGGCCCTTCGCCGTCAAATGGATGTACACATTCTTCCGGTTCCCCGAAATCTGCTTACGGGTAATGCAGCGCTGCTGCTCGAGTGATTTCAAAACGGCAAATGCTGTCGGCTCGGTGACGCCTGCCCTGCTGCTCAACTCGCGCTGAGTCACGCCGTCTTCCTGCCAGAGTATGCGCAGGAATGACCACTGTCCGAACGAAATGCCTTCGCGCCCCAGCCTTATTTGTAGAGCCCGCACGCACGATCGTCCCGCATCGCGCACAAGGTGCGCAAGCCGGTCATTCGGCGCGCGTTCCCGCCAATGGCGGAGAATTTCGCGGCGCGCGCTTTTGCCTTCCCGCCTGCCCTCGACTTTCCCCGCCATCGGATATCTCCGCCCCGTCTGGACAACGCCGATTCCTGTCATATACTTAGGTATCTAAGTATTGCAATTGGCCCGATGGAGAACCCGTCACAATGAGCCCAGAGGACAATGATCTGCTTTGCCGCGTCGAAGGTGCGGCGCCGATGGGGCAGATCATGCGGCGTCACTGGCTGCCGGCCGCGCTCAGCGAAGAATTGGCAGAACCCGATGGTGCTCCGGTACGCGTGCGGCTTCTCGGCGAAGACCTTGTTGCCTTCCGCGATACCGACGGCAAAGTCGGGCTGATCGGGGAGTTCTGTCCGCACCGCAATGTCTCGCTGTTTTACGGACGCAACGAGGAATGCGGTTTGCGCTGCCTCTACCATGGCTGGAAAATCGCGGCCGACGGCACGGTCCTCGAAATGCCGTCCGAACCGTCCGAACGCGCAATCGCGCGCAAAGTCAGACACAAGGCCTATCCGACCCATGAAGCCGCAGGAATTGTCTGGACCTATATGGGTCCTGAAAATGAAATGCCGGAATTCGAGCCACCGGTGTTTCAACCCGCGCCGGATGCGACGATCAGCATCGGCAAAGTCATCGTGAACTGCAACTGGGCACAAATCCTCGAAGGCGCGATCGATTCCGCACACAGCTCGACATTGCACGTTTCGGACATGCTTTCGGTCAGCGTTGATACAGCCACGGCGACCGACGAGAAATGGCTGCGCCCGTCAAACGATAAGTCACCGCGCCTGCAGGTGCAGTCGACGGATTTTGGATTTCGCTATGTCGCAATCCGGCGGCCAATCGCGAATGCCGACACCCACGATTACATCCGAATGACGCTATTCATCGCACCATACACCGTGCTGATTCCGCCACTCGACAGGTATCGCGTCGCGCTGGTGCATACTCCTGTTGATGATACGCACACTGCATTTCATTTCATTGCATTCGGCGGCGACACCACACCTGATCACAAGACGTGGCGGAAATTCCTTGCGCTTCAGCCCGGCATCGATATCGACGAGAACTGGCGCAGCCGGCGCAACCGTTCGAACAATTATCTCCAGGATCGCGCGGCGATGAAGACAGGAAGCTGGACCGGCATACCCGGCATCCCAAACCAGGACATCGTGATGTGGGAGACCATGGGACCGATTGCCGGCCGCCACCAGGAGCGGCTCGGCGCCAGTGACGTTGCGATCGTCGCATTCCGGCGGCAGATGCTCGAGGCGGCGAGACAGATGAAGGCAGGAGGTACCGCGATCGGCAGGGGCCATTCACGGACGCCACATGCGAGTCTGCGCTCGTTTGAAGGAATTGTTCCCAAAGATACGGATTGGCGGTCGCTCGGCGCACTGGAAGCCGCCGAATAGATTGGCCTGCTTCGCGCCGGACGAGTAAAATCGTACTTCTCACTTGATGTGGAGACCAGAATGAAAAATGAGGAATTTGGCAATGGCGCACTGACGCGCCGCGATTTTGCCGTTGCGTCGCTGGCTGCCGGCGCCAGTGTGGCTGCAAGTTCGGCCCAGGCCGCGGATGCCGCCGGTGTGGTTGAGACCGATGTGACGATCAAAACGCCGGACGGGAATTGCCAGGCGGCGTTCATTCATCCGGCGGCCGGTTCTTACCCGGGAGTGATCATCTGGCCGGACGCCTTCGGCCTGCGCCCGACGATGCGCGACTTTGGCCGCCGTGTCGCATCGGCAGGTTATTCCGTTCTGGTGCCCAACCCATTTTACCGCGTCACCAGCCAAACGCCGGTTGTGCAGGACACCTTGCATTTCAATTTCGGCGATCAGGCGCAGATGGCAAAACTTATGCCGCTCATGGGCTCTATCGGCGCGCCGGGCGCTGCCGAGAAGGACGCGGTGGCACTTGTCGCCTTTCTGGATTCACAGCCGCAGGTGAACACCGCCAAAAAGATCGGCACGCAGGGCTATTGCATGGGTGGCCCGCTGACATTGCGCACGGCGGCGGCTGTTCCGAACCGCGTCGGCGCAGGCGGATCGTTCCACGGCGGCGGCCTGGTGACCGACAATGCCAACAGCCCTCACCTTCTGGCATCGAAGATCAAGGCGAAGTTCTATTTCGGAATCGCTTCCAATGACGACATGCGTCAGCCCGATGCCAAGGACAAATTGAACGCGGCATTTGCGGCCGCGGGCAACCCGGCCGAGATCGAAGTCTACAAAGAGAGGCTGCACGGCTGGACCGTTCCCGATATGCCGGTGCAGCAGCCCGCCATCTATCACATGGCGGACGCCGAGCGCGCCTGGACGCATCTGTTCACGTTGTACAAGACCGCGCTGGCCTGATTTTCCGCGCCATTGTGTGAACGAGCGGCTCGGCGAACTCTCGCCGGGCCGCTTTCATTCAGAATTCCATCAGGTCCTTTGCAATCACGACCGCGCCGGCAAAATATTTGCGCACACCTGCGGCATAGCGGGCGTAATCGTCATCCGGATTGGCCGTGCCAAGGATGTGCGTGAGCACCACCTTCTTCACGCCCGCGCGCTGGGCCATTTTGCCGACTTCTTCGGGCGTGACATGCTCTTCCGTCATATGACGTATGAATGCAGCCTGTTCGGCGGGTGACAGTCGCTGCCAGTCGCCGTTGCTTATGCGGCGCTGCTTTGCTTCTTCGGGACTATTGACTTCGGACACCAGCAGGTCGGCGCCCTGGGCAAGTCTGGTCACGGCGTCACTCGGCCCGGTGTCTCCGGTCAATACAATGGACCGTCCGGCTCCTTCAAACCGGTAGGCATAGGATTTGAACCGGCCATAGGCGGGCGTTCCGGGCTGGAAGTGGAAATGCGCATTCTCCACCGCCCTCACGGTCACATTCGCGTCCCGGTAAATCTCTCCCGTCCCGACGTCGTGGCTTGCGATCATGTCGCGCACCGGCTGCGTCTGTGTCCCTTCGCTGGTGCGGATGTCGGAATTGACATTGAGATAGCCGATGATCGCGCGGGTCAGAATATCCGTACCCGGAGGGCCATATATGTTGACCTTGCTCGTTCGGTTCGCGTCGAACTGGACCTGCAGCAGGCTTGGCAAGCCGCCGGTATGATCGCTGTGCGCGTGAGTGATGAAAATCGTGCCGATATCGCGAATCCGCACGCCAGCGCGCGTCAGGCGGCGAACGACGCCATCACCGGCGTCGACCAGATAATAGGCACCATTGACGATCAGCAGGTTGGAGTTTTGCGCACGGCCCACAGTCGGATTCGGGCCGCTTCGCGTGCCCAGCGTGATCAGGCGCATACCGCCGGCCGGCGCAGCAGATGCAGTCGCGCTACCTATGCTTGCCGCAAGCACGAGTGCCATAGCGGTTGCCAATATCCATTGGCCAATCGCCCGCGACACATATTGAGCACGCCGCGCCATGCCCGCCCGGCAGAAGCTCGGGCTACATGCTGGAAAGCGAGAAAAAGAACGCGAACAACGCGCTGAAAAGCACCAGCCCCGGAATGGTGAACACGAGAACATCGCGCACCGTGAATGGCTCCGGAATGGCGGTGGATGAATTCGGTTGTGCCAAGGTCTTTCTCCCAATGATTAAAAAGCCATGCTGTCCGCCGGAGCAAACCGCAGAACTGTCTCAACTGTAGAGCATTTTCCGGTTTTTTGGAGTCGCAATATGACTGCGGCCGCGGCCAAGCCAGATGCTACTCGCCACCATCGCCATTGTTCAGGCGCTCGCGCAATTCCTTGCCGGTGCGGAAGAACGGCACGCGCTTTTCGCCAACGGCGACTGCCGCCCCGGTGCGCGGGTTGCGGCCCTGACGCGCCGGCCGCACTTTTACGGAGAAGGCGCCGAAACCGCGCAGCTCAACCCGGTCGCCGCTTGCCAGCGCCGAGGCAATTTCGTCGAGCACGGTCGAAACGATGCGTTCGACATCGCGGTGATAAAGATTGGGATAGCGTTCCGCCAGCCGCGTCACCAATTCGGATTTGATCATCTCTTCGCCCCCGGGCTTCGCAAGCATAGCCGCCGCCGTCCCGTTAACCTGCCAAACCTGGAACCCAACGTCAACCAGTGAAATCCCTTAAGCTGCTCAGAAACAAGCATTTTGGCGAAGTTGTCCCGGTGCGGCGTGTACGTATTTGTGGCGCTGGTGTAACTTCGCCGGCGACAGATCATCGGGAGGAGATTCCATGCGTTCCGCATCCAAGAAACTTGCGCTGGCACTGCTCGCATCGGCCGCCATGGCCGCTGAAGCACACGCGCAGGCCAGCTATCCTTGCGTCAATGATGGGCCCGATCCATACCACCTTGCCGGCAACTGGGCACAGACGCCGCGTCCGTTCGGGCCGGTCAACGCGGTAACCGTGGATTCGCACGACAACATCTGGGTCTTTGACCGTTGCGGCGCGCAAGGCTGCTCCGGCAACAATATCGCGCCGATTTTCGAAATCGGTTCGAACGGCAAGACCATGAAGAATTTCGGCGGCGGCGAGTTCGCCAGCGCGCATGGCATTGCGGTGGACAAGGACGGCAATGTCTGGGCTGCCGATTTCCAGGCCAAGGACGGCAAGGGAATGCAGGTCATCAAGTTCTCGCCGGATGGCAAGGTTTTGCTGAAACTCGGCAAAGCCGGCGAAGCCGGAATGGGTAATGATGAGTTCAATCAGCCGACCGGCGTGGCACAACTCTCAAACGGCGATATCGTCATCATCGAAGGCCACGGCTCGAAGCTGAACAAGTCGCGCGTCGACATTTACAGCAAGGACGGCAAATTCCTCACCACCTTCGCGTCTCATGGCAAGGGCGATGGGCAACTGACCGAACCACATGCGGTCACAGTCGATCGTCAGGACCATATCTATGTCGCGGATCGCACCAGCAACCGGATCAATGTTTATGACCGCACCGGAAAGCTGCTTGCGAGCTGGAAGCAATTCGGCCGGCCCAGCGGAATTTTCGTCGACAAGAATGACATGATCTATGTCGCGGATTCGCAGTCGGATGAGAAAACCAATCCGGGCTGCAAAATGGGCATCCGCATCGGCAGCGTGAAGGATGGTAAGGTCATGTATTACATTCCGCCGCCGGCAGACGCGACCGACAAGCTGCCTCCGCCGGAGGGAATCGCGGTGGACTCGCACGGCGACATTTACGCCGCGGCCGTGCAGAGGCAGGAAATCGAGAAGTTCGTGAAATAGCAGGTTGAAGCGAAGGCGCCCGCTTAACGCGGGCGCCTTTTCTATCGGGAGGGAATCATGCGCGCCGCACTCACTGCATTGACCATCGCACTGCTGGGCACAGCCGGTTTTGGAGATGCCGCTACCGCGCAGGACATTCCTTGCGTCAATGACGCTCCCAATCCCTATCATCTTGTGAATGACTGGACGCACATGCCGCGCGCCTGGGCGCCTACCAACAATGTCTATGTCGACGCCAAAGACGATATCTGGGTGATGGATCGCTGCGACGACAAAGGCTGTCTCAATTCCACCAATTCGCCGATCTGGGAATTGTCGGCCGACGGCAAGGTGATGAAGAATTTCGGCGCCGGAGAGTTTGCATTTCCGCATACGGTGAAACCGGATGCGGAAGGCAATATCTGGGCGATCGATGGCGATGCGCGCGGCGGCAAAGGCGATCAGGTGTTCAAATTCTCACCCGACGGCAAGTTGCTGCTGACCCTTGGCAAAGCGGGACAGGCGGGCACCGGCGCCGATGTTTTCGATCGTCCCACGGGGATCGCATTCGCACCGAATGGCGACATTTTCATTTCGGAAGGCCATGCGCCGGGCTTCGGCAATTCCCGGATCATGAAGTTCGACAGCAATGGCAAGTTCATCAAAAGCTTCGGTCATCTGGGATCCGGCGATGGCGAGTTGAAGGGGCCGCACGTGCTTGCGTTCGATTCACAGGGCCGCCTGTTTGTCGCCGACCGCAGCAACAGCCGGGTCGATATCTTCAATCAGGACGGCAAATTCCTCGCGGCGTGGAAGCAGTTCGGCCGGCCCAGCGGCATTTTCATCGACCGCAATGATGTGCTTTATGTTTCGGATTCCGAATCCGAAACGGCGCCCGGCAAAGATACCAATAATCCGGGCTGCAAACGCGGCATTCGTGTCGGAAGCGCCAGGACCGGCAAAGTCGATTACTACATTCCGCCGCCGCCGGTATCCGACCCGAAATTTCCGCCACCGGAGGGCGTAGCCGCGGATTCCCACGGCAACATCTATGCCGCCGCTGTTCCGGCCAGGTCGGTGTACAAATACGTCAGGAACTGAACCGCCCGGTTAGTCGTGGTGCGTTCAGCGCCCGCGTAAATACCTGTTCGATTTCGCCGGGCCCGGAGACCGTCACTTCGAGATCCGACAAGCGGCCATTGTGGATGCCGTAGATCCATCCGTGTACGGCAACATTCTGGCCGCGGCGCCAGGCGCGCTCCAGAATGGTCGTCTGGCAGACGTGGCGGACCTGTTCGATCACGTTGATTTCGCAGAGTACGTCCACGCGCTCGCTGTCGCGAACGGCCTGAAGTTCGGCATTATGGCGCATCCCGAGTTCGTATAGCGGATATAGCCAATTGCCGATCAGGCTGGTCTGGCGCGGCTGCAGCGCGGCCGTGACTCCACCGCAGCCATAATGACCGCAGATGATGATGTGCCGCACGCCGAGAGCTTCGACCGCGTATTGCACCACGGCAAGACAGTTGAAATCGACATGCATCACCTGGTTGGCGACATTTCGATGCACGAAGACTTCGCCCGGCAAGACGTCGATGATTTCGTTGGCGGGCACGCGGCTGTCGGAACAACCGATCCAAAGAACCTCCGGCGATTGCTGTGCCGCGAGCCGTTCAAAAAAACCGGGCCGCTCTTTGGCGATGCGCTCGGCCCATTTGCGATTGTTCTCGAGCAGGCGGGCAAGCGTGCGATCGTGGTCTGAACCGGGCATGGCGGGTGCAATAAACGCAAATCGGCCCAGCGTCCAATCGTCCATGCCCCGTCACGGGAACTTCTCTTGACACAGGTTCCCGCCGCAACGCTGAATTGCAACGGAAATGTCCCGGGTAACACATCATGACCGCCATTGACGTAGGCCGCGGAAGCGATTTCACGCCGGCTGGATTGCTCGACCGCAGCCGAATCATTGCCCGCCCCGGCTTTAACCGCTGGCTCGTGCCGCCGGCAGCGCTTGCGATTCACCTGTGCATCGGCATGGCCTATGGCTTCAGCGTGTTCTGGTTGCCGCTGTCGAAAATGCTCGGCCGTGAATGCCGCGACATGTCTCTCGCCCAGGCCCTGGTGACGACAAGCTGTGACTGGCGCATTTCCGATCTTGGCTGGATGTTCACGCTGTACTTCGTCGTGCTTGGGATTTCCGCCGCGGCATGGGGCGGCTGGTTGGAACGCGCAGGGCCGCGCAAGGCCGGTTTTGTCGCCGCACTGTGCTGGAGCGGTGGATTTGTTGTTTCAGCCTTCGGTATTGTTGAGCATCAGCTCTGGCTGATGTGGGTTGGCTCGGGTCTGATCGGCGGCATTGGACTTGGCCTGGGTTACATTTCGCCCGTCTCCACCCTCATCAAATGGTTTCCCGATCGCCGCGGAATGGCGACCGGCATGGCCATCATGGGTTTCGGTGGCGGCGCCATGATCGGCGCACCGCTTGCCAATCTGCTGATGCAGAATTTCAAGAGCGCATCCGGCCCGGGCGTGTGGCAGACATTCCTGGTGTTGGGCGCGATTTATTTCGTGTTCATGATGGGCGGCGCATTTGGCTATCGCCTGCCGGCGCCGGGCTGGCGGCCTTCAGGCTGGGCGCCGAAACAGGCCGCCGGTATGGTCTCCACCCGGCAGGTGCACCTCCGCGACGCTCACAAGACCGCACAATTCTGGCTGATCTGGGCGGTGCTGTGTCTCAATGCCTCGGCCGGAATTGGCGTGCTCGGCATTGCTTCACCGATGCTCCAGGAGATTTTTGGCGGACGCCTGATCGGCAAGCCGGAGATCGCCTTTACCTCGCTCAGTGCCGGACAACTGACCGCCATCGCGGCGATCGCGGCGGGATTTGCCGGGTTGTTGTCGCTGTTCAATATCGGCGGCCGTTTCTTCTGGGCGTCACTGTCCGACTACATTGGACGCAAGAACACCTATTACTGCTTCTTCGTCATCGGCATTGTGCTTTACGCCGCGGCGCCGGCGATGGCTCATGCCGGATCCGTGGCCTTCTTCGTGCTGTTCTTCGGGATCATCATTTCCATGTATGGCGGCGGTTTCTCGACTGTGCCGGCCTATCTCGCGGATATATTCGGCACCCAATATGTCGGCGCAATCCATGGCCGGTTGCTGACCGCATGGTCGACCGCAGGAATCATCGGGCCGGTGGTGGTGAACTATATCCGTGAGGCGGAAATCGCAGCGGGCGTTCAGCGCGCTTATGTCTATGACGTCACACTGTACATTCTCGCCGGCTTTCTCGTAGTCGGACTGGTCTGCAATTGGGCGGTGAAGCCATTGGCGCCGAAATGGTTCATGAGCGAAACTGACGTCGCCGCGCTGCAGCCGGCAGCTACCGCGCCGGAGCCGCTGACAACGGAAGCGGCAGCATCTGCGCTCGATGCAAAAACCGTGCTCGCCTGGCTTGCCGTCGGCATACCGCTGGCATGGGGCTTCTGGGTCACGCTGCAATCGGCGCTCGTCCTGTTCGGCTGAGCAAATATCCGTTGACGGAGTAATTCCTTACTCCGGCAGAACGGCGCCTTTGGTTTCGGTCGCAAAGGGCAGCAGCAACAGGCCCGCGGCGAAGGCAATTGCGGTCAGCGCAACCGGTGTGCCGAGAGTGCCCATCTGCAGCACGACCGCGCCCAACAGGAAGTTCACGCCGGCGCCGATAAAGCGGCCGAACGATGTCGCAAATGCAAACGCCGTTGCGCGCACCCTCGTCCCGTATTGCTCCGGCAGCCAGAGGGAAAACACGGCAAAATTCCCGCCGCCAAAACCGAGGAAAAACAGGATGACCAGAAACGGCAAAAGTCCGTTGTCGAGATAAAAGGCCCAGCCGAAGGCCAATGGGATCGTCACCGCCATGATGATGAAATAGAGCGCGAGCGTATTTCGACGGCCAATCCGTTCGGCGATTGGCGGCACCGCGAGACAGCCAAGAATGGTGCCGATGGACAATATGCCTGTGCCAATCGATGCCATCCGGGCAGCGCCGGCCGCATCCATTCCGGCTTTGCGCGCCAGCTGCACGATCGCGGTTGCTTCGTACACGGCGCCGGCCCACAGACCGATGATCGCCACGGTGATCACTGCGACATTCACGATGGTACGCCGGCGATACTTCGCAGAAAACAATTCCGCCAACGGGTTGCTGCGCCGGGCCTCGGCTTCGTGTGCCTTCCAGCGCTGCGGTTCCTTGACCGAGAACAGCATCCAGATGCCAAGTAGCACCGGAAACAGGCCGCACAGGAACATTGCGCGCCAGCCATATGTTGCGCCGATCGTATAGTTCAGCGCTGCGGCGAAGAAGAAACCGAAATAGTAGCCCGTCTGCAAATAGCCGGCGCCCATTTTGCGCCGGTCCTCGGGCCAGGCTTCCGCAACATAGGTTCCGGCGAGCGCCCACTGGCCGCCAATCCCCACGCCCGACAGGAAGCGGAAGATTCCGAGCTGCCAGATATCCTGCGAGAACGCCGCCGCGCCGGTGAACACCGAATACATGATCACGGTTGCAGCGAGCGTGGGCGCCCGGCCGAGACGATCGCCGATCGGACCCCAGATGAATGAGGCACCCCACCCGGCCAGAAATGCTGCGAACAGAATCGAACCGACACTGCCGATTTCGCCCGGTGTCACCGGCAATCCGGATTTGGGAAGCAGCTCCGTCAGAGCGGGCGCGAGCACCAGCGCGTAAATCACCGAGCCCATGCCATCGAGCATCCAGCCCGACCATGCTGCCCAGAAGCCGACAATCTGCTGCCGGTTCAGCCTGGTCTTTCCCCCCGTCCGGGCGCCGGTCAGTGGTTCCGCAATTGCCATTATCTCACCGCATGATACGTGGATCGAACCCGATTATGCGGCTATTTAGGACAGTTTGCGATTGGTAGGATCGCAAACTGTCCTAATTGTTAAGTTGTCGCGTTTTCTGCGCCGAACCGGTAACCACTTCGGCGGAAAACGCTTTGGTTTTCGCCAACCACCAAATCGGAGTAGCTGCCCATGCGGAGCAGGGTTTTGATCGCCGCGATCGCGAGTTTGTCCTTTGCCGTGCCGGCATTCGCGCAAAATATGCCGGTCCGCGCTTATGGCCCGATCACGAAAATCGAGGGTCGTACAGTCACAGCCATGAATCGGGACGGTCAGACCGTGTCATTCGATCTGGCGCCAAAGGGCCGCATTGTCACCAACGAGCCGCTGGACGTCCGCACAATCAAAGCCGGAGATGTCATTGCAATTGACCTCGTCATGGGAAAAGCGATTCAGGCCCACACCCAGGCCTTTGGTCATGGCGCCGCTGCTCCGGCGCATCGGCCGCTCGCCACCAATCCGGCGGCGACCCGCTATCTCGGCGTCGTCACGGCCGCGGCGCCGACGAGCGACGGCGTCAAAGTCACTGTCGAACTGGAAAAGAACGGCGGGAAAATGGACTTCGAGCTGACCAACAGCATCGTCCATTACCGCAATGAAACGGAAAGCATGGCCGACCTGAAGCCGGGGCTGATCGTGATGGCGAATGCCAATCGCGCGGCTGGCGGCAAGCTGGTGTCCGGATTTACCACTATCGAGAAAGACGGCCACAAACCGGTCGATATCGGCGACTGAGGATCGCGGAACATACAACCAGCGAAATCCGATAACTGCCTCGTGACTTACGACACCCGCATCCGGCGCAACCGCGGCATGTCCGAGCCGTTGTCTTTCGATGCAGCCGGGAGTCCTGCCATGAGCCACAAAGCAGAAAAATGGGAAAAGAAAGACACGTCCAAAAGCGATGACGATAAGTTAGACGACGCGCTGGAGGACAGTTTTCCGGCGAGCGATCCGCCTTCGCAAACCGAGCCATGTGCCGATGGCGGCAACAAACACAAGGCGCCACACCACGCACCCCACCACGGTTAGCGCACTGCCACGTTGATGCAGACTGGTCTGCCGTAGTACTACCTCGCCCGAGTTCAAATGATGCGAGGCAGATATGGCATTGCGGCTAGGCGACACTGCACCCGATTTCCAGGCGGACACGACACAGGGAAAAATCCGGTTCCATGAGTGGCTGGGCGATTCCTGGGGCGTGCTGTTCTCGCACCCCAAGGACTACACACCTGTCTGCACGACCGAGCTCGGTTACATGGCCCGGATAAAGCCGGAATTCGACAAGCGTAATGTCAAAATCATCGGATTGTCGGTCGACCCGGTGACGAGTCATTCGGGCTGGGCGAAAGATATTGCCGAGACCCAGGGGGTCGCGCCGAATTATCCGATTATCGGCGATCCGGACCTGGCGATTTCAAAGCTCTACGACATGTTGCCGGCCGAAGCCTCCGGCGATCCCTCGAAGCGCACGGCGGCAGACAATCAAACCGTCCGCAATGTGTATGTCATCGGGCCGGACAAAAAGCTGAAACTAATCCTGATCTATCCGATGACCACCGGGCGTAATTTCGACGAGGTATTGCGGGCGATCGATTCCATTCAGCTCAGCACAAAGCACCGGATTTCGACCCCCGCCAACTGGAAACCCGGCGAGAACGTGATCATTTCGGGCTCGGTCTCGGATGAGGAAGCGAAGAAGATCTACCCGAATGGTTGGCAGGCGCCGCGGCCCTACATCCGGATTGTGCCGCAGCCGAAATAACCCGGCCAGGATATTACCAAACAAAAGGGGTGGCGCCTTTGGTGCCGCCCCCTTTTGTTTATTCCGCGGGAGCTGGTAGCGCCGAAGGCGCGCCGGCGAGCGGGGCCAAATCGCTCTTCACTTCAATATCGCTGAAGCGATCGACGCGCCGCAATGCCGGAAACAGCAGCATCCAAACACCGACCACGGTGATGGTGCCCAAGCCGCCGATCACCACTGCGGGCACAGTGCCGAACAGTCCTGCGCTCATCCCGGCGCGAAACTCGCCGAATTCATTGGATGCGCCGATGAAGAGTGAATTCACCGAGCCGATTCGCCCGCGCATATCGTCGGGCGTCGATAGCTGGACCAGCGCCGAACGGACATACACGCTGATCATGTCGGCCGACCCGGAAATCACCAGCGCCGCCATGGACAGTGCGAAATAGCGCGACATGCCAAATATCAGAGTGGCCATGCCAAAAATGGCGACACAGGTGAACATCGCCATGCCGACCCGGCGCCGCAATTGACGCCGCGCCAGGACCAGCGCCACGAGTGCAGCACCCATGGCCGGCGCAGTGCGCAGGAAACCCAAACCTGCGGGACCGGTATGCAGGATGTCGCGGGCAAAGATCGGTAACAGCGCTGTTGTGCCGCCAAGAAACATCGCAAACAGATCGAGCGATATGGCGCCGAGCAGGATCGGCTGCTGCCGTATGTAGTTGATACCGTCGGCAATTCGCTCATAAGTCGAGCTCTGATGTGCCCGGCGTTGCTGAGGCCGGATGCGCAAAACTGACATCGCGACGAAAGTGAACAGGTACAAACCCAAACAGAGGCTGTAATTCACCACCGGACCCAAGTCGTAGAGAAAACCGCCAAGAGCGGGCCCGCCAATCACCGCCACACGGTAGACCGAGGCATTCCAGGCGATCGCCTGCGGCAGCCTTTCCAGGCTGACCAGGAATGGCAGGAATGACTGCATGGCAGGCTGGGACAGGCCTAAAGCCACTCCCAACAACGTGATCACGCTGTAATACGCCCACATGGCTTTGACCCCGGCAAGGGTCAGCAAAAGCAGGCCGGCAGAGGCCGTAATCTGCACAATGTAGCTCGCCATCAGCATCAACCGGCGGTCGATCCTGTCGGCGAGGTCGCCGGCGGGCAGGACCAGCAGCACCATGGGCAGGAAGCTGCACAGCCCGACATAACCCAGCGCCATCGCATCGTGCGTCATATCGTAGACCTGCCAGCCGACCGCAACAGACTGGATTTGCGTGCCCAGCGCGCTGCTGAACCGGACGCCAAGGTAGAGCCGGAGGTCTTGCGGCCGGGGCTGGAAGGTCCCGCTATGGACAGGGTCTTGTAACGTCACGGCCGGTTTATATTACCCGATTCTTCTGCGGTGGCAGACTGGCCCGGTTTGTGCCATAGGACCGGTGAAACGCAAATAAACTCATGGACCGAATGACCGCTGTCCAGCGGGGTTTATTCGCGTCCGACAAAGTTTTGGGACAGATGATATTTATGTCCAAAGGATTGGACGCGACTGGCTTGGGCGCCGGCACCTCGGGCACTGGAAAAGGATCAATGGGCTACAGCGAACCCTCCTCGAAACGGCAGGCGGCAGGGTATGGGCAAGCGGCCCAGAAGCGTGCCAACCCCTGGATTCGCCGGAGTCTGCTCGCGGTGCTCGCGATTGCCATTGGTGGCTATTATGCCGCCGATCCCGACCGTTTTCAGTCGATCGTCCAGTCCGTAACTGGAGGCGCGCCAAAACAGGCTGCACGTGGCGCCGGCACTGCACCACCAGTGCGCGTTGCCGCGGCGACAGTCCAGGACGTGCCAGTGATGGTGCGGACCATCGGCACTGTGCTCGCAAAATCCACAGTGACGATCAAATCACAGGTCGACGGACCCTTGCTGTCCGCGCCGTTCAAAGAGGGACAGATGGTCAAGAAAGGCGACCTTCTGTTCCAGATCGATCCAGCCCCGTTCCAAGCGGCGCTGCGCCAGGCGCAGGCTCAAGTGGAGCGCGACAAAGCTCAATTGGCGAGCGCCCAGGCCGACGCGGATCGCGCCGTCATGCTGGCGCAGCGGGGAATCGTTTCCGAGCAGCAGCGGGACCAATTGGTTGCTGCCGCCAAAGCGCTCACGGCCACCATTGCCGCTGACCAGGCTGCGGTGGAACGCTCCCAGCTCAATCTCGACTACACGACCATTCGTTCGCCGATCAACGGCAAGACCGGCCCGAACATCGTCTATCCGGGCAATCAGGTGCATGCCTCAGATGCGAACGGCCTGATCACCATCAACGAAATTCAGCCGGTGATGATTTCCTTTGATCTGCCGCAGGGCGATCTTCCGCAGTTGCAGGATCGCATGCGTGAAGGAAAGCTGGTTGCGGACGTCACCGTCCGCAACGATGTGGCCTCAGCCGTCAACTCCCCGCGCGCAGACATTCCCGTCAAGATCGATTTCGTCGGCAACGTCGTCGATGACAAAACCGGGACGATCGAGTTGCGTGCCACATTCGACAATCCCGATCTTCGCCTGGTTCCGGGAGAACTCGTCGATGTTAGCGTCCGGCTTGCGACGCTGGATCAGACGGTCACGGTGCCACGCGAAGGTGTCAATATCGGGCAGAACGGAAACTATGTTTTCGTCGTGGATGCCAATAACCGCGCACAGATGCACCCCGTGACGGTGCTGTACCAGGACCAGATGATTGCGGCGCTTGGCTCGGGCGTGAAGCCTGGCGACCGCGTGGTGACCGATGGACAGTTGCGCGTCACCCCCGGTGCACGAGTCGTGATCACACAGCCCGACAATACTGCCACGCAGGCCCAGAATACCGGGAACATTCCCAATGCCTCCGATCCTCAACCGGCTGACGCTGTGAAAGTGTCCAATCCGGCGCCGGTGCGGCCGGGCACTGAGGCGGCGGCGACCACCGGGCGCGGTGGTTAGAGCAGGTCCCGACCTGCTCTGAGCGTTTTTTCATGAAATAGCTGCCATCTTGTCGCAGAACATGCGACAACCTCATGGTTGGGGTCCCATCGGTCGCAACCATGAATATATCGGCGATTTTCATTAACCGGCCGGTCATGACATCTCTTGTCATGGCCGCATTCGTCCTGGCCGGGATTTATGGTTACGCGTCGCTGCCGGTCAGTGAGCTTCCGCAAGTCGATTTTCCGACCATCGATATCAATGCGTCATTCCCGGGCGCTGATGCGCCCACCATGGCAGCGGCCGTCGCCACTCCGCTGGAGAAGCAGTTTTCCCTGATATCGGGCCTCGATTCGATGACGTCCCTGAACGCCCTGGGACAATCGCGCATCACCCTGCAATTCCGCCTCGACCGGAATATCGATGCGGCCGCTCTGGATGTGCAGACTGCGATGTCCGCGGCGGCGCGTCAGCTTCCACCTGCGATGTTGACACCGCCTTCGATCCGCAAGGTCAATCCGGCGGAAAACTCAATTGTTTTCCTGACGGTGAGTTCGCCGACGCTGCCGTTGCGCGAAGTCGATCGGTATACGGAGAACCTGCTGATCGGGAAACTGTCTTCGATCAGCGGCGTCGCACAGGCCGATATTTTCGGTCAGGCAAGGCCTGCGGTTCATGTGTTTGTCGATCCCAATGCCCTGGCCACGCGCGGAATCGGCATCGACGAAGTGGCGTCCTCCCTGCAACGCGCAAGCACCAATATGCCGACCGGGCAGATCGACGGGAACACGCGCGGCGCGGTCATCCACGCGGCAGGCCAGCTCAGCACCGCGGCTGAAGTGGCGCCGCAAATCATCGCATTTCGTAACGGCGCGCCGGTCCGCATCTCCGACGTCGCGCAAGTCGTCGACGGGGTGCAAAACCCCAAGCTCTATGGCGCATGGGTCACCCATGCCGGCGCGGTTCCAGCGGTCACAGTGGCCATCGACCGCCAACCCGGCGCCAACACCGTGGCGCTGGTTGACGAGATCAAAGCGGTATTGCCGCAGCTCACCGCGCAGCTGCCGCCCGCCATTAAGGTCGATGTCACGCTCGACCGCAGCGTTTCGATACGCAGAGCGGTGTCGGACGTGCAGATTACCCTCCTCCTCGCCGCACTGCTGGTGGTCGGGGTGATCTTCGTCTTTCTGCGAACCGTTTCCGGAACTTTCATCCCGTCCATTGCGCTGCCGATCACGATCATCGGCACCTTCGCCGGAATGGCGGCGATGGGCTACAGCCTCGACAATCTCTCGCTAATGGCATTGACCCTGTGCGTCGGATTCGTCGTCGACGATGCAATCGTCATGCTCGAGAACATCATGCGCCACGTGGAGGCGGGCGAAACGCCATATGCGGCGGCAATGGCCGGTTCCAGCGAGATCGCGTTCACAATCGTGTCGATGACCGTGTCCCTGATTGCGGTCTTCATTCCCGTGATTTTCATGGGCGGAATCGTCGGCCGATTGCTGCACGAATTTTCGCTGACGATCGTCATTGCAGTTCTGGTGTCCGGCATCGTCTCGGTGACATTGACGCCGATGCTGTGCAGCCGGCTGCTTAAGCCGGTGAAAGAAGAGCAAGCGCACAGGCATAACTGGTTTTCCCGGGCAAGCGAGCGCGGCTTCGACGCAATCCAGAAGGGCTACGGCGTGTCACTGAACTGGGCGATGGCTCACCGGCGGCTGGTGCTGCTGTTCTTCTTCGGGACGATACTCGCGACCATCCAACTCTTCCGGATCATGCCCGAAGATTTCATCACCGCTGAAGACACCGGACAGATCACCGCATTCACCGATGGCGCCAACGGCATCTCATTCGCCGATATGGTTCGCCACCAGAAGGAGGCGGAACGGGTACTCGCGGCCGATCCGAATGTGGACGGATTCATGAGCTCGGTCGGCGCCGGCGGCACGCGCGGTGGCCTGAATTCCGGGACATTCCGCATCCAGCTCAAGGATCGCGACAAGCGGCCGCTCGGCGTCAATGACGTGATCACGGAGTTGCGGCAGAAGTTTCAGAAGATCCCGGGCATTACGGTGGTGCTGCAAAACCGGCCGTTGATCACAATTGGCGGCTATGTCAGCCGTGCCCAATATCAATACACGCTGCAGGATGTCGACCTGAGTGAGCTCTATAGCTGGTCGGGCAAGCTCGCCGAAGCGCTCCAGCGAAATCCGCTCTTCCTCGACGTCAACAGCGATCTCGATCTTTCGACGCCGTCGATCGAAGTCAATATCGACCGCGACAAGGCAGCCGCGCTCGGCATCAGCCCACAGGCGATCCAGATTGCGCTGGGGTCATCCTTCGGTGGAACCCAGATCGCCCCGATCTATACGCAGGCGGATCAGTATTGGGTCAACCTCGGACTTTTGCCGGAATACCAGCAAAACCCGGAGGCACTTTCGCTGCTTTACCTCGCGACGCCGCGGTCGGCGACGGCGCAGACAACGAATATCGGATCGAATGTGCCTTTATCGGCGGTGGCGACGATCACGCGCGGCACGCAGCCTTTGTCCGTCAACCATTCCGGCCAACTGCCCGCCGTCACATTGTCATTCAACCTGCCGCCAAATGTCGCCCTCAGTGACGCCGTGGATGAGCTGGAGCGAGTGAAGACGCAGATCGGTTTTCCAGCGGCGATCCAGGGCAGTTTCCAGGGCACGGCCAAAGCATTCCAGGATTCGCAGAAAGGACTCGGTTTCCTGCTGATCGGTGCAATTCTCGTTGTCTACATCGTGCTCGGCATCCTCTATGAGAGCTACATTCACCCGCTGACGATTCTTTCCGGACTGCCATCCGCCGCGGTCGGGGCGCTGATCACGCTGTGGCTGTTCCATTATTCGCTGACGCTCTATGCCTTTGTCGGCATGATCATGCTGGTCGGCATCGTGAAGAAGAACGCCATCATGATGGTCGACTTCGCATTGGCGCGGGAGCGCGCGGGCGAAATGGACGCGGAGACAGCGATCATGAAAGCGGCCGTCATCCGTTTCCGCCCCATCATGATGACCACCATGGCGGCGCTGATGGGCACATTTCCGATTGCGATAGGTCTTGGTTCCAGCAGCGAGGGACGCAAGCCGCTGGGGCTTGCAGTCGTCGGAGGCTTGATGCTTAGTCAGGCGGTTACGCTCTACATCACTCCGGTTTTGTATGTTTATCTCGACCGGTTGGGCGCGATGTTCTCGGGCGAATCCCGCCGGATTCCGGCAGCGGCGGAATAGACCGCGTTCGCTCCCAACGGCGAGAAGCGCCGTTGCAGGAACCATCTATGTTGAAACTGTACAATTTCCACGCCAGCAGCACGTCCTATCGCACGCGGATTGTGCTGAACTGCAAGAACATTCCCTACGAATACATCTCGATCCGGCTGGACAAGGCCGAGCATCTCGGCGCCGCATATGGCGAAGTCAATCCGATGCGCGGTGTCCCGACACTGGATACGGGTGAAATGCGGCTCTACCAGTCGTCGGCGATCATCGAATATCTCGAGGAGGTTTATCCGGACCCTCCAATGCTGCCGAAAGACGCCCTTGGCCGCGCGCGCGTGCGAGCGATTGCCGGGATCGTCGGTTCAGACATGCACCCGGTGACGAACTTGCGCATCCGCAAATATGTGCAGGACGAATACGGACAGGACACGGATGGCGTGAACGCGTGGATACACCGCTGGAACCGGCAGGGGTTTGAGGCAATCGAAGCGATGTTGGACGCCGACAAGAACCGGGCGTCCGGCTTTTGCCATGGCGCAACCGCGACCATCGCCGATGCTTATCTGGTGTCGCACGCCTTTTCGGCGGTTCGCTTCAAGACAGATATGTCGCCTTATCCACTGATCCGTGCGGTCCTTGCCAATTGCGAGAAGCTCGAACCCTTCGCGCGGGCGCATCCTTCCCGCCAGCCGGACGCTCCTCAAAAGGCCCAGACCGGTTCGTGACCAGATTTGCTCATTTGCGCCGGAGCGGTTTTTTGCATCGCGGGCAGGAGCGGGGCGAAGCGCGTATCGGGAATACGGGCGAGCCCCGCGACGAACCCGCGTGCAAAAAGCGCCCGGCCCATACGGGTTGCGTTCTCGCGACCGCCCGCGGCGTTGCGGCGCTCGACCGATGTACCCGCATCGCCCTTCGCGCCGCGCCTTGCGGATCGCCACGCGAGAACCGCAACGCAAACTGAGCAAATCTGGTCACAAACCGGTCTAAACCGGAACGCCGCAGGAATCCTTAATGCTTCGAATCACGAGGGCGGTTTTGACGCTGGCGACGCTCCTGGCAGAGGTCAGATCGTTGGTAATGAAGTCCTGGAACTCAGGTACATTTCGCGCCACGCAGAGCAGCACGAAGTCAACATCGCCCGAAAGCATGTGGCAGCTGCGCACCAGGGGCCAGCTCTTCACCTGCTCCTCAAACGCGCGCAGATCCTGCTCAGCCTGACTGGCCAATCCAACATAGGCGTAAGCGGTCACCTCGTAGCCAAGGGCGCCTGCGTTCAGTTCGGCGTGGTAGCCCCTGATATAGCCAGATGTTTCCAGCACGCGGACGCGGCGCAGACAGGGCGGCGCGGTGATCTTTACCCGGGATGCCAGCTCGACATTGGTCATTCGGCCGTCCGCCTGCAACTCGGCCAGAATCTTCCTGTCGATGTCGTCGAGCCGGTGACGAGCCATGGAGCCCCGGGAGAAGATCAAAATCAACGCACACTTGGCAATAATGTTGCCAGGGCGGAGGTGATAAAGCTGGAGGCAATCGAACACTTGACCTGACTGGGTCTTTCTTTCGATATCCGTCCGCGACTCTGGGTCCCTGTTCATGTCCGACATTCATGCCAAAATCCTCATTCTCGGCAGTGGTCCCGCTGGCTGCACAGCGGCGATCTACGCCGCCCGCGCCATGCTCGAACCGGTCCTGGTCGCGGGCATGCAGCCGGGAGGCCAGCTCACCATCACAACCGAAGTCGAGAACTATCCGGGATTTGCCAAAGCGGTTCAGGGCCCGTGGCTGATGGAGCAGATGCAGGCGCAGGTCGAGCATCTCGGAACGAATGTCTTGTTCGACCTGATCACCGGCGCCGATCTGGCGCGTCGGCCGTTCGTCCTGACCGGGGATTCCGGCAAACGCTACACGGCGGAGACGATCGTGATCGCCACGGGCGCACAAGCCAAATGGCTTGGGCTGCCCAACGAAGAAAAGCTCAAGGGCTTCGGCGTCTCGGCCTGCGCAACCTGCGACGGTTTCTTCTTCAAGGGTAAAAAGGTCGTGGTCGTCGGCGGCGGCAACACGGCGGTCGAAGAAGCACTGTTCCTCACCAATTTCGCGAGCGAAGTCACGCTGGTCCACCGGCGTGACACATTGCGCGCCGATAAAACCAATCAGGCGCGGGTCCAGTCGCACCCCAGGATCCGAATGTTGTGGAATTCAATTGTCGCCGACGTGATCGGATCGGGTGAACCCAAATCCGTCTCTGCCGTCCGGGTTAAAAATGTTGAGACCGGAGCACTCACCGATTTGCCGGCCGAAGGATTGTTCATTGCCATCGGGCATACGCCGGCCACTGAAATTTTCCGTGGGCAGCTCGACATGGATGACGAGGGCTATATCCGCACCGCGCCGGATTCGACGAGGACCAGCATCCCCGGTGTTTTCGCCGCAGGCGACGTCAAGGACAGGGTATTCCGCCAAGCCGTCACCGCGGCAGGAATGGGTTGTATGGCTGCGCTGGAGGCCGAACGCTTCCTCGCCGCCTCACACTAGAACTCGCTCGCGAGATTCTTGAACTGGGTCAGGGTTGGAAGCCCGCCCTGCATCCCCATATCGAAGTTGAGCGGTTCGTCTCCAGCGAACCCATAAAGGAGGTCTCCTCCCGATGACGGGCGGCCAAACCGTCCGCAGCCTCCGAGGAAACGGCCGGCGTTCAACGCCGGCCTTTCCTTTTGCGATTACATAAACAGCCGCTCGTCCGGCAGGTTTGTGTACAGCGATGCGACCTGCGCGCCATAGCCATTGTACAGCTGGGTTGGAACGCGTTCGCCGGTGCCGAGAATCTCCTCGGTGGCCTGGCTCCAGCGCGGATGTGGGACCTGCGGATTCACATTGGCCCAGAATCCGTATTCATCGGGTCCAAGCGCCATCCAATAGGTTTTCGGGCGCTGATCGGTGAAGATGAAGCGCTGGATTCCCTTGGTGGATTTGAAGCCGTATTTCCATGGCGTGACGAGGCGTAGCGGCGCACCGTTCTGCTTTGGCAGAGGTTTGCCGTACATTCCGGTCACCATGAATGCGAGGTCGTTTCTCGCCTCGTCCATGGTGAGACCTTCCGTATACGGCCACGGTACCCACACCATGTTCTGGGCCGGTGCAACATCCGGGTTCATCCATGTTTTCATCACGACATATTTCGCGCCGGATGTCGGCTTGGCGTAATCCACCAGTGCTTTCATGGAGAAACCCGACCACGGAGCGACAAACGCCCACGTCTCGACACAGCGATGACGATAGACCCGCTCTTCCAGTGGCATCGCCTTGATTAGCGTATCGAAATCGGCCTTGAAGGATTTCTCCACCATGCCTTCAAAACTGATCTCCCACGGGCGGATCGGCAGCCGGTCGGCATTGCGGACCGGATCATCCTTCTCCTGTCCGAACTCGTAGTAATTGTTGTACGAGGCAACGATGTTTTCCGGAGTCATTCCGCGGTCGCTGACCACGTAGGCGGCATTGCGCTTGAACGGATACATTGACGCGGTCGGGTCTGACGAAGCTGCCGTGTGGACACCCCCTGCCCCGCTCTGCGAGCTTGGGGTGCCATTATCGCAACCGGCCAGTGCACCGGCGACTGCGAGAGCGCCTGCGCCCCGCAGTAAATGCCGGCGGTTCATCACCAGTCCTTCCGCGGTCACCAGCCGCTCCGGTATTTCCCAGCCCTTGCGTATCCTGATCAGCATCCGATTCTCCTCGCCGCCACCCCAGCATGCGCGCTACTGCGCCAGCATGGCCGCATCATGGCGGGTGCGTTCAAATCATTGTGCTGGAATTATAGCTTGTGCGGCGACACAGGCGCAATGAATGGCGCAGTCCACACCGGCACGGCGGCCCCGTTTTGCCGATGTGACTCTTGTCAATCGTATAAACCGGCCGCACTGGAACCGGCTTATACGATTAAATTGCCGTTTATGCCGCCGCCTTGTGTGCAGCGACCACGTTTTCGGCGAGCTTGCCGGTCAGTTCCGCGAGGTGATCGAACTTCATTTCGTACGTGCCGACACCCTGCGTAAGCGACCGCAACTCGACGATCAGGTCGTGCAGCTCCGCATGCGGAATTTCGGCTTCCACCGTGTCCCAGCCCTGCCAGCCCTGCCGCGAATCGAACCCGAGAATGCGCCCGCGGCGCGACGAGATCACGCCATTCACATCCGCCGTCGATCCGGACGGTACGTGAATTTTCACATGCATGATCGGTTCGAGAAGTACCGGCGTGCAATTCGGCATACCCTCGGTCATGCCGATGCGGGCCGCTGTCTGAAACGCTGCGTCGGATGAATCGACCGTGTGGTAAGAACCGTCGATGAGGGCCACGCCGACGTCCACCACCGGAAATCCGAGTGGACCCGATTTGAGGAAATCAACAACGCCTTTTTCCACCGAGGGGATGAAATTGCGCGGCACCACGCCACCGGTGATCCGGTCCTCGAATTCAAATCCCGCTCCCCGCGGCCGCGGTTTGATCTCGAGCACAACATCGCCGAATTGGCCGTGCCCACCGCTCTGGCGCTTGTGCCGTCCGCGCTGCGTTGTCGACCGCTTGATCGTTTCCCTGTACGGCACCTGCGGCCGGTGTGTTTCCAGCTTCAACCCGTATTTGGACGCCAGTTTCTCGACCGCGACTTTCAGGTGGATTTCGCCCTGCCCCAGCAGCACCATCTGATGCAGCGCGCCGTCCTGTTGGAAGATGAGCGAAGGATCTTCTTCGCGCAATTTTGCGATCGCCGCGGTGAGCTTGACTTCGTCCTTGCGATCTGACGCAGCAATCGCGAGCCCGTAAACCGGTGACAGGACCTCAAGATTGAGCTTCAGTTTGGCGGCGCTGCGGCCAGTCGACAAAGTCTCACCGGTCGCGATCTCGTCCAGCCGCCCCAGGGCAACCGTTTCACCCTGACTTGCCTCATTGAGTTTCGTCTGTGCTTCGCCACGCAGCGCAAAAATTCCGCCAATCCGGGTGTCGTCGCCGTTCTGCCGGTACAGCACTGCCCCGTCCTTGACCTGGCCTCCGAGCACGCGCGCAAGGCTGAGCTTGCCGCCATGCGAGGTGTAGTAAGTCTTCAGGATTTGCACGGTCGCGTCGTTGCCGCTCACGCCCAACCGGTTGCGCACCGCGGCCACATCGGGAACTTCATGGCGCAGCATCTTCAGCAAGCGCCGGATGCCGTTGTCGCCGGCTGCCGAACCGATCAGTACCGGGACGATCGTTCCCGACTGCAGGTCTTTTTCCAGATCCTGGAAAATCTCATCACGGGGCGGTGGAATGTCGGAAAGCAATTCCTCCATCAGATGCTCGTTGTAATCGGCAAGCTTTTCCAGCATCTGATAGCGCGCTTCGGACTCGCGGCCCTTCGTGTCGTCGGTAAACTCGACAAGCTGCGAGGCGGCGTGCTCGCGATAAACATAGGCGCGCTCCAACGCCAGATCGATAAAGCCGGTGACAATGCCGTTTTCCCAGATCGGGATTTGGCGGATGACCAGCGGTTTCGGTGCAACGTCCTGCAGGATCGCAAGGATCTCGCGCAACGATCCGTTGGCCTTGTCGATCTTGTTGACGAATAACGCGTGCGGAATTTTCAGATCGGCCAGCCGCTTGAGATAGGGCTGCAGCATCGCCGCCTTGGCGGCTTCGGGTTCGCAAACCACGATCGCCGCGTCGATCGCAGGCAGGACGTTCAGGCTCTCCTGCAAAAACTCGATCGAACCCGGGCAGTCGAGGAAGGTAAATGTCTCGTCGAGATATTTGGTGGTCGCGCAATTGGTCTCGACGGACATCTGTCGCGCCCGCGCTTCGGGCGAACTGTCGCCGACGGTGTTGCGCGCCGGGACCGAACCTTTGCGCTGGATCGCGCCGGTGATCCACAGAATGCTCTCCAGCAGCGTGGTCTTGCCGCCACCATAAGGTCCTACCAGGGCCACGCAACGTGGCCCGCTACCTCCGTTTTTTGCCGGCATGTCCGTCTCCCTAAAGACGGGCGTCTGCCCTGTTCCGGGGCAGAATTCGACCCGTCACAAACCCTTCATTGACGCATCGTCGCGCCAATCGGGGGGAGAAGGCAAGCGTATCAGCGCGCGGGTTTGGCTGCCTTCGCGAAAATATATTGCTGCACGTCGGGATTGCCCCGCCGCCACATCACGTTGTCGAGGAAATAGTGATGAATGTTGATGAAGATGTAGAACGAGAACAGGAACATGCTTGGGCCAAGGAGATGCCGATCGTATGGAACCAGGGCATCGAACGAGCGCGGAATTCCCTGAAACCCGAGATAGCCGAGCAGGACACCAACGCCGATAAAGAAAGCGAAGCTGCTCCATTGTGCCGGCACGACGCGCGAAATCACCGCCGGTGCAGGCGCCGCTTCGCCGCGGTCCGCGGCGTTGAGCTGATAGCGCCAAACCACCGCAAGATATTGTAGCGAGTGAAATGTCGGCACCACCGCCAGAACCAGCGGATTGAAGCGAACGAAGATCACCCAGAGATACAGTGTCGTCAGATAGGCGACGAGACCGTTCCACGGCAACCGCCCGCGCGCTTCGCGCCAGCGCTGCAACAGCACCAGCAATGTCGCGGCCGAAGTGACCACCAGCGCGACAATCGACAACTCATAAATCCAGGCTGGAATGGGCAATGAGAAATAGGCCAGGCCGATATAGTAATTCCTGCTGGACAAAGCGTGATTGACTGCAAGCCATGCGACCATCCAGCTCGCATAACCATTGGCGCGCAGAATGAGCTTCGCGCGGTCTGAAAACATCAGCCGCTTCTGGACTGAGTCGACAATCAGGATTCCGTAACCCTGTTTGACGTAGTGCCAGCCGACCAGGAAAAACATCGCATTCGCGCTATAGGCAAGGATGCGGCTGCTTCCCGCCAATGCCGCGCCGCCGAGGAATGCAATCAGAACTGCGGGAACGACCAATCCGGCAGTGATATAGCGCCAGCGCAGTGCGGCAGGATAAGCGCCAAACGCCTTCTCCCGGTAATTGCGATAGAACATCTGGTAAGAATGGGCGAAATGGGGCTGATTGATGATGGTCATCAGCACCGTGATCAGGACCGCCTGCTGGGTGCCGGGAATCCCCCTGGGAAACAGAAAAGCAATGGCTGCGCAGACGACTAAAGAAGCGCCACCGAGCGTCATGAAATCGAAAACCGGGCCGAACAGATAGTTTGGCCGCGCGGCAATACCTGCCGGCCCGCTGGTTGCAATGTCGCGGGAAAGTACACCTGCTTGTGTGACGTCAGTCATGAACCGTAACCCAGACAATATCGCGTCATTCATATAACGCGTATCCGGCGGTTTTGTTGACACGTCCCTGCGAGCGCCCGGTGGCCCGATTCTGAAATTCGCTTGCTCCCTATACCGGCAGCGCCAAGGCGCATTTCAGTATCGAAAGGACACCAGCAAATTATTGATTCCAGTGTCGTTTCGGGTTTCGAACTGCGTAAGCGCCTTCGATGTCAAAGTCGGCGACTTCGAAACCACGAGACTGGCTCACGCTACCATCGGGCGCAGGCCAGCCTGGCCTCTATTTAAGGTTACCGCAGAAGCGCTGAATACGGGTGCAGGCTTCTTCCAGCACCGCATTCGAGGTCGCATAGGAGATTCGGAAGAACGGCGACAGCCCGAAAGCCGCGCCGTGCACGACGGCGACGCCTTCTTCTTCCAGGAGAGCATTCGCGAAATCTTCGTCATTCCCGATTTTTCGCCCGGTCCGGCTTTTGGTTCCGATCATCTTCCGGATTGACGGGTAGACGTAAAATGCGCCCTCCGGGACAGGGCACTCGATGCAGGAGGTCTGGTTCAGCATCGACACCACCAGATCGCGCCTTTCCTCGAACACTTTCTGGAATTTTGGAATGAAGTCCTGTGGTCCGTTCAGGGCTTCGACACTCGCCCACTGCGAAATGGACGTCGCATTCGTCGCCGATTGCGACTGGAGTTTCGCCATCGCCGCAATCAGCGGTACCGCTCCCGCACAATAGCCGATGCGCCATCCGGTCATGGCATAGGCCTTGGACACACCGTTCATCGTCAGGGTGCGCTCGTAAAGGCCGGGCTCAACTTCGACCACGGTGTGGAATTGGAATCCGCCGAACACCAGATGCTCATACATATCGTCGGTGAGAATCCACACATGCGGATGCTCCATCAGCACTTTGGTCAGCGCCTTCAACTGCTCGCGGCTGTAACAGGCACCAGTCGGGTTCGACGGCTGATTGAGGATCAACCATTTGGTTTTCGGCGTGATCGCCTGCGCCAGCGCCTCCGGAGTGAGGCGAAAACCCTCCTCCAGCCGGGTTTCGACAAAGACCGGCTTGCCCCCTGCGAGCAGCACAATGTCCGGATAGCTCACCCAATAGGGTGCGGGGATGATGACCTCATCGCCCTCGTTCAGTGTCGCCATCATGGCATTGTAAATAATGGTCTTTCCGCCCGGAGCGACGAAGCATTGCGCGGGGGTGTAGTCGACATGGTTCTCGCGCTTGAATTTGGCGGCAATCGCCGAGCGCAGCTCCGGGATTCCTTCAATATTCGTGTATTTGGTTTCACCGCGGCGAATCGCGGCGATTGCGGCTTCCTTGATATTATCCGGCGTGTCGAAATCGGGCTCCCCGGCGGCAAGCCCGATCACATCCCGCCCGGCAGCTTTCAATTCGCGGGATTTTTGAGTCATCGCCAGAGTGGGTGAAGGCTTGATGCGCCCGAGCGCCCTTGCGAGGAAACCAGGCGGTAAAGTTGACATGACCAGCTCCGTCCAATCCGGGGGATGAGTTAACAATGGGTGCGAGACCGCGCAAGGACGGGCTCCAATTGCCCACAAACCGGCGCCAACCCGCTATAGCGGAAAACGGTTTGGTGCTAAGATGAACGAAATGTCAGGCTTTGCGCCTGGCGGCAGTCAACGTGGAGGATTTGTCCATGCGTGCTCTGCAGTTGTGCACAGTGGCACTGGCCGGAGTTGTGCTTGCCGCGCTCCCCGCGAAAGCGGTGGTGATTGTGGTTGGCGGCGGAGCCGGCGCGCAGTGCTATGCCACCGCGGAATTCGGTGATCCATTCGCAGCCTTCGATGTCTGCACCAAGGCGCTCGACAACCAGGAAATGTCGGTGCGCGACCGGGCAGCAACCTATATTAACCGCAGCGTCGTTCGCCTGCGCGTGCACGATTATGCCGGCGCGATAACCGACTGCGAACTCAGCATCTCGCGTTACCCCAACCTGGGCGAAGCCTATGTCAATCGCGGCGCGGCCCTGATCAATCTCGACATGCCCCAGGAAGCGCTGGCATCGCTCGACAAGGCGATCAAGGTCGGCCTCGATAAGGTCCATCTCGCCTATTACAACCGCGGTCTGGCACGTGAAAAAATGAACGATGCACGCGGCGCCTGGGAAGATTACAAGAAGGCGCTTGAACTCGACCCGACATTCACGCTTGCGGCCGAGGAACTGAAGCGGTTCTCGGTCACCGGCACCATCATCGAGGCACGTTCGTAGTTATTATCGACCGCCCGCGATCAGTATCGCGCGGAAATCGTTGACGTTGGTGCGCGTTGGCCCGGTGACAACCAGGTCGCCAAGGGCCGCGAAAAAGCCGTAGGAATCGTTCTCCGCCAACGCTCGATCTGGACTCAATCCAAGCGCGTCGGCACGTCGAAGAGTGTCTGGCGATATCAGCGCGCCCGCATTGTTCTCGGAACCGTCGATCCCATCGGTGTCGCAGGCAATCGCCCATATGCCATCCGCGCCACCGAGAGCCGCAGCGAGGGCGAGCAGATACTCGGTATTACGTCCACCCCGTCCATGGCCGCGCACCGTGACGGTGGTTTCGCCGCCGGAAAGGATCAGGGCGGATTGCCTTTCGCGGCGCAGGTGCAATGCCATTTGCGCATGATCGCGAGCGAGTATTCGCGCTTCCCCTTCGACATCGCCGAGATTGTGCACAGCCAATCCGGCAGCGCCGGCAATGCGCGCCACCTCTGCCACGGCTGCGCGCGACGACGCGATCACCCGGTTTTCCACCCGCGCAAAGCCGGGATCATCCGGTTTTGGAGTTTCCGAATTGGGATTCTTGAGCCACACCGCGACAGATTCGGGCACCGTGATCCCGCGGGCCTGCAATATGCGCGCAGCCTCTGCACTTGTGGTTGCGTCCGGCGCGGTGGGACCGGACGCCACGAGTGCCGGATCATCGCCGGGCACATCGGAAATGATCAGCGCGACAACAGATGCGGGTGCAGCCGCCAGCGCCAGCCTGCCGCCCTTGATCGCGGATAAATGTTTCCGGACGCAGTTGATCTCCGCAATCGGCGCGCCAGAGCGGAGAAGTGCTGCGGTCACGCACCGCTTTTGCGCCAGACTTAAACCGGGTGCGGGCATGGTCAGTAGCGCCGATCCTCCGCCCGAGATCAGCGCGAGAACAAGATCATCTGGCGCCAGATTTCTAACCGAATCCAGCACGCGGCGGGCGGCTTCAAGGCCGGCCTCGCCGGGCATGGGATGTTCTGCTTCAACGACTTCGATATGCCGGCATGGCACGCCATGGCCATAGCGAGTCACGACAAGGCCACTGAGCTTGCCGTGCCAGTGCTCTTCGACAGATTTCGCCATGGCGGCTGCAGCTTTTCCTGCGCCGACCACGACTGTGCGGCCGCGCGCCGGTTTGGGCAGATTGCGCGGCACACAGCGTTTCGCTGAGCCGGCAGCCACCGCAGCATTGAAGAGCTGACGCAGAATGACGCTGGGATCCGTGTTCAACGGAAAGATCAATCCGCGATTTTGATTTCGTGACTCGCGAGGCGCTCCAGCACTTTCACCAGCGCGGAATCATCGAGTCCGCCTTCCCCGGCTGCGAAAGAAGCATTGAACAATTCCTGGCAGTTGGCTGTATGCGGCAGGGGAATGTTCAGCGCCCGCGCGCCCGCCAACACTATGGCCAAATCCTTGGCGTGCAATTCAATGCGGAAACCGGGCGCGAATGTCCGCTTCAGCATGCGCTCGCCATGCACTTCCAGAATGCGTGATTGTGCGAAGCCGCCCAGCAAAGCCTGACGCACCTTGGCCGGATCGGCGCCGGCCTTGGATGCAAACAGCAATGCCTCGGCGACCGCTTCGATATTCAGTGCAACGATGATCTGGTTGGCCGCCTTTGCGGTCTGGCCATCGCCATTGCCGCCGATCAGAGTGATGGTCTTGCCCATCAGTTGCAGCAGCGGCTTCACGCGCTCGAAGATTTCCGGCCGGCCGCCGACCATCAAAGTGAGCGTGCCGGCTTTGGCGCCGACTTCGCCGCCCGACACCGGCGAGTCGAGGTAGAAACAGCCCAATTCCTCAATCCGTCGCGCAAAGTCCTTCGTGGCAAGAGGCGAAATCGTACTCATGTCGACGACGATTTTGCCGCGCGACAGACCGCCGGTGACGCCATCGCCGGCAAACAACACTTTCTCGACGTCCGGCGTATCCGGGACCATCGTGAAAATGATTTCGGCCTTCTGCGCTACTTCGCGCGCCGTTTTGCAGGCGATGCCGCCCTTTTCGATCATCTCCTTTGGCACGCCACTGCGCGTGTTGAGGTAGAGCTGATGCCCGGCCGCCTGCAGATGGCCTGCCATCGGCCGGCCCATGATTCCCAGCCCGACAAATCCCAGATCCATGAACGTCGCCTTTTTTCTAAACAAAGAGGGGGCAGCGTTCGGCTGCCCCCGGACTTAATGAACTGCAGACATGGAGCAAGTTCCAACCGGATGGAAGCGTTTGCGCCGCAGCGATTTTTGCATTGCGGGCAGGAGCGGGGCAAAGCGCGTATCGGGTAATACGGGCGAGCCCCGCGACGAAACCCGCGTGCAAAAATCGCCCGGCCCATTCGGGTTGCGTTCTCGCGAGCGCCCGCTGCGTTGCGGCGCTCGACCGATGTACCCGCATCGCCCTTCGCGCCGCGCCTGGCGGATCGCGCGCGAGAACCGCAACGCAAACTGTTTCCATCCGGTCGGAACTTGCTTTAGTTCGAAGCTGACTTCACACCGGCCGCGAGTTGTTTGAGCCACGGCCCGAGAAGGTCCGTAAGCTGATGTTCGGACGTGCCCACCGAATAAACCTGCGACATGTGGTTGTGCGTCGTCATGAGGTGGAACATGTGTTCATGACCGGCTTCGGTCAGAACCTTGTGGATCATCTCGCCCTGGGCGATCTGCGGCGTTTCCGGATCCCATTCGGCGCGGGTGAAGAACAGCGGAATTTTTGTCGCCTTCAACCCTTCGACCGACGATGCAGCCTTCACCTTCTCCGGATCTTTGCCGAAAAACGCGCTTGGCCGCGCCTCATAGCCGCCGGACGTCATCACTGCGCCGATGATCCCGCCACCCGTCTTGTAATGGAATTCGGGATGAGAAACGTAAATCCCAACCAGGCTCGCTCCGGCCGAATGGCCCCACAGGAAAATCCGGTTCGGATCGCCGCCCCATTGGCGCGCATTCTTCGCCACATAGGCGAGCGCGTCGCGCGTATCGTAGGCCGCATCGGGATACTGGTTTTTTGGCGCCAACCGGTAATTGATCTCAACGCCGACCATTCCCTGCTGGTTGGCCCACGTCATGATGTTGTCGTAGGTGAACTGTCCCGGCGTGTGCTTATCGCCGCCGGTGAAGCCTCCGCCGTGGACGAACACCAGAATCGGCCGATTGCCGGTGGTCTTTCCGTCCCAAACCACGTCCAGCTTCTGCAACGGATCGCCGCCATACGCGATGTCGCGTTCGGCCTTCAGCCCGGCGACCGCAACCGGTTCCTTCGGCTGTAACGGATCGAAGATCTTCCGCGTCGCGACGGCATCGTTCTTGTGCCCCATGGCGGCGACAGCTTTGGCGACGTCGGGCGGAAGATCGGCCCGGCTTAATGTCGGCACGGCAAACAATGCGATTGCCAGCAGCAGGATCAATCGGTTCATCATCGGCTCCTCCCAATGCGTCGCGCACAACCAGAGCTGGTTGGGGCCGGACGCTCCCGGAGCCGGAAAATGCCGCAGTTAGAGAGCGGCGGCAAGCATCAGCCGGTTTCCTCGCGCAGCGCGTGCTGCGCTGCATGGGCCGCCGCTGCGATCGCGCCGGATGCCAGGGGAATCAAACCCTGCATCGAAAAGAAACCATGGACCATGGTCGGGTAATCGATTTGCACAGCCGACACTCCCGCCTGCTTCAATCGCTCGGCATAGGAGATCGCATCGTTCCGCAACGGATCCAGACCGGCGGTGACGATATACGCGGCAGGCAGTCCGGTGAGATCACGCGCGGAAAGCGGCGACAGACGTGCATCGGCCGGATAGACGCCATCCGGAACGTAATAACGGAGGAACCAGCTCAGCGCGCGCGGATCGAGGGGAAAGCCGATTTCAGGGAATTCGGCATCTTGTTCGGCAGTGGAGTGCGAGACACGCAGCGACAGTGCCGGATAAATCAGCAGCTGAAATGCAATCTGCGGCGCACCTTTGTTCTCCTTCGCCTTCTGGCACACCAATGCTGCAAGGTTGCCGCCGGCGGAATCGCCTGCAACCGCGATATGATTGGCGTCGATCAGGAGTTCGGCTGCGTGGTCTTCGACCCATTGAACCGCGGCCAGGCAGTCTTCGACCGCCGCTGGAAACGGGTGTTCGGGAGCCAACCGGTAGTCCACCGATATGACCCGGCAACTGCTCTCATTCGCCAGCGTACGGCACAGCGCGTCGTAGGAGTCGAGATCGCCGAGAACAAATCCCCCGCCATGAAAATAGATGATCGCTGGCAGCATGCCGGTTCCGCCGGCAATCGGCGTATAGGTGCGCAGCGGTATTGTGCCCGCGGTGATGTTTTCAACTTTGCCGATCGGCAGATCATGGGGCGCCGCAAACTGGCAGAAGCGGCGGTAATCTTCGCGCGCCTCGGCGGGTGACTTTTCCCAGATCGCATAGGAGCCAAGCTGCGGCACGCGCTCCAGCAAAGCCTGGATCATCGGGTCGAGCATGTCAGTAACTGCGCCGCCGGACGCCAAATCGACGATCAGTGGATCGCAATTTTGGCGTAGGGATCGATGCGCCGTGCGGTGATGTCGTCAAGGATCGCCAGCAGCGCGCGCCAGATCGCGGCCCTCTCCTCCTGCCCGTCTTCTTCAAGGCTGGCGATCGTGCGCCGGGCAACATGGGCAACCACTGGCCCGAACTCTTCGTTAAGTTCAGCGGCCAAACGGCATGCTTCCTCAGCGCTCATCCAGAGTCTCCGCAGTTAAGCGGTTAAGATAACGGACGGACTCCGGGTTCGGTTCGTTGCAGTTCGGGTCTTTCGTCGCGCTCGGGGTTGTTTTAACTACAAGTCCGAAGCGTAATTTGCTATAAAATCCACCACATCGTTGTTATTCAGGAAATCGCCGTGGAACTCAGCGGAAAACGCATTCTTCTGATCATCGGCGGAGGCATCGCGGCGTACAAATCGCTGGAGCTGATCCGCCGTCTCCGGGAAGCCGGAGCATCGGTCCACGCCATTCTCACAGCGGGTGGCGCCCAGTTCATCACGTCCTTGTCGGTCTCCGCATTAAGCGGCGAGAAGACCTACCAGGAGCTTTTCGACCTCACGGTCGAATCCGAAATGGGTCATATCGCCCTGTCACGATCTGCGGACCTGCTGGTGGTGGCCCCCGCCACAGCCGATCTCATGGCCAAGCTCGCGGCAGGACTGGCGCCCGATCTCGCCTCCACGGCGCTACTGGCCACCGACAAGCCCGTCCTGCTCGCTCCGGCGATGAATGTCCGCATGTGGGAACACCCCGCGACGCGCCGGAATCTGGCTGCCCTGACGCGCGACGGCATTCGCGTGGTGGGCCCGAACGCTGGGGAGATGGCGTGCGGGGAATTCGGGGAAGGACGCATGGCTGAGCCGGCCGAGATCCTCGCGGCGATCACAGCCATCCTGAGGCCGGTCAATCTCGCCGGCATCCGCGCTCTCGTGACCGCCGGTCCCACCCATGAGCCGATCGATCCGGTGCGCTACCTCGCCAATCGCTCATCGGGAAAACAGGGCTATGCCATCGCGGAGGCGCTCGCCTGTGCTGGCGCCGAGACAGTCCTGGTCTCAGGCCCGGTCGCCCTCTCCGCCCCTGCAATCAATAAACTGGTCCGGGTCGAAACGGCGCTTGAAATGCGGGACGCCTGCGAAGCCGCCCTGCCGGTGGATGTTGCCATTTGCGCCGCCGCGGTCGCCGACTGGCATGTCGAACATCCCCACGCCACGAAGCTGAAAAAGCCGAACGCTCCGCCATCGCTTGTGCTCGCAGAGAACCCCGACATCCTCGCCGAAATTTCCCGTCATGCGACGGCGCGCCCCAAACTGGTCATCGGTTTTGCCGCGGAAACCGGCAACCTCCTCGTCAATGCTGCGGCCAAGCGTGTGGCAAAGGGTTGTGACTGGATCCTTGCGAATGACGTCAGCACCGATGCTCACGGCATGAGCGTGATGGGAAGTGACAGCAATCGCGTCCATCTGCTGAGTGGCGCGGGCGAGGAATCCTGGCCGCTGCTATCAAAGCGGGACGTCGCCCAGCGGCTCACCGCGAGAATCGCGCAATTCTTCGGGCGGGCTGCATGAAGATTGAAGTGAAGCGGCTGGCGCCGGATCTGCCCCTGCCGGCCTATGCCAGCGCCGGTTCGGCCGGTCTCGACCTTCTGGCCGCCGTCGAACGCGATGTCGCGCTGCCGCCGGGCGGTATCGCGGCAATTCCCACCGGCATCGCATTGGCGCTGCCCGAGGGCTACGAAGCCCAGGTCCGGCCGCGTTCGGGACTGGCGCTGCACCATGGAATCACCGTGCTCAATGCTCCGGGTACGATCGATTCGGATTATCGCGGTGAGGTGTCGGCGATCCTGATCAATCATGGCAAAGCGGCCTTTTCGATCACCCGCGGGATGAAAATCGCTCAACTCGTCATCGCCGCGCATGCGCGGGCCGAATGGCAGGAAACGTCACGGCTGAATGACACTTCGCGCGGCGCCGGCGGCTTTGGTTCGACGGGAATGGGCCGCTGAAATGCTGAGGATTTCCCGCAAAACACTGCTCGCGCTCGAAGCGGTTATCGACATCGCCTACAACGCCCGCGCCGAACCGGTGCAGGCGAAGGAGATCACCGCACGTCAGGGCGTGCCGCAGCGCTACCTCGAACAGGTGATGCAGCACCTCGTTCGCGCCGGGATTTTGAAGGGTGTTCGTGGCCCGCGCGGCGGCTACCGGCTTGCCCGCGAACGCCGACGCATCAGCATCGGCGAAGTGATGCGGATCGCGATGAGCTTCGATGAAACCGAGGAAGAATTCGACGGCGGTTCCGAACTGGGGCGCAGAGTGGTTGTGCCCATGATCGCATCGCTGCAGGAAGAGCTGATGAAAAAGCTGGACGCCATGACCATCGAGGATGTCTGCCGGCAGGCACGGTCCTTGAGCCTCGGGCCCGGCGCCACCGAGAAGCGCGATGCCGACTTCACGATCTGAGCGGCAGAGCGATCCGGCCAGAGAGCCGCAGCACCGCCCCGGCCGCGGACGGGTTTACAATTCGATCACCGAAACCATCGGTGACACTCCATTGGTGCGAATGGCGCGCATGCCGGCCGCCGCCGGGGTGAAAGCCGATCTCCTGTTCAAACTGGAATTTTTCAATCCGATCGGCAGTGTCAAGGATCGCATCGGCGTCGGAATGATCGATGCCCTGGAGCGAGAGGGCCGTATCACGCCGGGAAAATCCGTGATCGTCGAACCCACCAGCGGCAATACCGGCATTGCGCTGGCTTTCGTTGCCGCGGCGCGCGGCTACCGCCTCATTCTCGTGATGCCGGAATCCATGTCGGTGGAACGGCGGAAAATGCTGGCGCTGCTCGGCGCGCAACTGGAGCTGACCGATCCGGCGAAGGGAATGCATGGCTCGATCGCGCGTGCCAATGAAATCCTGCGCAGCAATGCCGATGCGGTGATGCCGCAGCAATTCGAAAATCCCGCCAATCCGGAGATCCATGAGCGCACCACGGCCGAGGAAATCTGGAACGACACCAACGGCGGCGTCGATGCCGTGATTTCTGCCGTCGGCACCGGCGGCACGATGACCGGAGTCGGCCACGTGCTGAAGGCGCGCAAACCGTCGGTGAGGATGATCGCGGTCGAACCGGAAGACAGTCCGGTGCTGTCCGGCGGCGCGCCGGGACCCCACACGATTCAGGGTATCGGCGCGGGATTCATTCCCCAAACGCTTGACCGCTCGGTGATTGACGAAGTCATCACCATCTCGAACGAGACGGCGTTTGAAACTGCACGTGAGGCCGCGCGGCAGGAAGGCATTCCCTGCGGGATTTCTTCCGGCGCAGCCATTGCCGCGGCACTCGAAATCGGCGCCCGCCCGGCGATGGCGGGCAAGCAGATCGTCACGATCATCCCGTCATTCGCGGAACGCTATCTCTCGACCGCCCTGTTCGAGGGCCTGTAAGCGTTACCTCGCGTAATCTAACGGCGAACCGCTCACACTTCGCCGGATCGCGCTCTAGTGGAAAATGGCACCGGACAAGTTGGCCCCCGCCAGGTTCGCATCTGTGAAGTTGGCTCCAAAGAGCGTGGCGCCACTAAGGTTAACGCCGGCAAGATTCGCACCGGTGAAATTCGCGCCGGTGAGATTCGCACCCTTCAGGTTTGCTCCGGACAAATCGTAGCCCGCGAGGTTTCTTCCCGACAGGTTCATGCCGGACAAGTTCTGTCCGGCCAAACTGGTTCCAAGTGTAAGCGTCGGCACTGTGTAGCTCGACACCGTCGAGACCGTCGCCCCGGTGAGGACCGCGCCATGCAGATTGGCGCCCGTGAGAACGGTATTGCTGAGATTCGCGTCGGTCAGGTTGGTCTTGTGGAGATTGGCTCCAGCCAGATCAGCCCCGGAAAAATCAACGCCGCCCAAGTCGTCCAGATTCCAGTTGGTTGCAGAAAGGTTGCCGCCGGCCAGTGTCACCGCATAATTGATCGTCAATGCAGTCGCGTTTGTGGCCGCCTGCTCAAACACATAATTGCCGTGTTTGGCCGCCAGACCCGAGCCGTTGACAGCGTACTGACCCGGTGCACTCGAGGCGGCTGCATTGGTCGCAAAAATCGTTGTTCCGCTGGTGGCGTTCGAAAGATTTTCGCCCGCAACGAAGCCACTCACGGTCCCGCCGACGGTCGGGATGGACTGGGAATAGAGGATGGATTGCGCATCCGCGACATAAATGAGCGTCGCGGGAGTGATCGTCCCGGACGCCGTATTGGTCGTCACATGGTAATTCGCCGGATCAGACAAAACGAATGAGGCAACCGACAGCGTCGTCGCGCCTGCTACATCCTTGCTGTCGTAGGTTTGCGTCAACCCGGTAAGGCTGTCGCCCGCAACGAGGCCGGTGTATGTCGGCATCAGGCTGGACGAAGTCGTTCCGTCATACACCTTGTTTCCACGCGTAGCAGTTATGGTGAGAGAAGCCGGCGTGACGCTCAGCGAATTTCCGGTGAAAGCGATCGTGTAATTGCCATTCGCGGCGAGGTTGCCCTGATTTATCGCGTAGGTTCCGACATTCTCACCCGCAGCGCGCGCAAGGCGGCCGGTCAGGACTGAAGTCGCAGTGTCATTGACCACCACCCCATCGACTGTAGCGTTCACCAGGCCTGACGCGCGGTAGGTCAGGCCCGGATCACTCGTGCCGTACACTTTGGTTCCGGAATTCGCGGTCACTGTCAGCGTGGCAGGAGCGATGCTCAGCAGACTGCTGGTGAAGGCGATGGTGTAATTGCGATTCGCGGCGAGGTTGCCCTGAGTGACCGTGTAGCTGCCGGCGCTCTCACCCGCCGCGCGCGCAAGGCGGCCGGTGAGGACCGACGCCGCCGTGTCGTTGATCGCGATGCCATCGGCAGTCCCGGTGACGAGGCCCGCGGTGGCGTAAGTCAGCGCCGGATCATTATCGCCATAGGTTTTGCTGTTCGGAAGGGCAGCCACGGTCAACGTCACGGGATTGACCGCCAGGTTGCTGCCGGTGAAGGTCATGACGTAATTGGAATTGGCGGCCAGCGTGCCCTGATTGATAGCATATCCGCCAACCTGTTCACCGCCGAATGTCCCGTAGCCAGCGCGTGCGAGACTGCCGGTGATGGCGGATGCCGTGGTGTCGTTGATCACAACACCATCCACCGTCGCGCTCACCAGGCCCGACGCATCGTAGGTCAGCGCCGGATCACTGCTGCCATAGTTTTTGCTTTGCAAACGCGCGGCCACGGTCAAATTCGCCGGAGTGATGTTCAAGGAATTGCCGGTGAAGTTGATCGTGTAATTACCGTTCGCGGCGAGACTGCCCTGGCCGATCGTGTAGCTGCCGGTGTTCTCGCCCGCAGGACGCGCAAGGCTGCCGGTCAGGACGGTGCCTACTGTGTCGTTGACCGCAACTCCATCGACGGTCGCGTTCACCAGGCCGGACGTGGTGTAGGCCAGCGCCGGATCATTGTTGCCATAGGTTTTGCTTTCCGCACTGGCAGCCACGGTCAGCGCCGCGGGAGAGATGCTCAGCGCATTGCCGGTGAAGGCGATGGTGTAATTGCCATTCGCGGCGAGGCTACCCTGGCCGATCGCATAGCTGCCGGCATTCTCGCCCGCACCACGCGTAAGGCGGCCGCTGAGCACGGATGCCGCGGTGTCATTGATCACGGTTCCATCCACCGTCGCATTCACCAGACCCGAAGTGCTGTAGGTGAGAGCCGGGTCGGTGGTGCCGTATGTTTTACCTTCAGAATTGGCGGCGACGGTGAGCGTCGCTGGGGTGACGCTCAGCGAATTACCGGTGAAAGCGATGGCGTAGTTGCTGGCCGCGAGGCTGCCCTGGCCGATCGCATAGTTGCCGGCGCTCTCACCGGCGCTACGTGCGAGGCTGCCCGTGAGGGAAGATGCTGCCGTGTCGTTGATCGCAACCCCATCGGCTGTCGAATGCACGAAGCCCGAGGCGTCGTAGGTCAGTGCCGGGTCACTCGTGCCGTAGGTTTTGGTTTTGGAATGGGCTGCGACAGTCAGTGAGGCCGGGCTGATCGCCAGATTGCTGCCGGTAAAGACGATCGCATAATTTGAATTGCTGGCGAGTGTGCCCTGATTAATGGCATGGCCGCCCGCCTGTTCGCCGGCGAGAGTGCCATAGCCGTCGCGCGACAGAGCACCAGTAAGGACCGAGGCGGCAGTGTCGGTGATGGATGTACCGTCGACCGTCGTGTTCACCAGGCCAGACGCGGTGTAGGTCAGCGCCGGATCATTGCTGCCATAGGCTTTGCTCTTCGCATCCGCAGTGACCGTGAGGGTCGCCGGGGCGATATTCAGAGAATTGCCGGTGAAGGCGATGTTGTAATTGCCGTTCGCAGCGAGGTTACCCCTGGTGATTGTATAGCCGCCGGTGTTCTCGCCCGCAGCACGCGCGAGGCTGCCGGTAAGAACCGTCGCCGCCGTATCGTTGATCGCAACCCCGTCAACTGGACCGCTCACCAGGCCCGAGGTCGTGTAGGTCAGCGCCGGATCATTGGTGCCATAGATCTTGCTGCGCCCATTAGCGGTGACGTTGAGCGTCGCCGGAGTGATGCTCAGCGAATTGCCGGTGAAGGAGATCGCGTAATTATTCGAGGCGAGATTGCCCTGGGTGATCGCGTAGCTGCCGGAATTCTCACCTGCCGCGCGCCCAAGGGCACCGGTGAAGGCGGACGCCGCGGTATCGTGGATCGCCGTTCCGTCGACCGTCGCGTTCACGAGACCCGAAGTGCTGTAGGTCAGCGCCGGATCATTGTTGCCATAGGTTTTGCTCCGCGCATCGGCGGTGACGCTGAGCGCCGCCGGAGTGATGTTCAGCGAATTGCCGATGAAGGCAATGGCGTAATTGCCGTTTGTGGCGAGGCTGCCCTGACCGATTGCGTAGCTGCCGGCATTCTCGCCGGCAGTGCGCCCAAGACTGCCATTGAGCACGGATGCCGCCGTATCGTTGATCGCCGTTCCATCGGCGATCGCGTTCACAAAACCGGACGCGGTGTAGGTCAGTGATGGATCATTGGTGCCATAGATTTTGCTGCGCCCATCAGCTTTGACCGTGAGTGGCGCCGGAACGATATTTAGCGAGCTGCCGGTGAAGGCGAAGTGGTAATTGCCGTTCGCGGCGAGGCTGCCCTGCGTAATCGCGTAGCTGCCGGCATTCTCGCCCGCAGCGCGCGCAAGGCTGCCGGTGAAGACGGACGCCGGGGTGTCATTAATCGCAACACCATCGATGACACCATCCACCAGTTGCGACGCGTCATAGCCGAGCGCCGGATCATTGTTGCCATAGGTTTTGGTCCGCGAGTAGGCCGTGACCAGGGCGGTCGCCGGAGTGATGCTCTGCGTACTGCCGATGAAGGCGATGGTGTAATTGTCATTCGCGGTAAGGCTGCCCTGGGTGATCGCGTAGCTGCCGGCCTGTTCACCAGCCAGCGTGCCGTAGCCCGCGCGTGACAGACCGCCGCTCAGGACCGACCCGGCCGTGTCGTTGATCACAACGCCGTCGACGGTGGTGTTCACAAAACTCGACGTAGTGTAGGTCAGCGCCGGATCATGGGCGCCGTAGACCTTGCTTCGCGCATCAGCGGTGACCGTGAGCGTCTTCGGGCTGATGCTCAGCGAATTGCCCGTGAAGGCGATCGCATAGTTATTGTTCGCGGCGAGGCTGCCCTGGCCGATGGCGTAGCTGCCGGCGTTCTCGCCCGCGTTACGCGCAAGACTGCCGGACAACACGGTTGCAACGCTGTCGCCGCTTTGCAGTCCGGACACCGAATAGGTCAGCCCAGGATCTGACGTTCCGTACAGTTTGGATTGCCCATTGACCGTGACGTTCAGGCTCGCCGGAGTGATGTTCAGTGCATTCCCTGTGAAGTCGATCGTGTAGTTGCGGTTGGCGGCGAGGCTGCCCTGCGTAATCGCGTAGCTGCCGGCATTCTCGCCCGTAGCGCGCGCAAGACTGCCGGTGAGAACGGACCCGGCGGAATCGTTGATTGCCGCTCCATCGACCGTGGCGTTCACCAGACCCGACGTGGTGTAGGTCAGCGCCGGATCGTGGCTGCCATAGGTCTTGTTCCGCCCATCAGCAGTGACGCTGAGTGTCGCCGGGTTGATGTTCAGTGTACTGCTGGCGAGAGCGACCGTGTAATTGCTGGTGGCCGCAAGGCTGCCCTGGGTGATCGCATAACTGCCAACCTGTTCGCCGGCCGAAGTCCCGTAACCGGCGCGTGACAGACTGCCGCTCAGCACCGATGCTGCCGTGTCGTGGATCGCGATACCGTCGACGGTACCATTCACCAATTGCGACACGTCATAGCCGAGTGCCGGATCGGTGTTGCCATACACCTTGCTGCGCGAATAGGGCGAGATCAGGACTGTCGCCGGAGTGATGCTCTGCGTATTGCCGATGAAGGCGATGGTGTAATTGCCGTTCGCGGCAAGGCTACCCTGAGAGATTGCATAGCTGCCGACGTTCTCGCCTGCAGCGCGCGCGAGACCGCCGGAGAGCACCGAGTCCACCGTGTCGTTGATCGCAAATCCGTCGACGGTGGCGTTGACCAGGCCGGACGTGGCGTAAGTCAGTGCCGGATCATTGCTGCCATAGACCTTGCTTCGCGCATCAGCGGAGACCGTGAGCGTCCTCGGGGTGATGCTCAGCGAATTACCATCGAAGGCGGCGATCGTGTAATTGCTGTTCGCGGCGAGGCTGCCCTGGCCGATCGCGTAGCTGCCGGCGTTCTCGCCTCCTGCGCGCGCGAGGCTGCCGGAAAGCACTGTTGCCGCGGTGTCATGGATTGCAACGCCGTCGATAGTGGCGTTCACCAGGCCGGACGCGTTGTAGGTCAGTGCCGGATCGTTACTGCCATAGGATTTGCTCCGCCCATCCGCGGTGACCGTGAGTGTCGCCGGACTGATGTTCAGTGAATTGCCGGTGAAGGCGATGGTGTAATTATTCGCCGCAAGATTGCCCTGGGTGATGGCGTAGCTGCCGGCATTCTCACCCGCAGCGCGTGCAAGGCTGCCGGTGAAGACGGAGGCCGCCGTGTCGTGAATCGTCACACCGTCGACGATGCCATATACCAATTGCGAGGCGTCATAGTCGAGCGCCGGATCATTATTGCCGTACGTCTTGGTCCGCGAATGGGCGCTGACCACGGCTGTCGCCGGAGTGATGCTCTGCGCATTGCCGGTGAAGGCGATGGTGTAATTGCCGTTCGCGGTAAGGCTGCCCTGGTTGATCGCGTAGCTGCCGACCTGTTCGCCAGCCAGCGTGCCGTAGCCGGCTCGCGACAGGCCACCGGAAAGCACCGAGTCCGCCGTGTCATTGATCGCAAAGCCGTCTACGGTAGCATTGACCAGGCCGGACGTGGTGTAGGTCAGTGTCGGATCATTGCCGCCATAGGCTTTGCTTTGTGGACGGGCGGTCACAGTCAACGCCGCCGGAGCTATGTTCAGCGAATTGCCGGCGAAGGCGATCGCGTAATTATTGTTCGCGGCGAGGCTTCCCTGGTTGATCGCATAACTGCCGGCGTTCTCGCCCGCATCACGCGCAAGGCTGCCGGTCAGGACGGATGCCGCAGTATCGTTGATCGCAATTCCATCAATAGTCGCGTGCACCAGACCCGAAGTGCTGTAGGTCAGTCCCGGATCGGATGTTCCGTATGTCTTGGATTGTCGATTGGCCGTGACAGTCAGTGAGGCTGGAGAGATGCTGAGCGCATCGCCGTTGAAGCTGATGGTGTAGTCACCGTTCGCGGCGAGGCTACCCTGGGTGATTGCGTAGCTACCGGTATTCTCGCCCGCAGCGCGCGCAAGGCTGCCAGTCAGGGCGGACGCTGCCGTGTCATTGAGCGCTATCCCGTCGACGGTGGCGTTTACAAAACCGGACGTGGTGTAAGTCAGCGCCGGATCGTTGCTGCCATAAATCTTGTTCTGCCCATTGGCGGTGACGGTGAGTGTCGTCGGAGTGATGTTCAGCGTACTGGCGGCAAGGCCCACGGTGTAATTACTCGTCGCGGCGAGGCTGCCCTGGGTGATCGCATAGCTGCCAACCTGCTCGCCGGCGAGCGTCCCGTAGCCGGCACGTGACAGGCTGCCGCTCAGCACCGATCCCGCCGTGTCGTTGATCGCGACGCCATCGACGATGCCATTCACCAATTGCGACACGTCATAGCCGAACGCCGGATCACTGTTGCCGTAAACCTTCCTCCGCGCGTACGGCGAGATCAGGACTGTCGCCGGAGTGATGCTCAGCGAATTGCCGGTGAAGGCGATGGTGTAATCGCCATTCGCCGTGAGGCTGCCCTGGGTGATCGCATAGCGACCAACCTGTTCGCCGGCGAGCGTCCCGTAGGCGGCGCGTGACAGAACACCGTTCAGTACCGAGTCCGCCGTGTCGTTGATCGCGAAGCCGTCTACAGTGGCATTGACCAGGCCAGACGTGCTGTACGTCAGTGTCGGATCATTGCCGCCATAGGTCTTGCTCAGCGCATTGGCCGTCAGCGTGAGTATTGCGGGAGTGATGCTCAGCGAATTGCCGGTGAAGGCGGTTAGCGTGTAATTGTTGTTCGCGGCGAGGTTGCCCTGGCTGATCGCGTAGCTGCCGGTGTTCTCGCCTCCAGCGCGCGCAAGGCTGCCGGTGAAGACCGACGCCGCAGTATCGTTGATGCTAACCCCATCGACGGTCGCGTTCACCAGACCCGAAGTGCTAAAGCTCAGCACCGGATCGGACGTTCCGTATACTTTCGATTGCGGATTGGCCGTGACGGTCAGCGAGGCCGGAGTGATGCTCAGCAAACTCCCGGTAAAGTCGATGCTGTAATTGTTCGCCGCGAGACTGCCCTGCGTGATTGCATAGCTGCCAACCTGCTCGCCGGCGAGGGTTCCATAGCCGGCGCGCGACAGACTGCCGGTCAGGGCAGAGGCCGCCGTATCATTGAGCGCTACTCCATCGACGGTGGCATTCACAAAGCCGGAAGTCGTGTAGGTCAGCGCCGGATCGTTGCTGCCATAAATCTTGTTCTGCCCATTGGCGGTGACGGTGAGTGTCGTCGGAGTGATGTTCAGCGTACTGGCGGCAAGGCCCACGGTGTAATTACTCGTCGCGGCGAGGCTGCCCTGGGTGATCGCATAGCTGCCAACCTGCTCGCCGGCGAGCGTCCCGTACCCGGCGCGCGACAGGCTGCCGCTCAGCACCGATCCCGCCGTGTCGTTGATCGCGACGCCATCGACGATGCCATTCACCAATTGCGACACGTCATAGCCGAACGCCGGATCACTGTTGCCGTAAACCTTCCTCCGCGCGTACGGCGAGATCAGGACTGTCGCCGGAGTGATGCTCAGCGAATTGCCGGTGAAGGCGATGGTGTAATCGCCATTCGCCGTGAGGCTGCCCTGGGTGATCGCATAGCGACCAACCTGTTCGCCGGCGAGCGTCCCGTAGGCGGCGCGTGACAGAACACCGTTCAGTACCGAGTCCGCCGTGTCGTTGATCGCGAAGCCGTCTACAGTGGCATTGACCAGGCCAGACGTGCTGTACGTCAGTGTCGGATCATTGCCGCCATAGGTCTTGCTCAGCGCATTGGCCGTCAGCGTGAGTATTGCGGGAGTGATGCTCAGCGAATTGCCGGTGAAGGCGGTTAGCGTGTAATTGTTGTTCGCGGCGAGGTTGCCCTGGCTGATCGCGTAGCTGCCGGTGTTCTCGCCTCCAGCGCGCGCAAGGCTGCCGGTGAAGACCGACGCCGCAGTATCGTTGATGCTAACCCCATCGACGGTCGCGTTCACCAGACCCGAAGTGCTAAAGCTCAGCACCGGATCGGATGTTCCGTATACTTTCGATTGCGGATTGGCCGTCACGGTCACATTCGCCGGAGTGATGCTCAGCGCACTGCCGGTAAAGTCGATGCTGTAATTGCTCGCCGCGAGGCTGCCCTGCGTGATCCCGTAGCTGCCGGTATTCTCGCCCGCGGCACGCGCCAGTCTGCCGGTCAGGACGGATGCCGTGTCGTTGATGACAACACCATCGGCGACACTGTTCCTCAATCCATCCAGGCTGTAGGTGAAGACCGGATCGCCCGTACCATAGACCTTGGTCGCGGAATGGGCCGTAACGCTGAGGGTCGCCGGATTGATGTTGAGCGTACTGGCGGCAATGGAGACGTTGTAATCGCTGTTCGCGACAAGGCTGCCCTGGGTGATCGCATAGCTGCCAACCTGCTCGCCGGCGAGCGTCCCGTAGCCCGCGCGCGACAGGCTGCCGCTGATTATCGATGGCGTGTCCTGGATCACGACACCATCGACGACGCCATACACCAGTTGCGACACGTCATAGCCGAATGCCGGATCGTTGTTGCCGTAAACCTTGTTCCGCATATAGGGCGAGATCAGAACTGTCGCCGGAGTGATGCTCAGTGTACTGCCGGCAAGGGCGATGGTGTAATTGCCGTTCGTAACAAGGCTGCCCTGGCTAATGGCATAGCTGCCAACCTGTTCGCCGGCCAGCGTCCCGTAGCTGGCGCGTGACAGGCTGCCGTTCAGTACCGAATCTGCCGTGTCGCCGCTCAGCAGCCCGGACACGGTATAGGTCAGCGCCGGATCGGCAGTTCCGTAGACTTTGGACCGCGAACTGGCCGTTACGGTCAGACTCGCGGGATTGATCGTGCCGATATTGGCGGAAATCGTCGCGGCGGTGAGGAAATAGGTGTCGCCGCCGGGCTGGTTGAGGCCAAGGCCGCTCACCGTCACCGGCAAAGCGGTTCCGGCATCCTTTGTACTGAATGTTCCGGAAGTCGCGCTGCTGTCCGCCGTGCCGTTGACCGTAAGCACGACGCTGTTCTGATCCGCCGGCGCAACGCCGGTCAACGTGTAGTTCGACTGGGTCAGCGTGGCGACGTTCGTGCCATCGTAGGTCTTGGTCACCGATCCGGTCAGTGCCGCTGCCACCAGCGTCTGGGCAATTCCATTAATTGTCAGCGCTTCGCTCGTATTGGCGAAACTGATATTGCCGGGAGCAAAATTCAGCCCACCGCCAGAACCGCCGTCATTGATCTTGAGCACCAAACCTGCCGTGCCACTGGCCGAAAGTGCCGCGTTGATGTTGATCGAATGATACGCATCGACAGTCAGCACATTGGCTGACCATGCGACCGGCGATGCCACCGTGATGTCACCGGTCTGGCTGCCGCCGGTACCCGTAGTGACCGTCACATTGGTCGTTTGCAGTGCATTCTGCAGGTCACTGACACTGATGACCGAGTCGTTGCCCGACGGGGTGAATGTGCCGGACGAGAGCGCGTTGCTTGATGTTGCCGCCGATGAAATCGTGACGTTGTAAGGATCGAGCGTCCAGTTGCCGGTCTGGCCTTTGGGTGCCGTGGTATCGACCTTGATCCCGCTGGTGTTCAGCACCTCGCCCGATGTTTCGATATGGCCGCCATTGCCGCCCTGCGCTCCGCCGCGCGCAGTCAGAGTGCCGGATACGGTTGTAGATGGCGTCGTGGCCGATCCGACACTGATCGTGCCGCCATTGCCCTTTGGCGGCATATCACTTGCATTCAGCGCGCCCGAGACATTGATGCTCTGGCCCTGAATATCGATCGCGCCACCCGAACCATCGGCATTCTGCGCACTGACGGTTGCCGTGACCTGCGCGGCGCCATTGGGCGCGGTCAGCCAGACGTGCCCGTTGATGTTCCTGGTACCGGTGGCGCGCACCTGGCCACCATTGTTTCCGGCCAGCGCATAGGCATTGCCGCCGGCCGCATCGATCAGCGCCTGCGCCGCCGCCACATTGCCGCTGGTCGTCGCATTCCCGCTGCCGGTCTTGACCTCAATCTGCAAACCGCTGCCGGAGGGCTGCAGCACAACATCGTCGCCCGCGACCACGCCCGCGACGCCGTTCGGCGCCGAAATGCTGCCGCTGTTGGTGGCGGATTTGCCAATCAGCACCGCATCGCCACCGGCCGTGATGCTGCCCTGGTTGGTCACCATCCCGGGTGATGTACCGGTGAACTGCAGATTGCCGCCGCGCATGAAGGCGCTGTTCGACGTATCCCGCGTTGAACCCACAAAAGTGCCGCCGGTGATGACCTTGCCCGACGGCGTGACGACAATCCCGTTCTGGTTGATCAGATAGGTCGAGCCGGATGAAGTCAGCGAACCGGCAATCGAAGACGGCGATGCTCCCGTCACCCGGTTCAGCGTCGCGCCGGAGCCGTTATTGATCCGTACGCTGTTGCCTTGGCCAATCGAGAAACCGTTCCAGTTTATGATGCCATTTTTTGTGGTCTGATTGACCGTCGATGTGTTGGCGGTACTGGAGATCTTGCCGCTGCCGGCGGCAAAATTTCCGCCGGTCGGAAGCACGCTCGCGGCGATTGCAGGAGGAGAGGCGCACGACAATAGCGAAACGCTCAGCGCATAGAGCGCTGAGCGGCGTCGCTGTCGCCGTTGCAAGAATGCGTCCATCGTCCCCCGATGCGCTGAAAAACGCGTGTTTCCAGTGGAAAATCACGCAATAATACATGCCAGTGCCCGGCTGACGACCGGGGGTCAAGATTAAAATGCGATTAGAGTTTTTGTGTCGCATTTGAGGTTTAATTTTTGGTTAAAACTCGACCCCAGGTTGATAAGGAATTGGGCAGCGGGAACTCTTCAGCCCCAGCCATTCCCCGGGTTTTACCCCATTTATGGTAAATACAATCGCGCGCTGAGCTGAAGCTGGTTTTCGACTTCGCGCGGATTGATTCCGGCGAGCGTCCGCTGGCTTCGCGTGCTGTCGACTCGAATGCCCTCAATGGTCAGGCGCAGCCACTGGGCCGGCAGATAATCGATGGCGGCTGTGACCGCACTGCCGGACTCACGCACATCCGCAGTAACGAATGGCGTGTGGGCCTCCGTCGCGAAGCCGTCGACGCGCACCGCCGCTCGCCAATTCTCATCGATACTCCATCCCGCCAGCACATAGGCCGAAGAAAAATGGGTGTCGTTGGAAAAAAATGTGCTGGGGCGAATCAGCGTCTGGCCCAGCATGGCTTGCGCGAGCAACGTCACACTGCCGAGCTGGGTGCTGAGACCCGCGTTTTCAAATTGCGCTCTCCACGCGAAGCTGTTGCCGTCATTGGCCGATGCGTCGGCATTATTGTCGTAAAAAATGACATTCAGTTTTCCAATGCCGGCTTCGTCCCAGTTCGCGGCGAGATACCAGCCCGGGCGATTGTCCAGCTGGACAAATTCTTCGGTGCGCAAGGGGACCCGCCGGCCCAGGATTTTAGCCTCCACATCGGGCAGGCGGGGATGATCGAAGACTCCGCTGAATGCGTCACTAAACGACCACCCGCGATCTGCGAGAAGTTCACCGGAGGGCTGGTTCCAGCCAAACAGGGCGGCACTGAGGGATAGCGTCCGGACATCACTGCGCCATTCCACGCTGGCCTCGGAGCCGATGATGCGGACTTCTTCGCCGATCCAGCTATTGATCGCCGATGGCGTGAGAGTCCACGGACTTGTCCAACCGATTTCGGTGTTTTCCAGCGACACCGGCGGAAAAAATGCCCCGGCCTTGATCGACCAGCGAAACGGGGAAATCGAAACCCGCCGGTAGCGCAAATAACCGTCGAGCAGATCCGCCGCCGTGTATTGCTTTGGCGCGATTCGCGCGGTTGCGACGCCGATCAGTTCCGGCGTGATCAGAGCGGATAGTTCGGCTGCCGCTTCCGCAAAGTTGAAATCCGGATTTCCATGTCCCGCACCAAAACGCAGTTTTCCAAGGCCGCCGTCCTGCCATGAAGCCTGGTTCGATGGTGCAACCACCCGCAGATCGGCATAACCATCGACGCTGAAATCGACCGCCGCCGCAGCATTCGGGGCGAATGTCGCACCGGCCGCGATTATCGCAGCATGCAATGCCGATCCGCGATCCACCGCCCCCTCCCCGCCACCTGCCGTGCTGATTAAGCTGCGCCTGCGAATTCCGCCGCAGCCGCCACCGGCAGCATTACTGTCACAGTCGTCCCGATCCCTTCGTCGCTTTCGACGGAGAGCGTGCCGCCATGCAGTTCGATGACAGCTTTGGCAAATGGCAGCCCAAGGCCCACGCCCTGGTGCACGCCATCAAAGGCTTGCCGGCCGCGATGGAACGGGCGAAGGACCATTGACAGATTGTCCGGCTTGATGCCGATGCCGCGATCGGCAATGACCAGCTTCACCTGCGAATCCTTGCGCGAGCCGCGGATCGTCACCGTCCCGCCCCGATGTGAGAACTTGATTGCATTGTCGAGCAGGTTGACGAAACTGCGTTGCAGCCTGGCAGCATCACCATCGAGGGCAGGCCAGTCGCCGAAGTCGCCGTGAATGTCCATGGACACTCCGGCTTTCTCGGCCGCGTTCAACAGCGACTTCACACTGGCATAAACCAGCTGCCCCGGCGCGAATGTCCGATGCGTCAGTCCGAGCTTGCCGGATTCCGCTTGCGCGACATCCAGCATCTGTTCGAACTGGGCCGCGAGCTGAACGCCGCAATCAATGACGTAGCGCGCATATTCCGCGTATTTCGCCACCCCAAGCGGACCAAAAACCTGCGCGTGGATCATTTCGGAAAATCCGACGATCGCGTTGAGTGGCGTGCGCAACTCGTGGCTCATATTCGACAGGAATTGCGACTTTGCCTCATTGGCTTTGACCGCATCACTGCGCGCGGCCTCCAGCGAGACGATCGCGTTTCGAAGAGCAGCTTCGCGTTCGGCCACTGCTTTCGTCATACCGTCAAGGGCCGAACCCAGTTCGGAAACTTCGTCATTGCCCGACACCATCGGGACAGGCGCATAGTCACCGCGTGCGATGCGCTTCGCTGCCCCGGCGAGCAGTTCCAGCGGACGGGAAAGACCACGCGCGATCAGAACAGACGCGGCGAGCGCCAATACCAGCGCGCCGGCAAGGACCAGGAGCATCGGCCGCAGAACCGCGCGGTAGCTGTCGAGGGTTTGATCGAGAGGATAGTCGAACACTGCGAGTACGGGCACACTCGAGCTGGCCGTCGCCAGGCGCGCAACCATCGCCACATGGCCGGCATTGCCGTCATTCGAAAGCACGGGCGCCGAACCATTCAGCGCCGCGCGCCAGTCGACACTGCCCGGAACGTAACCCGATGTCCGCGCCACCACGTTCCAGCCACCGGGCATTTGGGTGGCCAGCGCCATCGATTGCGAAATCGACGAAAGCGCCGCAAGCCGGTTCAGGAGATCGTCGTTCACCGGAACGCAGGCGACGATGAATGCAATCGGCACTGGCGCCCGCACCGGCACAGCAACGATCCAGTACACTCCGCCATCGAGCACGGCGAGCGCGGTGGCCTGATCTTCCGAGCCGGCAGTCTGGATCAGGGCACGAAACGGAAAGGCTGTTCCGGGAGAGTACCTGTCAGCAGTATCCGCACTGACTTTCCCATCAAGTCCGACCAGCATCATGCGCGTGGCGCCGACACGGTCGCCATGGTTGCGCAGTGCCGAAAGCGCCGTTGCAGGATCGTGCTCGGCCACCGCTTTGCGCAACGCATAGTCCAGCGACAAAACTTCCACGTCGTCGCCAACTCGCTGTCCCAGGACGTCGAGCTGCTTCATCAGCACGTTTGTCGCGGTCGCGAGTTGAATTTTGGCGCGCTCAACCAGGTTGCTGCGGATCGTGCCGTAGGTAAAAACCGCGGTCAGCGCCTGCACGATCACGAGCATCGCGACGAGGAACAATGCGAGGCGTTTGCGAAAGCTCATCGGCTCTGCGCCTCAGTAATGCGCCATATGCATGTGCCCCATCGGCGGGGGCGACAGCAATTTCAGTTTCGCTGCATAAGATGCGGTTTCGCCGGAAATCACAAGGTGATCGGATGGCGGATTGCTGCCGGGCGGCAACTGCGGATGCCACACCTGCACGTCGTAATTGCCGGCAGGAACATCGGCTATTTCCACCTTGCCATCGGCACCCGTCATCGCCGTCCACGGACTGTCGGTCACCACGACATATGCGATCATGTGATCGTGGATATTGCAGCCGAGCGTCGCAATTCCGGCTTTGTCGAACAGGAATGGCGGCGACTTATCGCCCTGGACCAGCGTGATCTCGAACTGCTTGATCGCGGAAAAAGAATAAACCTGATGCTTTGTTTTATCGTTATTGGCAAAAATGATGTGACCGTTCCGCGGCAATAAGGTCACCAGGGGAATGAACGTCTCGTTGCGCTGATCGATGACCTTTTCCGGGTCCAACCGGGTCCCCGGGGCGGGCATGCTTCGGCCCTGCGGCATCAGCGTCACGACAGCATTTGGCGCAGATTTGCCATCCTGGTCGGTGATTTGGGCGGCAAAAGTCGTCGCCACCGCCGGTCCACAGACCAGAATCAGCACCGTCACGCAAATTGCGCCGAATCGCACGCCCATGGCGGGGCAGGTTAACGAAATTTGGTTACCGGAAACTTGCTAATGAGATCAAAATTTTAATCCGGGCACCGCTGCCACGGCCTGGCCGGAACGCCGATTATTTGGCCTGCATCACCCCGGTAACCGATTCCCGGGGGATAAGGTATTTCTGGGCGACATTGCGCACATCCGGCGCATTTACCGACCGGATGCGATTGGGCCAGTCTTCAATGTCGGCAATGGTCAGCCCGATTGACAGACCCTGCCCGTAATCCTGCGCCAGCAGAAATTGGTTGTCGTGCTGATAGGTATAATCGGCCACCAGCCGGGTTTTGGCGCGGTCGAATTCACCGGTTTCCGGCGGTGCACGATCCAGCCCGGCGATAACCTGGTCGACCGCAGCTTCGAGGGTAGCAAAGCTGACGCCTTCGCGCGGGACTGCGGATATCATCAGCTCGGATGGGCCGCGATTGTGCCCGTCATAATTGGCGCTGGCATCCACCGCGAGTTTGCGATCGACGACCAGCGTCCGATACAGCCTGCTGGTCGGACCACCGCCAAGAATTGCCGCCATGACTTCGAGCGCTTCTGCTGTACCGCGTGGGCTGCCGATATAGCCCGGCACACGATAGATACGAATCCATTGCGGCAGATCGGTGCCGGCAATCGCAAAGTTCAACCGGGTTGGTGCCAGACGCGGAGGCTCCGGTTCATTCGTGCGCGGCGCCAGTGTATGCGGCATAACCGGTTCGTATTTCTGTTGCGCCAGCTTCAATACGTCATTCGGATTCACATCGCCCGCCACGACGACGATCGCATTGTTGGGCGCATAATGATGTTGGTAAAAATCCAGCGCCTCGGGCCGGCCGATACGCTTGATCTCGGCCTCCCACCCGATCACCGGCCGGCCATATGGATGAGACAGATGCAAGGCTGCCTCCATCTGCTCTTCGGCCAGTGCCCGCGGCTCGGAATCGACACGCAAGTGACGCTCTTCCAGGACCACCTGACGTTCGGTGTTCAGATTGGATTCGGACAGGTCCAGATTGACCATGCGATCGGCCTCAAGCTGCATCATCAGCGGCAGCCGGTCCTTCGCAATGCGCTGGAAATACACCGTGAAGTCGTCCGAGGTCTGGGCATTGTCCTGCCCGCCATTTCGCGAAACCGTTTTGGATAACTCGCCGTTCGGCACAATTTTGGTGCCGCGGAACATCAGGTGCTCGAAGAAATGCGCGGTCCCGGAAAGACCCGGCGGATCGTCGGCGCCACCGACCTGATACCAGACCATGTGCGTAACAACCGGCGACCGATGATCCGGAATGACAACCAGCCGAAGGCCATTCTTCAGGGCGAAGGAAACGGCTTTTTGCGTGCTCTGTTGAACAGGGGCGGATGCGATTGCCGGCAGGCTGACGGTCAGTGCGGCACCAACTGCCGCAACACGCCAGAGCCGCCGGAATCGGCCCTCCACCGGCGTCTCAGGGCTTGGCCGCAGGAGCCGCCATCGGTGCTGCAGCAGGCGCGGCGGCTGGCGCCGCAGCAGGCGTTGCAGCCGGCGCGGCCGGTGGCGCATCGGGAGTTGCGGCAGGCGCGGCCGTGGTCATTCCCGCAGGCGGAGCGGGTTTGGGCGGTTCGGCGCCCTGGAACAGAACTTTCTGCGCAAAACCGGGTCCCTGATCCTCAAGACCGACATCGGAGGTGATTGTCTTCCGGATATTCGGATCCACCGACAGCGCGTTGGTCTTCGTCAGCAACAGCTTCTCGGCGTCGCTATAGGTGGCGCCGAGGCTCGCCGCGGTCGCCGTCGGAAGCGCGAGGTTCGCCCCGCTCTCATCGGCATCCGGATCATTTCGCGAGGCAATTCCAGCCTGAGGCGGCCGCAAATTGAAATCCGGTGGAATGACCAGCGGCGATTTCGTCAAGACAGTGAACTCGTCGGGCGGTGTTTTCTCGGCGCCGGTGGCTTGTCGAATGCTTTGGCAACCCGACAGCAGCAACACGGCCGCAATACTCGCGGAAACCCATGCTGCACCCGTGCGCACATCGCCTGTTGTCAAACTCATGTACCGGACCGCCTTCTTCCTTCGTGTCCCGATTCGGGCCGCAAAAACGCGTCCACCAGAAGCACGATGACGCCAATGGTGATGGCCGCATCGGCCACGTTGAACACATACCAGTCGTGACCGAAAGCATGAAAGTGAAAAAAATCCGCGACTGCACCATAGAGGATTCGGTCGATCACGTTTCCGAGTGCGCCACCGATGATCAAGCCCAGACCGGCGGTGAGACTGATGCGGTCCGCGCGCGACAGCCACCACGACAGGACACCGACAGCGAAAAGTGAAAACGCCGTAAGGATCAGGGTACCTGCAAGACCGCCCGCCTGAAAAAGACCATAGGAAACACCGCGATTCCACACCATGACCAAATCGAAAAATGGTGCGACCACGATGCGGGCCAGGGGTCCCATTCGCCCGAAGCCATAGCCATAGACCAACAGGTTCTTTGTCGCCTGATCGAGAATCAGTGCGGCCGCGGCAATCAGCCAGCCCGCGCGCCTCGCGCCCACTCCACTATCCGTCTGCATGATTAGTCGCCGGTTCCGTTTGTCCGCTTTCCTAACGGATGGAATGCGCAAAGGTACACTGAAATCATGGCGCCATGTCGGAGCGGCGCTAGATGATGCCAATATCCTTCGGTTTGGCGCCCGGAAACACCTTTTGCAGGGCATCACCTTCCAGCCCATACAGCCGGCTGAACAACCCGCCAAGCACAGAGCGGTATTCGTTCAGCACGGGAAAATCGCGGTTCTGGAATAATGTCTCTTCGGCAACACGAACCTGATCGCCGGCGAGCCGGCCGCCGCTGATACTTCCGCCGAGAATCCAATAGACAGTTCCATGGCCGTGATCGGTGCCGCGGTTACCGTTCTCGCGGAAGGTGCGGCCGAACTCGCTGATCGCAATGACGACGGTATTTTGCCAGTCGGGACCCATTTCGTCGGCGAAGCCGGTCAGCGCCCTGCCCAGTTCGGAGATCCTGTTCGCGAGATAGCCGGCCGCTCCACCCTGATTGACATGCGTGTCCCAGCCGCCGACATCGACGAAGCCGAGATTGTATTTCTCCCGCATCAGCCGGGCGATTCGCCTCGCTTCCAGCTCAAAACCCCTGGCGGAAGTTGCGCCGCGGCTGGCCTGCTGCATTTCGACGGCGATCGATTTGTAGACTTCGTCCTCGACCTGGAAGCCCTCACTGACAGCTGGCGCAAGATCGGTCCGGCTGTACATGCTGGCAATCAACGCCGCCTGACGTGAATCGATTCCGGGTTTACCGCCGATATTGAGAGAGACATTGGGTATGACTGCCGGTCCCCGGAAAATGAGTGGCAACTGACTGGTGAAGGAGATCGGCGTCACGCTATCCTGCAGGACCACTGCCAGCCGGCTCATGAAGCCGGAGCGGAAGTCGCGGCTGCCGTTGAGATCCTGGCCGAGTTCGATCGAGTCCTGCGTCTCGAAATGGCTGCGCGAAGTGTCGTCCGTTCCGGCAAACGGCACAAATGCCACCTGCTTTTTTGCAAAAAGTGGAAGAACACTGTCCTTCAGCGCCGGATGTATCGCCCAGTCTTCATCGAGCGGCAGGGCGGCGTTTTCACCGGTCCCGGGGCGCGGCACAGCGATGTTGGGACGCGCGCGATAATAGAAATCACTGGCTGCGGGCAGGATCACATTGGCGGCGTCATAGGCGCCACGCATGAATACGATCAGCAGCCGCCGCTGGACCGGCGCTGCATAGAGCCGGCCGGCGCGTACCACCGATGCCATTGCCGCTGCGGATAACAGCAGTTCACGCCGATTCATCCGATCCTCCTACCAATGCATGAATTCCGGTGAGGACAGGAACAGGGTGTTCCAGTCCTGCGGTGATACGGCCTGGTTCAGCGCGCTGGCCGTTGTCGACGCGAGTGTCGGCCCAATGCTGTCAAAATAAAGTGGCCCCTGAATTTGCGGGAAGGCAGGCTGTTCGACGGCATTCTGACCATCGGGTTTGAACAAACCCGCACTGCTTGAACCGATGACGCGGGCGATCTCGAAACGCGTCGCCATCGCACCCGGACCTGACCAGGCGGCCTGCGTGATGGGATAGCCGTCCGGTGTTTCGTGACCATACAGCGGCTCGGCCATGCGGTTCAGCCAATTGCGGATCGGCTGCACATTGGCAATCACTTTGTCGCCATAGGCGAGGCGCACTGCCGAAAGCACGTAATGCATCGGATCCTTGAATTTTCCGCCCAGCGAGGCGTCGAATTCAGGCGATGCAAAACATGTGGCGAGCACAGCGGCGATATCGCCGCCGCTTCTGGTGAATGTCTCGGCCATGCGGTTCACCAGCGCCGGTGGCGGATTGTCGGCAACGAAGAAAACGGCCAATTGCTGACTGATAAAATGAGCCGTCGCGGGATTATTCGCGAGCATGTCGATGGCTTGCTCAATTTCGCCAGGACCGCCGCCGCTGATGTCGTGTCCGAGGAACTGCTTGTTGCCGTAATCGTGCCGGTTTGGATTGAATTCGAACGCACCCGCGCGCTGGTAATCGGCGCGCAGCGCCGGCCTCACATTTGGCAGCATCGGCCGCTGATTGATGCCGAGTCCGGTCAGGATCCGCGCCAGTTCCTGAACGTCCCTCTGCGTGTAGCCACCATCGATGCCCAGCGTATGCAGTTCCATGATTTCGCGGGCATAGTTCTCGTTGATGTGCTTGTCCGCATTCTCGGCATTGTCGAGATAGAGCAGCATCGCCGGCGAATGCATCGTCGCGGCAAGCAGATCCCGGAATTTTCCCAGCGCGTGGGCCCGGATGGCATCTTCATAGTCCGCGAGAAAGACGCGGATATCGGCTTTGGGCAGGTAGACGTTGAAATGGTTCACCCAGAACCAGGTGGTCAATTGCAGCAGCTGATTCCGGGAGTAGAGGTCGAGGAGCAGCGACTTTTCCTGGGCCTCGCGCCCGAGTTCGGTCATCTGCTGCTGCAGCTCCCGCTGCGCTGCCTGCTTTTGATCGGGATCCTGAATCATCTGGATTTGGCTCCGCGTCTGGACGACGGTTTCAGCCAGATCGAGCGAGGGAATCTGCGAAACCCGCAGCGCGGCGATCCGGGCGGCGACCTCAGGCGGGAGCCCATCATCTTTGTCCGGATGAAGCTGGCCGGTGATGTATGCGGCCATGCCTTCCCGTCCGGCTTCGTGGGCCAGCCCCGGTGTCACGCCCCAGCTCAGCCGGTTCAGCACTGCCAGATCATGCCCGCCAAGGCTGCGTATGATTGTCATCTGGCCGCCGGCAACAGCGGCTCCCGTCTGCAGTTCGGCAACCCGCAACAACGGTGGCGCCGGCTGCGCCCGGCCGGCGCAGCCGCAAAGCAGGAATGCCAGAACGGGGGCCGTGATGAGAAACAGTGAGCGCTTCATGATCGCTGCGCCGGGCAATTCGGCCTGCACAATAACCGGCACAGTTGAACGCCAGATGAACCGCTGCCCCCGAAAGCGAACGGCCAGTCGAACAAAATGCGAACGGGAGGCCCGCTGCGCAGCCCTGGCCGCGCTACCGGCCAAGCATGCCCTGTCCCCCATGGGGCTCCGCCGTGATTTTGTCCGTCCACGGAATGATCAGCGTGTCGTGAAATCCTGACCCACGCGTAATCCATCACCTCGTCGCGAATCCGTGAAGATCGCGAACAATCATGGACTCACTTATGCGAGATCAGCAGCACTGCCGCCGGGATGAATGCCGACTGAACACAATCCTTCGCACAGGTTCAGAAAACCGGAACGGGCGACAGAACTGGCGCGTACCAAATTCAGCCAACCACTGAGGAGTGGACCATGAAGAAGATCATCATCGCCCTGACCGCGCTCGCCGGCATCACGCTGTTGTCCGGTTGTGCTTATGACTACGGATATGGCTGGGGCAGCCGTTATGCCTATGGTTACTCGTCGTTCGATCACCCGTACTATGGCCGCTTCGATTGCATCCACCGCTTCGATGGGACTTTCTGCGGATAATACTGAGATCGGGCAGCCGGCGTCTCAACAACGCCATCCTGTCCGTACACGGCATGATCCGGTCCAGCATCGGGTCATGCCGTTTTTTTATGCTTTATGTGCGTCAGGAGACGCGATCAGAGGTCCGCATTCTCAAGTTTTTCCATAACCGCATCCGGAGCAACGTCGCGTTTGAGTTCCTCCAGCTCGTGATCGATTTCACTGCTGACTCCAAGGTGCTGCGCGATAGCTGAGTTCAGCGCCAGGAGTCTGGTTAACTCGTGTTCCGTCAGCAGTCCGATCTGGACGTCCAGCTCGGCGCGTTTTTCGGCCGCTTCCGACATCCGGTTCTGCGTAATCAGGACAAATGTTGTCAGGAAGATCGCTTCAAGCGAAGCCGCCGTGGCGAGATGAAGCAGCGTTGGATCGAAATGCGGCGCACCAGGCCAATGATTGATCGCGATCCAGGCGCCGAACAGCAGAACGTGGAGGTAAATGAACGCCATGCTGCCGACGAACCTGGTAATCGCGAGCGCGACCCGGTGCTGCCGTGACAACGACATGCTTTGCTGCCGCCGGCGCTGCGTCAGGATTTCAATGTTGCGCTCAAGCACGGAGTTCAGGCCGCCTTCGGGCCTGTTCTCACCGCTGCGCGGCACATTTGGAAACGTCATGCCACCAACCCGCAATCGCAATCCATTGAGGGTTACGACTGCCGGTGATCCGGAGTTCCGTTTCAAATCTGCGTTGGGAGCGGTCTGAGCGCGCGCCGGTGCGTATGGGTGGACGCAATCGCTGCCGTGCCGGTCAATTGCGAGCAGAATCTTCACCCGGCCATGGACGGCAGAGTGAAGATCCTCTCGAACAACGAACCTGCTATTTCCAGGCGGCGTAAACCGACTTGCTTACGAGGAAGCGCGGATCAGCGCCGGGACGCGGGGTGAATTTCTGCACGCGGCCCGCGTCCACTTCGGCAACATAGAAATTTCCGTCCTGATCGACGGAAAATCCGTGTACGCCCCAAAATCCGCCGGGGAAGTCACCCCATGTGCCCCACGTATAGAGCAGATGACCCTGAAGGTCATATTTCAGCATTTTCGAGGTGCCGCGGTCGAACGCCCAAAGGGTGCGGTCGGCGCCGATATAGATCAGATGGACGTCCGACGGATCATCGCCGACCTTCCACTCGTAAAGGAATTTGCCATTGTCGTCGAAAACCTGGATGCGGTGATTGCCGCGGTCATTGACGAACACATGGCGTGTCGTCGGATCGACAGCGATCCCATGCACATTGTTGAAGTAGCCGGGGCGCGCGTCATTTGGCGGGGTGCCCTTGTGTCCCCAATCCATCAGGAATTTTCCGTCCTTGTCGAATTTCGCGACGCGCGTACCGTTGTAGCCGTCAGCCACGAACATCGTGCTGTCGGGCAACCATGCGATATAGGTCGGACGGTTGAAATGGGTGCCATCGGCGCCTTCGACCGTCGGTGTGCCGAGGGTCTTGACCAGTTGCTTTCCGTCATGCGTGAACTCGTAGATCGCATGCATGTGGTCGTCGACGACCCAGACATGTTTTTCCGGATCATACGGATTGATCGCCACGAAATGCGGCCGCTTGAGAATCTTGTTCCACTGATTCCAGCGTTCGATGATATCGCCCTTGGAATTCACGACGACAATGCAATTGTCCCAGTTCGCATCGACGCCGAGCTTGCCGTAGTACAGCCGCATTCCATCCTTCGGGTCCTGTCCCGTACCGCCGGCGGCGGGGGGCGACGAAACCGTGGCATCGCGCCACGGCAACCGTCCGATCGGGAACAGAATGCTGGGGCCGAAGTCGTCAAGCTTTTTGGTCTTGGGCCGGGGGATATTGGGCAGTTCGCCACGCTGGAGCACGTAAATCCGGTCGGGACTTTCGGCGAAGATGCTCTGCCCTGCGCCCCACGTCCATTTTTCATTGCCCGGAAGGGTGCTGATGTCCTTGGGCCACCCTTTCGCAACATTGTAAGGGCCGAACATGTCCTGACCGCCAACAGTGCCCGGAAATACCGCAAATCCGGCGCCGGGCTGCCCGGCCTCAACGGCCATGCTCCGTTCCGCCAGTTCAAAACCAGCAATGCCGGCAAGCAGCACCGCCATAATCGTCAGATGTGTCTTACGCATTTTGGCCCTCCCGAAGGCGCGCTAGTGTCCCGGTTGAAATTCGCCTGATCCCGGCACAGCGGCGGATTTTCAAACCACGACTCTGGGCGAGTTCATTGCAGAAATTCCTTGGCAAAAAAAGCATCTGCAAGGTCGCAGTGCCTTCAGGTGCTCAAGTCTTTCCCGGCAAACGCCCGTTGCCAGTAATGCAGGTCGCAATAAATTTCCGCGTCGTGCAACCTCCGATTGCCCAAGGCATAGCTCGAACGCAGGCGGAGCACGCGCGCAACGCCTGCCGGGTCAATCCGTCCGTCGCGGGAAAATCCGCCGCCGTCGCGCAGCATCAGCGCATGACTGGCGAGGGCAAGCTCCGGGGTGAGCCCCGGTACATGGCGTAGCAGGATATCGCAGGCAGCACCGCGGTTTGCAGAAACCGCCAGCCACCGCAATGCTGCGACATAGGCCCGAACAAAACCGGCAATCAGCGCGGGCTGGGACTCCGCCCAACCCCGACGGGCCGCTGCAACATTGCCCTGATACGGCGGTTCGAGGCGATCAAGGACGCGCATACCGGCCCGTTCCGCCATGAGATCATAGGGCGCGGACAACAAAGTCGCCGCGCTTCCACCGCGGCAGAGATCATCGAATCGCTGGGCCATGCCGCCGACCTTGCGGACGGTATATTCTCCCCGTGCCAGCCCGGCATGTTCCAACATTCCAAACAGGGCGAACGCATAGCCGGTGGTCGCGGCGTCGACCGACAGCGTGCGCCCGCGCAATTCCGCAATCTGCGCAATTTCGGGCCGTGAGACGAGTGCAAGAAAACTGTCGTCGCTGCCCATGAATGCGAAGAATTCCGGCTGTGCCCCGATCGGCGCTTCGCCCTGCCCCTCGACATAGGCGACCACATTGTCGAACGCGGTTATGGCAATGTCGAACTCACCGGTTGCGAGGCCCGTCATCTGGGCCACCGATCCGGTGGCCGAGAGCAGTTCGACGTCCAGACCCTCGTGCGCAAATATCCCTTCGTCCTGGGCGACAAAACTCGGCCAGTTGAAACCGCCGGGAAAGACATTCAGCCGGAGCCGCACGGAATCAGACCAGCCGCCGAGTCGATTGCGCTCCGGGACTCAGAGCGAGGGCCAGCAAGGCTCCCACAATGCAGGCCGCGCCGAGTTGCAGATCCCCGGCCAGTGTCCAGCCGAAATTCTGCGCCAGCCAGCCGATCACATATCCGGCGACGGATGCCGCGGCATAGAAACTGGTGACGAAAATTCCCGATGCCCGCCCGGTTAGCGCCGGGGCGACCGCACGGGTATATCCCGCCGCAATATTGACGTAGATGGCGCCGCTGAAGATCACACCGAATGCAAATGCGAGCGCGGCCTGTGCGCCAAATCCACTGGGCCCATTGAAGAGCAGCCAACCATTCACCGAAGCGACGAGAAAACTGAGGACCAGCACCGGTTTTGTCGAAAACCTGTCGCCGATAAAGCCGCCCAGCACCGAAACAAGGACACCCAGGCCATAGACGCTCATTACACGGCCCGCATCACTCGTCGAAAAATGCAACTGCGCGCGAAGATAAGTGGGATACATCCCGAGAAAGCCGAAGATCGAAAGTCCCGCGATCGCGCTCAGCAGCGTCAGGACCAGCGTGTCGCGATTCCAGACACTCGACCCATCGCGCGCAACCTCGTCGCGCGAAAGAGCGGGAGTCCCCGCCTCCGTGACCGCACTGCGCGCGGTGAGCGAAAATAAAAGCATCAGAAGGAAACCAAGTATTCCGTACGCAATCATTGGCGCACGCCAGGATCCATCGACCGACAGAATTTGCGCCCCCAATAAGGGGCCGAGCACCGCCCCAACGCCAAATGCGCAATTCAACGCACCGACGGCCGCACCGCGAAACCGTACAAACGAAGCCGACAGGATCGCCAGCAGCGCGGTCAACTGCATCGCCTCGCCCACACCCGTCAGCGCGCGATAGATCAGCATGTCGGCGAAACCACCTGCCGCGACAGTCACAAGTGTCGCCGCGGAAAAGATGAACAGTCCCATTTGCGCCACAGTGCGGCGCGCAATGCGCGACATCAGATAGCCGGAAGGGACACCGGCGAGCGCCATTCCAATCGTGAATACTGTCGCCATCAGACCGGCTTCAGGCAGGTTGAAGCCATACTCGCGCGCCACTTCGGGCAGGATCAGGGGAAACAGTGTCCGATCCATCGCATTGACGATGTAACAGGAGATAATCACGGCAATGCCGGTGAACGCGAAACGAGGAGCGAGGAACGAGAAGCGAGGAGCGAGAAACGACGGCAGTCCTCTCGCTTCTCGCTGCTCTCTTCTCGCTCCTGTTTGTTCTGCGGGTGGGGCCGACATCAAATCACGCCGGTTTTGGCCGGCGATCTGGACATCGCGCCGGCAGATTCGAATGACCGCAGATGCGCAGTGCCGCGCCAGCCGGCCGATTCGAGCAGGGCCGATGTTTCGAGCAATGGCAGGCCAACCACGTTGCTGTAGGAGCCATTGATGCGGCGTATCAGGGATTCGGCACGGCCCTGAATCGCGTAACCGCCGGCTTTGCCCAATCCCTCGTTCGAGGCGACATAGGTCCGGATTTCCAGCGCCGAAAGTCGTTTGAAACTCACCCGCGTGAGCACGGAGCGGTGGCTGAGAGTGCCATCCGGCGATACCAGGGCAATGGCAGTGATCACCTGGTGCCGCCGTCCCGAGAGCAACTCGAGGCACCGATTGACTGTTTCAGAAGTCTCCGCCTTCGGCAGAATGCGGCGTCCGGCGGCGACGACAGTATCGGCGGCAAGAATAAACGCCCCGCTGACACCGGAAGCGACCTGCTCCGCTTTGCCGATCGCGACGCGGCTGGCGTATTCGCGGGGCAATTCGCGCGCCCTGGGAGTCTCGTCGAACTCGGGCGGGATGATGCGGTCGGGCACGATTCCAGCCTGGGCCAGGAGATTCGCACGCCGGGGGCTGCCACTGGCCAGAACAAGGAGGAAACCGGCCGCTTCGGGCACGGGCTGAATTACTTGAAGCGGTAGGTAATGCGGCCCTTGGAAAGATCGTAGGGCGTCATTTCCACCAAGACCTTGTCGCCGACCAGTACGCGAATGCGGTTTTTGCGCATCTTGCCGGCGGTATGCGCGATGATCTCATGCCCGTTTTCCAGCTTCACCCGGAAGGTTGCGTTAGGCAACAATTCCGAAACCGTTGCGGGAAATTCGAGCAGTTCTTCTTTGGCCATTACAATCCAATTACCACGCGAGCTGACCGGAGCATGCACTTGAGGCGGCGAAAATCAAGCGTCACGGTTTGGAACAGAGCGCGGAAACGAGCGTGAACAGGCGGCGCGCAGTCGCAAAATCCAGTTCAATCCGGCCCTTCAGTCGCTCGATCACAAGCTGTGCCCCCTCATCGTGCAGACTTCGGCGGCCATTATCGACGGCTTCCAGCCGCGCCAGATGCGATTCGCGAACCGCCGAGTGGTAGCTTCGGCAAACCGCATCATATTCCCGCAACACGCGGCGAAACGGCGTCAGCGACAGCATCAAACGGCCATGCGGCGTTCCGTTTGCGAGGCTGATTTCAAACACCAATCCGGAATCGCCCCGCGCCAGTCCGAGCCGGTAGGGCCCGCCCGCCGAATCGCGCGGCCGAAACAGATTGCCCGCGAGCATGTCGTGGATGGCAATTTCCGTTTCCTGCCGGGTTTCCGCCGAATGACCATCGAAGCCACCGGAGAAGTCGATGGCCATAATGCGATAGTCCGGGTTTTCCGGAGTGCCGATAAGGACCTCTGCTAACTACGGTTCAAACGGATGGCAACCGAATGACGGTGGGCATTGAGCCCCTCAGCTTCAGACAATGTCAGAGCGGCGGGAGCGAGCGCGGCCAGCGCATCGGCATCGCATGACAACATCGAACTGCGCTTCAGGAAATCGAAGACCGAAAGACCGGAAGAAAACCGTGCGGTCCGCGATGTCGGAAGCACGTGGTTCGATCCCGCGACGTAATCGCCGATGGCTTCCGGCGTGTGGCGGCCAAGGAAGATCGCGCCGGCGTGCCGCACCTGTGCCAGCAATGCGTCCGGATTTGCGGTGGCGATCTCCAGATGTTCCGGCGCAATGCGATTGATGAGCGGCGCCGCGTCCAGAATCGTTGCGACCAGGATGATCGCGCCATGCTCCTGCCAGGAGCGCGCGGCGATTTCGCGGCGGGGCAATATATTCAGCTGCCGCTCTGTCTCGCGCGCGACCACATCGGCGAAGGCGGCGTCGTCGGTGATCAGAATGGCTTGCGACGAAGGATCGTGCTCGGCCTGCGACAGCAGATCCGCAGCGATCCAGGCCGGATCATTGGCGCTGTCGGCCACCACGAGGATTTCCGAAGGGCCGGCGATGGAATCGATACCCACGCGGCCGAACACCAGGCGTTTGGCCGCTGCGACATATGCATTTCCCGGACCGACGATCTTGTCCACCGGCGCGATGCTCGCCGTGCCATAGGCGAGCGCCGCGACCGCCTGGGCGCCACCGACGCGATAGACTTCGGTTACGCCGGCAATTCTTGCAGCGGCCAGCGTCAATGGCGCAATCTTGCCCGACGAAGCCGGGGTTACCATGGCGACACGCCCGACTCCCGCAACTTTCGCCGGAATCGCGTTCATCAGCACCGAACTCGGATAGCTCGCCGTGCCGCCCGGCACATAGATTCCGGCGCTGTCAACGGGTGTCCAGCGCCAACCCAGCGCGACGCCCGCTTCATCCGTAAACGAAGCATTCGCGGGAATCTGGCGCCGGTGGTAGGTCTCGATACGGCGCGCGGCAAAACGCAGAGCCTCGCAAATATCGGCGCCGCAAGCCGCCTCGGCGGATGCGAGCTCATCATCGGAAACCCGCACTGTCTCCTGGGTCAGGCTCGCGCCATCGAAGCGCCGCGACAAATCGATGAGTGCGGCGTCGCCGCGTGTTCGCACATCCGCGACGATCGCCGCGACAGCCTCGGCGACATCGGGTTCGGCTTCGCGCCGGTTTTCGACCAACCCGGTAAATTCCTGCTCAAATCCCGACGCACGAGCGTTCAGTCTCCGCGCCATCGTCAGACTTCGAGATTATGTGCGGGGCGCGCCACCGCAGGCCGCGGTTCGCTCAAATCGGTGAGGCAGGCATCGATGCATTCGACAGTGAGCCGGATCAGGCCGCCGCCGCACAGCACAAGATCGATCGCTCCGCCACCCGATGGTGACATGCTGTAATTGATCGCCAGCAACCCCGCCAATGCATCTGGGTCATTCTGCCGAACGCCACGCGACTGGACTTTGAGCACACTGTCAAAATGCAGGCCGGCTTCGACCCGGGTACCCGGCGGATGTTCTCCGTCCTGTTCCCAGCAAAAGCGATTCATGACCACCGCGAACCGGCGCTTGCGCGGCAGATAGGCCATGTCGCCGATGCGCATCACCGCGTCCTGCAAATGAGCGGAGATGATCTTCAGGTCCTCCTCGTCTTCAGCGAGGAGCTTCAGTCCACTCATTCCTTCAACCGCTCTATGTCCGCTCCGCAGGCTTTGAGCTTTTGTTCGATGCGCTCGAAGCCGCGATCAAGATGATAGACGCGATTGACCACGGTTTCGCCCTCAGCAGCAAGCCCGGCGAGCACCAGGCTGACCGAAGCCCTGAGATCGGTGGCCATCACCGGAGCGCCCTTGAGCTTGCGCGCACCCGTGACGATCGCGGTATCGCCCTCCACGCGGATTTCGGCGCCCATTCGCAACAATTCAGGCACATGCATGAAACGGTTTTCGAAAATTGTCTCGCGAATATGCGATTCGCCTTCCGCCGTCGCCATCAGCGCCATGTATTGAGCTTGCAGATCGGTCGGGAAGCCGGGAAACGGTTCCGTCATCACATCGGTGGCCCGCATGCTGTGACCATTGCGCGCCACCGTGACACCGAAGGTCGTGGATTCGACCTCCGCTCCGGCATTGCGCAGCAGCGGCACCAGCGCGCCGATCAGCGGCTGGCTGGTGTTGGTCAGTTCGATTTCCCCGCCGGAAATCGCCGCGGCGATCGCGTAGGTGCCGGTTTCGATGCGATCCGGAAGCACCGCATGCTGACCCCCGTGCAACTCCTTCACGCCCTCAATGACCAGCGTGGAGCTGTCGATACCGCTGATTTTTGCGCCCATGGTCACGAGGCAGTGGGCAAGATCACCGATCTCCGGCTCGCGCGCGGCATTTTTGAGAACGGTTTCGCCTTGCGCGAGCGCTGCGGCCATCAGGAGATTTTCCGTCGCTCCGACCGAAACTACGGGAAATTCGTATGTCGCGCCCTTGAGGCCGTTTGGCGCTCTGGCGAAGACATAGCCGCCGGTCAATTCGATTTCCGCACCCATCGCCTCAAGGCCCTTGAGGTGCAAATCGACCGGACGGGCGCCGATGGCGCAACCGCCGGGCAGCGACACCATGGCCTCGCGATTTCGTGCCACCAGCGGGCCGAGCACGAGGAAGCTCGCGCGCATTTTGCGCACGGCATCGTAAGTCGCGAGACTCTGGGGCCGCCTGGGGGCCTGGAGCTTCAGGATACCACCGACGTGATCAGACCCGCTCATCTGCCAGACGACCGAAACGCCAAGCTGGCGCAGGACATCGGCCATGTACACAACGTCAGCCAAGTTTGGGACGTTCGAGAGGGTGAGCGCGTCTTCGGTCAACAACGCGGCTGCGATCAGCGGCAGCGCGGCATTTTTCGCGCCACTAATCGGAATTTCGCCCTTCAGCCGGCGGCCACCGGATACACGGATACGATCCATAAAATTACCTGCCTCTCACCCGCTGGTTGAAATAGGTCGGAACCACATTCATCTAATTACGCTTTGAGGCAGTTTTCGGACTGACCGGGGGCGACCGGTTCAGGCCCTTTTGTGGTGCTGTGCCCGCGCCAAGCCCGGCTGCGCCGGCTTCGGCCGAGGCGTCCGAATCTGCGGTTCCGGCGGCAGAACCGGCCTTGCGCCGCTTCAGGTTGTCCTTCAGCGCCCGGGCGAGGCGTGATTTGCGATCGCGCGCTTTGTCGGCCAAGGCTGTCTTGCTCCAATCCTCTTTCGCCATTTTCGGGCATGGTCTATAGCAGCGGTCCGCTCGAATCCGGCGGTTCAAAGCCCTGTTGCCGCAGTAGCGTAGTGGTAGCGCAACCCCTTGGTAAGGGGTAGGTCGACAGTTCAATTCTGTCCTGCGGCACCAGCCTTCTCCA
>CAYUQO010000008.1:0-23848 GCA_964446945.1 uncultured Bordetella sp.
ACCTTGGTAAAGCGTCTGCACAACTGGCGCAGGCGAGCAAAGCCGCCGCCGAGATGCGCAAGGGCATCGCCGGAATTGTCTCGAAGGTCGGCGGCGAATTGGCGGATTACTCGCAGGCGCAATTGGCCAAGGAGATTGCAGATAATGAAAAACTGATGTCTGCCAGCGACAAGGTTTTGCAGGATTCACTGTCCCAGCTCGCGCGCATTCACGACCGGCAGGCCAAATTGCAGCAGGCGCTGGATGCGATCCGCGACGCCGCCGCCGCGGGCTATGCCTGTGCCGCGTCCTGTGCCGGAATGCTGGGTCCCAAGCCGCTGCCTGCCGCGTCGGGGCAGAGCTATGGCGCTTCGCTCCGGTCCGGCAATATCGCGGTTGCCGCACTGGTGGCGAAACTCGGGTCTCACGGAACCGCAGACTGGTGCACGAAAAAGAAGACGCCCGAAAACACCAATGCCGGCGCCAAGAACAATTGCCCGAATGGCGGAGGTCTGTTCGGCAATGTGGAAAATGTCGCCTGCCAGATCCAAAACTCCGGACACTGAGTAACGGAGCACGCGCGGTAACGGAGGGGGAAATGCCGCATTTCGATAAACCGGTGAGATTTCTCCGGGCCATTGCCGCCGCTCTGGGATTGATGGCCGTCGCCGCCGCGCCGCCCGGCCCTGATCCTGCAACTTTGTTTGGCAGCAAAACGAAAATTCCCGGTGCGTTGCAGGGCGATATTTACGAGCTGGCGCCCGGGGCCGGGACACTGCCTGCGGATTTCAGCAAGATGAAACCGCTCGGTACGATTTACGCCACCCGTTTGAACGTGCCTTCACAAAAGTTCACGCAGGGGTTCCCGGGAGTCACAAGCCGTTCGGAATGGTTTGCAATCAACTACCACGGCACAATCAATGTGCCGCAGACCGGAAAATATAATTTCAGGCTGAGCTCCGACGACGGCTCCAGACTGTACGTCGACGATAAACTGGTCATCGACAATGACGGCCAGCACGGAACCGTCGCGAAGGAGATATCGGTCGCCCTCACACGCGGCGCGCACCCGGTTCGAATCGCCTATTTCCAGGCCGCGGTTGGAAACCCGCTGGCGCTTGTGCTCGAAACCGGCCGCGAATGCGCGGCCTATCAGCTGTTTGACAGTGCCAGTTTTGCTCCGGCAGTCGCGAAGCCGGCTGTGAGCGCCAGCCAGCAGAATGTCTTCGGCAGCGCCGGGCAGATTCCCTTTTCGTTGCAGGGCGACATTTACGGGCTGTCCGACGACACCGGAAAACTTCCCGACGATTTCGGCAATTTGCCTTGTCTCGGGCGCATCTATGCCACCCAGCTCAACGTACCGTCGCGGACCTTCACCGACGGATTTCCTGGCGTCACCGACCGCTTTGTCTGGTTCGCCATCGATTACCACGGAACGATGCTGATCCCGCAGGCGGGCAAGTACAATTTCCGGCTCACCTCGGATGATGGATCGAAGCTCTATATCGATGGCAAGCTGTTGATCGACAATGATGGCTTGCATCCACCCCAGACCAGGGAAGGCTCAATCGAGCTCACCTCCGGCGTTCACAACATCCGCCTGCCTTATTTTCAGGGTCCGCCAAATCAAATAGCGCTGGTGCTTGAAGTCGCGCGCGCCGGCGCCGGCTATCAACTGTTCAAGACGCAGAATTTTGCGCCCGCCCAGGTGTCGCAGCAAAACGGGCAAACCAAAGTGACGCTGGGCGACGCCATTCTGTTCGATTTCGACAAATCCGATCTGAAGCCGGATGTCGACGCGGTGCTGAAGGAGGTGAAAGCCTCCGTCATCGATCCACATCCGGCGGCGAAAATCGTGATTGCAGGGTACACGGATGATGTCGGCGCCGACGCATATAACATTGCGCTGTCCGGCCGCCGTGCCCAATCGGTGGCAGCGTGGTTGCGCCGCGCCGGCCTTCCCGGGGCGCGCCTGAGTATTGTCGGTTACGGAAGAGCACAGCCGATTGCGCCGAATGACAGCGATGCCAATCGCGCCCGCAATCGCCGCGTCGAAATCTCCGTCCGCTAATCCGCCCCGCCGTCAGCGCGCGTGGGGGGCAGCGGCCCTCAGTTTAACCTCCACCTTGTGGGGAGGTCGAAATTTGCGCAGCAGATTTCGGGTGGGGGTGATTGTACGAGGGCGGAAATCCAAAACGTGCCGCGTGACCTAAGCCCCAACTTCCCGGAAAATAAGAAGCGGGGTCACGCCGTAAGCGCCTGTCGGACGCCCAAGCATCTGTCGCGCGAGGGGTTGAATTGTTAGCGCCAAATTGCCGACGAGGCTGTGCCTGTCCGTATTGCCGCTGGCGGCTTGTGGTTCCGGAGTGACATTTGCTGCCGTACCGGGAGCCGCATCAAGAATGCCAACCAAAATCCAATGCCCGGTCAGCTGTATCCCATGGTTCAAGAGCAGATCGCGAGGCTGCGTGATAAATCCCTCCGCTCGCATCGGCGACCAAATCTGGCTGGTTCCGGCATCCAATTGGCCTTGAAGGCCATGCGGCATAATGCGGAGCATATCGAACATAAAACTGACACCGGAAACCGCGTCATTTTCAGGTCGCCGCTGATTGGCGCGTCGTTCCTGCCGACTTTGGTTACGCTCGGCGGCGGCGGTCCGAGAATATTGGCGACCTCGACCACAGCCAGAAACAACAGCAAAATCCAAAGTCCGATCGAACCGATCCGGTCGCGGACCACTGTCGCTTTCAGATAGAGCAAGACGCCGGCCGCATAGAGCGCAAATTCAACCGCGAATGTCGCAGGAATGGAGTCCCACAATCCCAGTCCCAGCCTGGGCGATAGGTCTGGCGCCAGCGGCATATCCGGGCGATGCACGATGACATCGAGAACCCAATGACTGAGCACCAGCGCGGCAAGCACGGCGGCCGCGCGCCAGGTGCTGCCGGCCACGGCGCGATAGACCAACCCGATCACAATGCCCCAAATGAAGAGACCGAGAAGGCTGTGGGAAAACGGGTAATACTCAAAGTCGAGTGGCGTGACGACCGTTGCTCCCGGATGGATCGAGAATCTCTCGATGCCCGCAAGTACCAGCGTCGGCCAAAGCAAATCTGCCCACTGGCAAGCGAGAAACAGCGCACCCAGTGAAACAGTCGGCGCCAGCCGCTTGCAGCCAAGCCCGGCCGCGTAGTGACCAATGAACATGCCGATGCCCTTTTGGGTATCATACGCCTCTTCATGCGGGCGCAATCGGAATCATGCGTTGGAATTATCGGCCTAGGAATCGGCTTGACTAGGTGAATGTATAGGACTATCATTTTTGTCAAGCTTGGTACTGCGCCTTGCGCGGACGCCCGCCTTTTCTCGCTCCTCGTTTCCCCGCTTTTCGTTTCTGACACTTCGTCTGACACTTCACGCGGGCAAAAAACCAGACTTTCCGCGGCTTCTGACGTTCTGACACTTTGAATCATGGCCGCTTCGTTGATCGTACTCAGCCTTGCACTCTGGCTATGACTCGCTTTGAACCTGCTCGCTAGCGAACCACGACACGTTACCGCTTCCGGGGGATGGCCCAGCAGCTTGCAAGATGTGTCATTCCGATCTTCGGGTAATAGGTTTCGGCGGCTGGCGCGGCGACCAGTATCAGGGTCGTGGTTTCTCCGGCGGCCTTCCGCGTTTCTTCGATCAGGCGCCGTCCGATTCCATGACGCTGATATTCGGCATCGACCGCGAGATCGGAAAGATAACAGCAATAAGAGAAATCGGTGATGGCTCGCGATATGCCGACGAGCCGGTTGCCGTCCCGTGCGGTGACGATCAGATCGGCGTGGCGGAGCATGGCGTCGAGACGCGCAAGATCATCGGCGGGGCGACGTTCGGCGAGCGTCGATGCGATGAGGATTTGCTGGAATTCTTGCGCGGAGAGATGCGGTTCGAGGGAATAGGAGATGGGCACGGACGGCCTGTGGGTGAGGGGAGCGGCACGTGAGGAGTGTAGGCTCGATATAGGAGAATACTCACCCCTCACCCGGCGCGCCAACGCGCACTTGCAAAATCGCAAGCGCGGGCGCGCCGCCGTTCGGGCTGCAAATCGCCTCTGACGATTTGCGACGCCCTCAACCCACAAGGGGAGAGGTAATGGCCCGCGGGTTTAGTTGAGGTGGAGGACCAGCATCTGATCGGTCAATGCCAGCCCGCCGCAACGCATGGTGCCGCCGGGGAAGTAAGCGGCGCCACCGATGCTTGCGGCGCCAAATGCCTGACGGGCGCCCGGCAGATTGGTGAGGGATCGCCAGCTGTCGGTTTTCGGGTCATAGGCCTGGACCTCGTCAAAATCCTGGCCGCCGCCGAATGGCGCATTCGGGTCGCGCTTCCGGCACTCGCCGCCGGCATAGATCAGGAGGCCGGCAAAATTGACGGCCGCTCCGCCGCTGCGCGGTGTCGGAATCGGCGCCGCCTTTGACCATCTATCCGTGCACGGATCATAGACGTCGTGCTCGGGAGTGTTGTCTAACGGGGTGTTGGTACGTCCCCCGATGATGTGGATTTTCCCATCCAGGACCAGGACGCCCATGTGATCGCGCGCAATCGGCATCGGCGCCGCTGTGGTCCAGCGATTGGTCGCCGGGTCATAAACCTCATGCAGCGCCAGCGGTGTCGGGTCTTTCGGCCGTCCGCCAAACACGTGGATCTTTCCGTCCACTTCCGCGACTCCGGGCGAACCGCGGGGCGATGACATCGGGGCAAGCCGCTGCCACGTATTGGTGGCGGGATCGAAGGCGAGGGCGACAGCCTGCGCGTTGGCGTGAATCAGGCTGGTGAAGCCGCCGAACACATAGAGCTTGTGGTTAAAGCCAACCACGCCGGAATGGCTCAATCCGACCGGCAGGGGCGCGCGTTGCCGCCACTTGTCCGTGGCCGGATCATATTCGTAATTGACCGTCGATCCCCAGGTGCCCGAACCCATGTCGGACGAATTGGGCAGAATGTGGGGGAAGAACGCCGCGCCGCCGATGACGTAGATCTTGCCGTCGAGTGCCGCGACGCCGGAATCGCCGGTACCCGACGGCATTGTGGAAACGGCCGACCACGTGCCGCGGGTCGGTTGTTGCGCAGATGTGGGGACGGCGAGGAATGAGAGGAGTGCGAGTGGGAGGAGGATTCGTTGGGCGGTTGTGGGCATTGGTGGTTCCCGGTTGCTGTGGGGATAGGAGCAAGGTTGGGGCGGGAGAGCAATATTGGGGCTACTTCCACAGCTCACCAAAAACATCCCCCACCCGCACTTTGCGAACAGCAAAGTGCGTGCCTCCCCTCAAGGGGGAGGCGGTAATATTGGTTGGGGATGCCTATTCTCCAGACTCACCCCTCACCCGGCGCGCCAACACGCGCGTAATGCTTACGCGCGGGCGCGCCTTCGTTCGGGCTAAAATCGCCTCCGGCGATTTCTTCACGCCCTCAACCCACAAGGGGAGAGGTGGGAAAATACGTAAATCGCGCATGCGAAGAGATTTATTCGCGCGGCAGGCGCGGATGGGTTGCCGGGTCGCGTTGCGCCCGGCCATGACAATGTGGAGTAAGTGGCGTGCAAGTGCGCTCGCTTCGCACACTGTCCCCCACCCGCACTTTGCGAACAGCAAAGTGCGTGCCTCCCCTCAAGGGGGACGCGGAAGTTTTGAGGGGGGTTAGCGCGAGACGATGGAGCGGACGCGCAACATGGAATCGCGCGAACTGCCGGCGCCAATCTGCGGACTCGCCGGTGGGGCGGAATCGCGCATCTGCCGGCGCCAGCGGTTGACACCCTCCTGGAGGAATTCGTCTCCGGCGGAATCCTCCTGCCAGTCCTTCGAAAAATGTGCGCTGGTGCTGCGCGGCTGTTGTTCCGGGGCCAACGTGTCGAAACGGATGCGCATCGGAACGGAAACACCTTCGCCGATCACCACCGCCTCCTGACGGCGCAAACTGGGAAGCGAAGCGAGCATGCCGCCCAAACTGTCCGGAAGCGTGTTGGCGACGAATTTCCGGTCGAGCTCATTGCCCATGCGCAACGCAAAGATTGTGTTGCACTGCGTCAGCACGGTGGGCGAAAGCTCGGATGGGCGCTGCGTGACGAGGCCAAGCGAAATTCCGTATTTGCGGCCTTCCTTGGAAATGCGGGAGATCGCGCGGGTGGACGCGCCGAAGCCGAGATTCGGGTCTGCCGGGACATAGCGGTGTGCCTCCTCGCAGACAACGAGCACGGGCGGCATCTTGCCCCTTTCCGACCACACCGCGAAATCGAAGATCATGCGAAACAGCAGCGACACAACCACATCCGTGATCTCGGACGGCAAGCCCGACAGATCGATGATCGTCACCGGCTTTCCAGCGACGGGGATGCGCAGAAACCGGCCCATCAGGGCGGACAAATTGTCATGCGAGGCGCCCGAGAACATGAACCGGTAGCGGCGGTCGGCTTGCAGCGATTCGAGGCGCGAACGCAGACGGAGGAACGGGGCGGCAGTATCAGCCTTGTTCAGTTTCCCCATGGTTTCGTTGAGGATCTGCATCAGGTCGCCGGGCCGGAATGGCACCGGCGTGTCGACGGTGATCCAGGAATTTGTCGCGGGTTGGCCGGCATGGGCGCGCCGCGCCTGCACCACGGCGTCCTTGAGAATCGACGCCTGGGCCTGCTGCTCCTCGGGCGTACCGCCCCTGACCAGCACGGCCTCCAATTCCTCGAAGTTGAGCATCCAGCATGGCAGTTCGAGATTGTCGACATTCAACACTTCGGCCGCGTCGCCAAGCGCCTTGGAATATTCGTCATGCGGATCGAGCAGAATGACATGCGCGCAGCTATGAACCTGAAGAACCGCGCGCAGCAGCAGGGCCACGGCACAGGACTTGCCGGACCCGGTCGTGCCGATGATCGCAAAATGCTTGGCCAGCAAATCGTCGGTCATGAGAAAGGCCGGACGCGCATCATCCTGGTACATGGTTCCGATGCGCGCGTGAAATTCTTCCGGACGGCCATAGACCAGCTCGGCATCATGCGAATCAGCGGCCCACACATGCGACCTGACCTGCGGATAGACGGACACGCCACGGGTAAAGCGCGGCACGCCCATCCCCCGGCTGACGACTTCGCCGAGCAGATCGACATCCAGCACGGCACTCAAGTCTCTGTTGTCGGTGCGGATTGTCCGGACGAGCCCAAGCACGGCTCCAACACGTGTGGCGGCTTTCACCAGTGATCCGATTTGGACGCTATTGGTAGCGTCGCTGTGATCCTGGTCCAATGCGACTGTCATTTCGGCGCCGGAGACTCCGGTCACCAACCCAATAGTGTCGCCCATACGCCCACCCGTGGAAAACGATTCCCGACGAGAATGCGCAAAATTCGTTTTAAATTGGTTTAGGGGACAGAAGGTGTGGGACGTTTCGTGCGATTAGGAATTTGTTAAGGAGTGCAGAATGGAGACCACGCAAAGAGATTCATTCGCGCGGCAGACGCCGCGCGGCTGGGTGGCCGGGTCGCGTTGCGCCCGGCCATGACAAAGGGGTAAGTCGCGCGCCACAGCGCCACTTTCGCGCGGCGGGGGTAAGGAGAGAGGCGATTAGCCGGGGTCCATGCCGGCGGATTTGATCACCGGTGCGGCTGCGGGTGCGGAGAGAAACCGGATCAAGGCCCGCGCAGCATCGGGTGATTTCGCATCTTTGTGAATCGCTGCGGCGAAGACGGTGGTCTCCTGGATATCGGGCGGCAGGGGCCCGAGATAATCGATGCCCTTGACGTGAATGAGCTCGCTCACCTGCTGGAAGCCGATCTCCGCGCCGCCGCGCGCGATGACGATGCCGACCGGCGTGTCGGCCGGCGCGATTACGATTTTGCCCTTGAGCCGATCGGCGATACCCCATTTGCGGATCAGATCGGCCATATGCGCGCCGCTCGGTCCGGTCGAATAAGCAATGGATTTTGCCGCGAGCAAGGCTCGGCGAACCGCGTCGCCCGAACTGATGTCGATTTTAGGTGCGCCATTTCTGACCGCCACGCCGACACCGGATTTGGCAACGACGGTGCGCGAGCCTTTCACCAGCTTGCCGCGCGCGATCAGGTCATCGATCTGCGCGACCGGCAGGATCACGATATCGGCACTCTCGCCATCGGCCACGCGTTTGGCGACCTCGGTCACCCCGCCCCAATTGGTCGTGACCTTGTCGCCGGTCTGTTTTTCGAAACCCGGCAAAAGCTGAGTATAGGCGACGCGGAATCCGGGCGAGCCGACGACGGTGATTTCGGCGGCGAATGCCGGACCGGCCAATGCGGCGGCCAGCATTGTGATTGCTGCGAACAGGGTTCTCATCGCCATGCTCCACTGCTTCGGTTGGGAGTTTGACAGCTGCGCAGGAAAAGAGAAGCCGAACCTGCGCTATCGGGCCCACTGGCCTCGCGCAACTAGCCGGCATAGGCTTCGGCGGTCATTTGCCGGAATGGAAAATGCGGACGACCAGTGATCCCAACGCGCGGTTTGATTCCGCCATAGGTGAGGCCGAGGATTTCGTGCACACCGGTCCGGGCACGCTGGCCGGCCGCTATCTTCGCCGCTATTGGCAGCCGGTTTACGTCTCCGCGAAGCTCGGTCAGGGGTCGATCGTGCCGATCCGGATCCTCGGCGAGAATTTGGCGCTCTACCGCGGCGAGAGCGGAGAGGCGCATCTCATCACCAATGAGTGCCCACACCGGCTGAGCGTGTTGAATACGGGCTGGATCGAGGGGGAAACTGTTCGCTGCCGCTATCATGGCTGGCGGTTCGATGAAGGCGGACGATGTGTCGAGCAGCCGGCCGAGCCGAAACCGTTCTGTCACAAGGTGCCGAAACTCGCCTCCTATCCGACGCACGAAGGGCATGGCCTGATCTTCGCGTATTTCGGTACAGGCGATCCGCCGGCGTTCCGCCCCCTGCCCGGCCTGGAAACCGGCGCGCGCGAGACATGGACCGTCTGCCCGTCAGCCGAAATGATTCCGTGCAATTATTTCCAGAGCGCGGAGAACATCATGGACGATGTCCATGTGAATTTCTCCCACCGCGATCACCTCGTGAACACCGCGGCGAGACCGTTCGTGCCCAGTAAAACCTGGGCAAAGGAGACATCATTCGGACTGACGCAATTCCAGAAGCGCGGCGAGCAGACCGACCAGATTCATTTCATCATGCCGAACCAGTGCTACCTCGCCCATCCGCTGCGCTCGGCGCGGGACGACAAGCCATTCTGGTTCAAGGCGCTGTTCTGGTACGTGCCGATCGATGATGAAAGTCATCTGCACTTTCTGATTATGGTCTATCACACGAAGAGGCCGGAGCGCCCCGACGCCACGCCGGTCCATGAGGAGATCGAGGCGATCCTTTCCGGCCGAAAGACCTGGCAAGACGTCGCAAAACATCCGAACCTCATCCGCATCCAGGACGGCGTCGCCATCTGCGGACAGGGCAAGATTGTCGACCGCTCGCGCGAGCGGTTGGGCACTTCGGATGCGGCGGTGATCCTGCTGCGCAAGATCTGGAAGCGCGAGCTGAAATCGCTTGCCGCCGGCAAAGCGGTGACGGAATTCGGCACACCAGAACCTCAGGCCCTGCGGCAGGAGGAACTCGACGCCATGGGGTTCAACGCCTGAACTCAGACATTGAAGCCGTAGCGCACGCTGAGAAAGATGCTGTTGGTTTCGTAATGGAAGTTGTTGATGAACTTGCCCGCAACGCTTCCCGGAAAACCAAATCCGCCATTGGCGCCCTTGAGCCTGTAGTCGAAGGCCAAAGCGATTTTCGGAGTAATCTGGACTGAAAGCCCCGCGATGCCCTGCCAGCCCATCCTGATGCTCTCGGCGTCGTAGATGGTGGGTGTGGCGGCCGGGCGCCGGAAATTGTTGCCCCACTGAATCTGCGTGACACCAAGTCCGCCGCCGATAAACGGCGTGATGCGCGAGCCCATTTCAAAGTCATAGAGCGCGTTGAACATCAGTGAATTATCCCACTGGGTCCCGACCCATGGATTTGAATTGTTGAATGCCCGCACCCACGCCACGCGGCCACTGAATTCACCTTCCGTACGCAGACCAAAAAACCATTTGTATCCGACCGCGCCGAGCAGACCCCAGCCGTTCTTCCACTGCGAACTGACTGTATTGCCGTTGATATTGAGATCACGGTCGGGCACGTGGTCGAAACCAAGTCCGACCGCTGCGTAGGGACCGACTTCGGTGATGGCGGCGGCGGGCACAGGCGCCAATGCGAGTGTTGCGGCGGCGGCGAGGCAACCGGCAAAGATCTGAACTTTGGACATGCATTCCCCCCTGGTTAGTCGCAGGCGGCGGCCATCCTGGGAGGGCCCGCTGGAACCGGGGGCGGCACATGCGTGCCTTGATGGCCGGCCTCCTGCTGAGCCAAAGACGCGGAAGGGGAAGCCGATATTCCGTATGCGTTAAATTTTTTTCGCTGGGCGCGATGGGGCGTCAGCCAAGCAGGTGGTGTGGGCCGAATCAGTTTTCCAACCTCCCCCTTGCGGGGAGGTCGAAATTTGCTGAGCAAATTTCGGGTGGGCGTGAAATCTCCGCTGTACCCCCACCCGCATTTTGCGAAGGGCAAATTTGCGTTTCCGCCTGCACGTCAGCTCCGCTGCCGCGCGACGGCTCCAACCCCGCAACGGGAGGCGGACTTTATTCATATGCGGCAACCCTGCCCGCCAAGGGTGAGGCGGAATTGAATTTCAGCGTGCTCTGCTGCCGGAAAACAGGCTGCACCAGCCCTGAGGACTGATGGCGCCATCGACGAGTTGGCAGGCGCCGGGCGGCTGGAAGTGCACGCAGGCGCCGCAACTCTGTCCGTTATTGGGACGCGGCTGATATCCCGCCTGGGACTGCGAGACCTTGCCGGATTGCGCACCGGCGCGCGATGCGCGGAGAGATGCCGCCACCGTCACGGCGGCAGCAATCATGTTTCTCCGGGACAGATTTTCAGAGTTGTCGCGTGACATGCCGCACTCCAACCGATGAGGAGTTGCCAAGAATGCGCTGATTGCCGGCGATCGGGATTCAGAAGAGCGCGTAGAACTTGCAATAGCCGTCGGGGCTGACCGGTCCCGCCACCACTTCGCAAACATCCGGCGAACCGAAATGCTTGCAGATGCCGCAGCGCGCGAGGCCGTGCGGATGGTCCTGATACTGAGCTTCCATTTTCGGCACCATGCCCGGCATCTTGGCGGTATGGGCGCAGCCGGCCACGGTGCCACCGACCGCGGCGATGCCGGCCCCGGCGATAAACCGGCGGCGTGAAAGCTCCGGGACTATCGTAAGCACGGTTTTCTTTGCTTTGCTCATGGGCTGACCTGTTGTTCGTGCCGCCCCCCAAGTTGCGGCTGTTTTTATGCTTCGCGGCAAGACAGGCCCCGCGTGCGTCGTCAAAGACGCGGGGGCCAGGGGCTTTATTCCACGGGGTGTGGCATTTTTTGCGTTGCCGGTCAGGGAATAATGCCGGTCCGGCACCCGTCTCTCCCGTCACAGACGCAAAGAGGGAGGCGGGTATGCGTTTGCCGAGGTTGGCAATGATCAGTGCGTTGGCGTTTTCACTGTCCGGCTGCCAGACAATGGTTAATGGGGTCGACATTTCTCCCCATCCCGCCCAGGGCGGCGGAAGTAATTTTTGCGAACGCAACATGGCTGTCTGCGTCGGCGGCGGTGTGCTGCTGATGGGTGGTGTCGCTGTTGCGGCCGCCGGGCACAGCTACCGCTCCGGCGCAATGGGCATGGCCGGCACCGGATCGGGCGTCGGCGGCGGCTATTGATCAGCCGGACTGGCAATTCGGAACACACAAGTCCCGGAAGAAACAGTCGCGTAGGAGTCACAAGTGAGAGTAGCTCATATCAACCGGATTGCGACGGCTGTGCCGCCGCATGATGTGCATCAGACATTCCTGCGCTTCGCTTCCGGATTACTCAGCCATGACGCGGACACACTCGCGCTGTTTCAGCGTATGGCGCAGAAGGCGGAGATCAGCCACCGCTATTCCTGGCTGGCCGCCGAGCCAGGCGGCGATCCGGCGGCCCTGGCGGCGGACGATTTCTATCGTGCCGGTGAGTTTCCCGGCACGGCGGAACGGATGCAAGTGTTTGAGCGCTATGCGCCGCTGCTCGCGCAAGCCGCGATCGAACGGCTTGGCCCGGCCGTGCAACCGGACAGCATCTCGCATCTCGTGATCACCTGCTGCACCGGCTTCTCCGCCCCCGGACTGGATTTTCAGATCATCCAACGTTGCGGGCTCTCACCCACGATCGAACGCACGATGGTGGGATTCATGGGCTGTTACGCCGCGATGAATGCGCTGAAGCTGGCGCGGCATATAGTGAGATCGGAGTCCGGCGCGCGCGTACTCGTCGTCAATCTCGAACTGTGTTCGCTGCATCTGCAGGAATCGCTCGATCTCAACGACATTCTGTCCTTTATGATCTTCAGCGACGGCTGCGCCGCTTCGATCGTCTCCGCCGAGCCCAGCGGAATTGCCATGGAGAATTTCACCACCCTGTTTGCTCCGGACACGACGGACCTCATCACATGGCGGATCGGCGACGCGGGATTTCTGATGGAGCTTTCGGGGCGCGTTCCCCGCATGATCCGCGACACGCTGCGGTCACAGGCCCAGTCAACCGGCATCTTCAATCCCGCTGACATCGACCATTGGGCGGTGCATCCCGGCGGCCGTACCATTCTGGACGCGGTCGAGCAGGGGCTGGCGCTGAACCAGGGCGCGCTTGCCTGGTCGCGTGATATCCTTCGCCGGTTCGGAAACATGTCATCGGCCTCGGTGATGTTCGTGCTGGAGCAGATCATGCGTGTTGCGGAACGCGGGTCCTGCGGCTGTGCCATGTCGTTCGGACCTGGTCTGGTCGCGGAAACGATGCGATTCACAGCCGCGGGTTGAGAAAGCAGGCATGCTGGTCGAACGTAAGCTCGAACCCGAAATCCTGGACGCTTTGCCTGCGGATGATTCCCGCGCGCTGGCATCGCGCCGCGATCTCAAACGCATCAACGCGATCATGCTGCAGAGCCGGCATATGGCGCGGTTGCTGCGCTGGTGCTGCGCCGGGAGGGCGCCAGAGGAGATCGTTGAACTCGGTGGCGGCGACGGAGTCGCGATCATCGCGCTTGCGCGCAGGCTGGCGCAGGATTGGCCCGGCGTCAGGATCACCACGGTGGATCGCCAGAGCATCGTAGCGCCGCAAACCATTGCCGCGGTCGCGCAGCTTGGCTGGACCATGGAACCGGTCAGCGCGGATGTTTTCGATTTCCTGAAGCGGCGCAACCCGGGTTCGCGTGCTGTTTTCACGGCCAATCTTTTTCTGCATCACCTTTCCGCGGTCGCGCTGCGCACGCTTTTTCTGGCCATCGAACCGCATGCCGAAGGTGTTACGGCCTGCGAACCGCGCCGCGATGCAGCGGCGCTGGTCTCGAGCAAACTGCTATGGGCCATCGGGTGCAACGACGTCAGCCGTCACGACGCGGTTGTGAGTGTGCGCGCCGGCTTTCGCGACCACGAGATGTCCGCGCTGTTTCCGTATGCGGCGGGATGGAGGCTGCAGGAACACGCGGGATTTCCATTCACGCATTGCTTTGCCGCCCGGCGAACCGCAGATGCGCGAGACATATGATTTCCTGGTGATCGGCGCCGGGCCTGCGGGAGCCACTGCGGCGCGCCTGCTGGCACGTGACGGCTTTCAGGTTGCCCTGATCGAGAAGAGCACGTTTCCCCGACACAAAGTCTGCGGCGAATTCATTTCCGCGACCAGCCGGCCGCTGCTGGCGGAGAATGGGCTCGACCAGCTGTTTGGCGCCTCAGCCGGGCCCGACGTGAAGCGTGTCGCGATGTTCGCACGCGAGAACAGCGCCCGTGCCCCAATGCCCTTTGTCGAGAAATCGGGCTGGGGCAAAGCCATCGTCAGGGAACAGCTCGAACTTGCATTGCTGCAAGCTGCCGCCGGCGCCGGAGCGGAAATCTGGCAGCCGTGGAAAGTGACGGATCTGCAGCGCGAAGAAGATTGCCACAGCGCGACGCTTTCCTCCGGGGACGACATTCGCAAACTGAAGGCGCGGCTGATCGTGATTGCGACGGGCTCGTGGGAGCGCAATCCGTTCACGGGGTTCGTGACTCCACCGCACCAGGCCTATGACCTGCTGGCGTTCAAGGGCCGTTTCCGCAACGATTCCCTGCCCACAGATCTGATGCCACTGGTTGCGTTCCCCGGCGGATATGGCGGCATGGTGCATACCGGAGCCGGATTGTTGAGTCTGTCCTTCTGCATCAGACGGCATGTCCTGCAACATTGCCGGGATGCAAATCCTTCCTGCAGTGCCGCGGAAGCTACCTTCCAGCACATTGTCGCGTCCTGCACCGAAGCCCGGAAAGTGTTGAACGGCGCCGAACTGGAAGGCCATTGGCTTGCCGCGGGCCCGATCCGCCCCGGCATAAGGAAATGTTATGCAAATGGGATATTCTATGCCGGCAATATCGCGGGAGAGGCGCATCCGGTCGTGGCGGAAGGCATCAGCATGGCGATGCAATCGGCCTGGCTGCTGTGGCGCGCAGTGTCGCAGCAGCGCGACGAGTTGCAGCGCGGGAATTCGGCGGCGGCGGCCGGACGTATTTACGCGCGAGACTGGAACCGTGCTTTTGCCGGGCGGATTCGGGCCGCCGCGCTGTTCGCGAAAATCGCCATGCATCCCGGGGCAAACCAGGCGGCGCGCGTCGTCACCCAATTTCCGCGCCTGCTCAGTCTGGGGGCCCGCTTAAGCGGAAAGGCCGTGCGCGTTGCCGGATGATCGCAAAATCGCCGGGCTGAACTATCCCGCCGCGGATGTCCGCGCTTCCGGCGCCGGCGAGGCCCGCATTCTGCCTTTCCCGGCGGAAAACACGGCCAAAATCGTGCCGCCCGATCACCCGGCCGGATCGTCGCGCGATCCGTTTTCCGCCGCGCTCGTTGCCCATCTGCCGCAATTGCGGCGCTACGCCAGGGCGCTTTCCGGAAACGCGCCGGCGGCCGACGATCTGGTCCAGGACTGCATCGAGCGCGCGCTGCGCCGGTCGAAAACCCTGCAAAATCTCGATCTCATGGCAGGGTGGTTGCGCGCCATCCTGCACAATATCTTTATTGACGAAATCCGGCGGAAATCGTCGCGCGGCAGTTCTGTCCCGATCGATGATGTCGACCGGGATGCAGCGCTTTCGGTTGCTGCCGATCGCGACGCGCAACATCTCGACATTGTCCGAGCCGTCAACCGGCTTGGATTCGAGCATCGCCAGATCCTGCTGTTGGTCGCGGTCGAAGGTCTCAGTTATTCGGAAATCGCGGCAGAGCTTGAATTACCGATGGGGACGGTGATGTCGCGCCTGGCGAGGGCGCGCGAAAAACTGCGTATGATGCTGGAGCCGGATTGGCTTCCGCGTCAGGGAGAGCGGAATGACTGAAACGGACTTTGCGATCGCCGATGAAGAGCTGCACGCCTTCATCGATGGTGAAGTTGGACCGGCGAGAGCCGCAGAAATCGCTCAGGCCATGGAATCGGACAGCACACTGTCGTTGAGAGTGCTGGCATATCGCACGGACAAACTGCGCCTGCAGCGCGCCTATGGCGCCGTGCCCGCTGATCCATTGCCGCAAAGCTGGCTGAACCGGATTGATGCGCATGCCGGCAAAAAGCCGGCGATTGTGTTTGGGCGGATTCCGGAACAGCTGCTCGCCGCCGCCGCGGTCATACTGGTTGTGGTTTTCAGCTGGGCGATCAACCGCGACCGTCTTGCTACGCCAGGGGGCGAACAGATCATCCGCGAAGCGCTGGCGGCACGCGATCAGATCGCGCGGCCGCAGGAGGTTTTTACCGCCACGAATCTTCCGGCGACGGCGAGCCGCGATGCGGCGATCAGCTCTGCGCTTGCGATGAAGGTTCGCGTGCCCAATCTCGCGAAACTCGGCTACCGGTTCGATGGAATCCGCATCTATTCCGGCAGCGCCGGCGGCAAGGCGGTCGAGCTGGATTACCGCAATGCCGGGAACGGATTGTTCACGCTGTATCTCCGGCGGCCGTCCAGCCCTCCGCGCGTGGACATTCTCGAACGTGGCCACACCCGGATTTGCATCTGGCAGGACGATGTTATCGGGGCGGTGATGGCAGGTGACATGACGGCGGGCGAAATGGCGCGGCTCGCCAGCCTCGCCTATTCCGGCCTCTACCTGTGATCAGCGAATTGCGTGTGCGGCGAGCGACTGCGGGCGGAATATCGTTTCCGGATGGGGCGCAGTGACCCTGTAATGCACGGGCTCTTCATTGAAGGAGAATCCGAACACGTAACCGCCCAGAAGAAGATCGTATACGAACTGACTACCGAGGATCACGGCGGGCACATCGGGTGCGAGATACATCGTGCCATGGGCGAATTTCCACAGCCGGCCGGATTCGTCCCAACTGTCGCCATAGACGGCGAACCAGGTGTCTTCATCAAGATAGAAACGCCGGTGTGGCGCGACATGATGCTGACCGGGGGCCAATTGCGCATCCACAATCCAGACGCGGTGCAATTCGTAACGCAGGTCGTCGGGATCGGCATGCATGCGGCCGGCGACCTCCCTCACGGGCCGGGAGTAGAAGTGATTGTTGTTATACGGAATATACATTTCCCGCTTGCCCGCGAGCGTGAATGTGTAACGGTCCAGGCCGCCGAAAAATACGTAATATTCGTCGAGGTTTTCGTATCCCGCCGCATCGGAATCGGGCGTATCGTAGGACAGCGAGGGCGCCCTGCGCACCCGGTGTTCCCCCGGAAGAATGCGCCAGGCGTCGAACCCGTGGCGTTTGGTATTGATCGGCTGCCAGGCGAGATAACCTTCACCGGCTTTCGGAGCCGGCCCGTCGTCCAGGCGCAGGGTTTTGAAATAATAATCGCCGAAGGAATCCGGCGTCGCATGCGGATAATAATAAGGAAAGTCCGCGAATTCCCGATAGGCCGAAGTCTTTTCGAGCACGCCGCCGGGCGAAATGACATAAGTGCTCAAATGCATGTCCCGCGCCGGGCCCCAGAAGGCGAGCAGATGATTCCACATTGCCTCGAAACCGTTTTGCGGCAACGGGAACGGGATGCCACCCACCGCTCCTTCGACGCCGTAGGCGATGCCTTCGGGCGCCGCATGTGCCCGCGTCGCATTGGCGAATGTGTTGTCGTAGACCCATTGCGGCGCGGCAGCGGTGCGATGCGTGGGGTAGATGTCCATCCGGTAGTCGGGATATTTGCGGAACAACGCCTTTGCGCCTTCCGGAATCCTGTCGCCATAGCGGGCGAAATTTGCCGCCGTGATGGAGAACAGCGGCCTTTCTGTGGCGAAGGGATCGGGACGGGGCGCGCCGGCAGTTGTATCGCCCGCGGCCGAATAGCCGCCTGTCCAGGCAGGAATCGTGGCGTCGGCATTACCCGCGCGCTCGGCCCCCATGGGTGTCAGGCGGGTGCGCAATTGTTGCGCCGCATCCGCCGAAACAGCTGCAAGCGCCGGTGCAACCGCCCAGATCGACGCAAGGAAAACGGCGGCGGCAAGCCGGCCATGGTTGTGCCGTTGTGAGGCCATTCGGGATTCATAACACGGCCCGATGGACCGCGAGCAAGCGGCTGTTGCTGTTGTGCGGCGGAATGTGTGTGCCGGCGGCGGATTCCTGGGCCGGGGTACTGTTCGACAATGGCGATACGGTTTTGCGCTGGGACAATACGGTCGGGTATCAGACGACCTTCCGCGTCGAACAACGTAACCCCGTGCTGCTTAAGGACATCAATGCCGATGACGCGGACCGGAATTTCACGCCAGGCGTCGTGTCAAATCGTTTCGACCTGTTGAGTCAGTTCGATCTTTCGCGCGGCGGCTTTGGCTTCGACGCAAGCGCATCCGCCTGGTACGATTTCGTCTATCAGCAGAAGAACGCCAACGACTCGCCCGCGACATTCAATCCCTATTCTGTTCCGCACAACGAGTTTACCAGCGGTGTCCGGGCGCTGCACGGCGCATGGGCCGAACTCGATAACGCGTTCCTGTTCGGCAGCGCCGATATCGCCGGCCTGCCGGTCTCTTTCAGGCTCGGGCGCTACACGCTGTTATGGGGCGAAAGCCTGTTCTTTCCAGAAAACGGCATCGCCGCGGGACAGGCGCCGGTGGACGAAAACCGGGTCATCGGGCAACCGGCGGCCTATGCGCGCGATGTGTATATGCCGGTTGCACAAAGCTCGGCCGACATTCAGTTGCCGGGCGGCTTTTCGCTGGAAGCCTACTACCAGTTCGAATGGCGCAGGACGCGCGTTCCCGGCGTGGGCTCATATCTCAGCGTCACGGATTATTTTGATGCCGGAGGAGAACGCTATCTGCTGGGGAATGGCGGCTATCTTTTGCGGGTGCCGGACCGCAGAGGATCGGCGTCGGGCCAATTTGGCGCGGCGCTGCGCTGGACAACGGAAGACGTGGATCTCGGGGTCTATGCGCTCCGCTTCAATTCGCGCGATCCGGAAGTGATTTTCAGGCCCGGGACGGTGACGGCGCTGAATACGATTTTTGCCCAACAGGGATACCGGTACACCGCGCCGGAATCGCAGTATGGCGGCGATGTTATCGATCCGGCCATTGTCGATTACCGGCGCGGTTTGCTCGGCACCTATCAAATGGTGTTCCCGGAAGGCATCGGGATCTTTGGTGCGAGCGCCAGCCTCGCGCTGGGCAATAGCAGTATTGCGGCGGAGATTTCCGGACGAACGAATATGCCACTATCCGGTGCGCCGCTGATCGCGCTGCCGGGATACGATCCCGACTACGCCCACAGCGGTTATCCGTCCGGCGAAACTCTGAACGGGCAGTTTTCCACAGTCACAAAGTTCGGCCGGAACAGGTTTTGGGACACTTCCGACCTACAATTCGAGCTCGCCGCCAGCGGGCTGCTTGGGTCAGGCGGCAAGATGATGCCGAAAGATTCCAACGAAGCGGCGGTCGCAGTGCGGGCCTTGTTCGACGCAGGGTACTTTCAGGTGATGCCCGATCTGAATGTTACCTTGACCACCGGAGCGGGCCTCGCATTCGGCGGCTATTCACGGCTGTCAACGAGTTATGACGTCAGCGGCGCCAAGGATATCGAGATCGGCGCAACCGCGACCTATCGTGTTTTCTGGAATGCGAGCATCGTGTTCAGCCATTTTCTTGGCAGCGCGGCGCACCAACCTCTGGCCGACCGTGATTTCGTGACGCTTCGGCTTCAGCGAAACTTCTAGGTCCGTTTTTCGTTGCGCCGGCGCGCCGCCTCAAGGCGCTGGCGGTTCGCCACCGCCCAATCGACCAGAGTCCTGACCGGCACGAGCAGATCACGTCCGAGCTTCGTCAGTTCATAATCGACGCGTGGCGGCACCGTGGGAAAAACTGTGCGCGTACAGAAGCCGTCGCGCTCGAGATTGCGCGCTGAGATGAACAACCGGCCTGCCGTCAACGTCATTATGAAACAATTTTATATATCAGATGAATAGAACTTGGGACGCTTGTTTGTAAACACATGCTGTTAAACGCAAACTTGCGTTGTCCCTGATCATCAATATTCCGATACGTCCAATCCCCAATTCTATGGCTAGCTCTCCATCATCTGTCGCCGGACCTGACGTCCAGGTTCACGTCGGTTGCAAACGCACTGCAATAACGAAGGCAAAGTCGTTTCGGTTACCGGGGAGAACGCAATGCCGCCATTCAACCGGATACGCAGGACATCGGTGCTACTCGCGCTGAGCGCCTCGCCTTTGCCTTTCCTCACCTATGCGGCATTCGCCGCCGGGCCTCTTCCCACCGGTGGAAATTTCGTCGCAGGCGCCGGCAAGATTGCCGGCACGTCAAACCAGGTCTCGGTAACCCAGAGCACGAAGAGCGGCATCATCGATTGGTCGTCATTCTCGATCGGAAAGGGCAATTCCGTCCGCATCGATAATGGCTCGGGCGCGACGCTGAACCGGGTGACCGGGACTTCCCCATCCTCGATTGCCGGTTCGCTGACTTCGACCGGCTCCACTTATATCGTAAACCAGAACGGTGTCGTTGTGACACCATCCGGCAGAGTCATCACGGGCGGCAGTTTTGTCGCTTCGACTCGCGATACGTCGAACACCGCATTCATGGCGGGCGCGGGCACCGTGGAATTGACCGGCTCCTCGCCGGGCATAGTTGCCAATCAGGGCAGCATCAAGACCGGCGGCGATGCAGTGCTGATCGGCAAATCCGCGACTAACAGCGGCAGCATATCGGCGCCGAACGGTACGGTTGGCGTCGTCGCAGGTAATGATGTGGTCTTGCAGACGGCCGCGAGCGGTTTGCAAATCGAAGTCAAGACCGGCAGCGGCGATGCGACGACCGGCGGCAATATCGCCGCGGCGCAGGTGATGATCGATGCGGCAGACGGCAATGCCTATGCGCTGGCCGGCAACAACGGCGGTTTGGTACGCGCCACCGGCACGAAAAACATCAATGGCCATGTCTGGCTGACGGCCCCGAACGGCACCGCGCAGGTTACCGGCACAGTTGCAGCGCAGAACACAAATGGTTCTGGCGGCGCAATCGACGTACAGGGCCAGAACATCAATGTCTCCGGCACGCTGAATGCCAGCGATTCGGCCCCGAACGGAAATGGCGGCCAAATCACGGTGGGCTCGCCGACGGTGGCGAGCACCACGGTTTCCGGCACTCTGGACGCCCGGGGCGGTCAGCGCGGCGGCAATGGCGGATCGATCGAAACTTCCGGCGAAGTCCTCAATATCGCAGGGATCAAGGTCGACACGGCGGCACCGAAAGGCCAGACCGGCAACTGGACGCTCGATCCTTACAACGTCACGATTTCGTCGGCTCCGACATCGAATAACGCGCTGTCGTCCGGCACATTCACCGCGTCGGGCAATGATTCCGTCATCAGCGTCACCGATCTGCAGACTGCGCTCCAGACAACGAATGTGAAGGTCACCACGGGGAGCGGTGGTAGCCAAACTGGCGATATCACCGTTGCGTCGCCGGTCACCTGGTCGGCGAACGTCCTGACTCTCGATGCGTATCATTCGATCAATATCAATGCGGCGGTGTCTGCAACAGGCACGGCAGGACTTACGCTGAGTACCAATGACGGCGGTACCGGCGGCGATCTCCATTTCAATGGCGGAAATATCAGTTTTGCCAATACCAGCGAGGCGCTGATCATCAACGGCAAGGCCTTCACGCTGGTCCTGACCATGGGGCAATTGCAGGGAATCAACAACGGGCTCAGTGGAAATTACGCGCTGGCGCAGCCGGTTAATGCGTCAGGCATCAGCGCCTGGACTCCGCTCGGTACCAATAACGCGGGCACAATTTTGAACGGGAGTAATGGCTTCGCCGGCACTTTCGAGGGTCTCGGCAACACCATTTCGAATCTTACTGTCAACGCGCCATCCGGTTTTTTTGGCGGGCTGTTTGGCTATTCGAGCGGCACAATTCGGGATGTCGGCGTCGTGGGCGGTTCGGTCAACAGCGCCAACAGTTACGCCGGCGGGCTGGTGGCGGAATCCGTCGGCACCATAACAAATGCCTATGCCTCGAATGCCGTCAGCGGCGGTACCTTTGTCGGCGGGTTGGTCGGATTCGCCGGGGGCAGCATCACCGGAAGTTATGCCGTGGGCGCGGTGTCAGGCGATACGGCGGATATCGGCGGATTGGTGGGCACCAGCAATGGCGCCACGATCAGCAACAGTTACGCCACGGGCTCGGTGACCGGGCATCCCAACGATAGCGCGATTGGCGGCCTGGTCGGAAACGCCACCAACGGGACGATTTCTGCCAGCTTTGCCATGGGCACGGTCTCAGTGACGAGCCCCGGCTTTGGCAGCGGCTTTGGCGGGTTGGTCGGCACCGGCTCCGGCGTGGCAATCATTGATTCATACGCCACGGGCAATACGAGCGGCCGTACGGATGTCGGTGGTTTGGCAGGACAATTGACTGGCGGCTCCGTCACCACCAGCTACTCCCGCGGTCCGGTCAGCGGCAACTCCGCTCTCGGTGGATTGGTGGGCGCCGCTTCCGGCACACTCTTTACCTCCAGCTACTGGGACACGACGACCAGCGGACAGGCGGCAAGCGCCGGCGGCACGGGGGAAACCCCCGCGCAACTACAGGGGCCCACCCTGCCCGGCGGGTTCAGTTCCTCTGTCTGGGGCACCAGTTCGGGACAGTATCCGTATCTGCTTTGGCATGGGCCGGAATACAGCGTAACGCCCACATTCGCTGGTACTGTGATCAAGACCTATGACGGCACGGTGCTGGCGACGCTCGGACCGGCGAATTATGTGCTCAATGGCGTCCTGCCGATCGATCAGGACACCGTTACCCTGACAGTCAACGGTACACCGGTTACCAGCCAGACAACCGGCGTGTTCAGCACACAGAATGTCGGGACCGGATTGGGAGTGACAGTGACCGGCCTGGCGCTGCTCCAGTCGGCCAACGACGACTTTTACATCCTGAACGCGACGAAGATTTCCGGCAATATCGGCACCATAAATCCGGCGACATTGACCTACGTTGCCAATCCCGCTGTCTCAACTTACGGCTCAGCGCTGCCTTCCTTCAGCGGCTCAGTCACGGGGTTCGTCAACGGCGAAACACTGGCGGCTGCCGCCACGGGAACTGCCTCGTTCAGCAGCTCGGCAACTGCGTCGAGTAATGCCGGCAGTTATGCGATCAACGGCTCCGGGCTGTCGGCAAATAACGGCAACTATGTCTTTGTTCAGGCGGCGTCCAACGCAACTGCCCTGATGATAAATCCTGCAGGGCTGACGCTGACTGCCAATAACCAATCGCAGATCTATGGTGGCGTGCAACCGGCGTTGACCTATACCGCGAGCGGTCTGGTCAATGGCGACACCACGGCGTCGTTCACCACCCAGCCGGTGCTGACCACAGTGCCGGTGACTTCCAATGCCGGAACTTATCCGATTGCGATCGGCGGCGCGTACGATCCCAATTACACGATCGCCTATAATAACGGCGTGCTGACCATCAAGCCGGCAGCGCTGTCTCTCGTCGCCAACAACAAATCGCAGACTTATGGTGGAACGCAGCCGCAGCTGACCTACACCGCGAATGGCCTGGTCAACGGTGACACCACGGCGTCGCTGAGCACACAGCCGTCGCTCACGACAGTGGCGGCGAATTCCAACGCCGGGAATTATCCGATCACGATCGGCGGTGCGGCCAATGCCAACTACACGATCTCCTATGTCAACGGCGTGCTGACCATCAATCCGGCGGCGCTGATACTGACCGGGGACAACAAATCGCAGACCTATGGCGGCGCACAGCCGCAGCTGACCTACACCGCGACGGGTCTGGTGAACGGCGACACCACGGCGTCGCTGAGCGCGCAACCGACGCTGAGCACAGTGCCGGCGAATTCCAGGGCCGGCTCTTATCCGATCGCGATCGGTGGTGCGTACGATCCCAATTACACGATTGCCTTTAACAACGGCGTGCTCACCATCAATCCGGCAGCACTGACGCTGACTGCGGATAACCAATCGCAGACCTATGGCGGAACGCAGCCGGCGCTGACCTATACGGCGACAGGTCTGGTCAATGGCGACACCACGGCGTCGTTCACCACCCAGCCGGTGCTCGCGACGGTGGCGGCGAATTCGCCGGCCGGCAGCTATGCGATCAACATCGGCGGCGCCATCGATCCGAATTACAACATCAGCTATATCGGCGGTACACTGACCATCAATCCGGCAGCACTGACGCTGACTGCGGATAACCAATCGCAGACCTATG
>CAYUQO010000008.1:23948-181899 GCA_964446945.1 uncultured Bordetella sp.
ACCATCAATCCGGCAGCACTGACGCTGACTGCGGATAACCAATCGCAGACCTATGGCGGAACGCAGCCGGCGCTGACCTATACGGCGACAGGTCTGGTCAATGGCGACACCACGGCGTCGTTCACCACCCAGCCGGTGCTCGCGACGGTGGCGGCGAATTCGCCGGCCGGCAGCTATGCGATCAACATCGGCGGCGCCATCGATCCGAATTACAACATCAGCTATATCGGCGGTACACTGACCATCAATCCGGCAGCCCTGACGCTGACTGCTGACAACCAATCGCAGACCTATGGCGGAACGCAGCCGGCGCTGACCTACACCGCGAGCGGCCTGGTCAATGGCGACACCACGGGGTCGCTCACCACACAGCCGGTGCTCGCCACCGTCACGGCGAATTCCAATGCCGGTAATTATCCGATCACGATCGGCGGTGCGGCCGATCCCAATTACACGATCGCTTATGTCAACGGCATGCTGACGATCAATCCGGCAGCATTGACTCTGACCGCGGATAACCAATCGCAGACCTATGGCGGAGTGCAGCCGGCGCTGACCTATACGGCGACGGGCCTGGTCAATGGCGACACCACGGCGTCGCTGGGCACACAGCCGGTGCTCGCCACAGTCGCGGCAAATTCGAACGCCGGCAATTATCCGATCACGATCGGCGGTGCGGCCGATCCCAACTACACGATGTCCTATGTCAACGGCGTGCTCACGATCAATCCGGCAGCCCTGACTCTGATGGCTGATAATCAATCGCAGACCTATGGCGGAACGCAGCCGGTGCTGACCTATACCGCGACAGGTCTGGTCAATGGCGACACCACGGCGTCACTCACCACACAGCCGGTGCTCGCCACAGCCGCGGCGAATTCAAACGCCGGTAATTATCCGATCACGATCGGTGGAGCTGCCGATCCGAACTACACGATCTCCTATGTCAACGGCGTGCTGACCATCAATTCGGTCATCGCTTCGGCGATCGATGTCACGCCGGCGCTGACCGGGTCGGTGATCAAGACCTATGACGGCACGTTATTCGCCACCCTCGGACCGGAAAACTATTCGCTGAGCGGCGTCGCGACGACGGACCAGAACAGCGTGGTGCTGACAGTAAACGGTACGCCCGTTACCAGTCCGACGACCGGCATGTTCAGTACAAAGAATGTTGGGGCGGGATTGGCAGTGACAGTGAGCGGTCTCGCACTTAACCAGCCGGCCAGCACCGATTACGCTCTGACGACAACGACGATCTCCGGAAATATCGGGACCATCAACCCGGCGACATTGACCTACGCGGCCAATCCCGCTGCCGCAACCTACGGCTCATCTTTGCCGGCCTTCAGCGGCTCGGTGGCAGGGTTCGTGAACGGCGAAACACTGGCGAGTGCGACCACAGGAACTGCCTCGTTCAGCAGCACGGCAACCGCGTCGAGTAATGCAGGGGTCTATGCGATCAACGGCTCCGGGCTGAGCGCGGTGAACGGCAACTATGTCCTGGTTCAGGCGTCATCCAACTCAACTGCCCTGACCATCAATCCGGCTGCCCTGACGATCTCGGCTGTCTCAGCTACCAAAGTCTATGACGGAACGACTGCGTCGCCGCAAACGCCGGCTTACCAGATTGCGGGACTCGCGCCGAATACGCTGGTAGGGAGCGACAGCTTTACGACGCTGTTCCAGACCTACAACAGCAAGGACGTGACGACGGCGAATACGCTCTCGGCCGGCTATCAATTGGCCGATCCAGGGAACTACCAGGTCACCATCAAAACCGCGCCCGGATCGATTACGGCACGGCCACTGCTGCTCACCGGCACGCGGACCTATGACGGCACCACGAACGCTGCTGCGAATATTCTGACGATGGTCAATCTGGTGGCGGGCGATAACGTGACGCTGTCCGGCACCGGAGTGCTGACCGGCAACGGATTGACAAATGCCAACCAGACCCCGGGCTTCGCGAGCATCGGAACGCTGGCGCTCTCCGGATCATCCGCATCCAATTACACGCTGGCGAACATCACCACGCCTGTCGTTCAGGGATCCCAGACCCTGAACACGGTCTACATCAGCTTCAACGGCGTGTCGCTCAGCGGCTCCGCTCTGAAGAATGCAAACCTGTCGGGCCTGAACCTGACCGGCGCTTCGCTTGCGGGGCAGAACCTGAACGGCGTCAATCTGGCCGGCACCAATCTGTCGGGCGCCAATCTGAACGGCGCGAATCTCAAGGGCGCGACGCTGACCAACGCCGATCTCGCCGGGGCTACGCTGACCGGGGCGAATTTGTCGGGAGATAATCTCGCCGGCGCCAATCTCACGGGCGCCAACCTGTCGGGAAGCAATCTATCGGGAGACGATCTGATCAACGCCATTCTGGTTGACGCCAATCTTTCGCTGGCCAATCTCAGCAATGCCAACCTGACCGGCGCGAATTTGACCGGCGCCAATCTTACCGGCACCAACCTGCACGGCGCCACCAGATAGTCACGAAGGCCGGGTGCGGCACGCGCCTTTCGCACGTTTGCGATTCAAACGTGCCTAGACGCCCTGGTTCAGCGCCGACAGCGCCGGATTGCCCGCGAAGGCCGCCAATGCCGCCTGGTATTTGACCGGCGCGTCGATGTTCAGTGATGTGCGAACGTCGGACAGCGGCTGTGTGAGAAGCGCCTCCCAGTCTTGCTCCGCCAGCCAGGCAGCCCGTCTGCCCTGACGCCAGGCCTCGAAAATGGCGGGCCAGGCGATCCTCGGCAATTGCCGCCATGCCATCACGACAAGCATCAGCATGCCGAGATTGCCCGATTGCCGGTACATGAACGTCATCAGGCAAAGTTCGCCCAACCGGTCCCGGCCGTAGCCCGTGACGATGTGGTTCACGTCGTGCAATTCACGCGTGCGGGCGCGAAACAGAGCCGCGTCGGGCGTCACCGGTTCGTTTTGCCAATCCTCAGACGCTGTGACCAAAGCTTTCGCCGAAAGGTCTTCGCTCTCCATGAATGCGAGATAGGCGCGGCCAACCGAACCGGCCGGCATTTGCGTCAAGCGGGCGCGGTCTTCGAGCAGATTCAGGAGATCACGGCGCTCACGAAGGACCGCCCCGCCCACCGCGCTCGCGGCAAACCGGCGGAAATTCCGGATACCCGACCGTCCGCGCATGGCGCGGAGCAGAATGAATACCTGCTTTGTGTCGTTCGTTGCCAACAACGTCCGGATCGCACGCATCGCGGTGAACGGCTCCAAACGCGTATCACTTGCCAGGAAAGCGAACATGGCAGACTCTTGACGATCGATTTGGCTTTTATTCCATGTAACATTATCTACAAAATTGTCAATAGCGGGAAAAGGATTTGGCGCCGAAGAAAAAGCGCGTACGCCGCAAACCTGAAGATGCACAGGCCCATATCCTGGATGCGGCGGAGGCTCTCATGGCCAAAGGCGGAGGACCGGCCGCTCTCCGGCTGCAGGACGTCGCGAAAGAGGCCGGCGTGTCGCATCCCACGATTCTTCACCATTTCGGAAGCCGCGAAGGGCTGGTGCGGGCAATCAATCAACGCGCCCTCGAAAAGCTGACGGAAACCGCGATCACGGACGTTTCGGCGGGGCCCAGCGGCGAGGGTATAAAGGCAACCTTCGCCACCTATCACGATGGCTTGGCACAGCGGCTGATCTGGCTGATGCAATCGTCGGAAGAGCCACCCGCCGCACGCATTGAACTCTTCGAGCGCGTGGTGACGAGTTTCCATCACGCGAGGAAAGCCTTAACTGGCCCGGGCGCAGGACCGCCGGATATTTTTGACACGCGTGCCATCATCCACCTCGTCACCATCGCTGCTTTCGGCGATGCGCTGATTGGCGCCCGGCTGCGGCACGCCGGCGCGAAAGAAGCCGCCAAAAGAGCGGCGTTTGAACGCTGGTTCGGCGAATTGTTGGACATGTATCTCAGGGCCAAAGCGACCGCGCCGACGTGACTTCGCCTGGAATCGACTTGTTTCATCACGCTTTGCGCTGCGTCACGACGGACACTTGCCTGAAAATTTCTTCATATGGCATACGCAGATCGGGGAATTCGGGACGCGATGTCCCGGCAGGTCTGGAAAGGGGAAGTCATGCCGAAATATCTGGGGCATTCGACTGTGCGCGCGAGCCGCTTCGGCGTGCTTTTGAGTTCAGCCTCTTTGCTCGCGACCGCGGCTGCGTGGCCAGCCTTGGCGCAAGCCGCATCCGATCAGATCGCGCAAGCCGCGCCTGCTCCAGCCGCGCCCGTCCAGACGGCGCAAACCGCGGCGCAACAGGTGCCCGAGCAGGTGCTGGTGACCGGATCGCTGATTCACGGCGCCGCCGCTGTCGGCGTTCCTGTGACAAATCTCGGCGTCCAGGACTTCAAACAGACCGGCGCGTTGACCACAGGCGATCTGTTCAAGTCGGTTCCTGCGGCGCAAGTGGCGGCATTCGTGAGTTCGACGGACGCCGGCTCACAGATCGAGCGCGGGCAAAACGTGAATCTGCGTGGCCTGTCAACAAAGGGCGCGCGCACCTTGTTGCTGATCGATGGCTATCGCTTTCCACCGCAGGGTGATGGCGGATGTATCATCGATCCATCGATTATTCCCCAGCTCGCTCTTGATCGTGTTGATGTGCTCGCCGACGGCGCATCGGCCACTTACGGATCGGATGCGATCGCGGGTGTGATCAATGTCATTTTGCGCCGCGGCTATGAGGGCGCGATCACGGAGGGCAGCTTCGGCGTCTCGCCCGGATATGGCCATGATTATTACCGCGGCAGCGTGCTCTACGGCACGAAATGGAGCAGCGGCGACATCACGCTGACCTATGAATATTATCAGCAGCAGCATGTCGACGGCACCAAACGGTCTTATTACACCATGAACTTCAGTCCGTGGGGTCTCGACAACCGGACTTCGCTTGCGAATTCACGGCCGGGCACGATTTCGCTCGGCGCGCCAACTCTGCCTGCCAATAATCCCAACACCGTCACATACACAGTGACGGGGCAGCCCTCGGTGGAGGGAACACCAAGTTCTTTCTCCCCGACCACGGGATTCTCGTGCGGTAATTGCTTCGCCATTCCCAAAGGTCAGAACGGCACCGGCCTGACCTGGGCGCAAATTCTCGCCAACACCGGTACGGTGCCCGCCGGGCAGAACCAGGTCAATCCGTTCAGCAATGGATGGGAGCAGCCGGACCAGGCGCGCAGCGGTGCGGTCATAACTTTCGATCAGAACGTTCTCCCGGGTGTGCAGTTCTTTGGCGACGGCTTCTATTCCAATCGCCGCTTCACCATTCTGAACGCGACTGGGCCGAACTCACCGGCACCGGCGCAGAACAACGCTTTGGTGGGCGTCGCGGTACCAACGACAAATCCATTCTATCCCATCGGTGCGCCCACGAACGTTCGCGTTAGCTATGATTTTGGACTTGAGACGCCGGTTCATGTCTCCGGCGGCGAGCTCGCGCAGCGCTTCGATGGCGGGTTCAACGTCGATCTGCCATTCAATTGGACCGGCAAAGTCTATGGAGTCGTAAGCGACGACAAGGAAGCCGCAATCCAGACCGGCCTGGTCAATCCGGGGCAAGTGAGCGCCGCACTCGGATGGACGGTTCCGGCCAGCGCGGTACTCAACAGCTTCACCAAGCCCGCGAATGTGCCCTATCTCAATCTGTTCTGCGATCCGACCCAATTCACCTGCAACAGCCCGGCAACAATCGGCTACATCACCGGTTTCCGCAATTATCGTGAGGAAATGCTGATCCACGAATATGGCGCCACCGCGGATGGCTCGCTCTTTCCCCTTCCCGGCGGCGACGTGAAAATGGCGATTGGCGGCGTGTACGACCACTACGCCTATTTCGATGAGGACAACGAGAACTACAATAATCCCGGCACGGCGCAGGTTTCCGATGCCGTGGAATATCGCCACCGCACCGTCTGGGCCAGCTTCGCGCAGCTCAACGTTCCGATCATCGGCGACGCGAACAGGTTGCCACTCGTGCAGCGGTTGCAGGCCGAAGGCTCCGTCCGTTACGACCACTACAGCGATTTCGGCGGCACCACCAATCCGAAAGTCTCGATTGACTGGCTGACCTTTGACGGACTGAAACTGACCGGCGCCTGGGGCACGTCATTCCGCGCACCATCATTTCAGGAGTCGGGCAGCATTTCGGGCGCGACGATCCAGGGCCTCAACCAGGCAGCCGGCGCCGGAAGCAATAACTACGCCACCTGTCTGAAAACCGGCACGCCGGCAGTGGCCGGGTCGGCAGCGGCTCTGATCGATGCGAGTTGCGTTTCAGCGCAGCAATTCCTCGGAGGCGTTCTCGTCCGCAACGGCGCGGGACTCGCAACCCCGTATCGCGGCGCGAATTTCGTGCTTGGCCCGGAAAAGGCGCAGAATGTCAGCGCCGGATTCGATTTTGCGCCCGACGATCCATTCCTGCGCGGGCTCGACCTTCAGGCCACCTATTATTTCGTCCGCATACGCGACAAGCTTCAGACCTGCGATGTTTTGACAAGCCGGCTGGACGATCCGCTATTCGCGGGATGTTACGTTACACCGGCAAATAACCCGAATTTCCAGAACGAGGTTCTCGCACTGCTCGGCAATGTGCGCTCGCAATTGCCGGCAACGCAGGCAGTGTCGAATATCGGATTTATCGCGGACGCCGCCACGCGGAATATCGGCTGGCAATCCACCGACGGCGTCGATTTCAGCGCAAGTTACGATTACGACGCAGGCGACTGGGGCGCGTGGAACACCGGCATTGTCGGCAACTACGTCATTGACAACAAAAGCGTCACGGTTCCGGGGCAAGCGCCCGTCAGCATTTACAGCTCGGTCATCAACGGGACACGGGACAGTGGCGGAAGGCTGAGATACCGCGCCCGCCTCGGCTGGGCCGGCGGTCCCGACGGTGCGTTCTCGGCCACGATGTTCATGAATTACATCCCGGGTTTTGGGCCCAATAATCCCAATGCCAATGGCAATGCGGTTGCGCCACTCTGCTTCCTGCAGGGGAACACGCCCTGCAATGCCGGCGGCGCGCCGCAATTTGCAATGTACACGACGCAGGTGGGCGTGCTCACGAACGAGATTCCGTCGATGTACACGTTCGATTTGTCGCTCGGCTACAATACCGGCGACCGCCCGGCGAGCACCTATCTGAAGAACATCGGATTGACGCTGACGATCAACAACCTTCTCGATCGCAAGCCGGAATTCCAATATGCGGTGGCAACTGCGAGCAACACGCCGCATGCATTCTATAATGCGCTCAGCGCAGACCAGAGGTTCATCAACTTCACCATCTCGAAGTCCTGGTAATCCGGCGCAGGTAAAATCCCCGAGGTCCGGAATACGCGCCATGCGCGTATTCCGGACGACTGCTTTCGTCTCTATCTCGATCGCACGCCACGTATTCCCTCCTGGCGGGGCGCTGGGCTATTTTGCGTTCGTGACCGAACGAGCCTGATAACCATGAAGCGCCTCTTGTTCATCGCCTCGCTTGTGTTTGCCGCGTCTGCGGCGGTTGCGGCGGAAACGCCCACTGGCGATCCGGAATTGCGTCAGCCCGCATCAAAGGAATGGCTCCATGCCGGCGGCGACTGGAGCAATTCGCGTTACTCGACGCTGACACAGATCACGCGAGAGAACGTCAAGACGCTGAAAGGCGCGTGGGTGACACATCTCGGCTCGGGGCTTGGCGCCAAATATTCGCTCGAAACCACACCGATCGTGAAAGATGGCGTGATGTATGTCACGACCGGCAATGATGATGTGTTTGCCCTCGATGCCAGAAGCGGCGCGCTGATCTGGCAGCACAAGTCAGGCATCGACCAGAACATCAGCACGGTTTGCTGCGGCTGGGACAATCGCGGCGTCGCGATCGGCGACGGCAAAGTGTTTCTCGGCCAGCTCGACGGCCGCTTCGTCGCGCTGGATGGCAAAACCGGTAAGCTCGTCTGGCAGACGCAAATCGGCAAATGGCAGGACGGGTACACCATCACCAGCGCGCCCACTTATTACAAGGGCACGGTGTACACCGGCATTTCCGGCGGCGACCGCTCGGCGCGCGGCAAACTCACGGCGCTGGATGCGAAAACCGGCAAGGAGCTTTGGCATTTCTGGACCGCGGCAGGTCCCGGCGAGCGCGGCGGCGATACATGGCCCTCGCCGAATGACCCCGATCCCGACAAGGCCCACGCCTATCAACATGGCGGCGCCAATATTTGGCAGGCGCCGGCCATCGATCCCGATCTCGGTCTGATCTATTTCAGCACCGGACAGCCGGGGCCGGAGGCGGTGGGGCTCGGGTCAAAACGGCCGGGCGATAATCTTTACAGCTCCTCGATCGTCGCTTTGCATCTCGACGGCAGCTACGCCTGGCATTTCCAGAACGTGCATCACGACCTGTGGGATTTCGATTGCCCGAGTCCGGTTGTGCTGTTCGATCAGGTCTATGGCGGGATCTTGCGCAAGGGAATTGCCGAAGCATGCAAGACCGGGTGGATCTACATCCTCGATCGCACCAACGGCAAGCCGCTGATCGGTATCGACGAAAAGCCGGTGGAGCAGGACCGCCGTGTGGCGACATCGCCGACGCAGCCGATCCCACGAGGCGATGCGCTGATTCCGCAATGCCCGCAGCCGCTCGCCGGCTGGACCACGAAATGCATTTTCGGCGTCATCTATGACATGCCGATCCTGATGTCTCCGGGCGGCAATGGCGGCACGAATTGGTCGCCGATGGCCTACAGTCCGCAGACCGGGTTCTTTTACGTGACGGCCGCCGACCGGCCGCAAAGCCGAATCCTGAGGCAGTTGGGAAAATCGGTCGGACCGCCGGTCGGTGCGCATTATTCCGGGACATTGTCGGCAGTCGATTCCCGCACCAACAAAATCGTCTGGCAGAAAAGGCTGCCCTATTCGATCGGACAGGGCAGCGGCGCGCTCGCCACCGCGTCGGGCCTGATTTTCCACGGCCAGCCCGACGGAAATTTCCAGGCTTATGATGCCAGATCCGGCGACCTCCTCTGGCAATGGCAGACCGGGGCAGGCGCTGATGCGCCCGCGATCACCTATGAGATCGATGGCCAGCAATATGTCGCCATTGCCGCCGGCGGAGTGGCGATACAGACCACATCCGCCAACAGCGACATGATCTGGGCGTTCTCGCTGGCTGGATCGCCCGGCGGACGGCTGAAGCCTTTCGATCCGCCGCCTCCGCCGCAAACTGTGGTGGCATTTGATGGCGCGCTTGAAGCCACCGACGCAGTCAAGCTGGTGGATTATGCCTTCGCGCCGCAACGAATCACGGTCGCGGCAGGACATGCGGTGACATTCACCAATACCGGAACCGAAACGCACAATGCGTCATCTTCCGATCAGGGCGGCTGGGACACGGGGATGCTGAAAACCGGGCAATCGGCTTCGGTGACGTTCAACCGTCCGGGCACGTATAATTTCAACTGCTCTCCGCATCCGTCGATGATCGGGCAGATCGTTGTCACCGGCGAACCGGTATCGGCCGGGCCCGCCGTGGTGGTGCGGCGCAGCGGCCCAATTCCCGCCGCTGCTCACGTGCACTGATTAAGCGGGAGCATTTGTGGCATAGTCGCGGTGCTGCCGGGCGCCCGGCCCGAAAGACTGGAGGAGTGCATGTCCTTCGCGTCGAATTGCATATTTGTGCTTGCGCTTTCATCTGTTGTGGCAACCGCACAGGCGTTCGCCGCGCCGGCGGCGGATTTCGGGCCCAATCCCGGCGTCAGCTGGCTACTAAGCCCGAATGGATATCAGCCAACCGGCGCCGGCCCGGGACCGATCGTTGCGGACCCAAAGCATCCTGGCGTCGGAAACGATGAATTCCGCAGAACCGGACGCCAGCCGACCATGGCGCTCGCCGACCTGAGCAATCCGATTCTTCAGCCGTGGGCGCGCGAGGCGCTGCAAAAGCGCAACGAACTTGTGGTGGCGGGGAAAGCACCCAGCATGGGCATCGATTGCGGTCCGATTGGCGGCGTCGCATTTCTCATCCGCACGCCCAATCAGCCCTATTATTTCGTTCAAGGAGCGGACAGGGTGATCATCATCAATCAGGACGATCATCAGTTCCGCCACATTTACCTGACCGCCGCGCATTCCAACAACGTGAAGCCGTCATGGAGCGGCGAATCGATTGGCCATTATGAAGGCGATGAACTGGTGGTCGACACGATCGGCATTTTGCCGGCGCCGGTCGACCGCTTCTTCACTCCGCACACAGACAAAATGCACATGATCGAGCGGTTCCGGTTAGAACCGGGCGGAAACCGGCTGGACGTGCGCGTGCATGTCGAAGACCCGGGCGCCTTCACCACTCCATGGGATGCGAAACTTTCCTATCTGCGCGTGGAGCCAGGGCGCGCGGAACGCAAATTGCCGCCGGGGCTGAATTCGGGCGCGACTGTCGCGGGTCCGCTGGTCGAAAGAAGCTGCGCCGAAAATCCGTTTTCCTATTTCGGCAAGGATAGCCCGCCTGTTCCGCACGCGGACAGACCAGATTTCTGATTCAGTTTCCCAGATGAATCGGAAGATTCTGTTCGATTGTCGCGGCAATTTTTTCGCAGCGTTCGGCCAGCTCAACGAGTTCGCCTGTAACTTTTTCATCATGGCCGGCCTTGGCCAATCGGCGGAATTCATCGGCCTGCTGCCGCAAATAGGCGGCCCGCTTTCGCATTGAGAATACGCTACGCAAACCGGACTCGTTCGCTGTACTTCAGTAGTTGCGATGCGCAGCGATATCACCTGCCGCTTACAACCGACTTACGAGCGATCGGCCCCCATGGACCGGCACAAATTTGTCACCAAATCCGGCCGCGCACGGCGACAGCGGCGCTGGTGATCGCTTTGGCTTTTTCCGAGGCGAGGAACAACATCACCTCAGCCAGATCACCCGGCGCAACCCAGCGGGTGAAATCTGCTTTCGGCATGTCGGCGCGATTCTGCGCGGTGTCGATGATCGATGGCAGCACTGCGTTGACGGTGACGGCCGTTTCCTTGAGCTCTTCGGCGAGCGCCTCGGTCAGACGCAGCACGGCGGCCTTCGACGCTGCATAGGGCCCCATGCCGGCACTTGCTCTTTCCGCGGCCAGAGCTCCAACATTGATGATGCGGCCGGCGGGAGATTTTTTGAGGGCCGGGAGCGCCGCGCGTATGGCATTCACAGCAGTCTGCACATTCATCCGAAACAGGGCTTCGAGATCGGCCGAATGGCTGTCCCCGATTTTGATCCAGCGAAATCCACCCGCGATGTTCAACAGCGCGTCGATACGTCCGAAACGTGAAGTCACGGCATTCATGGCTTTGGCCGCAGCGGCTTCGTCCGCGAGGTCGACGCCCCCGAGGAGCAATGCATTCGGCCCCAGCGCAGCTTCTATGCCGGCAGGAGGTTCGGCCGTGTGGCCAAGCACTGCAAGATTGAGTCCTTGCTCAAGTGCGGCTTTGGCGACGACCTGCCCGAGCGCGCCAAAGCCACCCGTGATCACCGCAACCCGCCCCGAAGTCTCTGCCGCTGTCATAGCAATCTCCTCTGCGCAGTTTGCGTGCTGCTGAAAGGATGGCAGAGTAGCACGCACGCGCCGTCGCCCGGCGCCTGAATCGATTGGAAGAGCGGATGTCCTTCGCATCGCATTTGTTATTCGCCCTCGCGGCGTCAGCCGTTACCACGAGCACGCAGGCGCTGGCCGCGCCGGCGCCGGAATTCGGACCTAATCCGGCTGTCAGTTGGGTTGTGACTTCCAACGGATATCTGCCGCCGGAATCAGGCGCTGGGCCGATCCGGCAGGATCCGGCGCACCCCTATGTCGGCAATGACGAATTCCGCAGAACCGGCCGCCAACCGACGATGCCCTTTGCCGATGTCAGCAGCGCGATACTTCAGCCCTCGACACGTGACGCGCTGAACAAACGCAATGAACTCGTAGTGGCGGGCAAAGCCCCAACTCTTGGAATCGACTGCGGACCGGCCGGGGGCGCGGCATTCCTCATCCGATCGAATGTCCAGCCCTACTTCTTTGTTCAGGCGCCGGACAGGGTGGTGATCATCCTTCAGGACGATCATCAATTCCGGCACATCTATCTTAACACCAGCCATTCACGGAACCTGAAGCCGTCCTGGAGCGGCGAATCGATTGGCCATTACGAAGGCGACGAACTGGTCGTCGACACGATTGGAATCGCGGCAACAGCTCCGATCGACAAGTTCTTTACGCCGCATACGGACCAACTCCACCTGATCGAACGTTTCCGTCTGACATCCGGAGGCAATCGGCTGGAGGTGCGCGTCCATGTCGAGGACCCCGGCGCCTTCACCGTTCCGTGGAACGGGCGGATGGTTTACCAGCGCGTTGAACCCGGACGCGCGGAACGTGTGTTCCCGCCGGGCGTCAATTCGGGGGCGACGGAAGCAGGCCCACTTCTGGAAAAGAGCTGCGGCGAAAACCCGTTTTCCTATTTCGGAAGCGATGGCCCACCTATTCGGCACGCCGACAGACCGGACTTCTGACGCGGATCATGGCGTGCTAGTTTGGGGTAGGCCGGTTTGCATCGGCCGCTGCAACGCGGGTAAGCCGGAGGGAGCACGCCTTGGTCAACATCATCGTCAACGGGACCTCGCACCAGGTCGACGTGGAGGACGAAACTCCGCTGCTATGGGTCTTGCGGGAAGAGATCGGGCTGACCGGAACGAAATTCGGCTGCGGCATCGCCGAGTGCGGCGCCTGCACGGTGCATATCAACGGCCAGGCCGTGCGTTCCTGCTCGGTGCCGGTCAAGACGGTTGCCGGAAAGCAGATCACGACGATCGAGGGTCTGTCGCCCAACAGCACGCATCCGGTGCAGCAGGTGTGGCTGACCGAACAGGTCCCGCAATGCGGCTATTGCCAGTCCGGGCAGATCATGGCGACGGTGGCGTTCCTGAAGAGCAATCCCAATCCGAGTGACGCCGATATCGACGCCAACCTCACCAATATCTGCCGTTGCGGCACCTATGAGCGGCTCCGCCGTGCGGTGCATCGCGCAGCCGCCTTGATGCGCGCGTGAGAGAGAGGAAGCCATGACCATCAACGTAACTCTCTCCCGCCGCCAATTCGTTGTCAGCACACTGACGGCAGCCGGTGGCTTCGCGCTCGGCGTCGGCACCACTTCGGCCGAGGCGGCCAGTCTCAGCGTGCGGCCGTGGAATGATGACACGACGCATTATCCCGGCGAGATCAATGCCTGGGTGGTGATCCAGCCCGACGACACCGTGATCATTCGCTATGGTCGCGCCGAAATGGGGCAAGGGAGCTTCACCGCCCTGCCCCAGATTCTCACCGAAGAACTCGAATGCGACTGGGCTTTCGTGAAGCCGGAATATGCTTCGGCCAATCGCAACGTCCGCGAAAACAAGGTTTACGGCAGTCTTTCGACCGGCGGCAGCCGCGCGGTGCGTGAGACCGGCGTGATTGTGCAGCAGGCCGGGGCCAGCGCGCGCGAACGCCTGATCGCGGCGGCGGCGAAACGGTGGAACGTGCCCACGGCGGAATGCGAAGCGGCGATGAGCCGGATCACGCACAAGCCGAGTGGACGCAGTTTGCGTTTTGGCGAACTGGCAGCGGAAGCGGCCGCGATCAAACTGGATAAAGAGCCGGCTCTGAAGCGGCCGGATCAGTACAAATTCATCGGCCGGCGGTTGGCGCGGCTGGATGTGCCGCTCAAAATCAATGGTTCGGCCAAATACGGCATCGATCTCGAAGTGCCGGGCATGGTGCGCGCTGCGGTCATGAAATGTCCGGTGTTCGGCGGCACGCTGAAATCCGCCGACGAAAGCAAAATCGCATCGCGCCGCGGAATCATTCAGGTGGTCAAACTGAAAGATGCGGTCGCGGTGGTGGCCGACCGGACGTATCGCGCGCAAGCGGCTCTCAAAGCGCTGCCGATCGAGTGGGAAGTCGGCGCCGCCGGCACGACCAACAGCGCCCAGTTCCGCAAGGGCTATCTCGATGCGCTTGATCAAAAGGGCGAAGTGGCGCGTCACGATGGCAATGTCGATGCCGCGCTGGCGAAGGCCGCAAAAACCATCGAGGCGACTTACGACGTGCCGATCATCGCGCATGCGCCGATGGAACCGCTGAATGCAATCGCGCATGTGCAGGCCGATCGCGTCGATGTCTGGGTGGGCACGCAAAATGCCGATCTCGCGCTGGCATTCGCCGCGCAGGCTTCGGGGATGAAGCCCGAGAATGTCTATGTCCATAATACCTTCTCGGGCGGCGGGTTCGGCCGGCGTCTGGGGCCGGACGAAGTTGCAGAGGCCGTGGCGATTTCAAAAGCCGTCGGCAAGCCGGTGAAACTGGTGTGGACGCGCGAAGAGGAAATCCGCCAGGGCCGCTATCGCACGCAGGCCGCCATCCGTTTCAAGGCCGGGTTTGCCGCCGATGGAACGGCCGTTGCGCTCGAAATGCGCAATTCCGCGGGCGCGGCAAATCCTGCCGGCGTAAAGGACGGCATTGATCCGCAGACGCTGCAGGGCCTGATCAACACGGCCTATCAGCTTCCCAATTATCGCGTAATCTCGATGCTGAAGAACACGCATGTGCCGCTGGGCCCGTGGCGCGCGCCGGGGCACTCGCAGAATGCCTTCTTCATGGAAAGCTTCATCGACGAAATGGCGCACGCGGCCAGCAAGGATCCGGTGCAGCTTCGCCGCGAGTTGTTGGCGCATCGTCCGGATTTTCAGCAGGTGCTCGATGTGCTGGTCGAGAAGGGCGACTGGGGCTCACCGTTGCCGCGCGGACGTGGACGCGGCATTGCGATCACCGAGGCCTATGACTCGATTGTCGGCATGATCGTCGAAGTGACGGTGAAAGGCGGTCAGGTGAAGGCCGATCGCGTGGTCATCGCCTGCGACTGCGGCACCGTGGTCAATCCGCGTGGCGTCGAGACGCAACTCGAAGGCGGCATGATCTACGGCCTGTCGGCGGTTTTGTTCGGCAACATCACGATCAAGGACGGCCGCGTCGAGCAGGGCAATTTCGACACGTATCCGGTGGTGCGGTTCAAGGATGCGCCGAAAACGGAAGTGTATATTTCACCGACTCCCGGCAAGCGCTGGGGCGGCGTCGGCGAGCCCGGTGCGACTGTGATTCAGCCGGCGGTCACCAATGCAATCTTCGCCGCCACCGGCAGACGTCTGCGCTCGCTGCCGGTTGTCGGGCAGGATCTGAACGGAGCGGTATAACAACCAAGGGAGATTTCAACATGAAGGTCATTCGTACTGTTCTCCTGAGCAGCGGTCTGGTGCTCGGGCTGTGCGGTGCAACCGAGGCACGCGATGCGCCGGCCGGCAAGATGATCACGCTGCAGATGCCGGCAATGCCCGATCCCGCACCCGTGACGCTGGATCCGAAGACCACCGCGGTCATGGTGCTCGATTACGTCTCGGACATCTGCAACAACCAGCCGAAATGCAAGAACGGCATGCTGCCGGCGGTGACGCCGTTCCTCGCGAAAGCGCGCGAGGCGGGTGTGACGGTCGCATATGGCACGCGCGCACAGAACCAGACCATGTGGCTGCCCGAAGTTGCGCCAAAGCCGGGCGACATCAGGGTCACCAACACGGCTCAGGACCGGTTTTACGGAACCGACCTCGACAAGGAACTGAAGGCGAAAGGTATCAAGACCATTGTTGCGGTCGGCTGGAAGATCAGCGGCTCGATCACCTACACGTCGGTTGGAGCGATGGCGCATGGCTACACGGTGGTCGTCCCGATCGACACCACAGCGGCGACCAGCGACTACGAACAGACCATCGGCTTCTTCAATGTGTTGAACAGCGGATCCGCCAATCTGAGGAATCAGCCTTTGAAGCCGGGATCCGTCACACTCAGCCGCACGGATCTGATCTCGTTCAAGTAAGAAGACGACTTCTGACACATCGCGAGTGCGCAGTTTCTGCGCGCTCGCGATGGTTTGCGCGCGCACGGGCTTGTAATCGCGCGCGCCAGTCATCTTGTACTAGCGTCAGCAGCAGCTTCAGGCGCGGAACGATTCCAATGTGCAGAAACATCCGAACGCTCTTCAACTTTGATCCCCCGGCAACGGAGGAGGAAATCAGGGCATCTGCGCTGCAATTCGTGCGCAAATTGAGCGGATTCAACACTCCGTCAAAGGCGAATGAGGCGGCCTTCCACCAAGCTGTCGACGATGTCGCAAAAGTGGCAGACCGGCTGCTTGCGTCGCTGAAGTCAGACGCTCAACCTCGCGACCGCGTGACAGAGGCTGCGAAAGCCCGGGCAAGATCGCAGCGGCGATTTTCGAATTCCTGGCCCGCAGCCGGCAGCTGACCACGGTTCAATCCCAATGTTCGGAATATTCGGCCGCTCACAGGAGAGGCAGAATCTCGACGACGCACTTCGCAGGGCCGGCGTCCATCCACGCAGCATACCTGACGCGGTGAAGATCACCACTCTGAAGCAGTTGAAGGAAGCCAATGGCGGCACGCGGCCCGACGCGAGCGCGTTGGCCGGCGCCGCCGACCTGCTGGGCTATTGCGTGCTCGGCCCGAAAGCCTATGGCGAAAAACACGATTCCAGCCGCATTGAGGCCGTGGAGGAACGGCTGAATGCAGCAATCGAGAGCGGGTACGGGCTGGACGCCCGGCTCATCATGCTGATGTTGCATGCCGGGCTGACGCATCGCGAGCTGATCGACCGGCACAATCTCGGCATGGAGTAATGTATTCCGTTGCCGTTGCACCGTTTGGCGTAGCGCGGCATTGTAAGCAACATCCAGGCGTTCGGCAGGGGCTCGATGGCAGGCAATCGTCCGAGTGCTGATCGTTACATGAGGATTACGCGGGCCGTAGCGGTTCTCGCCACCCTGCCCGTGGCGGCAGCGGCACAACCCGCAAGCACGCCGGATTTTTCCGGAATCTGGGGGCGCTGGCTCCATTTCGAACAGCCAGCGTCTGGGCCGGGCCCGATTATCAATCTGGCGCAGACGCCTGCCGGGACGATGGACGACTATCGCTGGGCCGGCGATTACATGAATCCGATCCTCAAGCCCGAAGCCGCCGCAGTCGTGAAACGACGCGGCGAAATGGCGATGAGCGGCAGTCTCGCGCCGAACCCACATGCGCAATGCCGGCCTGAGCCCACACCCTACATATTGGCTGTCGAAATCGGGTTGGAGATTGTGCAGCAGAAGAACGAACTGGTGCTGCTCTATATGAGCGGTCACCTGGTTCGCCATGTGCGGATGAATGTGCCTCACCCGGCACATGTGAATGCGTCATGGCAAGGGGACTCGGTCGGTCATTACGAAGGCGATGTTTTGGTGATCGACACGATCGGCCAGAGAGTCGGACCACTTGCGATGGTGGATAATTACGGAACGCCGTTCAGCCCGGCTCTCCATGTGATCGAACGCTACCGGCTGGTTGACGGAAAGACGTCCAGCGAAACGGAAAGGAAACACGAAAGGACCTATTTCCCTCCAGGTGTGCCGACCAATGCGTCGGCACGGGGCGATATCGACCCGGACACGGGGAAGAAAGGACTTCAGGTCGAAGTCACGGTCGAAGACCCGGTGATGTTCACGATGCCATGGACAGGGCTCGTGACTTACCGGCGTGCCCAGGGCGGATGGGCCGAAGCGATCTGCGCCGAGAATCCCAATGCCTATTACGGCGACGCAGGGATTCCGGTGGCTGAGAAACCGGATTTTTGAGGCTTCGTTTTGCCGATTCTACCTCTCCGTGGCGATCAACACAGCGCTGTGGTAACTTCGTCAAGCGACGCGTGGATCCCGGGAGGAACCGATGTCGTTCGCGTCACGATCGATACTCGGCATCACCGCACTCATCATTTCGTCGGCAGCGCAGGCTGCTCCGTCATCCATACCTGAATTTGCGCCGAACCCGCAGGTGGGATGGATTCTGGCAAACCGCGGTTATGAAGCGCCGCCCACAGGCGCCGGCGCAATCCTGCAGGACCCGGCTCATCCGCTGATCAGCAACGATGAATTCCGCAGAAGCGGCCGCCAGCCCACGATGCCGGTCGCGGATTTGAGCAATCCCATCCTCCAGCCCTGGACGCGCGAAGAACTTCGCAAGCGGAATGACTCGGCGATCGCCGGGAAAGCACTGAGCCTTGGTGCAGGCTGCTGGCCGATGGGCGGCGCCGCGTTCCTGCAACGCAATATTCAACCCTATTTCTTCATTCAGGGTCCGGACCGGGTCGTGATCGTCGAGCAGCATGACGGTCAGTACCGCCAGATCTATTTGACGGACCATCATTCGGCCAATGTGAAACCTTCCTGGAGTGGTGAATCGATTGGACATTACGACGGCGGCGAACTTGTCGTGGACACGATCGGTATCGCGACGAAAGCGCCCGCCGACAGATTCGATACACCGCACACAGAGCAACTGCACATCATCGAGCACTTCCGCCTAACCGATGGCGGCAACGGGATGGAAGTGCGGGCGCATGTCGAGGATCCCGGCGCCTTCACCATGGCGTGGGACGGGATACTGCGATTCCGCCGCGTCGAGCCGGGACGGGCCGAGAACACGCTGCCCTTAAGTCCAGTTTCAGGCGCAATGCCCGCCGGACCGTTGGTGGAAATGCGGTGCGCCGAGAATCCATTCTCCTATTTTGGGAACGAGACTGTGCCGATACCCAAGAGCGATACGCCGGATTTCTGATCCGGTGCACATTTTGAAATTGAACCGTCAAGGAGGAATATCATGAGAAATATAGCGGTGAACGTTCTGGGAATAGCCTCTGTTTTGAGCCCGCTCGCAGCATTCGCTGCCGGAACAACGGGACCAACAACCGCCACCTACATTATGAAGCAAGACATCGACAAAGTCAGTGCCACGGAACAATCGCAGAGCACCCGTGACGAAAACGCGAAGGTTGTCGGTATCGGCTATGAGAATTTTGCGCTCGGAATCATTCATCGCGCCTCGACGAGAACCCCGCCGCGCCCGGCAGCTGCGGGCGGCGCGGCGGCGCAGGCCCAACCCTGCGGGCGGATGATGGCAAGCCTTCCTCCGGGTGGAACACCGGGGGGCATCACCCACGACTTCCAGGCCGAGGGCTATATCATCACCTCCGGCGGTGGAACGATGTTTACCGATGGCTACATCGTCAACGGGCGGCACAACAACCAGGACCCGGCCGGCGGACCGAACGGGCCGACCTGCGGCGGGATGGCCTATGGCGTCAAGAAAGTCGCGGTGAAGGTGGGCGATGTGATCATCATCCCGCCGGGCGTGGTGCACGGATGGGCCGACATTCCGGATCACGTCGACTATCTGAGCTTCCGGCCGTCGCAGAACATCCTGCAGCCGGGCTGGGTGAACCCGACCATTGCCAAATAAGGACACGATGTCGGGTAACCACATTATGCATTAGATTCAGGATCGGATGAATGGGGAGGGAAATCATGCGGCGGCTTACGACGCTTGCTCTGATTGCAATTGCGGCATTGACGTTCGGCGCACCCGCCAATGCCCAGGTGACCGCCTTCGAAGGCGCGCGAATCATCGTTGGAGATGGGCGGGTGATCGAAAACGGCGCCCTGGTCGTCACCGGCGACCGCATCATGCAGGCGGGTCCTGCGGCGGCGGTGCAGGTGCCAAGCGGAGCAATGCGCGTCAACCTCGCCGGCAAGACCGTGATGCCGATGCTGATCGACACGCATATTCATATCAGCCAGACTCGCGATGCCATCATTCGGGACCTGAAGCAACGCGCCTATTTCGGCGTCTCTGCGGTGAACAGCATGGGCACGAACAAATTTGACGTGCTGTCCATCCGTTCTGAGAACATTCCGGGCGCCGCGCGCTTCCGCGCCGCCGGCCGCGGCATCACGCGCCCGGAACCGGGCCGTGACGACACGCCGTTCTGGATCAACACGGAGGCCGAAGGCCGCGCCGCCGTGCGCGAACTCACGGCCCAGAAAGTCGACATTGTGAAAATCTGGGTCGACGACCGCGACCACAAATATCAGAAGCTGACACCGCAGATGTACGGCGCGATTATCGACGAAGCGCACAAGAACGGCCTCCGCGTTACGGCTCACATCTTCACGCTGGAAGATGCGAAGGGCCTGCTGAAGGCGGGGGTTGATGCGTTTGCGCACAGCGTGCGCGATCGCGATGTGGATGATGAATACATTGCGCTGGTTCGCCAGCGCCCGTTCCTTGTCGTCAATCCCAATCTGCCGCCGCGCGGCGTCAAAACCGATTTGACATGGCTGAGAGCCAGCCTGTCGCCTGCCGATTATCAAAAGGCGGAAGCGGAGAACAAAGACGATCCCAAGGCCCAGGCCTTTTACGGCATTCAGGCGCGTAATCTTGCGAAGCTGAATGCGGCCAGTGTGAAAATCGTGCTCGGCACCGATGGCAATACGCCGTGGGCGCCGCATGTCGAAATGGAGGACATGGTCGCCGCCGGGATGACTCCAGCCCAGGTGATTGTCGCTTCAACGAAGAACGCTGCGGAATTTCTCCGGATCAATGCATCGGGCACGCTGGAGCCCGGCAAGAGTGCCGATTTCATCGTGCTCGATGCCAATCCGCTGGACGATATCAAGAACACGCGCCGCATCGATTCGGTCTACCTGCGCGGCGCGGCGGTGGACCGCTCGCATTTGCCGTAGAGCGGAACGCCTTGAAGTCGAACCAATTATTCAACCTCCACCTTGTGGAGGTCGAAAAATGCGGAGCATTTTTCGGGTGGGGGTAATTTCCTGCAAATCCCCCCACCCGCGAATTTTCTGAACTAAAAAATCGCATTTCCGCCTGCGCGTCAGCTCCGCTGCCGCGCGACGGCTCCAACCCCGCCAGGGGGAGGCGGATTTATTACCGTGCTCCAGCGCGTCCGACGTTTACTGCCGGAATATGGATTTCGGCAGCATCGCATGCACGCCCTTCGTGCCGTCCACGATCTCGGTCACATGCAGATCCATCGCCGCGCTCATCAGCATCAGCGCGTCGTCGCGCTTCATATGCTTGTTCTCGACGATGAAATTCAGCATCTCGCGCGTGGCGATCTTCGCCGCCTGATTCAGGTCCGGATCCAGTCCGATGGTCATGTAATGCGTCGGCGTTTCGGCGCGCGGCCAGTTGGTGTGCATGCCCTTGTGCAGCACCACCTGGATCTCGCCTTTTAGCGAGGTCTCGACTGCCGACATTCCGACTTCGCCATCACCTTGCACGGCATGACCGTCGCCGATTGAGATCAGCGCGCCCGGCGCATGCACCGGCAGAAACAGGCTGGTGCCCGGCTGCAGATCGTGATTGTCCATATTGCCCCCAAACACTCCCGGCGGTCCGCTCGGCACACGGCCCATGGACGGGGGCGGCGCGACCGCGATCACGCCCCAGAACGGCTTTGTCGGCACCACCACGCCCGGCGCGAATTCGATCTGTTTCTTTGCCGGATCGAAAAAGAACACGCGATCGCGCGAATAGGGAAAGTCTTCCGGCAAGGAGCCGCGGCCCGCGCGAATCCCCATGCCGGCAATCGGCAGCCACAGATCAATGGCACGGACGCGGATTTCCACCGTGTCGCCGGGTTCGGCGCCCCTGACCGCAATCGGGCCGTCCAGCGTATGGTCTTCGCGATTTGCGCCTGGGACACCGTCAAACGCGGCATAGAGTTCCGGCGGAATTTTTTCCTTCGGCACGCCGAGACTCTCGAAATAGCGCGGATTGCCGGTCGCCGTCCAAAGCCGCACGATGTCGCCGGAATCAATCGTCACCACCGGCTTCAGCGCTGCATCGAAAAAGCTGCGATGCACGGTCGTGGCTGATGGGTGCAGCTCATAGGTCTTCGCCTCAGCCACACCCGCCGCCACAAAAAACATGGCCGCCGCAGCACAAAAACCAATCGTTGAAAAAGCTCTTGTCATCGTGTTCCTCAATGCCCTGCGGGAAGAACTGTCAGACCGGCCGCTTTGAACACCGCACCACCCGACGCCCTCGTCATTGCCCGGATGAAAGCCCGCGCAGCGTCAGGATTGGCGCTCACCGTGGTCACGCCCGCCACATAATCGGTCGGGCTCTGGATCGCGTCGGGCAATGGGCCGGCGATTTTGACGCCCTTGTTCGGGGCCAATTCCGCGATGAAACTGATGCCGATTTCGGCATCGCGCTTTGCCACTGCGTCAGCCACTTCTGAGCCCTGATTGCGATAGACAATCTTGCTCTTCATCTGATCGTAGATGCCCATGCGCTTCAGCAGGTTTTCAAAAAAAGTGCCTGACGTGCCGCCCGCCGCCGGGCTCACATAAGCGACCGACCGCGCCTTCAGCAGAGATGCCTTGAAGCTGTCCGGCGACGACAAATCGGGGGCAGTGCCGTTCGGCTGCATCGCAACGCCGATTAATGCGCGCACCAGCGTCGTGCGGGTTCCGGGCGCGATGCGGTTTTCTTTCTGCAATGCATCCAGACCTGCGGCGGTGACGACCACGACGTCGGCTTTTTCGCCGGCCTGAAGCCGCTTCTGCAGTGACCCAGTCGTGTCAGACACGTATTCGAGCTTGTTGCCGCTCGCCTTTGCGAACTCGGCGCCGATTTTCTCGACTGTCTCGGTCATTGCGCCGCCGACAAAGACCTTCAGCTCAGCCGCATTGGCCGCCGGCATTCCGAGCATGAGCGAAATGGTAAATCCAATCGCCCACAGGACTTTGCTTCTCATTTGTATCTCCCCAATTGTGGTCAGAGCGCCTGACTTTCAGCCATTTTAGCAGGGTCACACCCCGAAAGCGCCTGCCCTGGCGCGCGAAATACGGTGCGAATTCTGCTATAAGTGGCGCCAGCGGCAACGCCGGTTATCGATGCAATGGGGAGGTATTCGATGAGTCGCCACGCTATGTGTTTGGGCATTGTCACCGCGGCAGTCTTCATCTTGCCGGCATTGGCGGCGGATGAAGGCGCAGGAATGTTCAATCTGCGCTGGGGCAAGAACGCGTTCAATTTCGAAGGCATGCCGTCGGGACCGCAGCCGCTGAAGAATTTGAGCCGCCGTCCGGATGGGACAGCAAATGCGGGGCGTCTGGTTGGCGATTACCGCAATCCGATTCTCACGCCGCAAGCGGCGGCGGTGGTGAAGCAGAAGGGCGACCTCGCTGCCGCCGGAAAGGGATTTCCCAATTCGCAAGATCAGTGCCGTCAGCCGGCGCCACCAATGACCTTCGCAATGCAGCTCGGCCTCGTGATGCTGCAAGGGAAAAACGGCGACATAACGATCCTGTATGGCGGCGATGACAATGCGCGCTACATCCGCATGAACAGCACGCATCCGGCGAATGTGGTCCCGTCGCATATGGGCGATTCGGTTGGCCATTGGGAAGGCAACACGCTGGTGGTCGATACTGTCGGCATCAAGCCGGATGCCTATTCATCGGTCGATCGCTTTGGCACGCCGACGAGCGCAAAAATGCACACGATCGAACGCTACACGGTGATTGACGGTGCGCGCGCATATGCGCAGCAGCATGGCTATGAGATGAGCGAAGGCACGGTCGGTGGCGGCGGACGCAATGGCGGTGGCCGCAATGCCGGTTACGATCCGGATCGCAATCTGAAAGGATTGGAGCTCGACGTGACCATGGAAGACCCGGACGTGTTTACAGCGCCGTTGACCGCCCGCGTCACGTACCGCCGCGTGAAAACGGAATGGGAGGAATCGGTCTGCGCCGACAATCCGATGGAGCATTACAAGAACGAGTGGATCGGTTTGCCGAGGGCGCAGAAGCCCGATTTTTGACGGCGGCCGTCCAGAAGCAGCATCACTGCACCAGGCATCATGTACAATCCGGTTGCGTTTCAACTTTCGGACCGCGACGTCCTGCACGAGCTCGTCCGGGCGCATTCCTTTGCCGTTATTGCGGGAGTGATCGGGGGCGAGATTCATCTTGCCTATGCGCCCACTCGGTTCATCCCGGATTCGCATCACGGCCGCGTGCAATTCCATCTTGCGCGCGCCAATCCCATGGCTGCGCTCGAAGATGGGCAGCCGGTAAAGATCAGTGTTATGGGCCCGCACGGCTATATCTCGCCCAGCTGGTACAAAAGCCCGCAGGTGCCGACGTGGAATTACATTGCGGCAGAGGGCGTGGGGCGTGTGAGACGGCTGACTCCCGACGAGCTGCGTGAGCAGCTTTCGGCCCTCGCGGCGCAGCACGAAGCATATGCCGCGCCCGACAATCCATGGTCGCCGGAGAAATTGAATCTGGAACAGATCACCGGACTGCTCAAGGCGATTGCCGGTTTTGAGGTCAAGTTTGTCTCGCTCGAAGGCAAGGTCAAACTTTCCCAGAACAAATCCCAAGCCGACATTGCCGGCGCCATCGAAGGTCTGGAACAACGCGGGGACGAGACCAGCCGCGCCATTGCCGACGCCATGCGCAAATACGCGCTCGGCCGCAATGAGTCAAAGTGAGCAATCGCGGTCGCTAACCGTCATATTGCAGGACGTGGAGACCGGCGTTCCAGTCGCTGACATACATCAGCCCGTCGGGGCGGACATAGACGTCACAAGTCTGCGGGGCGAGAGCAATGCCGCTATGGGTGTCCATGAGTTTCTTCGGCGCGGGCGGCACCCAAAAAGCGATCTCCTTCGGCGCGAATTGATTCCTGATGTCGAACACGCGCACGCCCGCATTGTGATAGGTGGCGAAGATCGTTTCTTCGCTCTGGAATGAGCCCGGCCGGTTTTCGTGCAGATTATGCGGGCCAAAATTGCCGATGGCGCAATAATCGCGGTCCTTCGGCGTGGGCAGCGTCGCGAGTGACACTGGATTCGCATCCTCCCGCACATCCACGACCCAGGTGTAGAACAAGCCCTTCTCGCAATTCTCGGCGTTCGATTCTTCGGCAACGATCGCGAGCTTCCGTCCGGGCAGCGGGAGCGGTGTGTGCGTGCCGCCGGGATAAGGTGGCGACCAGTTGATGTGAGACAGCAGTTTTGGATTGCGAGGATCACCGACATCGTGAATGGTGAAGCCGCCATCGCGCCATGCGCCATAGCCGCGATTGCCAGCGACAATCATGTGATGCAGCGCGACGCGTTTTCCCTTCGGCGTGGTGTTGGGTTCATTCGCGGCGCGGTTCATGCCCGGCAGCCAGGCTTTTGCAATCAATTCCGGTTTGGTGATGTTCTGAAGGTCGACAATTGCGAGAATATGGTCGGTGAAACCGTCGAAATGGGCGGCAAGATAGGCATAGCGTCCGCCCGTCCACCACAGCCGGTTGATGCCGAAGCCCGGAATTGGAAGGAAGGCGATCTCGCGCGGGTTGGCTGGATCGGTTTTGATGTCGAAGATCGACAGACCGGCGCGAAACGGCACCTTCTTTTTGATCGAATCGGCGAGCGTGCTCTCAAAATAGGAGCGCGCATCGACATATGATTCCATCGCCATGACATTGGCGCCCTCGGCGACGAGCAGAAGATCGTTCGCGACCTGCAGATGCTGCGTGGCCGTATTGGGTGCGGTCAGCACATATTTCGCCGGCTTGATATTGCGCGGATCGGACGCGTCGAGCACCGAGAATCCGTCGGAAAACACGTGCCCGATATACAGGTGCTGGCGATTCAGCATGATCTGTACGCCATCGGGGCGGCCGCCCTGGTCGCTCCACGACACATGCCTGATGCGATTGCCGATGCCTTCGGGAGGTACCGTCCACGACGATGCCCGGCTTGCAGCGAATGACCCACGGTCAAACGACGCGAGCGCGCCGAGGCCGGCGATTCCGGCGATACCTGCGAGTGAAGCGCGTCGTGTGATCGCCGGCATGGAATGTCCCCTCATTACTCTCGGGGACAAATCATACCCTACTCTCGCCTGCCTCGTTCGCCTTTTTGCTCACCGCGTCTTTGCGGAGCCTGGCGGGCCTCGTTGACGTGTCGGCCCGGGAGATTCGGATGGAGCTCTCTTGGCCGCCCGTCACTGGAGGCGGCGAGAAGATTTTTGCTGTAACGGGCGGTATTGACGTGATGGGTCTGGAACAGCGTCGGCTCAACATGGCCTTCGTGGGCGGCGGCTTGCTCTGCATGCGTTGGGCGCGCATTCACCCCGCCACGGCCGCCATTGAAGCTGATGCGGTTCACTGTCCGGTCACTCGCGACAGCCCGGTTATAAGTATTGGCGAAATGCGCAGTGCGGATGTTGTTGACCGCGCGGTTGTAGAAGAACCGTCCGTGATTCCAAAAGCCGCCGTCATAGCCATGGCCGGAGTAACCAAATCCATAATTGATGCCGCCATAGAAGCCGACATGCGGGCCCCAATACCCGGCGTGCCAGACATAGACACCATTGACCAAACCCCACCACGGCGGCGTCCACAATAGCCCCACCCTCGGGGGAAGAACCCAGGTGCCCGGTACCCAATACCAGGCCGTGCCATTCCATGCCCAGTATCCCGGCATCCACAAATAGCCAGGGCCGGGAATCCGCGGTTGCGCCGTGACCAGGAGCGGCGGCGGCGGGACGCCCACCGAAAGATTGACCGCAATTGCCGCAAGGGCCGGAGACAGCACAGCGGCCAACGCCGTCAGCGGCAAAATCAGCAACAACGCAGCAAAGAACTGCGCTTTTGTTCTAATCATTTGCGGCTCCGGGTTTGCGCTGCACACGGGATAATTAGCCCGCTGCTTTCCCCGGTCTTGTGACAACATTGGGATAAGCGATAAGCCATTCCGAATGAGTCAATCAGCGGCTGGCCTGCCAAGAAGGAGTTTCAACAATGCGTTCCGTGCCGGTAAGCCTGCCGCCTGATCCGAACACCCGCACGCCGGGCTGGACTCTGCCGAGGGGCGCTTGCGACACGCATGCCCATATATTCGGCCCACCGCATCTGTTTCCCTATGCTGAGAACCGGCGATACACGCCTCCGGCGGCGCCCGTCGAACACTATCACAATATGCAGAAGATCACCGGGCTCAGCCGCGTGGTCTTCGTCACGCCAACCGCTCATGGCTGTGACAATCGCGTCATCCTCAATGCGATTGCGACTGTGGGTGATTCGGCGCGGGGCATCGCAAACATCGACTCCAGTTTCAGCGAAGCGGCGCTGCGCACCATGGCAGAGGGTGGGATGCGCGGCGCGCGATTCCACCTGATGAAGGACCGGCCGGGAAGCGCGGAGCATTTGAGCGCGCATCTGCCGGTGATGGAGAAGCTCGGATGGATTCTCGATCTTCATGTCGATCCACCCGATTTTCTCGAACACGAGCGATTCATCCGCTCGCTTTCCGCGGTCACGATCATCGATCACATGGCCCGCGCGCGCGGTAAAGACGGCACCGGGCAGCCGGCGGTCACGCGCTGCCCTCGATGGACGATTCACAGTCGGCTCCGGGCCTCGGTGTGCTGCAGGAAATGTCGGCCTTCCAGGAAGACGCGCATGTGCCGCCGATGAAAGTCCTTCAGTCGGCGACGAAATGGCCCGCCCAGCATTTCCATCTGAAGGATCTTGGCACGATTGAGCCCGGCAAGCTTGCCGACATCGATATCGTCACTTCCGATCCGTCGGCCGACATCATGAACATGCGCAAAATTGATACCGTCATCAAGGACGGCCATGTCGTGGATCGCGCATTCCATCCGTGGTATCGCGGTGCGATGTTTGCCAATGACACCGTCAGTTACGACGGAGCGCCGGTCAGCAACCTTCCCTTCGTGAATGCGCTCAAGCAGCTGGTGCCGAAACCGGTGACGATGCCCAAACCCTACATGACCGTCACTGCGCCCAATGGGCAGGAGGACGGAATATTTCCCGGCGTCGCCTATGTGCGCAAAGGTCCGGGCCTTGGCCCCGTGCCTGACTACGTCATTTCGCCAACACCGGGCATTGACGGAATCGCGCCACGCACCGTGCTGCAGGGCGCCGGCCAGACGAATGTGACTCTGACCGGGATCAATTTCGTCAAGCGGTCGGTCGCCTGGGTGAATGGTGAGCCAGTCCCGACGGTGGTGGACAGCGCAACGAAGCTGCATTTCGCGCTGCCGGCGGAGAAGTTTGTCACGGCGGGCAAGCTGCATGTCGTCGTCAAAAACCCGCAGCCGGTCGAGAATTACCAGTGGGGCGACACGTCAAATACAGCGCATATCCTGGTGCCCTACTCGTTCTCAACCGAACTGGCCCCGAAGGCGGCGGTCGCGCAGGACTAAAAATATTGATCAACAGGCGAGGGCTCCGGCCCTCGCCCGTTAGATTGCCCCGCGCTAATTCGGCAGCTTGAGTTCTATTGCGCCGTCGGCGGTGTAACTCTCATAGAACGCAAGCGAATCGACAAAGCGACTCAGCGAGCCCGAGTTATCATCGCCGCCCGGAAGCACGGTCGCCTGGAGTTGGATCAGGTGATTATCCTTGAAATAGATCGCGCTCATTGAGCGTCCGCCATTGTTCGGCAGGTCCACCGTCACTTTGCGTCCGTAGCTGGATTCGATGCGTGCATCCTCGTCGAGGAGCACTTTCGCTTTGTCCTGATAAGTGGCCGAGGCTTCCTTGATAATGGCAGGCTCGTCGTTTGCACGGCCGGGGATATCGACAACCGTGATTTTGAATTCAACATTGTCTTCGACCGACTTGAATGTAAGGGCGTTGTGTTCGCCGGCAATCGCACTGTGATAGGTGGATTTTTCTCCTTTCAACTCGCCGGGCGCTGAGAAGGAAAATGCAACGCCTTCCTTGTTGAAATAGCCATGCCATGCCGCCTGTGCGGGCGTTACTGCGAGCGCCAGCGCTGTCGCCAACCCTGCCCAGATGCTCACGCGCATTGCACTCTCCATCCCGTTGAAACCGATCCTGCAGCGTTCAACCGAAACGCAGGCCGTGACGCGAAGTTTCTGGTCGTGGCCATCATCTTTGGCCGCGAACAGAGAAATCACACGTCAATGCTGTCGCGAGTTCTGTCGCCCTCAACCCGATACACTCCTAGGCACGCGCAACTCGCCTCGCCGGACATTAGCATGACGCGGGATTTCGCTCTACAATCGGGCCGCAGGATCGAAAGGCGGCGCAATGGCGACTGCGAACCCGCGTGTGATCACCAGCTACCGGGCATTCTGGCCGCATTATCTGCAGGAGCATGCAGTCCCTTCAACGCGGTATGTCCATATTGCCGGAACACTCGTGGCAATCGTGCTGCTGATCGCGAGTCTCGTGCTGTTCAACGGCTGGCTGGTGGTGGCGGCCATCATCGCAGGCTATGGTCCGGCATTCACAACCCATTACCTCATCGAGAAAAATCGCCCGCTGACGCTCCGGCATCCGCTGTGGTCATTCGCCGCCGACATCCAGATGACACTCGCCTGGCTTACCGGGCGGCTGACAGCCGAATTGCGCAAGGCTAGCGTTGGTCCGCCGTGACGCATCCGCTGCCCGCTCCCCACGCGCTGAGTCAAAGCGCGGGAATCGGTCTGTATCTAAAGGGAGAGTGACAGTTCCACTTTCGTTTCTATGAATATGTTCGAAACACCACGTGCGGCCGGTGGCCTCATGGCTGCCTGCATTCTAGTGCTTTGGTCGGGGGCGATAGCGGCGGCACAGGATTCCGGGAAAATCCCGGATTTGGGCGGAGCCGGCTATGGCTGGTTCTCGGTGGGGGATGATCTCCTGCCTCCGCAGTCGGGGCCCGGCCCCGTGGTCTCCGATCCCGCACATCCGTATCAGAGCAACACCAGCGGCCGTCAGCCGACATTCAGAGTCGCCGATGTGAACAATCCCGTTCTGCAGCGCTGGGTCCTCGAACGTCTGACCGCGGACAATCGCCGTGTGCTTGCCGGCGCAGTTCCGTTCAATGCGCGAGAGCGGTGCTGGCCGGCAGGCGTTCCTGGGTTTGAAGTCTTTACGCTGCTGCGGCCGGTCTATTTCCTTCAGACTCCCACAAAAGTCCTGATGATCAACGAAGGCGACAATCAGGTGCGGCACGTCTATCTCAACGTGCCACATTCGGCCCATCCGAAGCCAAGCTGGTACGGCGAGTCGGTCGGTCATTACGAGAATGGCGATACGCTGGTTGTCGATACGATCGGCATGAACGACAGGACTTATATCGATAATTACCTCACGCCCCACACCACGCGATTGCATGTCGTAGAACGCTTCAAGCTAAGCGAGGGAGGCAATGATCATCCCTCGGCGACAACAGCCGAAGACGCGCCGCGCTTCAAGCCGACCGCAGGCAGCAAGACGCTCGAGGTTTCAATCACCGTCGACGACCCCGGCGCGTTTAACACTGTCTGGTCCGGCATTCAGATCTATCGTAGGGAATTCCAGGGCAATTGGGACGAAACGATTTGCGCCGAGAACAATGACGTTCCCCATTTCAACTATGAGAACGAAGCCGTCCCGATTCCGCAGGCGAAGCGGCCCGATTTCTAGAACAGCCCACCGGTGTGGCATCCTCGAAACCAGGCTGCCGCGCCAAATATTTGCATGAATGCCGCTTCGAACAGGGCGAACGCCTGCTGCGCACCGTAGATGCATTCAGCAAGATCGTTAGCGCCGACTTTGGCTTCCAGTACTTGCACGAATGTGGTCCAAAACCGGTGCTCGCTGCCGTGGCTCAGGAACCTGGTTGCGGGCCTGAGCGCGGGAGCCGCGGCAAGGATTTGTTGCAGAAGGACCCGGGCTCCCAATCTCGAACCTTCCAGCACGTAAAGCGTCCCGAATGCCTGTGCTGCGGACGTCAGGCGAATGGGCGCAGATGATTCCGTATGCAGACGAAGATAGTCGAGATCGTGGCGCAGTGCGGCGGCGCGGCTGCGCAGCGGCCAATCGGGCAGCAGGCGAGCGACGCCGAAATCCTGTAATGCAGTTTCGAGCGCCAGCACTGGCCCGGATTGCGCCTGCAGAAATTGACCGTAACTTTTCCGATCCGCGAGGTTGACGCGCCGCGCGCAGGCATCAAGACGTTCATGGGCTTGTGCAGTTGCCGCGCGCAAGGAGTGTCTCACGCCTGCAGCAGGTGTCCGGGGCCGCGGCAGCACAGTCGCATCAGGATCCAGCATCGAAAAGTTCCGCCTGTTGGCGCGAAGGCGCAAGGGGTGGTCAGGTGTTAATGGTATTTTCGGGGTAAGGTTCCGCTTCTGTGCCGATAACGACGATCCTGTTGTAAGATCGGCGGAGCCTAGGAGCAGAACGGCAAGGGAGCAGGTGATGGCCGACGGGTCTGGATTGTCGCGGCGCGATTTGGTGATGACCGGCACGGTCGCCGCGGCCGGCGCGACATTCGCCGCAGCGCGAACACAGGCTGCAATCGTTCGCACCAACCTCGCTGCGCTTCAGCCATATGGCAACGGCACGATTCCGGCGGGCATCCGCTCGCGCGTGATCACCAATGCCAATGGACTGGACATCCATATCCTCGAGGCCGGTTATGAAACCGGAGGCCGGCCGCTGGTGCTGCTGCTGCACGGTTTTCCCGAACTCGCATATAGCTGGCGCAAAGTCATGCTGCCGCTCGCTGGCGCCGGATATCACGTGATCGCACCGGATCAGCGCGGCTACGGCCGCACGACGGGATGGGATGATTCCTACGACGCCGATCCCGACAACTTCCGTATCCTGAACATGGTGCGCGACAATCTCGCATTGATATTCGCGCTCGGCTACCGCTCGGTTGACCTGATCGCCGGCCATGATGCCGGCGCGCCAGTGGCGTCGTGGGCGGCACTGATCCGGCCTGACATTTTCCGGAAACTGGTCATCCTGAGTTCACCATTTGAAGGACCGCCGGCGCCGGCATTCAACACCGCCAACGGCGCAGCACCGCCGCCGCGCGCCATCAGCGACGATGAACTCGATGCAGAGCTTGCCAAGCTCAATCCGCCACGGAAATATTATCAGAATTATCAGCGCACCCGAGAAGCGAATGACGACATGCTGCACGCGCCACAGGGGCTGCACAATTTCTTCCGCGCCTATTATTTTTACAAGAGCGCCGATTACGCCGACAACAAACCCCATCCGCTGAAGGCGCGCACCGCCGAAGAGATGGCGCAGATTCCGAACTATTATGTGATGCTGAAAGACCGTGGCATGGCGGAGAATGTCGCGCCGGTGATGCCTCCGGCAGATTACATCGCCAAGTGCAAATGGCTGACCGAACCCGAGGTGGATGTTTATGCCGGCGAATATGCGCGAACCGGATTCACCGGCGCGTTGCAGGGCTATCGCGTCCGCCGCGGCGGTGATCCCAAAAGCGTTGCCGAGATGCAGACTTTCTGGAACCGGTCCGTCGATATTCCGTCGATCTACATCGCGGGCAAAAGCGACTGGGGCGTGTATCAAACGCCTGGCGCCGTGGACAAAATGCGCAACAGCGCGTGCACCAAAATGGTGGGCTTTTACCTCATCGATGGCGCTGGACACTGGGTGCAACAGGAACAGCCGGAACAGGTGAGCGCATTGATGACGGCATTTCTGCGCAGCGGCTAGCAATCGTTAGTACTGCCGGCCGAACAGGCGGCCGCTGAGATTCAGCAGCGGGCCCACCAGCGGACCGGCTGAAGGATTGGATTGCCGGGGGTTCAGACCCCCGGTGAATCGCAGCGACTGCTGGAAGCGCACCATGTCCGCGGATACGGCGCTGAAAGTTTCCGCCGGTGCTGTGGCTTCGATTTCATAAAGCCGATTATTGCGGAAATAGACGGCCGCGATTGTGTGAGCGCCGTCGCCGGTTTCGAAGCTGAGAAACCGACCCCAATGCCCCTGCACTTCGGACGCGATGTCGAGCGTGACGTTGCCCTTTTCCCGCAGGGCCGCGACGGCACGAGCGATGGCTGCCGGTTCGCCGATGCCACTGAGTCCAAGTTCAAACACAAGCACTTCAAAACGGGCGGTGGGCTGATCGAGAAAATAAACGTTGCCCCGGATATGAGCGGCTGCGGGGTCTGAGGGCATTCGCGCGACCGATGGAGGTGCTGGAAACGAAACAGCAAACTGTGCAGCCGGCCAGGCATATTCCCGCCATTGCATCTCTGCTTCAGCGCGACTCGCCAAAGCCATCATCAGTACGGCCGCGACTCGACGATATCTCAATGGCAACTCACTTCGCCGTTCTGTCACCGATGACGGCGTAACCCTGGATTTCGATCTTCGCGTCCGGCGCCGCCAGGCCCGAGATAGTGATCATGGCGCTGCCGGGAAAATGATCTTTGAGAATATCGTGGCGGAGTTGCGTGAACCTGTCCCCATATCGGACATCGGTGATGAAGACGGTCATTTGGACGATATCGGACAGTCTCCCGCCGGCTTTCTGCAGGGTGCGGTCGAGATTCCGGAACAGCTGTCGCACCTGGCCATCGAAGTCGCCGGCAAGTGACTTGCCGGCATCATCCACGGTTGCTGTCTGGCCGGCGAGCCATACCATCTTGCCGCCTTCGGTGATGACAGCGTCCGAATAGCCGCGCGATTGCGCGCGAGGATCTGTGAGATAGTCTTTGGCCTGCGCCACCCAGGCGCAATTCATGACGACTGCAAACAGACCGGTTGCGAACAGTGGTTTCGTCATATGGCTAACCTCGCGTATTCCCGGTGGATCATAACATGCGCCAGCCAAAGCGGCATGCGCTGTCGCAAGCGCCCCATCGTTGAACAGCGCCGCGCCATCGCTCACTCGTGAGCGGGATTGGCACGATGCGAGGGAACGCGCGCAGCAACACCGTGTTGGCTGAGTGAAGTGCGGGGCGCTGCACTCGGAATGGAGATCTGACATGGCGTACCAGGAATTGCGGGCGGCAAGCCCGTCCGGCCGGCACAGCGCCCGTTGGTGGGATTGGGTCAATGTCGTGGCCGGGGGTTGGCTGTTTGTTTCGCCCTGGATTCAAAACTTTACCGGTGCGGCGGCCGGCAGTCCGGTCGGCAGAGCGATTGCCATGACGGCGGCCTGGAATGCATGGGTCGTGGGCGCTGTCGTGTTCCTGCTTTCGCTCATTGCCACGCAGCGGCCGCAGTCGCGTCCCGAATGGGTCAATATGCTGCTCGGCGTCTGGATATTCGTTTCGCCGTGGATTTTAGGCTTCGGCCGTCTTTCGCCGGCAGTATGGGACCATTGGATCACCGGCGCGGTGATCGTGATGGTGGCCTTTGTGGCCATCGCGTCGGCCGGGCCGGACAGAGGCGAGCCGGTACAATAACCCCTCCATTCAATGCACCGACGGCTGCGCGGGTGTTGCGCACCTGTTGTTGCGTTGCCGAACACTGATGAATCGTGCAAAGCAGCGTTCAAAGCTGGAGCAGCGCTGCGCGTGTCCGCGAGTTTGGGATTAAGCCGATCGCTTCGTTCGCGCCATGTGTCGATGATCTCGATTGGCGGGATCATTGGCGCGGGACTGTTCGTCGGCAGCAGCGCCGCGATTGCCGGCACCGGGCCGGCGGTGATCGTCAGCTATGTCATTGCGGGACTGTTGATCCTGCTGTCCATGCGCATGCTGGGCGAACTGGCTCTGGCCCATCCCGGTATCGGCTTTTTCACCGATTATGCCCGCAAGGTGCTGGGCCATGGTTGGGGTTTCGTCGGTGGCTGGTTGTACTGGTATTTCTGGATGATCGTGGTCGCCGTCGAGGCATTGGCCGGCGCGATCATCGTGCACCAGTGGATTGTCCTGCCGGTATGGGTGATCGGACTGGCGCTGCTGGCATGTCTCACTGTGGTCAATCTGCTCTCGGCGCGGTCCTATGGCGAATTCGAGTTCTGGTTTTCCTCGATCAAGGTTGCCGCGATCGCCGCGTTCATTGTGGTGACCGGCGCGCATGTGTTCGGAATTGCGACCGGCGGCGGTGCGGCATTTTCCAATCTCGTACGCTTTGATGGTTTTGCGCCATTTGGCCCGATGTCCGCGCTGGCCGGAGTGGCTACCGTGATATTTTCACTGACGGGTGCGGAAATCACAACCGTTGCCGCGGCGGAATCGCGCGAACCTGCGCGCGCCATCGCATCGATGACGACCACACTGACATTGCGCGTATTGCTGTTCTACGTGGTCTCGATTTTTCTCATTCTCTGCACAGTGGCCTGGAACAGCATCAAGCCGGGCACCTCGCCCTTTGTCGCGGCACTGATGCAAATTGGCATTCCGGGCGCGGCGGTTGTGATGAATTTCGTCGTGCTGGTCGCCGTGCTCTCCTGCCTCAATTCGGGACTTTATGTCACCTCTCGGGTGCTGTTTGCGCTCGCCGCGAACGGCGATGCGCCGCAGGCGCTCGTGACCTTGTCGCGCCGCAAGGTGCCGGTGCGCGCGATCCTGACCGGTAGTGCATTTGGCTACGCGGCCCTCGTTGCGTCGGTGATCTCGCCGACCGGCGTTTTTTCCTTCCTGGTGAACGCGTCAGGCGCGGCAATGCTTCTTCTGTATCTGGTGATCGGATTGGCCCAGATCCGGCACAGGACTTCGATGCCGCGCGCCGAAGCCGACGCGCTGCCGCTGAAAATGTGGTTCTTCCCGTGGTTGAGCTACACCGTCGAGATCGGCATTCTCGCGGTGCTCGTCGCGATGACGTTCGTTCCGGGACTCGCCAGTCAGCTTTACACGACGCTGCTGTTCATCGCGGTGCTGTGGGTCATCTATTTTGCGCTGAAGCGCGGAGCGGTAAATTCGGTAGCGACACTAAGAAGATCGTAAGCCCGGACCGGGACAGGCCGCGACAACTCGACCAAACATCTGCGACAGCTGCCGTATACGGTGTGTATCGCGCAATGCTGTCAATTCTATTCATCTGTAGTTCATTAAACTGGCCGTAAGGTAGAATCGCGGCTCTGACCTCGAGGGGGCAAGTTGCGAATTTTGAAGACTATTGCGACCGGCATGCTGGCCGCAGCTTGTTTCACGACCACAGTTTTGGTGGCCTCTGCCACGGCGACAACGACACGCGATCCGGCGGAGTCTTTCGTCGAGCAGCGATTGAACGTGGGGTATGCAATCCTCACCGATCAGACGCTGACGGAAGAGCAGCGGCGCATGAAATTCCACGATTTCGTGCTGTCGTCCACCGACATGCAACGGATCGCGTTGTTCACCCTCGGCTTCTATGCCGACAAATCCAACGCCATCGACCTGAAAAAATTCGAAAACACCTATATGGAGCACGCCGTTGTCGTCTATTCAGCGTGGCTGAACAGCTATCGCGGCCAAACCTTTACGGTCACCGGCGCGGTCAGGCGGGGACCGGATGATGCGACCGTCAATGCCGATTTCATCGATCCGTCCGATCCGAATGGTCCGCATTCCCGCGTGAGCTTCGAAGTCCGCAGGCGGAGCGATGGCCGGCTGGCAATCTGCGATATGCGTTTTGGCGGCATCTGGCTGGCGCTTTCGGAGCGCGGCGATTTCGGTGAGTTCCTCGAACACCACAATGGCAGTGTTGCGGCGCTGACCGGCAATCTGCAATCGGTCGCGCGCGCGATCGTATTCAACCCGCGCAACGGAACGGGCGAATAATAAAGCCCGTCGTTTCCGCGCGGCGGCGCCCGGCGCGGCGCCTGTCCGCCTGCCCCTCGAATCCCCGCGCGATCCGCGCGGGGATTGAGAGACAGGGTACGAATCAATTCAATCCTTGGTAATGATGCCTACTGCACCGGCGAGAATTTCTGGACGCGTTTTCCTGCGTCCACTTCGCCGGTGTACAGATTGCCTTTGGAATCCATCCAGGCGACGTGCAGATAGGTGAATGCGCCGCCCTGATGGCCCGAGTGACCGATCCGGCCTACGGTTTTCCCGGTTTTGCGCTCCACCTGCCACACCACATTGTTCATGATGTCGGCGATGTAGACATATTTTTGCTGCGGGTCTGGTGAAAAGTCGATCGACCCGACGGAGCCGTTCTTCATCGTGTTATTGGCGACGAAGAATTCCTGGACGAACTTGCCCTGCTTCGTGAATACCTGGACGCGGTCTCCACCACGATCGCAGACATAGACGAGACCATCCTTGGACAGGCGCACACAATGCACCGGTTCGCGGAATTCTTTCGCCGGCGGGCCGTTGGGGTTGTGCACCGGCGCCGGATCGTTGCTGATCTCGGACAGCGGCTTGCCATACGCGCCCCAGCCGCGCTTGAACTTGCCGGTGTCGAGGTCATAGACCATGACACGTTTGTTGAGATAACCGTCGGCGATGTAGATCTCGTGCGCATCTTCATCGAGCGCCGCCGCCGCCACACCGCGCAACAGAAGATCGGTCTCCTGATTGTCCTGTTTCTGCTGGGCAGGTTCGACCCGCGGACCGCGATGACCCCAATCGGAAATGAATTTTCCGTCCTGGGTAAATTTCAACAGCGAGTCGCCCGGCCGTGCGCCGCCGATCCAGACATTGTGCTCGCGGTCGACGAAGATTGTGTGTTCCGACTCAGGCCAGCCCGGGACTTCATTCGGCTTGCCCCAGGCGCGCAGCAAATTTCCGTCAACGTCGAATTCGTAGACGGCTGGAGAATGGACGCAGCATTCCGCACTCGGCGGATTGTCTTCGGCCAGTGATTCCCGCGGTGTCATGTCGCGCGGCCGATTCAACACCCAGATATGGTCATCCTGGTCGACGAACATTCCGGTCACACCCTCCATCGTCCATTTGTTGGGCAATGGCTTGGGCCAGGCGGGGTCATAACGATATTTCGGGGGATCGTTTTCCTGTGACGCCGAAAACGACGGCTGGATTGAAAATATGGTGGCAACCGCAACCACCGGCACGGCGGCAGTGATCGCCCGCTTCCAATTCACTCGCATCAATTTCCTCCAGTGGGATAGGACCCAAATCTCCCGGCATGGTGGAAAAATAGATCGAAATGCCGCCGCCGTGGTAGCGCCGCGGCACAATTAGCACTGGCGCCGATGCGCAAAATTGTCACAATCCGGGAAGGGGGAATCGCAGATGACATATCGTCGAATTCTGGCACCTGTTCATCGGCGAGCTGCGGCGGCACTTGCTGTCAGCGGCATCGCATATGCGCCGGCAATGGCGCAGCAAGCCATACCCGAGCAAGTCGTGATCAGCGCCCGGCCACCCGATCCGGTTGGCAATGCGGCGTACTCGACGAGCCTTGTGACTGACCAGCAATTGGAGATCACGCCCCAGCTCGATACCGCGCTCGCGCAGGTGCCGGGACTGTCGTTGTTTCACCGCAACAGCAGCCTTTCGGCCAATCCCACGGCGCAGGCAGTATCGCTGCGTTCGATCGGCGCATCGGGCGCCGGACGCGCGCTGGTCACACTTGATGGCGTGCCGCAAAACGACCCCTTCGGCCAATGGGTGGTTTGGACATCGCTGCCGGCGGAAGACATTGCCGGCGCCGAAATCGTCAAGGGCGCAGGTGCCGGACCATATGGCGCCGGCGCGCTGACCGGCGTTATCGCGCTCACCGAACGGGCGGGCAACAGCGCCGTGCTCGATGGCGAGATCGGCCAGATCAAGGAAGGCCGTGTCGCCGGCGCGGGCAGCCAGCAATATGACAATGTAAGTATCGGCGCGAGCGCAATGTATCTCGACAGTGGCGGCTGGATACCACTGTTGGCGTCGCAGCGCGGTGCCGCGGACGTGCCGCTGGCGCTGCATGCAACCAGCGAATCCTTTCGGGCCGGCATGGAAGTCACGCCGGGCACGCAGGTCAGCGCGCGGGTGGGTTATTACGATCAGAGGCAGCTGACCGGACTTGCAGGCGCGAGTTCGACCGCCAATGGCACCAGCGGCAGCATCACAATTGCCCATGCCGAGCAGCCCGGCGAGTTGGGGTGGCGCGTGCAGAGCTGGTTTCGCGGCACGAACATGAGCAATTTCACCGTCGGAATCGGTCCGAACCGCGCATCCACCACACCGGTGGGGGACCAGTATGGCGTTCCTGCTCTGGGATGGGGCGCGAATGCCGCCATTCGCGGCAGCTTCTCATGGCTCGATTGGGAGCTCGGCGCGGATGCGCGACTCTATGATGGCCAGTCGAAGGAGCTCTTCACTTTTTCCAAGGGGAGTTTTCAATCGAGCCGCTTTACCGGTGGGCGCCAGTTTGTCGGCGGTGTCTATGTCGAAGGCGCCAGCCGTATCGATGACTGGCTGTTCACCTTTGGCGCGCGCATCGATGAATCGCGCAATTACGACGGCCACACCGTCGAACATTCACTCGCGACCGGGGCGGTCACCCTCGATAACCTGAACAAGAATTCGAGCACCAGTATTCCCACCGGGCGCGTCGGCGTTCGCCGGGAGCTTGATTACGGATTCTTCGTCCGCTCCGCGGCCTATGAGGGCTTTCGTTCGCCATCGCTGAATGAACTTTATCGTTCGTTCCGGGCGGGAAATACCGTTCTGGAAGCCAACTCAGCCCTGCAGCCGGAAAAGCTTTATGGAGCCGAAATCGGCATCGGACAGGATCGCGGGCCCCTCACTTGGGACCTGACGGGCTTCTACAACCAGATTTCCGACGCGGTCACGCTAGTCACGATTGCCAATGGGCCGGGTACATTTCCCGGCGTCGGTTTTCTGCCGGCGGGAGGTGCGCTGCAACAGCGGCAGAATGTCGGCGAGATCCGCGGCTACGGCATGGAAGGCGACGTGCAATACGCGCTCGACGCCCTGCTCGCCGTGCATGGCGGCTTCAACTTTATGGACGCGCATGTGTTCGGCGGAACACAGGCGCCGCAGCTCACCGGCAAGCGGCCGCAGCAAACGCCCCGCTGGACGATCACGGGCGGCCTCATGGCCAATCCGCTCCCGCTTGTGACACTGGAAGCCAACCTGCATTACGAATCCAATCGCTGGTCGGATGATTTGAACACGCTGCCGACCGGGTCCGCGACCGCGGTGGACGTCGAGGCGGACTTTCACGTCATGCCGCGGCTGGACGTTTACGGGGCGGTGGACAACGTCTTCAATGCGATCGTCGGAACGTCACGCGCTGCCGATCAGACACTCAGCATCGAAGCGCCGCGCCTGATCCGTGCGGGGATTCGCTATCGCTACTAGAAGTCTGGAGAGTTCGCGACCGGCATGTGTTTCAGGTCACCGCTCCGAAACATATCGACATTGTTCTCCGCACAGGCGCCTTCGTTAAAACCGCGGATGACGCGCCGATAGGTGACATTGGCATTCCAGGGCGTGGTAAACACATTTGGATCTTCGACCGTGAGTTCGATCCGGAGTCCCTTCCCATAGCGGGGATCGGGCGTCATCGGACCCGTGATGCCGACGACGCCGGCATGCCGGTCCAGCGCCGCCTGCGCCTGCTTTGCGTCGATCAGGCGATACCTTTCAACCACGTGCATGGCTTCGCTCTGCGGCGTGCCGAAACGGTCAACGACCGTATAGGGCTCGAGTTTGATGCCGACAGTGTCGATCACCAGCGTGTCGCCTTCATAGTGGCCGATGGCGTCGCCCATGGGCGTAGGCTTCAACCGGCGCGGATGGCTGGAATTCAGCCGGACCCGCCGGACCTGCGCGTTTTGGGTGTACAGAATGACGATATCGTTCTTTCGCTGGATCAACTGCATCCCGCCCTGAATCGCAAACAGGAATGGCGGCGAATAGGCTCCGCACTGATTGCTGGCGTCGGGTATGTCGTGGCCATTCTGCGATTCTTCGCCGTGCCGTTTCACGATCGCCGCGGCTTCAGGTTTCAGGATCGGATTCATGTAATCGCCGACCAGCGGCACGGGATCGCCGTCGACGACCGATGTACCGGCTTCCGCGCCGAGACGGCGGAGATTGACGATCGGGCCGGTTCCGCTGTCGGGCGGTTCGAAATTGAACATGTTGCGGCCCCATGGGCCGGAGAAATCCGGCACGCCGGAGGCGGGCAGCGCATTATCGGATGCGCCGCAGAGCAGCGCGATAAGCGAGAGGGAGACGACGCTGAACGCCCGCTCTGCACACATCGAGCCGCCTCCCCGCGACGTGCTGCAGTGTCAGAAGTCTGCCTTTAAAGCCGTTGGGATCGGCGCCACGTCGTAATCATAGAACCCGGCGTTGCTCTCTTCGCAGAGATATTCTTCAAGCGGCCGCGCGATTTTTTTCCAACGCTGCACACCGGTCCAGGGCATGTTGAATGCGCCGGGATCTTCCACTCTGACGGTGGCCTGAAGGATGTTGCCGCCTTCGATCAGCTTGAACCGTTCGATGACATGGATTTTGTCCGTGTGCGGCGTGCGGTAATTGTCGACAAAAGTCTTGTCGTTGAGCCCAATTGTGTCGACGACGAGTTCGTCACCTTCGTAATGGCCGACCGATTCGCCATACCAGGTGTGTCCCGGATTCCTGGAATGCGGAACGTCCATGTAGACGTGGCGAATCTGGGTGTTCAGTTCGTTGACAATGGTGATCTCGTGCTTGCCTTCATAGAAATGGATCGGCTGCACGCGCGTGTACACTGTGAAGCCCGGGACTCCGGCAGGCCAACAGCGCTCGCGAACGATAAACGGCACTTTGCCGGCGCGCACCTCGGTATTGGCCTTTTCCATCTGCTCGATCGCCCACGGCCTGAGAATCGGGTTGCTGGTATCGGCAATGCGATAGGTCGGCTGCCGCCCGCCGCCATTCGGGACATAGGGACGGTTCTTCGGCGACATCACCGGGCCGGGACTGCCATCCGTGGGCGGAAGGAAATCATCGCCGGTAGGACGGTCGGGCGCCCAGGAGGTCATGGTGTCTGGCGCCAGATCGCGGATGGAAAGGTTCTTCGCCAGCGCCGAGACGTTGCCATCATCGAGGAAATTGTTCTGGGCCCAGGCGGTGGTGAGAAGCGCCGTAGCGGCGCAGGCGATACTGACGGTCCAAAAGATTCGCGAAGTTCCCGGCACGAGGTTGACTCCTCTTCGCTTTCGCAAATTCGGTATGAGCGGCGCGATGCTATCGCGTAAACTGCCCGGCACACAACGCCGGGATGCTTAAACCTGAGGGTTGAACGGCAAAAAACAGCCGCCGCAAGCGATCTTGCGGCGGCTGTGGCTTTACTTTCAACCGTTTGGGCTAATTCTCCGCCACATTGGTGGAATGGGCCAATTCGGTGGAGAAGGCATAGGGCACCAGGATATGGGCGGTGTTGGATGTATCGCCCCATTCATAAGTGGCCAGAGGCTGCGGATTCTTCACCACGATGTGGAGCTTCCCTGCATCGGCAAACTTATCCGGCGCGAGCACGAAGCGCAGCTTTGTCGCGCTGTCGACCATGGTTGGGACCGGCTGGCCATCGACATAAACCACCGAACGCTTGACGAAATTGACTCCCGTTAGCGTTACGGTGGTCTGCGGCGAAGCCTGCATGACCGTACGCGGAGCAATGCTCAGGATTCCCGGAGTTGGCGACAGGTTGTAATCCGGAACAGGACCAAGACCGGGTCCTTTACGCACATCGGCGACACCGGGAAGAATGCCGACCTCATGGCCGTTCGGCGCGGTCACCGTCATATATGGCTTCGGGACCACCTGCCCGCGTGCCGACAACTGTTTCACCGCATTCGCGAATGCGACATTGCTGACCGGGGCGAGGTCATAGCTGACCTTGTCATCGGCGAACATGCCGCCGCGATACCAGGGGTGAAACCGGCGATCGACGACATGGCCGTCTTTGATGACGGTGTCGATCTTGCGCATATTCATGATGTCGCGCGTCGGGTCGGCCGTGACGATCACGATATCGGCGAATTTTCCGGGTTCAACCGTTCCGATATCCTTCAGGTGATAATGCTCGGCTGGCCATTTCGTCGCCGCCTGAATGATCTTCATCGGCGGGATATGGGCATCTTCCTGGAAGACGGCCATTTCCTGCTGCACGCCAAGTCCGGGCGCTGATTGAGTGTCATCCATCGATGGCAGGGCGTGGCCGCCCGCGGCGATCAGATCGCCAATGAATTTGGCGTGGTTCTTGTAACCGCAGGAGCGGCTCGAGATCTGATCGGGTGTCAGGTATTCTTCCGGCGATTTTACGTTGTCGTACAGATCCTGCACCGCATATTCCGGATAATAGGCGCGGAAATCGGGATCGGAGAATTCCTCGCGATCTTCCTGCTGGATGCGCTTCCAGCTTGATGCGAAGCCGCGATCGGCCTGGATCAGGTTGGGCACGACTGCCGTGTTGTGCGACGCGAGGAAGGCGACCATGTCCTTTTCTTTTGCCGGATCCATGTCGCAATAGACGTCCGGCGGCAGACCCACATAGTCCTTCCATTTGTTCTGATCGCGATTCATCTCGACACCGGCCAATCCGGTGTGGAGCATGACATCGGCGCCGGCGAGCACGCAGGATTTGGCGCGCGTCTGCGGGCCAACGCAGCGCATCATCACACCCTTGCCGGCCTTGTGTCCTTCGTCGGCATAAGCGGCGAACACGTCCGGCGGCGCGTCTCCGTCCTGCGCACCCAACACGTCAACACCCATGGCGAGAATGGCTTTCGCCCGGGCACGTGCTTCGTCGGGACTCTTCAGCGCCTTGCCACCCGGATCGACCACGGTCTGGAACAGGCGGGCGCCTTCATATTCGCCATGATTGATGGCATCGCGTTCGGCCAGACCTTCCTCGCCACGTCCGGCGTTGATGACCGCCGAAGTCACGCCCCAGTGCAAATAGGCTTCGCCATACATCCAGTTGCCGACGCCCATGGAATCGATCAGCCCCGGAGTAATCCATTTTCCGCTTGCGTTGATGACATATGCGCCCGCGGGGACCTGAACCTGGCCGGCGCGACCGACCGCTGTGATGCGATTGCCCTGGATGACAATGACCGAATTCGGCACCGGCGCTCCGCCATTGCCGTCGATCAGCGTACCGCCCTGGATCACCATCACCTGCTGCTGTCCCTGCGCATCAGCAGCGGCGCCAATGCCGATCGCGGTCGCAGCCAAAGCAGCCACGCCCAGCAATTTTGTTCTTAGGCCAGATTTTCCGGATTTTGTGCGCATTGGTCCTCCCCATCCGGCCGCGAGCAGCCGTTCATATTTTCAAGCTTTTTTAAGCAAGACCGTCATGTTTGGAAATAGCTCTGCGGTGCCCGACCTGCGCGACGGCAATGCGAGTTTCAGGGATGCCCTCGTGATTTTTTTTGCCATGGTTAATTTCGCGCAAACGGGGCCGACACGCGTCGGCACGGTTCAGACTGCGTTCAGATAACGAGTCGCATCTTGTCACTGCTTTATCGCAGGCGCGGACGAACAGAATTTATTAGATCCTTTGGGCGGCACATCGCCCGCACGGCGGGCCGGCACTGGCGAATCCCCCTCCCACGCCGCTGCTAGCCCGCCGATTTTGCTGCGCAGCGCAATCCTACTTTGAAACAAATTCTTCAGGAATCCCGCATATCCCATTCCGGCGATCCGGCCTTATCGCCGTAGCGCGATTTTGCGAATTTCACCGTGCAATTTCGGGAATCAAGCCATGCGTATCAGCGGCAGCAGAAGTTCGATCCGCTCGGGATTGCGCCTAATCGCTGCAACCATGCTTGTTGGCTGGATGGGCGTGCAGGCGGCGTCGGCCGAAGCCACCACTCCCGAAGCCGCATTCGTTCAGCAGAATATCGAGCGAGGCTATGCCATCCTGAACGACAGGTCGCTGGCGCCGCAGCAACGCACGGACAAGTTTCGCGATTTCCTCTCGCACCTCATGGACACCAGGCGGATCGCTACCTTCGAGCTCGGCCCCTATGTCCGCACGTCGACCGACGGCGATGTGGCCAAATTCGCCGACGGTCTCGGCGACCTCATTGCATCGCTGTTCCAGCATGACCTGGCCGGCAATCCCGGTGAAACGCTAAACGTCACCGGCTCAGTTGTACGCGGTCCTGATGATGTGATCGTCACGACAATTCTGACCGGGTCGCCGCACGCCAATGGCCAACCAGTGAATATGTCGTTCCGCGTCAGAAAAGACGCGGCCGGAGCGCCTTCCATCGTGGATTTCCAGTTCGAAGGCATCTCAATGGCAATGTCGCAGAAGCGCGATTTTTACGCCTGGCTGCAGCAGCGCCATGGTGATGTCGGCGCGCTGGGGACCGATTTGCACGCGCGGGCTCGCAAAATGCGCGATGAGGACAGGCTGGTGAAGACGGCGCGTGCCGGGACCTAGGCACTCATTCGAACTGCAGGAAACATCAGTTAGGAAATTGAGGGGAGTTGCGCCCGGGCGAAGGCCGATGCGGCGATTGCGAGGGCGCAAGCTACCCCTGCTCGAAAGAGATCGCGCATTACCCCCTTCCGTCCTCCTTCGCCGCAACTGCGGCTTCGGAGGACACCTTCCCCCACAAGGGGGGAAGGTGAAACCTAGATTGGATTACGCCTACTTGGCGGAGGCGGTTTTCGCGACGACGTTGGTCAGCACGGAGTAATTGTCGACAAAACCATGGCCGCCGGCGAAGCGCTCGGGTTTGATGCCGAACTTCTCCACACCCCGTACCAAAGCGACCATGGATGGATCGGCCTCGGTGACCGTGCCGCGACCCGGGCTCCAGATGTCGGTGACAAAGCCGAGTTTTGCATCCGGGATGTAGCCGATGACGTAGGGTGTCGCATGCGGATTGGGCAGCAGATAGGCATCGACCTCGCGGCCGGCATCATTGACGCTCCACTTGCCGTTCACTTCGATGACCTTCGGCGCACCCTTGATATTCACCGGGTACGGATCAAGGCCGTTCGGTGAGCTGATCACTTTGCGGAAAAAGGCGCCGTCACCCTTTCCAACCACAATTGTTGCACCCGCGGCGGCGTATGCCCGCACGCCACCGGTGTGATCGATATGATGATGGGTGAGGACGACGTAACGGAACGGCTTGCCGGGATATTTTTCGGCCGCCGCCTTGATCACCCATTGCGAAAGCCCGTCGTCGATCGGGGTTTCGAAACCGACCAGATATTTGTCGGTCGCCACAATCAGCGTGTTGTGCGTGGCGCCGGTGGCCATGGTGATGTTTGGCCCGATATCGGTCAGCTTCAGCGTATCACCGGCATCGGAATAGACCGCGTCGCTGTCGAGGTAGAAGCCGTTGGACAGGCGGCGAATGACCCATTGATACGGGACTTTTCCAATATCGGCCGGCTTTTCGGCCTTGCCGCGCAGTGCGGCGGGAATCGGGAAGGCATCGGCGGTTAGCGATGGATTGACCGTGTAGCCGTTCATCGTCACGTCGAAGATCTTCACGCCGTTCAGCGTGTACAGCGCGTGATAGGGCAATTTGACGCCGCCCGTGTCGCGCCAATCCGACAGCGCCTCGTCGTAATTGGAATCGCCATAATACTGATCGAAGTCGCGCGTTCTGACGACAGCCGGCAGATGGGTTGCCGGGTCGAACAGCACAATGAATGTGCCGTGATCGCCGCGATACTGGACCGCAGGATAGGTTTTACCGCCGACTTTCTGCGCCGGATACTCCGCGACGCGTTCGGGATGCGCGTGCATTTCACCGATCACGCTGTTGCGTTCCTGTTCGCGCAGTTCGGTGGCGAGGCGCACATTCGACATGGTGTGTTCGCTCTGGCCGTTGACCATGACCGCGCGCTTCGTCACGCCGCCGTTCTCATCGATGCCAACGACATAGCCGCCGTCGGAAGAATAGGTTTCGCTGTACGTCCGTGGGCCGGGTGACGCTTTCGGCCGCGACCATTCGGTGTGAACGAGGCCGCGGGCCAGATCGCGCGTTTCATGCAGTGTGGCCTTGCCCCAATCGGGTTTGAGCGGATCGTCGGGTGTTTCGGATTCGCCCGGGTCCCATTGCTGCAGGCTGGCATCGAAACTGAGCGTTTTGACGGCCCCCAGCTTATCGCCGCCCATCGCCTGGTAGGCTGCGTCCGCCAGCATTTGCGGACTCGTCGTCGCGGCGGGAGCAACGCTCCATAGTGCCGCGGCGGCGCCCATGCCGGCCATAAGTGAGGCAATCCCAATTTTCCTGCGCGAAGTCACGATCGTGGTCCTCCCTTGGGTTCACGCGATGTGCGTCAACCTGTTGTCCCGGCAATCATAATTCCCCCCGCATGGCGGCTGCAATGGCGCTGGTGGCGTTGGCCGCGCGGCCGGTCAGTACAGCTTTGGCAACTGGTCGGCGAACAGGTTTTCCCGGTAATTCATAGCAGCGAACAGGTAGCGGCGCGATTCTTCGACGCTGCGCTTCAGTTTCGCCATATCGAGGCCGAGAATCCTGCCACCCTGTTTGCGAATGCGTCCGCCGATGATCACGGTATCGACGTTGCTGCGATCGGCGGCCTGTACGACTGTTCCGAGCGCATTGTTCGATGGATAAAGGTTGATGTCGTCGGCGCGGATCATCACGATGTCCGCCGCTGACCCCGGGCTGATTGAGCCGATTTTTCCGCTCAGTCCGGCGCAGACCGCCCCATTTAAGGTCGCGCATTTCAGCACGTCGCGAATATTGACCGGTTTGGGCAAATTCTGTTCTCCCGCAAAGCGACGGTTCTGCAGCATCGCGCGCTGGATGAAGAAAGCCGTTCGCATTTCCGCAAACATGTCCGAGCTGTAGGAGGTCTCGTTGTCGACACTAAATCCCGGGTTCATGCCGTGATCGAGCGCATGCTGATAGGCGGAAACACCCTCGCCCAATGCATATTGCGCGTCCGAACGCGGACAGACGTCGATATTGGCCCCGGATTGTTTCAGGATTTGCCAGGTGCGTTCCGGAAGCGCGCCACAGTGGTTGAAAGTATTGTCCGGGCCGACAAGTTTGTCCTGCCACAACGGATCGAGTAGCGCCGCCTGCTGCGGTCCCTGAAACTCCGTGGTGATGCGCAAACCGAGCCGCCGCGCAAATTCCCAGTTTGCACGGTCCGGGCCCGAAAACATCCGCAGCGTCACCAGCTGGTCGTCGCTGTTGAAGTATTTCTTTTGCAGCCGCGCCAAATCCTGCGGCCATTGGTGGTCCCAATCTCCGGCCTGCGGTGCGCCCGAAGCATGAACGGCGCGCATGCCCGAATCGATCAGCGCTTCAACGGCGGCATCGGAATGCGCCGCGCTGCGGGCATTGTGCGAATTGTCGATCACGCAGGTGATTCCGGCATCGATACAGCCGAGCGCTGTGATCATGCCGCCCACATACATGTCCTGTGGCCGGTAATGCGTCGCGAAACTCAGATGCGTCGCGTTCGAATAATCCGCGAGCGTCGGCGCATTCGGATTGATCCGGCGCAACTGGCCTTCCCAGGAGTGGCGGTGGCAATCGATCAGGCCTGGAATCAGGATCATGTTCGCGGCACTGATCACCTGCGCGCCAGTCGCATCAAGATTGGGCGCAACCGCGGAAATTCTCGTGCCCTCGATCAGCACGTCACCTGATGCAAGATCACCGACGCGGGGCTCCATGCTGATAATCGTACCGCCCTTGAGCAGCAGGCGTTGCCCGGGATTCAGCGGCGGCTGCGGACCAAACCGCTCAGGGGTTTCGGCGGCGACCGCGGTTTGGGCAGGCACGGCGGCGGCAAACGCGAAAGCAGCGCCCGCGAGCAGAGATTCACGGCGCGAGATGGTCTTCTCATTGGCCATCGTTGCAGTCCTTTCAGACGTTCGATTTACGGAGTGAGGATGCTGCGGTCGTACCAGGGAAATGAATCCCAGCTCAGCACCTTCTCCGTGCCGTCGAACAGGGAGCTGAGTTTTCCGCCACCGATGGAATACGAAAATTCCATGACATGGTCCGGCGGATGCGTTGTTTCGTTGCGGGTGATGTCGAGCCCCTGTTCGGTCCGGAAGATTTGGAATTTGCGCGGATCGGCGGGATCAAAGAACCGGACATCGCCGCCGCCTTTGACAGGTGTCCCACGCTGATATTTCACATGCACATTTAGGTGCTCATCGGCCGGTGCGGAGAATTGCCAGTTTTCATCATTGATGATTGCAGGTCCCGCAGCGGTGATACTGCGCTGCATGGAGGCGGTGCCGGCATGGCGGAACATCGCGAATGTGCCCGGCGCATCGGCAGCATCTTTGGTCAATCCGGCGATGATCATCTGCCCGGTTTGCGTGCCCGCCGTCTGCTTCACGGGAATCGCGATGTATACGAGCTGGGTCGCACCATTCGCGAGCGGCTTGCCGTCCGGCCCGAATCCGGCAATGCGGTCGATAAAGATGACGCGCAGATTTGCGTCTTTGGCTGGTCCCTGCGTCGCGACGGACGCTTGCCAACCCTGCGGCAGCAGATCTTGCAGCGCCCGGTCCGGAACGTGGAAATCGAGTTGGAACCTGTGCTCGATCGAACGTTCGACCAGAGTTTCCGCCCGAACACCCGTACTCGCCAGCGCAGCGGCTGCGATTAACGCGAACAGCATTTTCCCACGTGACATGTTTTCCCTCCCGCGATCGGTGCACCATTATATCGGGCATCGGCAGAAAATCCGCTTGTCTGATTCAGGTCCGTCTGAAGATTGGCTCGATTTGCCGTTGCTTGAGATATGGAACAATTCTTGCCAATGTCTCCGCGGGGACAATAGAGCTATCATGAGCCACGACCTTATCTCTGAAGTTCTTGTCGAGAACGGCATGAGCGAAGAGAACAATGGCAGCTCTGCCGCGGAATCGCCGTGGCTCGAATCCATGCGGGACGATCCATTGCGGCGCTATGGTTTTGCGCTCCTGGCGTTCGCCGCCACGTTCCTGTTGCGTTACGAACTCGATGCCTGGATGGCAGGAGATGTTGGATTCATCCTGTTTATTCCGGCCGTTACCATTACAACCCTGCTCGCTGGCCTGGCGCCGGGAATCCTGACGGCGTTCATTTCGGGCATCGCGATCTGGTATTTCTTTCTGCCGCCTTTGCGCAGTTTCACGCTCACGCCACAGAGCACGACCGGTCTCGCCACTTACATCATGGTGGTGGCGATCACGATCACTCTGGTCCGCCGGCTGCAGGGCAGCATCGGCGAATTGCGGGCCGAGATTGCCGAACGCAGGCGGACCGAACGCACTCTCATGGAAAGCGCCAGGGAGAATGAAGCGCTGTTCCGGTTGGCGGACCGGCTGAATCGCGCCAACACGCTGCAGGAAGTTTTTGAGGTCGCTCTCGACACGATCGAAAGCGCGCTGCATTGCGACCGGGCGGCACTTCTGCTTCTCGATGAGACCGGCGTCATGCGTTACGTGGGCTGGCGCGGTCTGTCCCCGGAATACCGCAAGGCCGCCGAAGGCCGGTCGCCATGGCCGACCAATGAGCGCGAACCGCAGAGTTACCGGCTTGAGGATATTGATGCTTCCTCTGTACCTGAAGACCTCAAGTCGGCGATCAAGCGTGAAGGCATTCGGGCACTCTGCATTTTTCCGATTGCGGGTACCGGCAAACGGATCGGCCGCTTTGTCGCCTATTATAATTCCACGCGCGCATTTTCGCCGAACGAGAACGAGATTGGGCTCGCCATCGCCCGGCAACTCGGGATCAGTGTCGAAAAGAAGCTCGCGGAAGAACGCGAGACCCTGCTTCGGCGCGAACTGCAGCACCGGACCAAAAATCTGTTTGCAGTGATACAGGCTGTGGCGGAGCGCAGCTTTGCCGGTCATGAGAGCTTTGAAAGCGCGCGCGAAGCCTTCGTCGGGCGAATCATGGCCATGGCCCGTGCCGACCAACAGCTCAACGAATCCGAATTGAAGGGCGCACGCCTCAAAGAACTGGTGGAATGCGAGCTCGCGCCATTTGCGGGCCGCTATTCCGCCGAAGGGGCTGATGTTCTGCTGGATGCGAAATCCGTCCAGAATTTTTCGCTGGCGCTGCACGAGCTGGCGACCAATGCAGCCAAATACGGCGCGTTTTCCACGCCAGGCGGCGCGGTTCGCATTGGCTGGGCGGCCCATGGCCGCCGCGACAGGCTGAAGCTCACCTGGAAAGAAGCCGGCGGCCCCCCGGTTTCGCCACCGGCGCGAAAGGGATTTGGTACCGCCCTGTTGACCGCGACGCTTGGCAGCGCGCGCATTGAATATGCGCCGGACGGCCTGATCTACGAAGCCGAGATCCCGACGCGGAGCGAGTAAACAGAATTCTCGCTTCTCGCTTCTCGCGCCTATTCCTTCGGTTTGAGGCGGCGGGTTTCGGTATTCATTGGAACGTCATTGCGGCGCTGCTGGGCAATGATTTCTCCCGTAACCCAGTAGTCGCTTTCGGTGGCACGTTTGGCCATCACATCGAAGCGTTCGTCCCATTCGCCTAGTGACGTGCCGAACCACGGCGCCTGCGGTTTCAGCGGCGGCAGTCCCAGCTCTTCCCAGATTTTCCGCGCATGCTCCATGTATTCGCGCTTGGGCAGCGAAATGGGCGGGAACGGTTCTTTCAGCGTCGCATCGAACAGCACGGATGCGTCTTCACCGCCATTGCGCAGGCTGCGTGGGCCGTGGCCCTGATCGCGGTGCCTTAGGATTTCCACATCCAGCGCCGGATTGCAGCGATAGGACAGCGCCCACCACACGGCGTCGAGATTTTCAGGATCGATATCCTCATCCAGCGCGATGACATATTTGCCGACCGCGCGATGCTGCGAGCACAGCCCATACATCGCGCGCCAGGTCTCCACCCGCGGCGTGTTCTTCTCCATGTGCAGGATCACAACTTTGCGCAGGTTGGTAAGCGGTTCGTGCAGCGAGACGCGCTTGACGCATTTGAGGCCGAGGCCATCGCGCAGCCCCTGCAGCAGCAGCGGCTCAAGTGACACGCGCTTGATCAGGCTCGACTCGCTCGGCGTCACCTGGCTGATGATCGATGTCAGGATCGCATCGCGCTTTCGCGTAATCGCGGTGACCTCCATGTACGCATTGTATTCCTGAAGATTGACGTGGCCGTGCGATTCGCCGAACGGCGCTTCCGGTTCTAGCCATTCGGTGTCGATATAGCCTTCGACCACAATTTCGGCCTCTGCCGGTATCAGGAGATCGACGGTGACGCCCTTCACCACATTGAGCGGCTGACCGACAATCGCGCCGGCGACTTCCAGCTCATCAAGATGTTCCGGCAGCTTTTGCGTCGATACGAAGGTGACGCAGGGCGGCGCGCCGAGCACCACTGCGGCCGGCATTTTCTCGCCGCGCTGCCTGTATTTCAGCCAGTGGGTGTAGATCCCGGGCCTGAGTTCCAGCGATGGATTCATGCCCAGCCGCCGCGGCGCTTTCACCTGGCCGCGATAATTGCCGACATTCTGCACGCCGCTATCGGGATCTTTGGTGATGTATTGCGACAACGTCGTATACGGAGCATTGTCCCAGCCCGGCGTGGAAATCGGCACCGGAATTCCGTCGAGGCCACGTCCGGGACGGTTCAGTTCGTCACCCTGAATGACGATTTCCTGGCATGGCGCCTGCGGCACGATTTTCGGTTTGACCGGAGCGCCGGCTGCGCGCGCCCATTTCTGCTCGATCTCGCTGAATTCGCAGCCCAAGCCGATGCGATAGATTTCGCGGTTCGCCGCCAGCCCGCCGACGATCACCGGTATGTCGTAATGCTTGCCCTTGCTGTCGACGACATTGGTGAACAGGAACGCCTTGCGGTCTTTTTCCGCGAGCCCGCCGCGAAACTGCCAGCGCACCAGCGGATGCATTTCGGTGTCCTTGTTGATCGCACGATCGACGCGGATCAACTGACCGGCTTTCTCCAGCGCCGCGATATGGTCGTGCAGGTCGGGATAGGCGCGCGCCGGTGCTTCGCCGGATTTGCTCATGCGGAACTCCATTTTTTCCGGTGATAGCGGTTCCGGAGGCCCGCGCCTAGCCTACCAGCGGGACCGTGAAATTGCCCCGGCGCAGCACCTCATTACGGGACTGCTCGACCATGCTGAGCACGCGCGCGGTGTCCACGCCCAGGAGGCTGCCCCGCCATTTCTTCGCTTTGCCGGCAATGAATACCGCCTCGATATGGCGAGGATTCATCAGGCTTGCGACGGTGCCGTAGGCGTTGTTGCGCGGCCAAGTGTCGAAGCGGTCGGCGCGCAACACGACGAGGTCGGCGTCCTTGCCGGGCGTCAGGGTGCCGATCTTTGAATCCAGTGCCGCGCAGCGGGCGCCCTCGATCGTGGCGAATGACAGCACGTCGCGCGGTTTCAGCAGTGGCGGCAGGTTCTGTTCCTTGCGCATCGCGCGCTGCAAAACCGCGAGCCGTTGCAGATCGAACGCCGCCCGCATGATCCCGAACATATCCTGCGCCACTGTGGCGGAATGATCGGAACTCAGGCTTGGGCGGAGGCCATGATCAAGACAATCCTGGATCGCCGGATAGCCGTGGCCCATGGCCATTTCGAGCGGCGGCGAATGAGACGTGCGGCCTCCGCTGTCGCGGATCAGCGCCCAGGCTTCGGGCGTCAGGTGGGCGCAATGGATAAACTCATCGCCGGGGCGCAAGAGACCAGCGCGCCCCAGCGCCAGCAAAGGCTCCGAATTCACCCGGATATGCAAGACCGAGCGGACGCCGATCCGGCGGGCAAATTCGAAAGTCTTCGGATCGACGCTGGTCGCCATGGCGACGGTCAGCAACTGATCCGGCGAGCTGAAATAGCTGTTGCGCAAACGGATCAGATCATCGGGGTAACGCGAACCCGGCCCCGCGCCGCGCGAATAGGCGAACACCGCGCGAATTCCGGCGTCCTGCAGTGCCTTGATATTGGCGTCGCTGTGCTCGGGCGTGTGCGCGATCTGCGAGATGTCGACGATGGTCGTAGTGCCGTTATCAATCATCGCCAGCGCGGTGATCAGAACGCCGGCATAAACATCTTCCGGCTGGTAATGCAGCGTTAGATTGTTCTGAATGTCGCGGTTGTAGTCTGGATCGACAATGCCGCTCGGCAGCAGGCTGTGCAGCAGTCCCTGATAGGAATGGCTGTGCGTGTCGACAAAGCCCGGAATGATGATGTGGTTGGGCAGTTCGGCGATGAATGCCGAATCCGGCGAAGCGTCGATATTGGGTGCGATGCGCGCGATCCTGCCGTTCTCGATCAGGAGATCAGCGGATGCGAAATCGCCAACCGCGGGATCCAGCGTGAGCACAATGGCGCGCTTGAGCAGGATGCGCGATTGGCCGAGCAGCCGCGCCGTTTCATCCGCACCGTTGTCTGCCGCCAGAGAACTCGCCGGAAGCGCCAGCCCCGCGGCCGCGAAGCCTGCCGAGTTCAGCACCGTTCGGCGGGAGATCTCTGTCATTGGGCGGGCACCGCAGCGATCCGGGGACGCATGCCGGGACGCATCGCCAGGGCCAGCCCGGCGGCGATAAAGAAGAAGACCGATATGGCGATCAGCGCCAGCATGAAGCTGCCGGTCGCATCCTTGATCATCCCAATCAGCAAGGGTCCGAACCCGCCGACCTGGGCAATGATATTGGCGACAGCGACGCAGGCCGCTGCTGCGGCGCCGGTGAAGAACGCCCCGCCAATCGCCCAGAACAGCGGCGACGCGGCGAGCACCGCCGCATTGCCCAGGGAGAGAAATACAAAGGCGGCGTAGGGATTGTTCACCAGCGCGCTCGCCAGCAGACCCACTCCGGCAACGATATAGCAGGCCGCCATATGAGCCTTGCGGTTGCCCTTGAGGTCCGAGCGGTAGCTGACATAGAGCGCGCCGAGGACTCCCAAAAAGGGCGAGATGGTCGAAAGAAAGCCCACCTGAAGATCGCTCAACGTGCCCATTTGCTTGATGATCTGCGGCAGCCAGAGCAGCAAGCCGTAAAGTCCGATCAGCCCGGTGCCAAAAGCAAGGCCGAGATTCCACACGCGAATGTCCGCAATAACGGTCCAAAGCACTGACAGAGTGCCGTCACTCTGCGCATTCGCGAGCGCCTGCTTTTCGCGTGCCACAGTCGTGCTCAGCCATTGCCGCTGGGCGGGCTTGAGCCAGTGCGCCTGCTCCGGCTTGTCGGTCAGCCAGTACAGCACAAAAAAGCCCAACAGCACCGCCGGCACACCTTCGCCGAGAAACATCCATTGCCAGCCATGCAAGCCCAGCACCCGGTCCATATAGGTGATCAGCGCGGTGGCAATGGGACCGCCGATAACTGTCGAACATGAGGTCGCGATGATGTAGCCGGAGATCGCGCGGCCGCGGTATTTCTCGGGAAACCAATAGGTCGCGTAGAGCGCCGCGGCGGGGAGAAATCCGGCTTCCGCGAGGCCCAGTGCAAAGCGCAGCGCGTAAAATGTGTTCGCGCTCCAGACGAAGGCGGTGGCAGCCGAAATGCTGCCCCAGGCAAACAGCATGGCCGCGAGCCACCGTCGCGCCCCGAGACGGTAGACGATGAGATTGCTGGGCACCTGCAGCAACACATAACCGGCGAAAAAGATCGACGAGCCCAAACCGAAAATAGTGCCGGAAAATTTCAGGTCGCCATTCATGCGCAGCGCCGCGAAACCGACATTCACGCGGTCGAGATAGTTGAAGAACATCAGCGCGAAGAGCAGCGGCACCAGGCGCCAATAGACCCGGTGGAAAGTCGTGGTTTCGATAGCATTGTCCATGGCTGCACTGTGCCGCAGCACGGGGGCGGACACAAGCAACGGGGCGGATTTGCGCCTTGCGTTTGAGGGCATATAGTCTGCCCCAAGCTCGCGCGCAGAGGAGGTACCATGGCAAAGCTACGCCATATCGCCCTGATCGTTTCCGATCCGGAGGCTTCAGCAAAATTGTTCCAGCAGGCATTCGACTTCAAGCGCGTCGGCACGGCACGGCGCGGCATCTATTTGTCCGACGGCACCGTCAATCTTGCGCTGCTGAGGGTCGAGGGCGATGAAAAGCCCGGCGTCTATCATTTCGGCATTTGGGTCGACGATCTGGACGCGGCGGAGAAGAAGGCCACGGCCGCCGGTGCATCCTATATGTCGGGCCGGCCGACCTCCCCGAATTCCTATTACGAATGTAAATATCAGGACCCGGACGGTATCATCTTCGATATCACCCACAACGGCTGGGTTGGCGCAGTCAAAGATGTCGTGCCCGCGAAAGAGAAAGCCGAAGCCTGATGGCCAGCGTTGAACGCATCACCACCGATACCGCGCCCAAACCCGCGGGGCATTATTCACAGGCCTGCGTGCATGACGGCCTGATCTTCGTTTCCGGCCAGCTGCCGATCACCCCGGACGGCAAGGTGCTGGGCGACAAAAACTTCCAGGAACAAACGCGGCAGGCGATCGCGAATCTGCTGTCCATCGTCAAGGCGGCGGGCAGCGGCCCTGACCGCATGCTCAAAGTCACCGCGTTCATTGTCGGCATCGAGAACTGGCCGGCATTCAATGGCGTCTATGCGGAAATGATGGGTCCGCACAAACCTGCGCGCGCTGTCGTTCCGGTGCCCTCGCTGAACCACGGCTGTCTGCTTGAAATCGAATGCGTGGCGGCGCGGTGACCATTCGTTGACCGGACACGACGAAGTGGACCGCTCATCCGCCGCAGAATGGTGGGAGAGCGCCATCACCGAAATTGCGCCGGGATCGATCCGTATACGCGGTTACGCCATCGAGGAGCTGATCGGGCGGATCAGTTTTCCGGCGATGATCTGGCTGATGCTGCGCGGGGAATTGCCTCGAGCGCGCGAGGCGCATCTGCTCGGCGCACTGTTGGTGGCAGGTGTCGATCACGGCCCGCAGGCGCCATCGATTGCGATTGCCCGCATGGCGATCACTTGCGGGATCGGCATCAACAGCGCCATTGCGAGCGGCGTGAATGTGCTGGGCGACGTTCACGGCGGCGCAGGTCAGCAATGCATGGAACTGCTTTCCGGCATTGCGCAGAAAGCCGGTCCGGGCCGGGATTTGAAATCGGCGGTGAGCGAAGGTCTGGCGGATTTTCGTGCCCGGAATGGTCGCTTTATTCCCGGCTTCGGCCACCGGTTTCATGAGGTTGATCCGCGTGCCGAACGGATATCGGTGCTCATGCGTGAAGCCATTCGTGATCATGTGATCAACGGACGCTTTGCCGAAATCGGTGAAGCCGTGCGCGAAGACATCTCGCGCGGGCGCACATCGCCGATCGCCATAAACATCGACGGCATCGCCGCGGTTCTTTTGCTGGAGCTCGGGTTCCCGCCTGAACTCGGCCGCGGCATATTCGTGCTTTCCCGCAGCGTCGGGATTTGCGCGCATTCCTTCGAACAGTCGCAGCGCGACGAACGCATCAAGGGGCCGGTCCCTCCGGAATTGGGATTCCGCTACAGCGGGCCAAAGCCGCGCAAACTGCCCGATGACGAACCCCTACCGTGAACAGCTTGCGCCGGACAGGCGAGGCTGGAATCATGCTGGCGAGATGTCCGAATTTTTCAAATTGTTGGCCTGTGGCGCGATCTCGGGAGGAATTCTGTGCGCAGCGCCCGCCGCGGCGGCTCCCGCAGTTCAAAAGCTCGTCTATGTCGCGCATCATTCCCGCTACGGCAGGATTGGAACCTTCACCAACACGATCACGCGCAATGGTGATGAGACAGACGTGGATTGCGAGGTCCGCATTGCGGTGTCGTTCTTCGGGATCACGGTGTTCCGCCAGAATGCGTCGCGGCAGGAACGCTGGAAGACCGGGCGCCTGGTATCGTTTCACGGCGTGACCACGACCAATGGCAATTCCATTCAACTGAGCGGGGCGGCACAGGACGATCACTTTGTCCTGCAAAAGGCTGATGGCCAAATGGTTGTTGCGCCGGCCGATGTCAGGCTTGCCAATCCATGGTCGGTCGCAGCATTGCGCGGAAACGAGATGTTCACCCCCGACCGCGGGCGCTTGGACGACGTGAATGTCACGACCGGGAGTGCCGAAATCGACAGCCGCGGCAGGCCGGTCCACGTCACGCGCTACGATGTTCATCTGCTCGACGGCGAGAAGAAATACGAAGTCGATGCTGACGACGGCGGCACGGTTGACCAGTTCGTGATTTACAATCCCGGCGGCACGATCACATTCTCGCTCGACAACTAACGCACGGACCCTGCATGGGCAGCCCCGCCCCAAGCGCCGCGGGAGCGATTGCCGCAGTGACTTTTCGCAATTCCGCCCGCATTAGAACCGATGAAACTGGAGCAGATCGATGCCACAAAAACCGCTGATCATTGCGCTCGAGGAGCACTATGCCGACGCCGAAATCTCGGCGACGTTCACCGGGATGGACGCCAACAAGGCGCCAAAACTGTCGGAGCGGCTCGACGATGTCGGGTCCTTACGCATCCGGGAAATGGACGAAGCCGGAATTGATATTCAGGTGCTGTCGCACACGGCGCCTTCGGTGCAGAAGCTCGAACCGGAAGCGGCGGTTCGGCTCGCGCGCGCGGCCAATGACCGGCTGCACCAGACAGTGCTGGCGCACCCGACGCGCTTTGCTGCATTCGCCGCCCTGCCGACGCCCGATCCGCGCGGCGCCGCCGATGAGCTGGAGCGCACGGTCACGAAGCTCGGCTTCAAGGGCGCGATGATCCACGGGCTGACGCGCGGGCGCTTTCTCGACGAAGAATTCTTCTGGCCGGTGTTCGAGCGCGCCGCAGCTCTGGACGTGCCGCTATATCTCCACCCGGGAATCCCGCATCCGGCCGTGATGGATGTGTATTTCAAGGATTATGCGCAGACTTGGCCGATGTTTCCCCGCGCTGCCTGGGGTTTCACGATGGAGACCGCGACGCAGGCGATCCGTCTGGTGATGAGCGGGGTGCTGGAAAAGCACCCGGCGAAGATCATTCTTGGCCATCTCGGCGAGGGGCTGCCGTTCCTGCTGTGGCGGATCGACCATTCGTTGAAGCGTGCCGGCGGCGGGGCCAAAGGATTTCGCGAGGTGTTCTGCGAACATTTCCACATCACGACCAGCGGGTTCTTTTCCAACCCGGCGCTGCTGTGCAGCGTGATGGAAATGGGCATCGACCGCATCATGTTCTCGGTGGATTATCCGTATGTCGAAAATACGCTGGCGACCGGCTGGATCGACAAGATTCCGCTGTGCCATGAAGATCGCGAAAAGCTGCTCAACGGCAATGCCAAACGCCTGCTGAAACTCTGATTTTACCTCTCCCCGTGTGGCTTGAGGGCGTAAAGAAATCGCCAGAGGCGATTTTAGCCCGAACGACGCCGCGCCCGCATTTGTTCTTAAATCAACCCGCCCCTTGGGGGCGGGTCGAAATCGCCCCACGCGCTTTGCGCGCTTCTATTTGATTCCGCCGGTTCGGCTTCGCCGAACCGGTCGGGGGATTTCGGGGCGGGGACAGCGAGCGAAGCGAGCGCATTTCCGCAGCTGGTGAGGGGTACGCCTTGGGGCGTACACGGATAAAATCGGTGAACGTAGGTGAAAAAGGCGGCCACGCATGTCCCGGGCGTGGCCTTTCGTCAGTCTTTGGGGGTTTCTTTGGTCGTCCGCTTCAGCTTCAGAAATTTGCGGTGCGTTCTGGCAATTGCCTCCCATTGATCTGCCAAGCGCAGAAACTGGGATTTTTGCAGCGCATTCCGGCCCGACTTGGCCATCATCCTGCATTGCTCCGCGAATTCGCGGTAATCTCGTAGATGCAGCATGCAAACCTCCTAACAGAGGCTGCAGGTGAATCGTACGCCGGCGGCATACGCGATCAAGACAATTCCCGTCGGAAGGCGCGAAGTTATACAGATGTCACAGAATCACGATCGGAACACCGCCGGAAACAATCTGAATTGTTCCGATACTCATCTCCGGTTTGGACACGGCTGAATGAGTAGCAGCGGAGGGATTTGAACCCCCGACCAAGGGATTATGATTCCCCTGCTCTACCACTGAGCTACGCTGCCATAGGGGCGGCGTTCTATGGCCGCCCCCGAAAGAGAGTCAAGCGGAGGGGCGGGCGTCCGGTGGACCTTCCCCCTCCGTCTCGCGCTTTCAGCGCTCGCCACCTCCCCCGCAGGCGGGGGAGGAGACGAGCATTTGCGTTGCTGCAAGCGCGTGCGGCGGTCGCGGCGCGCGGTTTACTTCTGGGCGGTTTGAGTTCCACTTGCTGGCGGGAAATCGTCGCGGATGATCTTGCCGCCCTTCATCACGAATTTGACCCGCTGCAGCTCGGTGATATCGGCCAGAGGATCGCCGCCAACCGCCACAACATCGGCAAATTTGCCCTTGTCGAGCGAGCCGATCTGGTCCTTCCAGCCGAGCACTTCGGCATTGACGATGGTGCCGCCCTGGATCACCCGTGCCGGCGTCAGTCCGCCCTGCTTGACCAACGCCTCATAATCCAGCGCCTGCGTGCCATGGACATAGGTGGCGCCATCGGCGCCTGAACCCACCATGATCTTCAGGCCGGGAATCGTGTTGGCCATCTGCACCGCCTTGGTGAAGATTTTGGTCATGCGGTACTTGCCGCCGGTCGCCTTGTCGTCGTTGTCGTTCATATAGGGTTCGAGATAGCGCACGAAGGTCGGATCATAGGCGAGGCCCTTTGCCACCATCATTTTGGCCTGCTCCGGATCGAGGTCGAACGCGTGCTCGATCGTGTCGCAGCCGGCGATAATCGCGTTCCGCTCACCCTCGCCGCCATAGACATGGCATCCGGCCTTGTGGCCGAGACGATGGGTCTCATCGATCAATGCCTGCAGCACCGGCATCGGATAGGTCAGCTCATATTGCGCCTTGCCGTCTGGCGCAAAGGAATAGGCGGCCGTCGGGAACAGCTTGATCCAGTCGGCGCCATGCGCGATCTGATCGCGCACCGCGGCGCGTGCTTCCTCGACATTGTGCACGACCGCGCTCGCCAGCGGATTGGCCGGCTTGGTATCGCCTGGCGGACCCCAGACGATGCCGCGAGTGGAAACCCGGGCGCGGGGACCGTCGATCTCTCCACGATTGATCGCATCGCGAATGTCGACATCGCCATAGCCATTGCCGTGGGTGCTCATATCGCGAACGGCGGTGAATCCCGCGCGCAAATCGGCCTGCAGGTGCTGGATGGCAATCAGCGTCGATGCCTCGCGCGACATGCCGGGCTTGGGCGTGTCGAACATATGGGTATGGGCGTCGATCAGTCCGGGAAGCAGCGTGGCATTGCCGAGGTCGATTACCTGCGCCCCGGCCGGAACGCGGATCGAAGCTGTCGGACCGACGTCGGCGATGCGATCACCATTCACCACCACCGACTGATTGGCGTGCATCGTGCCTGTGTTGCTGTCGAACAGGCGAGCGGCGCGGATGACATATTGGCGCGCCGCTTGCGGGCAACCGATCACACCATCATCGGCGCCAAAACACGGTTGGGGTCCGGCACCGCGCCAGGGCATTCCGTTGCGCCCACCCATTTCCGCAGCCGCAACAAAACTTGCGGCACCAAACACGCCGATCAGGACAGTCGTAAGCGCGAGATTGTACTTCATCCGTTCCCTCCCATTGCGCCGTCAGGCTTATGAGCATCATCGCGCAGAGCAGCGGCGCGTGCAAACCGGTTGTGGACGGCCAGAGCGGCAGCTTTACGCTGCGGCAGGGTTTCGCTCTATTGGCTGTGCTTCGATTCGGGGCGGGGCGCGATCCGTGAAGCTTGTGGCCATCGACTTCGAAACCGCCAATCACGACCCGGGCAGCGCCTGTGCGGTCGCCGTTGCAGTCGTTGAAGACCGCGCCATCCGCGGTACGCGGCACTGGCTGATCCGCCCACCGACTGCGGAATTTGTTTTCACCTATATCCACGGCATCGACTGGGCCCAGGTTGCGGATAAGCTGGAATTTGCAAGCGTGTGGAATGAATTGGAGCCGCTGATCACAGGCGCGGATTATCTCGTGGCACATAACGCGCCTTTTGACCGCAGGGTGCTGATGCAATGCTGCCGGAACGCGGGCCGGCCAGCGCCGGCGATTCCCTTCCTCTGCACCGTACGCATGGCACGCGACGCGTGGGGGATTTATCCGACCAAATTGCCCGATGTGTGCCGTAAATTGCGCATTCCGCTGAACCATCACGATGCGCTTTCGGACGCAACCGCCTGCGCAAAGATCGCAATCGCAGCCATGAAACAGGGCCACAGCATCCACGCGGCCGCTGCCTGAGCATGGTATAGTGTAAAGTACGAGCGGTGGGAGAAGTGTCATGGATGTCACGAGGCGAACCGCACTGATGGCGGCAAGTGGCCTGATTGCGTCGGCGACGAGCGCAAGATCCCAGCCGGCGGTGGCGGACAGCGTCAAAGCGCTGGTCTTCGATGTCTTCGGCACCTGCGTCGACTGGCGCAACGGCGTCGCACGCGAGGCGGAGCGAATGCTCAAGCCGCTGGGGTACAATCTCGACTGGATTGCATTCGCCGACGGCTGGCGCGCGCTCTATCAGCCGGCCATGGAGGGAGTGCGTTCCGGGCGCGAGCCATTCGTGAAGCTCGACATTCTGCACCGGCGCATGCTGGATCAGATCAGGCCAAAATTCGGGCTGCAAAAACTGGACGACAAAACCGCCGATGAGCTGACCCTCGCCTGGCACCGGCTTGATGGCTGGCCCGATGTGCCGGGTGGATTTGCGCGGCTGCACCGGAAATATATCCTCGCACCCTGTTCAAACGGCAACATCGCGCTGATGGCCGATATCGGACGGCGCAATGGTTTTCCGTGGGACGCGATTCTCGGTTCGGAGATTGCGCACGACTTCAAACCAAATCCGCGGGTGTACCTCGCGACGGCAGAGGCGCTGAATTTGCGCCCGGACCAGGTGATGATGGTCGCAGCACACAGTGATGACTTGCGGTCAGCGGCATCAAATGGCTTGCATACGGCACATGTTGCGCGGCCGCAGGAACATCCCGGCGGCGAAACCGGTCCGCGAGTGCCGGTCGATTTCGCCGCGCGCAGCATGGAAGACCTCGCCGACAAACTCGGGGCGTAGAAGAACTCGCGAGCAAGATTGCTCGCCACCTTCCCCTCACCCGGAGCGCCAATGGATTATGGCGCCATCCAGACGACGTTGCGCGCTGGCGCGAAGCCGACCGGAATGCGCGTCACTTCCTTCATCGTCTTGATGTCCACCACCGAGACGTCATTGGTATGTTCGTTGGCGACATAGGCGGTCTTGCCGTCCGGCGTGATGGTCAGCCAGCCTGCTCCCTTTCCGCCAAGCGTCGCCACGCCGAGAAACTTCAGGTCCGGCAGCGAATAGGAATAGAGCGCGCTGTTGAACCTGCTGTTGACCAACAACGTCTTCTGGTCGGGTGTGACGGCAATCCCGTGCGATGCGGCGGGCGGGCCATAGGGGTTCTGCGCCTGGTCTGTGATGTTGGGCAGCTTGATCGTGTTGGTGATCTTGCGGGTCGCGAAATCGACGACCTGGAACGCGTTATCGCTCCCATTCTGGGCAAAAATCGATCTGGTGCTGCCATCCGGATTCTTCGATACCGCCATCGGTGAAGGCGACGGCGTCATGGGCATCGTCCATGCGATTTCGTTGCTGCTTGTGTCGACCACGGTCATGACATTGGCCTTGCCACCCCTGGCGTTGCCGACAATCAGATATTTGCCGTCGGGCGTGACATTGAGATCGTGAACGCCGCTTTTGATCGAGATGGTCTTCACCCTTTGCAGGGTTGCGGTGTCAATAATGTCCACGCCGCCACTTGCTGCGGGTTTGATGCGCGGAAAATCCGACAGATCGCTGTACGACAATGCGATCGCGACATAGATCGTCTTTCCATCAGGCGTGATGTCGATCAGATTTGGATTTCCGCTCAGTTTGATTTTCTTGGTAAACTTCAGCGTCTTCCCGTCGATGACATTCAACGTATCGTCGACTTCTTCGCTTAGATAAATCCGGGCGCCATCCGGTGACGTGACGATTCCGTGGGCCGCTTCGACCCCTCCGATCTGGGCAACGACTTTGTTCGTGGCCGGATCGATGATGTGGATTGTGTCACCGGCGAAATTCGTCTGGATGATCCGGAGCTGTGCCGCGGATGCGGAAAGCGGCAATGTGCACAGAAGAGTTGCGGCCAGAACCGCATAGGCGCCACGCAATTGATGTTTGCTCATCCTGGTCATCCTTCTTTTCGGTGATATGCGATCTGCTGCAACGATGGGCTGGGGAATCTCGCCGGCCGCTATTTCAGCTTTTCTCCGAGGACAAAGGCCTTCAGCGTCAGCCACGCCGGATCCTGTTGCGAGCCGAATTGCTGGCCGCCGCCGTGATGGGGATCACCACCGGCTTCCTGCGCGAGCGGGTGATGGACCAGCGGGCTGTCCATGCTGCCGGGAATGGCGACCCGCTGGATCAACTGAAAATTCTGGCGTGACTGCTCTTCATTCCAACTCGTGGCGCCCGGCGAGAGCGGCACCAGATGGAACGGAGCATTGTTCTCGGTATGACAGGCGACGCACCGGCTGTGACCCGGCCGCTTGGTGACAAAAACTGCTTCCACCTTTGTCTTGAAGAAGTCGTAGTCCAGTGCGGGCTGGGCAGTGGAAGACGCGGCCTGGGTTGTGACGGGCGCCAGGCAAACACCCGCCGCAACGAGCAGTGACGCCGCGCCAGAGAGAATCGGGGAGGCAAGCTTCATACGAACCTCCGAATTTTGGCAGTACATCTTATGCTTGCAGCAATGCCGCAACAAGCGGCTTGCTTGTGTTCACCGGTTTGCGGGCAAAACGCCGAAATGACCGAAATTCGGGCATATTGCGTGAGGAGCATGACGGGCCATTGCAGCTGAGCGGCGAAACTCCAGCACTCGAGACATTGGGTTACCGGCAGGAGCTGAAGCGCTCGCTCAGCTTGTTCGACCTGACGGTTTACGGCCTCGTCTTCATCAATCCGATCGCGCCGGTCGCCGTGTTCGGCTTCGTCTTCAACGCCAGCCACGGCATGGTCCCGCTGGTCTACATCGTTGGATTGGTCGCGATGCTGTTCACGGCCGGGTCCTACATGTCGATGAGCCATGCATTTCCGGTTGCCGGCTCGGTTTACACCTATGCGTCGCGCAGCCTCGGAGCGCTGGCGGGTTTCTTCGCCGGCTGGGCAATATTGCTCGATTATCTGCTGATGCCGGCATTGTTCTATGTCGCCGGCGCGATTGCGCTGCATTCCGCAGTGCCGGCCATTCCCCAATGGATCTGGGTCTCCGCACAGATCCTGTTCGCGACAATTGTGAACTATTTCGGGATCGAGACCACGGCCCGCGCGAATTCGGTTTTGTTCATCATCGCAATGGCGATTCTGAGCACCTTCATCGCCTTTGCGTTCTTTGCAGCGGCGCGTCACACGGGCGGAGCGGAATTTTCGAGGCAGCCGTTTTTTGACGGCGCGAATTTCACGCCGGGCCTGATCTTTAATGCATTGTCACTTGCCGTTTTGAGTTTCCTTGGCTTTGACGCGATTTCGACTTTGTCGGAGGAGTCGCGCAGCGGCTCACGCGCGGTCGCGCAAGCCACGATGTTGTCGCTGTGTATCGCCGCGGCATTGTTTGTGTTGCAGACCTGGCTGGCCTCGCTGTTCGTTACGGGACAATCCGGCTTTGCGCCGGGCGCGCGCGCGAACGAGGCGTTTTACGACATCGCAGCCGCCATCGGCGGCTACTGGCTGAAATTTCTGATTGCCGTTCCCGCCACACTGTTCTGCAATATTGGCGGAGCACTCAGCGCGCAGGCGGCCACGGCGCGGCTGATCTACGGTATGGCCCGCGACGGCAGATTGCCGCGCGTGCTTGCCCATGTCGGAAGAAAGCGCCAGGTGCCCGAACGCGCAATCCTGCTGGTTGCCGCCGTGACATTGGCGATCGGGCTGGGTTCGGGCGGCAATCTCGAACTGCTGACCTCGATGGTCAGTTTCGGTGCGCTGCTCGGATTCCTGGCGCTGCACGCATCCGTCATCGGGTATTTCGGCTGGCGAAGTAAAAGCCGCAATTGGTTGCGTTATTGGGTAGCGCCCGCCATCGGCTTCGTCATCATCGCTTATGTGCTGTGGAACGCGGAAGAGAATGCGAAAATCGCGGGCGCGATATGGCTGTGCGCGGGCGTGCTGGTGCTGCTGTCACTTCGAGTGGCCAAGCCGAAAACATCTCCCAGAGCGGCTTGTGATCAGGATTGCTAAACACGTTCCCCCTCACCCAGCCCCGCCACTACGCGCTTACTACGTAAGCGCGGGCGGCGCCGCCGTTCGGGCTAAAATCGCCTCCGGCGATTTCTTCACGCCCTCAAACCTCAAGGGCAGAGACGAAGCATCAGAAATCCGGATTGTTTGACTGTGGGATCGGCGCCTGTTCTTCGTGAAAGAAATTGTTTCCGGCGTCGTTGTTCTCGGCACAGACATATTCCGAATTTGAGATCGGCAAATTGTTCCGGTTGAAATAGTGCAATGCCGACCATGTGGTGGTGAAGGCGCCGGGATCATCCACTGTGACGGTGCCCTGCATCTTCTTCCCGCCGTCGATCAGTCTGTAGCGCTCGATCACATGGAGCTTTGTGCTATGCGGGGTGTGGTACCAATCGATAAAGGTTTTGTCGTTAAGTGCGACCGTATCGATGACGAGCTCGTCGCCTTCATAATGGCCGACGGACTCACCGAGCCAGGTAAGCGGCGGGTTTTTGCTGTGCGGCACATTCATATACACATGGCGGATGTTCTGGCCGCGCGTGTAAACGATCGTCACCTCCGCCGGCGTCTGGAGGAAATAGGCAGGCTCGGCGGTGAACAGCATCATGCCGGGCACGCCGCCCGGCCAGCAGCGTGACATCGCCTCGAAGGACGGCTTGCCCGCGAGAATTTCGGCGTTGGTCTGTTTCATCTGCGCGGCGGCCCAGGGCTGTAGTATCGGATTGGATATATCCGCAACCGGTTCGCTGAACTGGTTGCCGCATTTGGGGCTGATGCGGTTGCCGCAATAAGGATGAGCCGGATCGTTGCTCACCGGTTTGACCTTTGTGCCTGGCATGGGCAGGAATTCCACGCCGTCCGAGGCCCACCCCATGTTGTTGGATGAAAAATCAGGAACGCCGGAGGGCAGATGCGGCACCGCCGTATCGGCGGCCGACGCAACGCTCGCGCATATGACACCGGCAGCCAAAATTACCGCGGTGCTGGTCCGGCGAAAATCGAAAGCCATTTGCAAACCTCCGATTCTGAATTGAGTATTCAAAAATCCGGCATAGCGGCCTCAGGAATCGGCCATTCGTCCTGATGGAAGTAATTGGCGCTGTTGTTTTCGGCACAAATCGATTCCGATTCGGAAATCGGCGTGTCGTGCCGGATGTAATAGTGAATCGCGCGCCATTTGGTCGTGAACGTGCCGGGATCGTCTATTTCGGCAATGCCCTGCATGCGCTTGCCGCCGTCGAGCAATTTGTAGCGTTCGACCACGTGCAATTTGTCGGTATGCGGAGTGTGATAGAAATCGACAAACGTCTTGTCGCTTAAACCGATCGTGTCGATGACCAGTTCGTCGCCTTCATAGTGGCCGACCGATTCGCCGTACCAGGACGGCTTCGGATTTTTGCTGTGTGGCACATTCATATGGACGTGCCGGACATTGGGACCCCGGGAATAGGCGATCGTCACCTCCTCCGGCGTTTGCAGGAAATAGGCCGGCTCGGCGGTGAACAGCATCATGCCCGGTACGCCGCCCGGCCAGCAGCGGGCCATGGCCTCAAAGGCGATCTTGCCGGCAAGAATCTGCTCATTCGTCTTCTGCATCAGCGCCGCGGCCCAGGGCTGCAGGATCGCGTTATGGACATCGCCGATCGGCGGCAGATTCTGGAAATTGCATTTCGGCAGACGGCGGTTGCCGCAATAGGGATGCTGCGGATCGCTGGTGATCGGAACGAATTTGTCGCCGGGCACCGGCAGGAATTCGATGCCATCCGACGCCCATCCCATGTTGTGGGATGAAAAATCGGGCATGCCGGAGGGAAAGTGTGGCGCCGGCTGATCAGCGGCGAGGGCCATTCCGGCGGCGCAAATCGCACCAAAACCCGTCAGTGCCGCCGCACCGCGCCAGAACAAGAATCGAGTCATGTCACTGCACTACCTACCACGCGCGCGTGCCGCATTCGCTGCGCGCGCCTCATTGATGCCCTTGATGCCCGAAATGTCGCGATGGGTCTCACCGCAGATATATTCCATCAGGCGCATGCCGGTGTGATTGTCGTAGACGAAGCGCGCCTGCCAGTCGCGTGCGTAATAGACCGGATCGTGGATGGTGATCACATCTTCGAGCTGTTTGCCACCATTGATCTTGCGCACGCGCTCGGTGGTCTGAAGTTCATCGCTGTGCGGAAGCCCCGTCGCGTCGGCAAAGGTCGACTCATTGAATCCCCCGCTCTGGATCACCAGCGTATCGCCCTCCCAGTGACCAGCCGAATGACCGTTCCAGAACGGCAGGATCTGCAGCTTGGCGAGCGGGTCCAACGGCTTGTCCATGGCGATGCCACGGATCATTTTGTTCTGTTCGTAAAGCCACGTCATCTGACCCGGCGGCGCGTCGATGATCTGGAACGGGTATGGCGTTGCGAGCGAACGCGGCAACCCGTCCGGCGTGCAGTATTTTCGCGCGCGATCGACAATGCTGCCGTCCTTCAAACCGGCCTGGTCTTCGGCATATTTCTTCTTGCCTGCATCATTGAGCGGAATATCGCCACCACCAACCAGATAAGCTTTCATCGATGGGTTATAGGACGTCGCCCACCAGACACCGGCCAGCGACGGCGCATTGTCCGCAGCGCGCACCGCAGCACCGGACGCAACCGCGGCGACAGCGCCGGCGAATCCCAGCAGCAGCCTGCGCATGGACTTCCGGATCTTCATTATTTTCCCCCTCCCATCAGAACCGCGCATTGGCCCATTTCTGGATGTAATCGAACAGATTCTTGTCCGAATTGGAGTATTGTCCGGGCGTCTTCTCGCAGGCTTTGCACGGCGTGTAGCCATGCACGGCGCCTTCGATCACGATGTAATCTTTGTCCTTCGCGGCAGAGAGGTCGTACATCAGCTCCTGATCGCGAATAAAGTGGAATGCGCCCATGGCGGCGATCAGCGTGGGAATCTTGATCGATTCCACGGCGCACATCGTCGAATTGTTGCTTGAGCACCAGTCGATGCCATTCAGTGCGTTAGTCGATTTCACCGCATTGGCGCTCAGGAACGATTTGAGTGTGAACACTTTGGTGCCGCGATCGAATGTGCGGTTGTCCTTGGCATTTTCCGGCTCCGGCACCGCCACGCTGTGGACCACCTGCGTCACGATCGTGCCATCGTTCTTCAGCAGTTTTTCGGGGCGCGCGGTGCTCATCAGCTCCGGAATGCCCGGGTCCATGGCATTGAGATCTGCACTGCCCGGTCCCGCGCCGGACCACCCGCCGCCGGGGATGATGAAGATATCGTCGTCCGGCCAGGTGGATCTGCCCTCGCGGATCAAGGTCATCTTCGCCTGCGCCTTCGCGATCATGTCGTTCATCACTTTCGACTGCGCGGCGAAATAGCGGTTCTGAAAATCCTTCGAATAATGCGACGCGCCTTCCGGATTGTACCCATTGGCGGGACTGAAGGGATCGAGCGACGGATCGACCTTATACGCGCCATCAACGACGCTGACGGATGGATTCAATCCGCGCAGCGACTGAACGCCATTGCCGGGATGAGCGTCGGGAAAGACAATGCCGTTGGCCGGCTTGAAATCCATATTTCCGGTGCATTGCATCAGCTTGTCGGGGCCCTTGCACCAGTTCGGACCGGCTTCCGCCACCGCTTCATAATAGCTCATCAGCGGCGACCCGCCGCTGTGGCCGAGCAGAACAACTTTGGTGATGCCGGGAATGGAGCGGACATAGTCGACGGTGGTTTTCACGTCGAATGCGATATCTTCCCAATGCACCGAAGCTTCATTGTTGACGAAGCGCGTGTTCCAGCACAAAGCGAGGAAGCCGCGCGCAGCGAGCTGCTTGCACGCCGGATTGTTGAGATTGTTTCCGGTGCGGTGCGAAACCAGGAACGCGATGTGCGGCGCAGGACCGCTGTCCGGCTTGTAGAGCGCGGCACTGACCCGGCCAAGTGGGATGAATTCCGGATGGGTTTGCGCCAATGCCGCGCCGGGCAGGACGATGCTCGCCGCAATGGCCCATTTGCATGCGTGCAGAATTCGCGTGAACGCCATCTTCGTCCTCCCATTGCGGCGAAATCCTCGTGGTGCGAATGAACTCCGCAGCACGACCGGCCGAATAGCACACTCTGTTGTCGAAAGTGTCGCGAAGCGGGCGCCTCACGGCGCCCCGTTCGCTGTCAAGGCAAGGTGTAGCGGATGCCGATTTTGAAAAAGCGCCCCATCACATCGTAGTTGCTGAGAAATGGCCAAACCAAAGGCGGCGGCGTATCGAGCAGATTGTCGATGTTGAAGTAAACCTGCAGATCCTGCCCGCTCGGCTCCTGGATCACATCGTAGGCCAGTGACAGGTTCAGTGTAACGGCTGCGGGCCAGGTCTCGCGGTTCGTCGTTTGCGTGCTGCCGGCAGCAATAGCTGCCGTATATTGGGGATCATCAGGACCAATGAGGAAGGTATTTCCCGCTACGTATTTCATCGGCGAGTAGTAGCGGACTTGCAAGTTACCCGTGAAGCGGTCGAGCAGATAGGTCAGGTTGAAATTCCAGGACCAACGCGGCGCTGTCCAGCTGTCGGCGAGGTTGACGCGCGCGAGCGTTCCATTGCTCTGTGATTGCAGCAATGTCTGCTGATTAATGTACGAGCCGAGCGCGGAGAACTGAAGGGTGCCCAGGGCGCCGATAGTATCCAGTGGAAGACGCTCGCTGATGTTGATGTCCACGCCATCCTGAAGTTCGGCGTTCAGATTGACCGAAAACAGGTGAATAGCCTGAACCCCAATCTTGTTTGCGTTCTGGCCATTGGCAAAGGCCAACCATGGTGCATTCGGATTGACCTGCGGGCTCAGAGAAGGATCCCAGGTGAGCTGACTGCAAAAATCCAGCAGTTGCTGGACGAGGCAGCGGTTGACGACATCCTGCGCGGGAACGGCGGTTATCTGGCCGGCAATCCGGATGCGATAGTAATCAACCGACGCGCGGAAGCCGGGCAGAAATGAACCGTTTGGCTGGAATACAATACCGGCGGTTTCGTTTTGCGCGACCTCCGGCCTCAAATTTGGGTTGCCGGTGGTCTGGATATTGCTGATGCGCAACGACTGATTGTTGAGCGGATTGGATAAATTTGTCGCCGAAGAGGTCGGCACATTGGCGAGTTCGGTGAAATTGGGCGCACGGATGTCCTGCGAGCGCGTCGCGCGCAGCCGGATTTCATCGGTGATGTCCCAAGTGCCACCATATTTCCAGGTGTAGACGCCACCGGTGATGCTGTAATTCGTGTACCGGCCGGCGGCGTTGAAATCCAATGCGTGGACAAAGGGCAGATCGCGCAGGATCGGCACGCCCGCTTCGGTGTACGCTTCATAGACGCTCTGATTGATGAAGAATGAAGGGGGATTGCGGGTCTGATAAAGCGACTGGACGGCAGCAAGCGTCCCGCGCTGATCGTAACTGTTGTAGCGGTAGTTGCCGCCAAGCGCCAAATCGACAGCTCCGGCGGGCAATGAGAACAGTGGCCCGTTGACGTCAACCTGGCCCATATATTGGCGCAAATTGGCTTCCGAGCCGTCCGGTCCGGTCGGTATTGTCGTGATGTACTGCACGGCGGCGGCTGACGGCACGCCGAACGGATTGTAGGGCGCGCAGCCGGGCGATGGCGAAGCTGCCAACTGTGCGGCCGTTGCGCCGGAATTGGTGAAGGGCGCGGCGCTCGCCGGCCCGCAAATGATGTTTCCACTCGCATCCTTTACGGCGTTCGCCGCGCTATTGAAATTCTGGATCACCGGAACATTCAGAAATGCCTGCCACACGTTGGCGCGCCCGGCGCTGCCCTGAGCATCCCAGTTCCAGTCACCGAACAAACTGCCTTTCACGCCGAAGAATGATTGCACGAGGATGTTTTTGTTCTCGGCCGTGTTGCCGAGGCCGATCCCGTCAATATTCTCCTTCGCCAGGGTGATCGAGGAAATGCCGTTCGCAGTCATTGCGGCCTGCACGGATGCCGGAATGAATGGATTCCCGGAGGAAATTTTCAGGTTGATCGGGAACGGCGATCCTCCCGACGGATCGTTGCTTTCCAGCTCGCCATAATTGACCATCAAATAGGCGGTGGTGTCCGGCGTCAGGTCATATTCAAAGCGCGTCAGTCCTGCCCAGCGTTTATATGGCGGGGCAAGCTGTCGATTCATGCTGCTGACGCCGTAATTGCCGGTACCGAACATGAAGGTGCTGCCGGAAATTGCGCCGCGCTGGAATGGCGATGGCGTCCCATTCGCATCAAAAGTCGTATCAATCAGCGAACAATTTGCAACCGCGGCGCCTTTTGCATTCTGACAGGCCGTAATCAGACCGCCTTCGGTGCTATTCGCAACTTCGGTGTTGTTGCCGAATACATTCGTCGGTAACCCCAATGCTTTGGCCTGCGCTGGTGTCAGAGTCACCGGCTGCGTTACCGGCGGCTCTTTGCGACCCCACGGGCGGCCGTACATATTGACCGTGTTGTATTCGTTTGCGAACTCGCCCCCGATGATGAAATGGCCACGCCCGTTCAGCAGCGTCGTACCCCAGCCAGCGCTGGCGAATATCTGGTTCTCGTCGCCACGTTGCGATACGCCGTACTGCGCGTTTCCGACAAATCCCTCCAGATGGTCCTTGAGAATGAAGTTGACCACTCCGGCGACAGCATCCGAACCATAGGTGGCAGACGCGCCCGTGGTCACGACTTCGAAGCGGTCCAGCAGACTCTGTGGGATCACATCGGTGTCAAAGTTGTTTGTCGGATTGATCGGTGTCGGCCGCATCCCATTGATGAGGACCAGCGTATCATTTGCCGTAAGTCCGCGCAGATTAGGCAGACTCTGTGCCGCCGCGACGATGCCATTGGTGTTTCGCGTAAGCCCCTGGCCGGTTTGTGCGAAGGGCAATTCCTCGATCACCGTGCCGATGCCGGTGAGCGCGCGCGTCTCAACCTGCACCTGACTGACCTGCGTGACCGGAGTCGGCGCTGCGAAATTGGAGTTGGCAAGCAGAGAACCGGTCACGATCACCTGCTCGGGGGCGCCTTCGGGTGGCGGGGGCACTGGTGCTGCCTGACCGAACGCCTGAGCACTCAGAAGCGCGAGTGCCGATGCTCCAAGATATAGTGATCCCTGACGCGAGATGAACATGATGCCCCCCTTGGTCCCCTCGCTGCGACGCGCGCCGCAGCAGCCCAGACGGCTCAGTCTGCGCTTCAAGCTGCGCGACAGTCAACAACATCGGATTCGCGGCAGTCAGCGAACCGTCGTGGAAAACCAAGGGTAATTGGAAAGTGCAACCGCGCGCGCCATGCGCAAAATTGTATCGAAGTTTCTCCGGCGCACGCGATGGCACCGATTGCGACTCAGCTTAAGGCCGGAAGCGAGGAGGTATTGCCGCAACCTGCTCTGGCGTCAATTGCGTCATCGATTTGACGATGCACTGTTCGGTGACTCCGGCGGGATATTGCGCGACGCGAATGTCCCAATCGAGCGGACTACAGACGGCATCCGAGCCGCGAAATACGTTGATGAGATGAGTTGAAGGAAATTGCAGCGTCGGGCAGGGAGCCGAAAGATCAAGCCGATAGAACCGGTTTATGCCGACGCGAATGAGGATCGTGTTGGGATCGGGGGAACGCCACTGCTCAAAGTCCCGGCTGAAAAAACAGGCCCCTCCGCGGCTTGACTGCTGTTCCGGTTGTGCGCGCACGACCGGCGAAAGCAATAATCCGGCAATCAGCGAAACTGTGATCGGGCGCAGATGGCGCATGGCGATGCTCCCTGACCATTGCAACCGCACTGATCGTCAGTGCGTCCGTGCGGGAAACGGAACCCGGTCCCCGCACGCGCATGATATGGCTGCCCACAATCAGCCGACAATTCAATTCTGCGGGCCAGTGAACCTCGTTACGCCGCCAGCAGATTGCGCAGCACGTACTGGAGGATGCCGCCGTTATTAAAATAGGCGACTTCATCCACCGTATCGATGCGCGAGAGCAGCGGTATTTTCTCTTTGCGCCCGTCGCCATAGGTGATTTGCGCCATGACTTTTTTCCGCGTGCCTGACGCCCCCTCACGCACCGGGATATCGATGCGTTCGACGCCGGTGAACCCGTAGTCCTTACGCGTTTTTCCATTGTCGAATTCGAGCGGCAAAATGCCCATACCGATCAGGTTCGAGCGGTGAATGCGTTCATAGCTTTCGGCAATCACGGCCCGCACACCGAGCAGCCGCGGCCCCTTTGCCGCCCAGTCGCGCGATGATCCGGCGCCATATTCCTTGCCGGCGATCACGACGGTCGGCGTACCGGCATCCATATATTTCATCGCCGCATCATAGATCGGCATTTCGTCGCCGTGAGTGCTGCCATTGTCATAGTGGATGGTGTTGCCGCCTTCCTTGCCGCCCAGCATCTCGTTCCGGATACGGATGTTCGCGAAGGTGCCCCGCATCATCACCTCGTGGTTGCCGCGGCGCGCGCCGTATGAGTTGAATTCCGCCGGCTCGACGCCGTGCGCGATGAGATATTTGCCTGCCGGCGAATCCTTCTTGATCGATCCCGCCGGGCTGATGTGGTCGGTGGTGATGGAATCGCCGAAGATCCCCAGGATCCGCCCTCCCGAGATATCGTCGATCGCGCCCGGCTTTTGCGGCATGTTTTCGAAATAGGGCGGGTTCTGCACATAGGTCGAATCACCCTGCCAATTATAGGTCTGGCCCGGCTTGACCTTGATCTTCTTCCAGAAGCTGTCGCCGGTGAAGACATCTGCGTAACGTGTACGGAACATCGCAGGAGTCACAGATTTCCGTACGACATCGGCAATTTCTTTCGGCGACGGCCAGATGTCGCGCAGATAAACGGGCTGTTTTTTCTTGTCCAAACCCAATGGCTGCTCGTTGAGATTTCCGGCAATCGTCCCGGCGAGAGCAAAGGCGACCACCAGCATCGGCGAAGCTAGATAATTCGCCCGCACCTGAGGATGCACCCGGCCTTCGAAATTGCGGTTGCCCGACAGCACGGCGGCGGCGACCAGATCGCCATCGGTGACAGCTTTGCCCACCGCGTCGGGCAGCGGACCCGAATTGCCGATGCAGGTCGTGCAGCCATATCCCACGAGATCATAGCCCAGCTTCTTCAGCGGCTTGTCGAGGCCCGACCGTGCCAGGTAATCGGTTACAACCTGGCTTCCCGGCGCGAGCGACGTCTTCACCCAAGGCTTCACGGTCAGTCCGCGCTCAACCGCATTACGTGCGAGGAGACCGGCGCCCAGCATGACGTAGGGATTGGACGTGTTGGTGCAGGACGTGATCGCCGCGATGACGACATTGCCATGTCCGATGCTCGCATCCATGCCATCGACTTTGACCTGCGCGCCGGCATCGTCCACTTTGAAAACACTCGAGAGCGAGTTTCTGAACTCTTCGCCCACTTTCGACAGCGCAACACGATCCTGTGGCCGTTTTGGCCCTGCGAGGGATGGTTCGACCGTGTCGAGATCGAGGTGGAGTACATCGGTGAACAGCGGCTCTTCCTGCCCGGAATCGTGAAACAGGCCCTGCGTTTTGGCGTATTTCTCGACCAACTCGATCTGCGCTGCTTTGCGCCCGGTTGATTTGAGATAGCGCAGCGTTTCTTCATCGATGGGAAAGAACCCGCAGGTCGCCCCATATTCGGGCGCCATATTCCCGATTGTCGCCCGGTCTTCGAGCGGCATTTCCGCCAGACCTTCGCCGAAAAATTCCACGAATTTTCCGACCACGCCGCGTTTGCGCAACATCTGAGTCACCGTCAGCACCAGATCGGTCGCGGTGCAACCCGGACGCAGTTTTCCCGAAAACCGCATGCCGATGACTTCGGGAATGACCATGGAAATCGGTTGGCCCAGCATCGCGGCCTCGGCTTCGATTCCGCCGACGCCCCAGCCGAGCACTGACAGGCCATTGATCATCGTTGTATGTGAATCGGTGCCGACCAGCGTATCGGGATAGGCGAATTCGGCAGCTTGCTTTCCGCGCCCCTCTTTTTCCGTCCACACTGTCCGCGCGAGATATTCCAAATTCACCTGGTGGCAGATTCCGGTTCCCGGCGGGACAACCCGGAAGCGCTCGAATCCCTGCTGCCCCCAGCGCAGAAACGCATAGCGCTCGCCATTGCGCTCATATTCCCTGGCGACGTTTTTTTTGAATGCATCGCCACGCGCGAAATAATCGACCTGGACGGAGTGGTCGATAATGAGATCGACGGGCGCGAGGGGATTGATCTTTTGCGGATCGCCTTTGAGCTCGGCCATTGCGTCGCGCATGGCCGCAAGGTCCACCACCGCGGGTACGCCGGTGAAGTCCTGCATCAGGACACGTGCCGGGCGGAAGGCGATTTCACGATCGGAGCTGCGGTTTTTCAGCCATCCGGCAACAGCGCGGATGTCGTCGGCGCTGACCGTGCGGCCATCTTCGTGGCGCAACAGGTTCTCAAGCAGAATTTTGAGCGATTTGGGCAGCCGGGAGATGCCGGGCAACCCGTTCTTTTCTGCCAGTTTGAGGCTGAAATAAGTGTAGCTGCGATTTCCAACGGTCAGCGTGCGGCGCGACTTGAATGAGTTGAGGCTTGGCACTCCCGGTCCCCTTGTTGTGATGGAATTTGGCGGGCGGTGTATAGAGCAGGTCGGGACCGGATGAAACCGTGACGCTGGAGCATCTCGCCTGAGGGCGGCAGTTTATGTCTGCCTTTCCACATTATTGCCACCATCCCGGGGCTATGTCGGGGCGTACGGCCCGCAGTCCAGCCCCCGGAGCCTTTATGAACGCGCGTCAGTTTGCCGGAGTGGCTATCGCCTGCCTGACGGTGGGAGCTCCCGGCTTGCATGCGCAAATACCGTCACCGGCCCTGATTGCTCCCCAGCAGATACCGCGGGACGGAACCTATACGGCCGGCGACATGACCGAATTCATGGTCGATCACCACGGCGACCAGGTGCGGCTGCGGTTTTCGGGCAGTGATGAGGTTTTTTACCTTTCCAGCGAAGCCGCACCCCTGGGTGCCCGGGTGCTGAAATATGACAACGGCGATCCGGCCCTGCGCGTCGCGGGTTGGGGCGGTGTGACGCTCTATACCCCCCAGGAAAAAACCGGCTTGCCCGCCGAATACAGCGATGTGGTCCACAATGTCGATCCCCCGCCTGTCCCGGCTAAAGACGTCAAGCGGTTCGCGGCGGGTCTTGCGCACGAGCTGAACTCGGCCGGCGACCTGATCATCGGATTTGCCGCGGACTGGAACGTTCTGGCGGGCTCCGCGGGGGTCAGGGAGCTGGTTTGCGATGCGATGCGCAACACAACCTATGCTCTGGAAGAGGTGGCGACCGGCCCGGCACGAATCGCGATCGCCGACCACGTCCATGTGGTGCACATCATCGAAGGGAATCGAATCTTTGCGCTGCTGAAAGGCGGCGTTCTGACCGTGATGGTTGCACCCAAAATGGGAGAGGCCGGCCGGCCGTCGTCGCTGGCCATTGCCCACGCCCTGCACGCCGGACTTTAGTCCGCGAAGGGATTCGGCGCGCCGTTCTCGACCAGCGCGCGGATGCCTGCCACGATACTGCGTGCATCATCGAGCGCATTGTGCTCGCGCCCGGAAAACGTCGCGCCGGCGGCGGCCGCAACTTCACAGGCGTGTTTGCCGCGCGTATCCACGCCCTGTTCAAGAAACCACAAAATGGCGTTGGTATAATTTGGCACCGCAAACTGCCGGTCCCAGCCATAGAGTCGAAGATTACCGGCCAGCACGAGGTCATCCCGGCCATGCGCCCAGATTGGCGCATCGGCGACGAAGTCGAGAAATGCCCGATAGCCGGTGATGAAGTCCACCCCGCGCCGCGCCACCTCGTCGTTGGTGATCCCGGTGAGCCCGGTGAAAAATTCGGACAGGACCGGATTCAGTCGCGGCAGGATCAGAATCTCGAATTCATCCAGCGGCTTGAGACTGCCGGGATCGAGCTTGACGGCGCCGATCTGGACAACTTCCCTGAACTCGCCGGGGCGGGTCCATCCCGATTGCAGGGAGCCTTCCCAGGCGGTGAATTCAAGGTCGAAAATCACCGGCCGGTGAACGCGTTGTTTCATAACGTCTTTTAACGCGCGATATAGTTCATGTTTCAGCCGAACTTGTATGAAATGCAGTCAGGCGGCAAGGGACGCAGGATATGGCACGCAACAAGCCCGCGATCGCGAATCGCCCGACAACCACCGACAGCATTCAGGCCGAAGCCGCGGCCGCTGCGGCGCTGGTATCGGCAACTGCGCATCTGCTGGGGAGTTCAGATCCGGAGCTCGCCGGTTTTTTTGCGGCCTTCACGCGCTTCGCCTCACCGGAAGACCTGCTGCATTATGCGGCCGCGGAGTTCGCAGCTTTGCTGCGCGCGGTGTTCGCGCGCCTAAAACGCCGAAAGCCCGACGAGAGTCTGATTGAACTTTTTGGCACGGCGCGCGAAGCCGAACTCAAACGCGGCGAGACAGTGCTCGTTGCGATCAACGACGACATCCCATTTCTCTACGATTCCTGTACGGCCGAAATTCGCGCCGAGCGCCATCGCATCGTCGCCGCCTTCCATCCGGTCATTTCGCCAGCGGGCGGTACCGGCGCGCCGCAGAGCGTCATTGTCATCGCGCTCAGCGGCACGCTGGACGAGAGCGCATGCCGGCAGCTGCACGACGGGCTCGCTCTCGCCTTCGCGGATGTGCGCGCCGCGGTTCGCGACTGGCACGCCATGCTGTCGCGATTGCAGGAAAGCCGCGCCGCGCTGGTCACAAATCCGCCGCGCGTGCCCGCCGATGAACGTGACGAAAGCGTCGGCTTTCTCGACTGGCTCGCCGACAACAATTTCACCTTTCTCGGATGCCGCGACTATGTGTTTGCCCGCGACGGCGAGGTTCGTCTTGATCCGGTCCCGGAAAGCGGGCTTGGAGTCCTCAGTGACCCCAAGAGGCGCGTCTTGCGCAGCGGCAATGAGCGTTCGGATCTCGGGCCGGTGGCGCGGGAGTTCCTCGCCCGGCCAGCGCCGCTCATCATCGCCAAGTCCGGCATTCGCTCGCTGGTGCACCGGCGAGTGCCAATGGATTACATCGGGATCAAGAAATTCGCGTCAAATGGCGAGCTTGTCGCCGAGCGCCGCTTCGTGGGCCTGTTCACATCGGTCGCCTACCGCAAATTGCCAGGTGAAATTCCGCTGCTGCGGCTCAAGGCCGAACACGTCATGGCGGGATCGGGCCTGCTTCCGGCGAGCCATGATGGCAAGGCGCTGCAGCACATCCTGAACACCTTTCCGCGCGACGAGTTGTTGCAATCGTCGGAAGACGAATTGCTCGCGACGGCGCTGGGGATATTGAATCTTGGCGAGCGCCCGAAGGTTCGGCTGTTCCTCCGCTTCGACCGCTTCGACCGCTATGTTTCCGCACTGGTTTTCATTCCGCGCGACCGCTACAGCGGCGCCGTCCGGGAAAGTGTTCAGCAAATTCTGCTGCGCGCCGTGAATGGCCGGCCATATTCGGCGACACCCACGCTCGATGACGAAGCACTGGCACGGGTCCACTACATCATCGTTCGCAATCCAGGACCGCGCCCGGTGATCGACACGGGACAGGTCGAAGCCGAAATCCGCGACGCGGTAAGGACCTGGGAGGACGTATTTGCCGACGCAGCGGCGGCCAAATACGGCGACAGTTGCGCCGCGATTCTGCGCCGCTATACGCCGGCATTTCCCGCCAGCTATCGCGACCGCTTTGAGCCCTCCGAAGCCGTGGCGGACATCGCGCAGTTTGAGGATTTGCTGAACGGGCAAACGGCCGCTGCCGGGGTGACAGCGAAGGTTTACACATCCGAGGGCGACGCGCCGGGCACATTGCGCCTGAAGCTGTTCATCCGCGGCGGATTTATTCCGCTCTCGGAATGTCTGCCGGTATTCGAGAATCTCGGGCTCAACGTCATCGCCGAAGCAGCGTTTGCGCTCACGCCCGGAGGCAGCGCCGGTGCGGTGCAAATTTCGTTGCAGGATTTCGTCATGCAGACTGGTTCGCCGGTCGCCGGGCAGCTTTATCCGCGGCTGGAAGATGCATTCCACGCGGTCTGGTCGGGCAGGGCCGAATCGGATGGCTTCAACCGGCTGGTGGTCGCGGCGCAAATGCCATGGCGCGATGTGGTCATTCTGCGCAGCGTCGCCAAATATCTTCGCCAGGCGGGGATCACGTTCAGTCAGCGCTATATGGAAACGGCGCTGGTCAACAATCCGCATATCGCCGTCATGCTCGCCACGCTTTTCCACACGCAGCACGATCCGGCGCTGTTCCAGGATGCTGACAGCCGCACGGCGCAAGCGCAGCGGCTTCGCTCCGGCATCGAAGAAGCATTGCGGAATGTGCCATCGCCCGACGAAGATCGCATCATTCGTGCGATGCAGTCGGTGATCGATGCGATGTTGCGCAGCAATTTCTTCCAGCGTGACGAGGCCGGAAATTTTCCCGCACATGTCGCTTTCAAGCTCGAAAGCCGGCGTGTTCCGCTCCTGCCCTCCCCGAAGCCGCTGTATGAGATTTTCGTCTATGCGCCCGAGGTGGAAGGCGTTCATTTGCGGTTCGGCAAGATCGCGCGCGGCGGCATCCGCTGGTCGGATCGCGCGGAAGACTTCCGGTTCGAAATTCTCGGCCTCGGCAAAGCCCAACAGGTGAAAAATGCGGTCATCGTTCCGGTCGGGGCCAAAGGCGGATTTTACGCCAAGCGCACACCGCAGGGCGCCGGCCGCGAGGTGGTGCAAAAGGCGGGCATCGGCGCCTATCGGCTGTTCATCGGCGCGCTGCTGGATCTGACCGATAATATCAGCGCGGATGGAAAGATTGTCCCGCCTGCGGGAATCGTCCGGCACGATGGCGACGATCCATATTTCGTTGTCGCGGCCGACAAAGGCACGGCGACGTTCTCGGACATTGCCAATGAGATTGCGGTGTCGCGGGGTTTCTGGCTCGGCGACGCATTCGCCTCCGGCGGTAGCGAAGGTTACGACCACAAGAAGATGGGCATTACCGCGCGCGGCGCCTGGGAGGGCATCAAACGTCATTTTCGTGAACTTGGGCGCGATATCCAGAGCCAGCCATTCACCTGCATCGGCGTTGGCGACATGTCGGGCGACGTTTTCGGCAACGGCATGCTGCAGTCGAAACAGACCCGGCTGATCGCCGCGTTCGACCATCGGCACATATTCTTCGATCCGACACCCGATCCGGCCATTTCATGGACGGAGCGAAAGCGGCTGTTCGACCTGCCGCGTTCGACCTGGGCGGATTATGACCGCAAGCTGATTTCCAGCGGCGGCGGCATCTTTGCGCGCACCGCGAAGACAATTCCGCTGTCGGAACAATTCCGCGCCTTCACCGGCATCACGGCAGAGACCGGCGCGCCCCAGGACGTGATGCGGGCGCTTTTGACTGCGCAGGTGGATCTTATTTATTTCGGCGGAATCGGCACATTCATAAAATCGACGCGCCAGTCCAATGCCGACGCAGCCGATCGTGCCAATGACGCAATCCGTGTCAACGGCCGCGACGTGCGAGCGCTCGTGGTCGGCGAAGGCGCCAATCTTGGCGTGACGCAATATGGCCGCATCGAATATGCGCGTGAGGGCGGCCCGCAGCATCAGGGCGGGCGCATCAACACCGATGCGATCGACAATTCAGCCGGCGTGGACACGTCAGACCACGAGGTCAACATCAAAATCCTGATAAGTGGTCCACTGCGGCGCGGTGAAATTTCCCGCACCGCACGCCTCGATATTCTGACGCGCATGACCGATGACGTGGCCCGCCAGGTGCTCACCGACAATTACGACCAGACGCTGGCGCTGTCCGTTGCGGAGCTGCGTGCGCCGCGCGACCTTGATGCCGCGGGGCGCTTCATGCGTGAACTGGAGCGCAAATCGGCGCTCGATCGCGCGATAGAGAATTTGCCGCCGGACGACGAACTCCGGGCGCTTGCCCGCGAAGGACGCGGATTGACGCGGCCGCAACTCGCGATCCTGCTGGCCTACGCCAAACTGGACCTGTTCCATTCGGTCTCGGAGAGCAGCCTTCCGGCCGATCCGTATTTCGATTCCTGGCTGGCGTCCTATTTTCCGCCGCTCGCCGCCGGAACATTTGCGGGCGAACTCAAGCGCCATCCTTTGTCGCGCGCGATCATCTCGACCCAGATTGCAAACCGGACGGTGAACATCGCAGGTCCGCTGTTTGCGCATCGCATGCGTGAGCTGTCACACGCGCCCTTATGGGCCACTGCGCGCGGATTCGTGCTGGCCGACGAAATTTTCGGCTTGTCGGCGCTGAAGGACCGCGTTTGCGCGCTGGATCTGAAAGTGCCCGCACAGTTGCAGAACCAGATTGTCGGCGAGATCGGAGAGGCGCTGCGGCGACTCGGCATGTGGTTCATCGTGCAACTGCCGGACGCGCCGATTGCGCCGGTGGTGGAATCCTACCGCAGAGGATTCACCGCCCTGAAGGGGCGCTTCTCAAGCCTGATTTCGCCGATTGAGAAGAGCATGGTCGAACCGCGCATTGCCGATCTGCGCAATGCCGGTATGCCGCTGGACGTTGCCGAAGACGCGGCGATTCTGGGTTTGTTGAGCGCCGTTCCGGAAATCATCATGCTTTCCGCGGCGCAGCAGATTCCGGCCGAAACTGCCGCACGCGTCTATTTCGCCGCCGGGGCCGCGGCCGGACTCGACCGGCTTCGAGCGCTCGCCGCCAGGATTGTCACAGCGGATCATTGGGACCGGCTGGCGCTGCGCAGGATGGAGGACGATCTTTATTCGGCGCAGCGGCTGATGGCCTGCGAAGCACTCATCACCGCAAAAGGAAATGCCGCCGCAGCCGTCGATCAATGGCGCGACAGCCGCCGCGACGACATCAGCAGCATCGTGAATTTCATCAACGAGATCGAACGCGGCGGCGACGCATCGATTGCCAAACTCGCGCTCGCCAACAGCCAGATCCAGAAGCTCGCCGCGCCTACAGCGAAACGGTGACCATCACCGGGACATGATCGGACGGGCGCGTCCAGCCGCGCGCCTCCTTGAGAATTCCGTGTCCGGTCGCGCACCCACGCAAGCCGCGGCTGACCCAAACATGATCCAGTCGGCGCCCACGATCCGCTACGTCCCATTCGCGCGCGCGATAACTCCACCACGAATAGATTTTTTCGTCTTCCGGCGCGAATGAGCGCGTGACGTCGATCCATTCGAAGGATTCGCGCGCGGCTGTCAGCAGCCCGGTTTCGACCGGTGTATGGCTGACGATGCCCAGCATCTGTTTGTGGCTCCAGACATCGTTCTCCAGCGGCGCAACGTTCAAATCGCCCACCAGCACCATCGGTTCGTCGCGCGACTTGCCGAGCCTGCCGAAACATCCGTCCATCTCACGCAGGAATGCCAGCTTATGGGCGAATTTCGGGTTTTCGTCCGCATCGGGAATATCGCCTCCAGCCGGCACGTAGAAATTGTGCAGTTCCAGCCCATTTTCCAGCAGCGCACTGACATGCCGGCTGTCGGCATTGTCACAAAATCTGACGGCATCCGTCTTGCGCAGCGGCAGCCGCGAAAGAATGGCGACGCCGTGATAACCCTTCTGCCCGTTGATCGCCTGATGGACATAACCTAGGGCGCGGAATTCCTCGCGCGGGAAAAGCTCATCCATCACCTTGGTTTCCTGTAGGCACAGCAGGTCGGGCGAATATGCGGCGAGAAACTTCTTCACCAGGTCGATGCGCAAGCGGACGGAATTGATATTCCAGGTGGCAATCTTGACGGAGGTCATGCGGTTCACCGGTGGAGCGTCTCGAGCGGCCAGCGGTCGCGTGGCGGCGCATCCAGCGGATCGGTCAGGCCGACAGCGAGGCGCTCAATTCCGGCCCAAGCCACCATGGCCGCATTATCGGTGCACAATTCCAGCGGCGGCAGAGACAGCGAGAAATCCTCTGTCTCCGCAACCAGTGCAAGCCGCTCGCGAATGGCGCGATTGGCCGCCACGCCGCCGGCCGCCACAAACGGAAATTCGCCGTCACCAAAAGTCTCGCGGAACCGCCACATGGCATGCCGCACACGGTCGCCGAGAATTTCGCTGATCGCCTCCTGCACGGAGGCAGCGATGTCGGCTTTCATCGTGTCGCCGAGAGGCTGGTTCCTGGTGACAGACTGCCGGACCGCGGTTTTCAGGCCGGAAAAGGAAAAATCCGCACCTTCGCGGCCGACCATCGGACGCGGCAACGAAACCCGCTTTGCAACGCCGGTTCGCGCGAGCTTTTCGATCTGTGGCCCACCCGGATAAGGCAGACCCAGCAGCTTCGCCACTTTGTCGAAACATTCACCCACGGCATCATCGATCGTGGCGCCGTAACGGCGGTAGCGGCCGAGCCCGGCGGCTTCGACCAACTCGCAATGGCCGCCCGAGATCAGCAGCAGCAGGAACGGAAATTCCAACTGCGCGCAGAGCCGCGCCGAAAGCGCGTGCGCTTCAAGATGGTTCACGGCGATCAGTGGCTTTCCCGCTGCGAGCGCCAGCGCCTTGGCTGACGTCAATCCAACCATGACGCCGCCGATCAGACCAGGGCCCGCGGTCGCCGCCACCGCATCCATATCGCCAAGATCGAGTTTTGCCGCTGCAAGTGCACGTTCAATCAGGCCGTCGATCAGTTCGACATGAGCGCGCGCGGCAATCTCCGGCACAACGCCGCCATAGGGGCGGTGCTCGGCGATTTGCGAATAGGTGATGTTGGACAAAATCGTGCCCGGCCCGGGCGGATAGCCGCGCACCACCGCCGCCGCTGTCTCATCACAACTGGTTTCCAGTCCCAGAACGGTCAAGGGCTTTCGCATGTTGTGAGTGATCTATGCTAAGGGCTTAACCATGTCCAACCGGAGTCGATATTCATCATGAGCGCGGTTCTTCGTCTTGCCAGCCGCGGCTCGCCGCTCGCGCTCGCCCAAGCCAATCTTGTGCGCAATGCGTTGGCGGAAGCGCATGGCTGGGATCCGGAAGAGCTCGATGAGATCTGCCCAATCCAGATCGTCCGCACCAGTGGTGACCGCATCCAGGATCGGCCACTCGTCGAAGCCGGCGGCAAGGGCCTGTTCGCCAAAGAAATCGAAGAGGCTCTGCTCGATGAGGAAGTGGATATTGCCGTCCATTCGATGAAAGATTTGCCCGCCGAACAGCCGGAAGGACTGGCGATTCCGGCGGTGCTCGCGCGCGAAGAACCATTTGACGTTTTTCTGGCGCGCGACGGCTTGCCCTTCGACAAGCTGCCGGAGAATGCCCGGCTCGGCACCAGTTCCGTGCGGCGTCAGGCTCAGGCGTTGCGGCTGCGTCCGGATCTGAAGATCGTCCCGCTACGCGGCAATGTCGAAACAAGGCTGCTGAAGCTGGCGCGCGGTGAAGCGGATGCCATCATTCTCGCGCGCGCAGGACTCATCCGTCTCAATCTGTCGCTGCCGGATTCCGAGGTGCTGTCGGGCGACGATTGGTTGCCTGCGCTGTGCCAGGGAATTGTCGCCATCGAAACCCGCGAGGACGATTCCCTGGTCCGTGAGCTTGTCGCGGAAATCAATGACCGCGAAACGCATATTGCGTCGGCTTGCGAACGCGGATTTCTGGCGGCGCTTGACGGGTCATGCCGGACGCCGCTCGCCGGACTCGCGGAAGTTGAGCACGGCACCGTGCGCTTTCGCGGCCAGGTGCTGAGTCTGGACGGAAGCCAGTCATGGCGCGTCACCCGTATCTTTGCCCATGCGGAACTGTCGCAGGAAACAGCGATTGCCCAAAGTTATGCCTCGGGCGAAGGCGCGGCACAGGAAATCCGCCAGACTGCAGGCGAGGACTTCCCCAGCTTCTGAGGTAGCGATGCGCCTTCTGGTGACCAGACCGCGGGAAGATGCCGAAGCGTTTGCTGCCATCCTGAAAGGCCGCGGCCACGAGCCCGTGATCGCACCGCTGCTGGAGCTGCATTTTATGCCCGGCGCGCAGATTCCACTGGACGGCGTACAGGCTGTGCTGGCGAGCAGCGCAAACGGCATCAGGGGATTTGCCGTATGTTCGCCCGAGCGGAATTTGCCGGTTTACGTCGTTGGCCCACAAACGGCAGAGACCGCGCGTCAATCAGGATTTACGCGGATCATCAGCGCCGATGGTGACGCCGCCGCTCTGGTCGCGAAGGTTGCGGAAGATGCCAATCCCGCCGATGGGAAATTGATGCATGCTGCCGGCTCCGAAACCGTGGGCCGGATCAAACAGGCGCTGGAGGCCCGTGGGTTCGAGGTTGAAGCTGAGATCCTGTACGAAGCCATTCCAGTCAATTCGCTGCCGGCAAATGCGAGCGATGCATTGCGCGCCTATGGTGTCGATGGCGTTCTGATGTTTTCGCCGCGGACGGCACGGATTTTTGCAGAGTTGGTGGCCAAAGAGGGCCTGGCGGAGAATTGCCAAAGGCTGGATGCGTTTTGCATCAGTGCGGCCACGGCTGCCGCCCTGGCGCCACTGGGTTTCGCCCGCCTGGCGGTCGCAGGAAGTCCCAATCAGGCCGCTATGCTTGATCTTCTTGCGGAAAACCCGTGAAGCTTTCGCGTAACAATGCCGCGCGGGCTTGCTGAACCGGCTTTGGCTGCTAAATAAGGGCCCGCAAATCGCCGGTATTTCATGAACATCCACGAATATCAGGCCAAAGCGGTGCTGCGCGACTTTGGCGTTCCTTTGCTGCGGGGCCGGTCCGCGACTTCGGTCGACGAGGCGGTCAGCGCAGCGCGCGAACTCCCCGGCCCAAAATGGGTGGTGAAGGCACAAATCCATGCCGGTGGCCGCGGCAAAGGCGGCGGCGTCAAAGTCGTGGGGTCGCTTGACGAGGTGAAGCGCGAAGCCCAGCGCATGCTCGGCATGACATTGATCACGGCCCAAACCGGCCCCCACGGCCGGGTCGTGCGGCGCCTCTATATCGAAGAAGCCTCCGATATCGCGCAGGAGTTTTACCTCTCGGCGCTGGTGGATCGCGAAACGGCGAGTGTTTCATTCATCGCTTCGCGCGCCGGCGGTATGGACATCGAGGAAGTCGCCAGAAAATCGCCTGAGGCGATCAAGACCTTCAGAATTGATCCCGCAGCCGGATTCAGCGGTCACACTGCGCGCGGAATCGCGGTGGCACTTGGCGTATCGGGCGAGGCGGCCAATCACGTCAGAGGGGCGGTCGAGGCGCTCTACAATGCCTTCATCGCGAGGGACATGAGTCTGCTGGAGATCAATCCCTTTGTGCTGACCCGCGACGGCCGGCCGATCTGCCTCGATGCAAAAGTCGTATTTGATGACAACGCGCTGTTCCGCCATCCCGACATGCAGGCTTTGCGCGATCCGGAGGAAGAGGATCCTTCCGAGCGGGAAGCGGCCAAATACGATCTCAACTTCATCAAGCTCGATGGCTCCATCGGCTGCATGGTGAACGGCGCCGGCCTCGCCATGGCGACAATGGACATCATCAAACTCTATGGCGGATTGCCGGCCAATTTCCTCGATGTCGGCGGCGGCGCCTCTAAGGAAAAGGTCACAGCGGCTCTCAAGATCATCCTCTCCGATCCGGCGGTGAGAGGGATTCTGGTGAATATTTTCGGCGGCATCATGCGCTGCGACATCATTGCCAACGGAATTGTTGCAGCGGCGAAGGAAGTGTCGCTGTCGGTGCCGGTGGTGGTGCGGCTCGAAGGCACCAATGTCGAGATGGGCCGCGCGATTCTGGCCGGATCTGGGCTGCCGATCATTTCGGCAAGCGATCTCGCGGACGCGGCGGAAAAAATCGTCGCCCAGGTGAAGGGTCGCTGATGTCGATCTTCGTCGACCGCAATACCAAAGTGATCTGCCAGGGATTTACCGGCGCGCAGGGCACGTTTCATTCGGAACAGGCCATTGCCTATGGCACGAAAATGGTCGGCGGCGTGTCTCCCGGCAAAGGCGGCCGTACGCATCTCGGTCTGCCGGTCTTCGACACGGTGCGGCAGGCGCGCGAGGCAACCGGTGCGAACGCCACTGTGATTTACGTTCCTCCCCCCTTCGCGGCCGACGCCATTCTCGAGGCGGTTGATGCGGACATCGAGCTGATCGTTTGCATCACAGAAGGAATTCCGGTGCTGGACATTGTGCGGGTCCAGCGCGCGCTGTGCGGCTCGTCATCCCGGTTGATCGGCCCGAACTGCCCGGGCGTCATCACTCCTGGCGAATGCAAGATCGGCATCATGCCTGGCCACATCCACAAGCGCGGTTCAGTCGGGATTGTTTCCCGTTCGGGTACGCTTACTTATGAAGCTGTGGCGCAAACGACCGCGGTCGGTCTTGGCCAAACCACCTGCGTCGGAATCGGCGGCGATCCGGTCAAGGGGACAGAATTCATCGACGTGCTCGACCGGTTCCTCGCCGATCCCGAAACCCAATCCATCGTCATGATCGGCGAAATCGGCGGCACCGCGGAGGAAGACGCGGCCGACTTCCTCAAACACTCCAAAGTCCGCAAACCCATGGTTGGGTTCATCGCCGGCGTGACGGCTCCGCCGGGCCGGCGCATGGGCCATGCCGGGGCGATCATCAGCGGCGGCAAGGGCGGAGCGGCGTCCAAGATCGAGGCGATGGAGGCCGCGGGCATCCGGGTCTCCCGAAATCCGGCCGCGCTGGGGACCACGCTTTTGGAGCTGCTTTCGCACCGAAAATGACACAGTTCTGGATTAATCACTGCTTTCCGCCTATCACCCAAACTGTAGCGCAGCAGATTGAGTAACCCTCCGCCCGCTCCTGCGGCCATGCCAATTGCGTTACCCCTGCGCCAATGAGTTACGAGTTACGAATATGACGGCAATTTCCAGCAAGAACGGCAAAACGCGAGAGCGTTCCTCGAATGCTGTGCTCGAGGCGACCTCATTTCTCAGCGGAAGTAATGCCGCCTTCATCGAAGCGCTGTACGAGCAATTTCGCGTCGATCCGGCATCGGTCGATGGCACCTGGCGCGCCTTCTTCGAGGCGCTGCAGGAAGGCCGCCAGGTGGAACTGCCGGGAGTGCCGGCGCGGAACGGAGTGGAAACAAGAATTGCACCCACGGCCCGCGCCGGCGCAGACGCGCAGGCATCCATCCGGGCGGTGCAACTGGTTCGCGCCTACCGTCAGCTCGGACACCGCGAGGCTGATCTCGATCCGCTGAAACTTTCAACACCGAAGCCGCTGCCCCAACTGCAGGTCTCGTTCTACGGCTTTCACCACAGTGATCTCGACCGGCCGATTTTTGTCGACGGCACCATGGGCCGCGAGACCGTCACTCCGCGCGAGCTGGTCGAAGTCCTCCGCAGCACCTATTGCGGCAAGATCGGCTATGAATACATGCACATCTCCGATCCCGAACAACGGGATTGGCTGCAGCGACGCATTGAGGGGACGAAACCGGCCAGCTTCTCGCCCGAAGGCAAGCGCGCGATCCTGAACAAGCTGATGCAGGCCGAAGTGTTCGAGAAATTCTGCGGCCTGAAATTCGTCGGCACCAAACGTTTCGGTCTCGATGGCGGCGAAGCCATGGTTCCGGCGCTGGAACAGATCATCAAGCGCGGCGGCAAACTCGGCGTAAAGGACATCGTTATTGGCATGTCCCACCGCGGCCGGCTCAATGTGCTCGCCAATGTCATGGGCAAGCCCTATCGCCAGCTGTTCCACGAATTCCAGGGCGGGTCTGCCAAACCCTCCGATGTGCAGGGCTCCGGCGACGTCAAATACCATCTCGGCGCTTCGTCCGATGTCGAATTCGACGGCAACAATGTCCATCTGTCGCTGACCGCCAATCCGTCGCATCTCGAAGCGGTCGATCCGGTCGCGCTCGGCAAATCACGCGCCAAACAGTTCCAATACGGGGACAAGATCAACCGCACTTCGGTACTCCCGCTGCTGCTCCACGGCGATGCCGCCTTCGCGGGACAGGGTGTGGTCGCGGAATGTTTCGCGATGTCGGGCACCAAGGGATTTCGCACCGGCGGCACCGTGCATTTTGTCGTCAACAACCAGATCGGATTCACCACCGCGCCGGCTTTCGCGCGTTCTTCGCCCTATCCCTCCGATGTTGCATTGATGGTCCAGGCGCCAATTCTGCACGTGAATGGCGACGATCCCGAAGCGGTGGTGCATTGCGCGCGCATCGCCACGGAATTCCGGCAACTGTTCCACAAAGACGTCGTTGTCGACATGTTCTGCTACCGGCGCTTTGGCCATAACGAAGGCGATGAGCCGTCGTTCACCCAACCCTTGATGTATCGCGCGGTTCGCAATCATCCGACGACGCTCGACATTTATTCAAAGAAACTGATCGACGAAGGCGTGATCTCCGAGCAGAAGTTCCAGGATTCCATGGCGTCGTTCCGCCAGACGCTGGAAGAGGAACTGGCAACGGCGAAATCGCATCTGCCCAACAAGGCGGATTGGCTGGATGGCCGCTGGTCCGGGCTGGAAACTGCGCCGCGCGGCGATCGCCGCGGTGAAACCGATGTTGAAATCGCCGACCTGAAGCGCATTGGACAGGCGATTTCGCACGTCCCGGATGGCTTTCGCGCGCACAAGACGATTGCCCGGCTGATGCAGGCCAAAGCCGAAATGTTCGAAAGTGGCGAAGGCATCGACTGGGCCACCGGCGAAGCGCTGGCATTCGGTACCCTGCTGGATGAAGGATTGCCGGTCCGCCTGTCTGGCCAGGATTCGTCACGGGGCACATTTTCCCAACGCCATTCCGTCCTGGTCGATCAGGAGACGGAGGATCGCTACACACCGCTCAATCACATCCGCGACGGCCAAGCGGAATTCGAAGTCGTCGACTCGCTGCTCTCGGAAGAAGCCGTGGTCGGTTTTGAATACGGCTACAGCCTCGCCGAGCCGCGCGCACTGGTTCTGTGGGAAGCGCAGTTCGGCGATTTTGCCAATGGCGCGCAGGTGATGATCGACCAGTTCATCGCATCGGGCGAAATGAAATGGCTGCGCATGTCAGGGCTTGTGCTGCTGCTGCCGCACGGATTTGAAGGCCAGGGGCCGGAACATTCTTCGGCGCGTCTCGAACGTTTTTTGCAGCTTTGCGCCGACGACAACATGCAGGTTGTCAACTGTACGACGCCGGCGAATTACTTCCATGTGCTGCGCCGGCAAATGCATCGCAATTTCCGCAAGCCGCTCGTCGTCATGACTCCCAAGTCGCTGCTGCGCCACAAGCGCGCCGTCTCCCAACTCGCGGACTTCGGTCCCGGATCTTCATTCCACCGCGTGCTCGCCGATGACGCCCGCACGCTGCCGGGCAGCACGCTTGAACTCGCGCCACCCGACAAGATCGACCGCGTCGTCCTGTGCAGCGGAAAAGTCTATTACGATCTGTTCGAAGCACGCGAAAAGCGTAAGGCGTCAAATATCGAAATTCTCCGGCTGGAACAGCTTTATCCGTTTCCGGGGCTGGCGCTCACGGACGAACTCACGCGCTTCACCAAAGCGGAGATTGTCTGGTGTCAGGAAGAGCCGAAAAACCAGGGTGCATGGACTTTCATCGCACCGTGCATTGAAAGCGTGATGGAACAGTTGGGGCGCAAAGGGCCTCTGCCTTATGCCGGCCGCAAAGCCGCCGCATCGCCAGCGGCCGGGCAAATGAAACAGCATTTGGTCGAGCTCGAAGCCCTGCTCAACCAGGCACTGACGTCATGAACGGCCGTTTTTGTCTGCGGCACAGGGGATCGAAATGAGTATTGCAATCAAGGTACCGGCCATGGGGGAGTCGGTCACAGAAGCAACTATCGCGCGCTGGCTGAAGCGCGAAGGCGAAGCGGTCAAACAGGATGAGCCGCTGGTCGAACTCGAAACCGACAAGGTGAATGTCGAAGTGCCCTCCCCGGCCGCCGGCGTTCTGGAACATATCGAGGTCCAGCAGGGCGGCACCGTTTCAGTGGGATCGGTTCTCGGTCAGGTGGCCGAAGGCGCGGCGGCTGCAGCGGCGGGAAAAACCGAGGCCAAAGCCAAAGCACCGGCCAAATCACCCGCGCCCGCCAAATCCCCAGCTCCGGCCGAAGCGGGTGCACCGACCGCACCACCTCCACCACCATCGGTTCGCCGCATTGCGGAAGAAGAGCGGATCGATCCGTCGAAGATCGCCGGAACCGGCAAACGCGGTCAGGTGACGAAAGGCGATGCGCTGGAAGCGGCCGCCGCCCGGGCGAAGGCGCCCGCGGCCGAGCCGGTTTCACTCGCCGCCATCGCGCCTGTTCCACGCACCCAGGCCGAACGCGAAGAGCGCGTGCCGATGTCGCGCCTGCGCCGCACGATCGCAATGCGGCTCAAGGAGTCGCAGGAGATCGCGGCGCAACTGACGACATTCAACGAAGCCGACATGTCGCAGATCATGGCGCTGCGCACGACCTATCGCGACAGCTTTGAGAAGAAGCATGGCGTGCGGCTCGGCTTCATGGGTTTCTTCGTCAAGGCTTGCATCGCGGCGCTGAAGGAGATTCCCGCGGTCAATGCCGAGATCGACGGCGACGATATTGTCTACAAGCACTATTACGATATCGGCGTTGCGGTCTCGACCGAGCGCGGGCTCGTGGTTCCCGTGCTGCGCGATGCCGATTCGCTGTCGCTCGCTGAGCTCGAAAAGCGCATCGCCGAACTCGGCGCCAGCGCCCGCGGCAACAAGCTCAAACTCGAAGATCTCCTGGGCGGGACGTTCACCATCACCAATGGCGGCGTGTTCGGCTCACTGATGTCCACGCCGATTCTCAACATGCCGCAGAGCGGCATCCTCGGCATGCACAAGATCCAGAACCGACCCATGGCGATCGGCGACAAGATCGAAATCCGGCCGATGATGTATCTCGCGCTGTCTTATGATCATCGTCTCGTCGACGGACGCGAAGCCGTCACCTTCCTTGTCCGCGTGAAGGAAAATCTCGAAGATCCGCAGCGCCTGTTGCTGGATTTGTAATGGCGGACCGTTTCGATGTTGTCGTCATCGGCGGCGGACCGGGCGGCTATAATTGCGCCATCCGGCTCGGCCAGCTCGGGCTGTCAGCCGCGTGTGTCGATGACCGCGGCAGATTCGGCGGCACATGTCTCAACGTCGGCTGTATCCCTTCGAAGGCGCTGCTGCACGCCAGCGAGCTCTATGAACTCGCGCGCAAGGACTTTGGCAAGTTCGGGATCACCGGCACGCCCGGTCTCGATCTTCCCGCCATGATGGCGCAGAAGCAGCAGGTCGTGGAGCAGCTCACCAAAGGCGTGGAATTTCTGTTCCGCAAGAACAAGGTCGAAGGCATTGTCGGCCGCGCAAAAATCACCGCGCCCGGCCGGATTCAGGTCAAAGCGCAAGCGGGAAATCGCGACATTTCTGCCGATCACATTGTGATCGCCACGGGATCCGAAGTTACGCCGCTGCCCGGCGTGAAAATCGACGAGCAGCAGATTGTGTCATCGACCGGTGCATTGTCGTTAAAGTCTGTTCCAAAACGGCTGCTGGTGGTCGGCGCAGGGATCATAGGGCTGGAGTTGGGCTCGGTGTGGCGGCGTCTGGGGTCGGAAGTCACTGTGGTCGAATTTCTCGATCGCATCGTTCCGGGAATTGATGCTGAAGTCGCGCATCAATTCCACCGGCTGCTTGAGCGCCAGGGGCTGACATTCCGCTTGTCCAGCAAAGTCACCGGCGTCGCCAAGAAGGGAATGTCGCTGTCGGTATCAGTAGAACCTGCGGCGGGCGGCAATGCCACCGTGCTGGACGCCGATATTGTGTTGGTCGCGATTGGCCGCCGTCCATACACAAAAAACCTTGGCCTCGAAGAGATCGGCGTCAAGCTGAATGCCCGCGGCGTGGTTGAAACGGACGACCATTTCCGCACCAACATTCCGGGCATCTGGGCCATCGGCGATGTCCGCGCCGGCGCCATGCTGGCGCACAAGGCCGAAGATGAAGCGGTTGCCTGCGCGGAGCGGATCGCCGGGCGCGCCGGTCACGTCAATTACGACGCGATTCCCTCCGTCATCTACACCTATCCCGAAGTGGCAGTTGTCGGACAAACCGAGGAACAGCTGAAGCAAGCCGGCATCAACTACAAGGTCGGAAAATTTCCGTTCACAGCCAATGCGCGTGCCAAAACCAATCTGACCACGGAAGGATTCGTCAAAATCATCGCCGACGCGGCAACGGATCGGGTTCTGGGCGTCCATATGATCGGCCCGGATGTCGGCAACATGATCGGCGAAGCCTCTCTCGCGATCGAATTTTCCGCGTCCTCGGAAGATATCGCACGCACTTCTCACGCCCATCCGACGCTCGGAGAAGCCATCCGCCAGGCCGCGATGAGTGTGGATGGGTGGGCGATGCAGATGTAATCGCCCGGTATTCATGATATTCGTCTGACGGGAACCCCAACACGCAAGCGAACCCGTGCAGACCATTGACATCATGCTTATGGCGGCAATCACCGCACTGCTGAGCGCCCAGACAATCTATGACCTGCGCAGCGGCACGATCCACTTTTGGGGCGGAGCGGTTTACCGCCGGATCAATCCGGTGGCTTTCCGGCGAATACTTACGGTGCGGCCGCTTCTGGTTGCGGGATTTGTCGGCGCGCTGCTCTGGTTGGGAGTGCGCTAACAAAAGCCGCGCTGGGGGATGGGGGGAAACCGTAATGTCATTCCATCGCTATCAGCGATCGCCTTTGCGCGCATCGACGGCATTCGTGGCGGCGTGTTCCGCTGTGGGCGTTCTCGGCGCAGCCACTGCAGCCGCACAAACTGCGCCGGCGCCGGAAACCGTCCTGATCAGCGCGTCTCCACCCGATCCGGTCGGCAACGCAGCATATTCTGCCGTGACGCTGGATATGCAGCAATTGCAGGTCTCGCCTGACCTCGATCAATCCCTGCGGCAAGTGCCGGGCCTGTCGCTGTTCCGGCGCAATTCGAGTCTGTCGGCCAATCCGACGGTTCAGGGCGTATCACTGCGATCCATCGCCGGTTCGGGCGCGGGCCGCGCCCTCGTCACACTTGATGGTGTGCCGCAGAATGATCCTTTCGGCGGATGGGTCATCTGGAGCTCGCTTCCGGCGGAGGACATTCAGTCGGCGGAAATCGTGCGCGGCGCCGGAGCCGGCCCGTATGGCGCCGGCGCCCTGACCGGCGTGATTCAGTTGAATGAACGCGATCTTGCCGGTGCGCTGGTCGATGCCGAAGCGGGCTCGCTGGATCAGCAGCGCATTGCGGGTTCGGCGGTTCGAGAGGCAGGTGATGTCACTCTTGGCGCGAGCGGCAGTTATCAGAAATCCGGCGGATGGATTCCCGTCGATCCCGCGCAGCGCGGCGCCGCCGACGACAAAGTGAGTCTCGAGGCCAGCAACCTGTCAGGACGGGTGGCAGCAGAAGTCATGCCGGCCACATTGCTCGCCGTTCGACTCGGCGCCTATGACGAGCGCCGCGCCTCGGGCACAGTTGATTCCTATTCCGAGGCCAAGGGCGTCACCGGCAGCGCGACACTCGCCTCGCCGGAATCGCCGGATGCGCTGGGCTGGCGCGCGCAACTGTGGTTTCGCGATAGCGATTTCATCAATGCGGCTTCGGCCATTGCAGCCAGGCGCGTGTCCGCGACGCCATCCAACAATGAATATGCAACGCCCGCGCTCGGCTGGGGCGGCAATGCCGCTTTGCGCGGGACATTTGGGCTGATCGACTGGGAAGCCGGCGCCGATGTGCGTTTGAATGAAGGCGAGGCGCGCGAACTTACCTCCTTCAGCAATGGCTCATTCCAGAAGAGCCGGTTCTCAGGCGGCCGCGGATTTGTCGGCGGAGTTTATGCCGAAGGTGCAAGCCGCTTCGACGGGTTTCTCGTCACTCTGGGTGTCCGTGTCGACAACTGGCGCGATTCCGGCGGGCATGTGCTGGAACGCTCGCTCGCAACCGGCGCCGTAACATTTCAGGACGAGTTCGCCGCGCGTAGCGGAACTATTCCGACCGCGCGCGCCGGCATTCGCAAGGATATCGGCGATGGCTTGTACCTTCGCGCCGCGGGATATGAGGGCTTTCGTGCGCCTTCGCTCAACGAACTCTACCGACCATTCCGTGTACAGAATAATTTCACAGAGGCCAATGCGAATCTTGTGCCGGAGAGGCTTTATGGCGCCGAAATCGGTATCGGTGGCGACAATGGCCCGATCACCTGGGATGTGACGGGATTCTGGAACCGGCTTTCCGGTGCAATTTCGAATGTGACGATTGGCACCGGCCCCGGGACTTTTCCGGATGTCGGTACATTGCCCGCGGGTGGATTGTTCATCCAGCGGCAGAATGTGCCGGGCATCAACGCACTCGGCTCCGAGGGCGAAGCGCAATGGCAATTGGATGATCTTTTCTCCCTACGTGGCGCCTATTCGCTGACTGATGCACGCGTTCAGGGCGGGACGGCCGCTCCCCAGCTCACTGGCAAACGTCCATCGCAAACGCCGCGTCTGACAATCACGGGAGGCGTCATTGCCTCACCGCTTCCAACCGTCACCGTCGAGGGCGATGTGGTTTACGAAACGCTGAGATGGTCGGATGATCAGAACACGCTGCCGCTGCCCGCCGCGACGACATTCGACGCGAAGATCACTTGGCATTTCCTGCCGCAGGCGGGTCTTTATTTCGCGATCGACAACATCACCAATGCCGCGGTGGCGGCATCCGAAGGCGGCGATCACGTGTACACTTATGATGCGCCGCGCGCCTACCGCGCCGGCCTGACCCTCACGTTTTGAATCCAACACCGGGCTGAACGATTCTGGGCACCTCGCCAACTTTCCTCTCCCCTTGAGGGAGAGGGCGGCGCGCCCGCGCTTGCGTTTTTTTGCAAGCGCGTACTGGCGCGCCGAGTGAGGGGAGATTTAAACCTTGCGATGGATGACCCCTGCGCGGGCGGGCGGGCGGACTGGCCGCGCCATACCAGACGAAGCAACTATGCCGACAAAAATCAGCAATACTGGTTCCGGTCCCGGTCCGCGCACGTTGGACGGTTGTTCGGTCGAATTTTGGAAGCAATTGAAACCGGGCGCGGAGCCGGACCTGATCTCCTCGGTCGTGCCGGCCGGCGGCTCTATCCTTGAGCTCGGTGCCGGCGCCGGTCGCATCACACATGCGCTCGTACATCGAGCATTTGACGTCACTGCGGTCGATAATTCTCCGGAGATGTTGGCCGAGATCACCGGCGCCAAAACCTGCCTCAGCAATATCGAAGATTTGGTGCTCGATCAGCGCTTCGATGCGGTGGTGCTTGGCTCGTGTCTGATTAATGCGCCTCAGTTTGGATCAAGATCTGCGCTTCTGAAAACCTGCCGCCGTCATCTGGCATCAGATGGTGTGGTACTCATCCAGTGGTATGGCGAAAATTGGCCGGGCGAGAATGTTCGCGCGGGGTCCTCACATCAGGCCGATGGAATATTGCACCGCATCGATGAAATCCGGCGGGATGGCCCGTTGGTCCACATGACGCTGCGCTATGAAACGCCTCGGGGCGTGTGGACCCATAGCTTCATCTTTGAGCCGCTCGATAAGTGCAAAATTGAAACTACGCTCATGGCTGCGGGGCTACGGTTCAACCGCTTCCTTGACTGTGAGCAAACCTGGATCGTTGCGAGCGCGATTTAACGACGCCAACGATGATCACCGTAGCACGTTGCTCTTTTCCGCCTGATCGATTAGCGCGTCGGCGTCCGCTTTCAGCAGGAATCCCGCCGCCATCGCCTTCTGTGCCGCGACTCTCACCGCCTGCACATAGCCGTCATGGTCGTGATAACGCTCTTCGAGTGACGGCCGCGGATCTTCATTCGCCATCCGCTCCGCCTTTGTCTTCGCAAAGGGGACCATGCCGCCGGCATAGTTGCACAATTGCCCCTTATGGAATCCGGCCGCGGTGACATTCCAACCGAGATAGGTGCCGAGCGGCGCATCGCGCAGCACGACCGGCACTCCGCCGAGTTCATTTCCGTCGGCATCGACCTTCGGCGCCTTCATGTCGATAACATGCTTGATCGCCGGCGGCTGTTTGGTAATCACACCAGTGCCATCGGCGTAATTGAAGTCGGGGCCGAAATCATAATCCAATGTTGGATTCATGAATCCGGTGGGAGCATCGGCGGGCAATCCCGGAATGGTCGGGAATCCCATCGCCTGCTTTGTCGGCTCAACCAGAGTGCCGACGGCCAAAGTCGGATAGACGCTCGGGGGCGGCTCAACGCCTTTCATCACCCAATCGCGGAAATGGACACGGATCGCGTTGACCGTCTCGCGATGCGGCAGCGGATTGGCGGGGAGCAGGCCCTGACCATAGCCGTTGCTCGGGCAAGCCGGCGGTGCCGCGGGATTCACATTGAATCCGCCCGGTCCGCCGCCATGCTGCGTGCTGGCGATGTAATAGCGCCGGACATTCGCCGGCAGCGGATAGTCTTTATCGCCGGTCGTTCCGACAAATGACGGCGACAGTTTCAGGCCCCAGAACTCCGCCGCGCCGAAATGTTCGATGATCTTGGGGCAGGTGTGACTCGCATTGCACCGATCGAGAATTCCGGTGGGCGGCAATCCACGCACCGGATCAGGCGATGGCAGCCAGGTCTGCGTGCCTTCGCTTGCTGGTTCATAAAGCTTCGACACTCCATCCGGCATGGCAAAGCGGAAATCCATCGCAATGCGCTTGCCGGCGATGATCGGCCAGACGCCGTCATAGACCTGCCGCCCGGCTTCGTCCTGATTGAAGCCGAGATGCAGGAACTGCCGCAGGTAATTTCCCGATTGCGATACGCCGCGCGAGATCGACCACGTGATCCCGTTCGCCAGCGGATTGGCCGTGCCGCTGTCGTCCGCCTCTGCGTTCTTGAAGAATGATCCAACGTCGCGGAAGGCGGCAAAGCCGATGCCGAGCACCTTCGGGTCCTTCGCGGTGAACACGACCTGATAAAGGAGGTTCGGTTCAAAGCCGTTCTTCAGACAGATCTGCGTCGGATCGGGAGTTCCGGGAAACGGATGATCCGCCGTGCATTTCGCCCATGCCCAGTCGGACGCCGGGATTTTTTTCATCCCGCTGACTTTGCCGTCCATGGTCTCGTGGGTGTGTATTTCCAGCGATGCCTTGCTGGTATCCAGCGTTGCCGGTTGATACGGCACCGGATTGGCATGGACATAGATCGCCTGCGACCCAGGTCCGCTCGCATTCATGATCCGGCCGATCACCGGCCCGGTGATGGTCGAACCATCCGGATTGTGCGCAATCGGCACCACGACATAGTCATTGTTTTCTTTGGGCGCCGTGGCGCCAATATTCTCGCCCTCCCAGCCGCTCGAAATTCCGACATCGCCGAAATTGCGTTCCGCCGCGACGATCGTGACGCGCCCGCCGCGATTGGGCACATCGTGCCACATCAGATGGCTCGTCTTCGACATATCGATCGGCTTCACGATCTGGAATGTCGCCATATATTCCACCATTCCACGTGCGTTTTTCGGCGCGAGCTGGATGTCGGTGATGATGGTGTTGTGCGGGTCTTTCGGATCGAGCTCGCCATAGGCGCGGCCGGTCAGAACTTCATACTGGCCGATCGAACCGTATGTAGCGCCCTTGAAAGCGGGGGAGACTGTCTTGTCGATAACGATGCGGGTCACGCGCGCCTGCGCGTCCGGGGCCGCCGCCAGCGCCAGCGCCGAACCGGCGAGCAGAATGGAACGAAAGCGGTTCTTGGACATCATGGCTCATCTTCCATCAAACAGGCGCAGATTGATCGACTTGCCGATTTCGAAATAACCGATCGGCGAAGGATGCACGCCGTCACCGCAATTATATTCGGGCGCCAGCAGATCGGGATTTGCGCGGCTGCGGACGACTTGGTCGAAATCCAGCACTGCGTCGAAACCCGCCTCTTTGCGGATCCACGCATTCACCTGGTTGCGAACCTTGGTTTTGGCGTCATTCCAACCTGCGCCGCCAACACCATTGGTCGTATTGTGCCGCGGCACGATTGTGACGCCGATCACCTTGATGCCCTTCGCGCGGGCGCGCGCCATGATGTCCTTCAGTCCGCCGATCACCTGATCGGCAGTTGCGCCACGGGCGATATCGTTCGTGCCGAGAAAAACAATCAAATGAGAAACGCCCGCGTGTGAAAGCACATCGCGATCAAACCGGTCCACGCCAGGCGGTGAATTCACCGGCGGATTGTAAGTCGAAACACTCACCGCCGTATTGCCGCCGATGCCTTCATTAATCACCGCGTGGCGCACGGTATTTTCCAGCGCAAAGCGTTCGGCCAGGACATCTTCCCAGCGGTCATGCGCGTTCAATGTCGAACATGTCCCATCGGTGATGGAGTCGCCGAGGGCGACAATGGCTGTCGCAGGCGCCGGGTCTTGCACGTCGATCGATTTCAGCCACGGCATGGTGACCATGTTTTTCGTGAAAGCCTTACCGTCGACGGATGCCGTCTGATCGCCGGCTCCGTCATCGGTGGCATAAGAGGTGACCTGCGCGTTGTTGTGCTGGCTCGCCTGCGCGCTGCCCTCAACCGCGAAACTCACCGCCACATCCTGCTGTGCTTCGACGTGAAGCGTGACCGGATCGCTTTCGACCGAAGCGCCCATGGGAATAGTGACCACCGGCCGGTCGGCAAAAGTGACCGGGCGCAGCAACTGGCCGGCCACCTCCGCTCCGCGCACGCGCGGCGCAACAGTGACATGTGAAAAGGTCACCGGTGTCTTGCCGAAGGTATTATCCAGCCGGATGCGTACCGCATCGCCCGGCAGGGTCACGCGCGCAATCAGGCGCAGCGAGGCATTGTTCACTGCCGCCTGCGCCGCGCCCTGCTGGGATGTGGACCACGCCGTCACCCATGCGTTCGCATTGTTCTGCGCCAGCGCATCCCCCGCGCCAACACAGCACAACAACGCCAGCACCGCTGCGCGCACAGCTTTCCGGTCCATCGAGCCCTCCCGCCCTGTAAACCAACCTATAAAGTATCGGATAGGCGCACGCCGTTCCAGCGCAACCGGCCGCATTGACGGCTCAGTTTTTGTGAGATTTCAGATCGGCATAGACTTCTTCGACATATTGATCGGGGCGGATCGGGCCATTTCCCCAACGCGCATCGAAATCGGCGTCGGGTTTCGCGGCGACGACCTGCTCCACAGTCATGCCGGCCTCAATCATCTTCGCGATACGATCGCGCAACGCGATCATCACGTTGAGATACTCTTCGAGGTCTTTCTTGCCAGCGACCCGTCCGCGCCCCGGAACCACCCGCACTTTGTCATCCAGCATCGGCAGCAGCGCGCGATAGGCGGCAATCATGCCGTCGATACTGCCGCCGCGCGGATCGATCCTCGTGTAATCCCCGGAATTGAACAGATCGGCCGCGAACAGCACGTCCGCCTTGCGGAACAGGACAATCGCATCGCCGTCGGTATGCGCATTGGGGACATGCGTGACTGTGATGTCGTCGCCGTTGAAATGCAGCGCAATCGAATCGTCAAATGTGATCTGCGGCCACGCCGCCGGCGGGAAAGCGCGCTGTTTGCCACCACCCAAAGGATTCACCTGCTCCGACTTCAGGCGCGTCCGTGTATTTGCCTGTGCAATGACCACCGCTCCTTCGCGCGCGAATGTCTCGTTTCCGCCGACATGATCGAAGTGCCAATGTGAATCGATCACGAACCGCACCGGCGCACGGGAAATCTTGGCCAGCTCGGTTTTGAGCCGTGGAACCGCGGGTTCGTCCTGGGAATCGACCAGGAGCACACCGTCGGGCCCGGTGAAAACCCCGACATTCAACCCCATATCACCCCAATTGACGCTGTAGATCCCGGGAGCCACCAGTTGCGTGTGATCTTCCCCGGTTCCGGGGGCCGGACGCTGTGCCGCGGCAGGTATGGCCGCAGCCAGGAACAGGGCCATGGAAATGAAAGCGGTTTTCATCGTTCTCTTGCCGATGTCTTTGTATACTGGCCACGAAAAACCCATACTAAACCTGAATCCTCGCGCGGCTGTGGCAGATTGAACCGCAGGGAAAACGGAGACACCATTTGAGCCAATCTCCAGGCTGGCGCGCGCGCCACATCACCAAACCCATTCTGGCATGGTATCGCAAGGTTCTGCCGCCCATTTCGCAGACCGAACGCGATGCCATCGCCGCCGGCAGCGTGTGGTGGGACCGTGACCTGTTCTCCGGTCATCCGGACTGGGAAAAACTGCGGCAATTCCCCAAACCGTCGCTGACGGCCGAAGAGCGAGCATTTCTCGACGGCCCGGTCCAGCGGCTGTGCGAAATGCTCGACGATTGGGATATCCGCCGCAACGGCGATCTGCCCGAACATGTCTGGACCTTCATCCGCGACAACCACTTCATGGGCATGATCATTCCCAAGGAATGGGGCGGCTGGGGCTTCTCCGCGCTGATGCACAGCCAGGTCGTGATGAAAGTTGCGAGCCGCAGTCCCGACGCCGCGGTCACGATCATGGTCCCGAATTCGCTGGGCCCCGCCGAACTGCTGATGCGCTATGGCACCGATGAGCAGCGCAAGCACTATCTTCCGCGGCTTGCCGGCGGTCAGGAAATTCCGTGTTTTGCGCTCACGGCACCGGAAGCGGGTTCGGATGCCGCATCCATTCCGGACCGTGGAGTGGTCTGTTACGGCGAGGTCGACGGGCAGAAAGTGCTCGGCATGCGGCTGACCTGGGACAAGCGCTACATTACGCTCGCTCCGGTCGCGACCCTGCTTGGCCTTGCCTTCCGGCTTTACGATCCGGCCCATCTGATCGGCGACAAGGATGATATCGGCATCACCCTCGCCCTGATCCCGACCACTACGCCAGGTGTCGAGATCGGCCGCCGCCACTTCCCGGCGGGACAATCGTTCCAGAACGGCCCGACGCGGGGCAAAGAGGTCTTTGTGCCGCTGGATACGATTATCGGCGGCCCTGCGCGCGCCGGACAGGGTTGGCGCATGCTGATGGACTGCCTGGCGGCCGGGCGCGCGATATCGCTGCCGGCGCTCGGCACCGGAGCCTCGATGTTCTGCGCGCGCTATGCGGGCGCCTATGCCCGCGCGCGGCGCCAATTCGGACTGCCGATCGGCCGGTTTGAAGGCATTGAAACACCGCTCGCGCGGATCGCAGGCCATGCCTATGCGCTGGAGTCGGCGCGCCGTTTGACCGCCGCCTCGCTCGACGCCGGGGAGCAGCCCTCGGTTCTCTCCGCGATCCTGAAATACAACGCGACCGAGCGCATGCGCATTGTGATGAATGACGCGATGGATATCCATGGCGGCCGCGGCATCATGGAAGGACCGCGCAATTATCTGTTCGGTACTTATATGAGCGTGCCGGTCGCGATCACTGTCGAAGGCGCCAACATTCTCACGCGTTGCCTGATGATCTTCGGTCAGGGTTCGATGCGCTGCCATCCCTGGCTGCTGAAAGAAATGGAAGCAGCCAGTCTGCCGGACCCGGCGGAATCGCTCACCGCCTTCGACAAACTGCTGTTTGCCCATATGCGCACCGCGACCTCCAATGTCCTGCGCGCATTTTTCCGTAACCTGACTTCGGCCGGCGGACCTCACATCCATGCCGGTCCTGTCGCTTACATGTATCGCGGCCTCGATACCGCCGCAGTCACCTTCGCCGCGGTTGCGGATATTGTGATGGGTCTGCTGGGCGGATCGCTGAAGCGCCGCGAAGGGATTTCGGCGCGGCTCGGCGACATTCTCGGCGAGCTCTATCTGACGACCTGCGTGCTCAAGCGCTTCGAGGATGAAGGACGCCAGATCGAAGATCTGCCGCTGGTCGAATGGAATTACCAGAATTGTCTTTATGCCATTCAGACGCGGCTGGATGAGGTCTTCGTCAATCTGCCGTCGCGCCCCGTTGCCGCCCTGCTGCGCCTCATCGCATTCCCGTTGGGACGCCACCGCCGGCCACCTTCGGACCGTCTCAATCATCAGTGTGCCGCGCTTATCCTTTCGCCGACCGCAGCGCGCGAGAGATTGACCACGGGTATCTACATTTCCAACGAGCCGTCGGACGGCACCGGACGCATGGAAGCCGCATTCGCTGCAGCCATCACCCGCGACCAGATCGAGGAGAAGATTCGTACCGCCGGCCGCCCGGTGAAACGTGCACTGATGGATCTGCCCGCACTGCTGCGGGACAACATCCTGACGCAGAGCGATGCCGAGGCCCTGATGCGCGCATCTGCGGTCATTCGTGACGCCATCGATGTGGACGACTTCGCGCCGTCTGAACTGACGGGGCGCGAGCACTCCACAATTCGCGCGGCCGCGGAGTGACCTGCCGAGTCCGCTGACGCATACGGATGAAGGAACAAGTGGCAGGGATGCGCGTAGCGCTGAAAATCGGAACATTTCTTGCGGTGGTCAGTTGTCACAGCCGGAAAGCTGGAGGAACTCGCCATGCTTGGAACGATTCTGCTGATTATTCTGGTGCTGCTGCTGGTCGGTTCTCTGCCGGCGTGGCCGTACAGCGGCGGCTGGGGTTATGGCCCGAGCGGCCTGCTTGGTGTGGTTTTGGTGGTCGTCCTGATACTGGTGTTGGTCGGACGAGTGTAAATCGCGGGGCGTTTTGCGATTCCTTCGAGTCGCAAAACGCCCCAATTTTTTGTAATTGGCGCGTTTTCTAACCATGGCTGGTTTGCAGACTTACCGCGCCAAGCGCGACTTTGGTGTGACAGCCGAGCCGCGCGGACGCGTGGCTCCGCGCAAATCCGGACAGCTTCACTTCGTCATTCAGCGTCATGCCGCGACGCGATTGCATTTCGACCTGCGGCTTGAACTGGACGGCGTCTATAAGTCCTGGGCCGTGACCAAGGTGCCCTCGCTCGATCCGGCCACGAAACGCCTTGCCGTCGAAGTCGAAGATCATCCGCTCGAATACGGGACGTTCGAAGGCACAATTCCCAAAGGCCAATATGGCGGTGGAACCGTCCAGCTCTGGGACCGTGGCACGTGGAAACCCAAAAGCGATAATCCGCAGCGGGACCTTGCGAAGGGCCACCTGAAATTCGAACTCTCGGGAAAGCGAATGCATGGCGGCTGGGCGCTGATCCGCATGCGCGACGATCCACGCAAGCGCACGACGAAGCCGCGGCACAACTGGCTCCTCGTGAAGGAGCGCGACGAGGACGCTCATCCGGGCGATCCGGAAGCTTTGTCGTCGGAAGACACGTCGGTCACGACAGGGCGCACGCTGGATGAAATCGCGTCCAGCAAAAGATCGCGGGTGTGGCATTCCAATCGCGCGAATGGCGGCGAATCTGCCCAGCGCAGCGCCCGCGCGCCAACAAGTGGCCAATTAAAAAAAAAGCGCCGAACGGCGCTGAGCAAAAAGCAAAGCCGAAAAAGCGCGCACTGAGGTTGCCGGAATTCGTGGCGCCGCAACTCTGCCGGCTGGTCGATGAACCGCCGGTCGGCGCAGTCTGGGTGCATGAGATCAAGTTCGACGGTTATCGCATGCAGTTGCGGGTTTCCAATGGGCGTGCGGTGCTGCGGACCCGCAAGGCACTGGATTGGACGCAGCGCTTTCCGGAGATTGCGCGCGAAGCGCGAAAATTCCCGGATTGCATCATGGACGGTGAGATCTGCGCGCTGGACGAACATGGCGTCCCGAATTTTGCCGAACTGCAACAGGCGCTCTCTGAAGGGGCGACTGGAAACCTCATCTTTTTCGCTTTCGATCTGTTGTTCGGCGCCGATGAGGATTTACGAAATCTGCCGTTGGAAGAACGGAAATCGCGCCTGTTCGCACTGCTGGAAGAAGTTCAGGCTCAGCGCTTTCGCTATGTGGAGCATTTCGCGACGCCGGGGGAACAATTCCTGGAAACGGCGTGCCGTGCGAGTCTCGAAGGAATCATCTCGAAGCGCCGCGACGCGCCATACCGGCCGGGGCGCGGCGATCTGTGGACCAAAGAGAAATGCCGCGGCGGACAGGAGGTGGTGATCGGTGGATGGTGGGGCAGCGCGACCAAACTCAGGTCGATTCTGATCGGTTCGTTTGACGGGGATGAATTCGTCTATCGCGGCCGGATCGGCACCGGGTTCAACAGCGAAAACTCCGGACCGCTGCTGCGCGCGCTGAAACGCATCAGACAGCCCAAATCGCCGTTCACCGCCGGCATCAGGCCGCCGCGCACCAAAGAAATCAATTGGGTCGCGCCCAAACTTGTGGCGGAAGTCGAATACGCAACCGTGACTCGCGATGGCGTGCTGCGGCAGGCGAGCTTTAAAGCCCTGCGCGAGGACAAATCTGCGAAGGCAGTTGTTCTCGAATTGCCGATGCAGGTGCAAGATGCAGAGGCACGCTCTGACAGCGAAACCAGAATGGCGATGCGACCGAACATCGTGCGGGCAAAACCGGCCAATCCGGGCACGCCAGGTGTTGCAGGCGTGAATATCAGCAACCCGGACAAACTGTTCTGGCCCGCTGAGGGAAAGACCAGAGCGCTCAGCAAAATCGATCTCGCGCGATATTACGAAGCTATCGGTCCGCGCATGCTGCCGCATATCGCCGGCCGGCCCTTGTCCATGGTGCGATCGCCGGAAGGAATCGCCGGCGAACGGTTTTTTCAACGGCACGTCCTTTCCGGTGTCGCGCATGTCATGCCGATCCGCGTGAAAGGCGAGGCCAAGCCGTTCCACGCCATCTCCGATCTGAAGGGCTTGATCGCACTGGCGCAGGCGGCGGTACTCGAAATCCATCCGTGGGGCTGCCGGCCGGGCGAACCGGAAATTCCGGAACTACTGATTTTCGATCTCGATCCGGACACCGGCCTGCCCTTCACACGAGTCATCGAAGCGGCGAAAGAAATGCGCGATGTGCTGACGTCCTGTGGAATGACTGCTTTTGCGAAGACGACAGGCGGCAAGGGCATTCACGTCGTCACCCCGATCACCGGCCCGTCCCGGCGGCCGCCAAGCTGGGATAACGCAAGGGAGTTTGCCCGCGAGGCCGCCGAAAAATTGGCCCAAACGGCGCCGGACCGCTACGTGACCAACATGGCGAAACGCCATCGCGGCGGGAAAATCTTCATCGACTTCTTCCGCAATGCGCGCATGGCGACGGCGGTTGCGCCGTGGTCCACCCGCGCGCGTCCCGGGGCGACCATTGCGACGCCGTTATCCTGGGCCCAGATTCGCAGCACGCTTGACCCGTCCGAATACAATCTCGCAGACATGGAGAAGGTGCTGAAGCTCAAGGATCCGTGGCAGGAGCTTTCGGAATCCGCAGTGTCCCTCGAAGACGCCCGGCGGAAATTGCGCAGTCTTTAACGGGCGCGTTTGCGATGGGTTTTGGCCGAGGCGGCGGCGGTTCGTGGCTTATGTTTTTCGTGCGCCGGCTTCGCGCCGAGACTTTTTTTCAGCGCCGCCATGAGATCGATGACATTGCTCGGTGCAGCGGGCGGCGCAACCGCAACCGGCCGCTGGCCGTGCTCCTTGCGATCGATCAGGTCGCGCAACGCTTCCTCATAGCGGTCACGGAATTCCTGCGGGTCGAATGCGCCTTCAAGCTGCGCAATGATCTTGTCCGCGATTTCCACCATTTGCCGGTCAGGTTTGGCGGCAGGAATGGCTTCGAGCGCCTTGGCCATATTCACCACCTCATCGCGCATGCGCAGCGTATAGGTGAGCAGCCCATGATCGCGCGGCTCAATCGCCATCAGCCTCTCGCGCGTGTGCATGACCACCCGCCCGAGCGCAATCCGGTTGGTGTCCGCCATGGCTTCCCGGATGACGGCATAGGCGTCCGCTGCGACATCATCGGTCGGCAGCAGCACATAAGGCTCGTCCCAGAACAACCGGTCGATGCTATCGGCATCGACAAAGCGTTCGATATCCAGCGTATGCGTCGTCTCGAGCTTGACCGAATCGAGTTCCTCGTCGGTCAGGATCACATATCGGTTCTTTTCGATTTCATAGCCACGGACCAGATCCGACCGGTTCACCGGCCCGGCTTCGGGATCGGTCGGCACCATCCGGATGCGGTTGTTGGTGTCGGGATTGATCAGGTGAAAGGATATGTCGTTGGCGCGCGAGGTCGCCTTGTAAAGCGCCACCGGACAGCTCACGAGCGACAGCCGCAGATGCCCCTGCCAGACCGGCCGGGCCGACAGGCCGGGAACCTTGGGGGCCCGCTTCTTCTCTTCCTTCGCGGGTTCGGATTTTCGGCTTCTATGTTTTTTCACTGCCGCCATGGTGGTACGCCCGGAATTGCCGAATCCGGAACGTCACCTGCTGGCGTGCGTTCCCTTGGCCGATATTTGCATGGGCTAAACTGCGATGAAAAAAGCCAAATTTCTTCAAGATGCAAAACTCGACCCGTCCCGTTTCTACCGTCATCCGTCCGATGTGCTGCGTGATCGCCGGCTGACCGATCAGGATCGCAGGGAAATCATCGCCGCGTGGGAACGCCACGCCCAAGCCTCGCCCGAAGATGACGTGGAACAGTTGGAACGTTTGCGGCAGCTGCGTGAGCAGTTGAACGGCGGCTTCCAGCTCAGCGAGGAGGCTGCCCGGGAAAGCGGCGCAACATCGCCGCGCGCTCCAGGATTTTAGCGGGACTTATGCGACGATCTCGCCGCCGTTGACGTGCAGCACCTGTCCGCTGATGTAGCTTGCATCGTCGGACGCGAGAAATACAAAGCAGGTGGCAACTTCATCCGGCTGACCCGGCCGCTTCATCGGCGTGTCCTTGCCGAATTTGGCGACTTTTCCGGGGTCAAAACTCGCCGGGATCAGCGGTGTCCAGATTGGGCCGGGCGCCACGGCATTGACCCGGATTCCCTTTTCCACCAGCTGCATCGACAGAGCGCGCGTAAAAGCGAGTATGGCGCCCTTAGTTGAAGAATAATCGACCAGCGATGGATTGCCGCGAAAGGCGGTGATCGAGGTCGTATTGACGATGGCCGCGCCTTTTTTCAGATGCGGCAGCACGGCCTGGGTCAGATGAAACATCCCGAAGACATTGGTTGCGAAAGTGCGCTTGAGTTGCTCCGGTGGAATCTCTGCGAAGTCCGGCCCGGTATGCTGCTCGGCGGCATTGTTGATTAGAATGTCGATGCGGCCGAAGCGCTTCAGCACCTGGCGCACCGCACTGTTGCAAAAATCGCGCTCGGAAATATCGCCTTCAATGAGAAGACAGCGCCGGCCGGTTTTTTCGATCAATTTTTTCGTGCGTGCAGCGTCCTTCGCCTCCTCCAGATAGATGATGGCAATATCGGCTCCCTCTTTGGCGAAGTGAATCGCCACCGATTTGCCGATACCTGAATCGCCGCCGCTGATCAGCGCAACTCGGCCTTTGAGCTTTCCCGCGGCTTTGTATTTTTTCGCCTCGCTCTCAGGCGGAGGAGTCATTTTGTGCTCCACGCCCGGCTGCTTCGCCTGCCGCTGCGGTGGAACGCTGCGCTTCAATGCCGCGCTCATGCCATATCCCCGAATCGCCGCAGCACAACAAGCAGAAGGCATCTCAGTTCCAGTACGCGGTCGCGTTATTGCGGCAACTGCCGACCTTTGGGCCTCGTTGTGACCCTATGCGGATTTCTTGCGCGGAGAACGGCTATGGATAAGCCAAACCCGGAATACAGACCCGTCAACCAGGCGGATCGGCGCGAAGATGCACCAGTGATCACGCCGGTCGAGTCCCGTCAGGGGGTAATGCTCGGGAGGATGCGATGGGTTCTGGGCATCAGCTTGGCGCTGGTGATCATCGCCATGGTGAGCCTGTACGCCGTTCATCTCGGTGGCAACGGTCAAGCCCCCAACCCGACAGGTCAGGTTAGCGCCAGCAACGCAACCGGCACGACCAATGCAGTCGGTCCGGGCGGCAAAAGTTAGAGCGATTTTTTGGAAGGAGACGAGCGGGCCTCTGACACCGACTGTCGAGGGGGGCAATTTGACGTAGCCAAGGATCAGGACCCGCTCGGGAGACAAAATGCACAACCCCCCGATTGGTTGCGTCGCTCAGCGATTATTTTTTGCGAATTTCGATAAGCAGCCTAAATCCGGTTCCCCGAGCACCTTAAGTGCTTGATCGGAATTGGTTTCACAGCTCATTTGCAGACTCAGGCGGGTGGTGTCCTGGGCTTGCGCAGGGGATCGGTCATGAATGGAAAAGGCCAGTGCCAGCAGCAGTAGCGCGGCAAGAAGGCTCTGATATGGAAATTTCCCCATAAACCCCTCCGATCTCAGGCCGGCGGTTCCGTCCGGAGCAGCCCGATCAGGCTGCTTCCCGCGAGCAGGACGACAAAAACGGCGAAGGCGATTTTGACGAGGGTTGCTGCCATTCCGCCAAGGCCGAAGAAGCCGAGATAAGCGGCCACTGCGGCGAGAAACAGGAACGTCAGTGTCCAACCCAGCATCGATCAGCCCCTTAACCGGAAGCTAACAACGCCCGCCCGAAGGGGCAGTTCCGGCCCGGAACCTAACTGTGATCACATTTGGTTTCGCCGGTTCGCGATCGCCTCGGATGCGCCCAAGATTCCGGCGAACACGACGGCCAGCAGCGGCTTCTCTTGTGCCACCTTGGCCAAAAGATTAAGGGTCGCAGCGTCGGCCTCCGCGGGCGGCACCGCGGCAATCCTGGGATCCGGCTGATGCAGCTTCGGTTTTGCCGGATGCGCGGCGGGGCGGCGCAGATTGACGATGGCAGCCCAGCCAAGCGGTCCGATGACGAGAACGACAGCCGAAATCGCAGCCGCCCACGGCGCTGTGGTCTGCGGGATCAGCGCAAGGTAAATCGCGTAGCCGGCGAAGGCCGTACCTACCCAGATAAGGGCAGAGGCGGTGATGATTAGCACCGCCCCGCCAATCGCCTGAGCGCCAATTCGATGTCCCAACGACCCTAGCGTAGCAGTAGTGCTCCGATCAGCGCCCCAGCGCTCATGGAAAGCATGCAGGCGGCCAGAGGCTGGGCTTTTACTGCGCTGCGCGCGCCGGCGAGATTTTCCGCGCCCCATTCGCTGACCCGATCGACGGCTTCAGTGGCCGTACGGCTGGCATCGTTCATGAATTCTTTCGCCTGACTGCTGGCGGCATCGCCGACATCACTGGCGAGTCCGCGGACATCATGCTGCAGCGCGTCGAAATCGGCGCGCAGCGAATTCAGCCGGCTCTGCATTCCGGTGTTGGATGCTTTGACGGTCCTGACTGTTCTTTTCTTGCGTTTGCGTGTGGCGGTTCTCGCCATAGTTCCCTCCGCGCTTGGGGGTCGAATTCGCGGAGGGAACGTGCGATGCGGAAAGGGGGTTCCTTCACGCCGCTTCGCGACGGAGCGAATGGAAAAACAACGCCTGGCCGATGGTCGCCTGCACCGTCTCCGGAAGGAACGGTTTGGTAATCAGATAGGTCGGTTCCGGGCGTTCGCCGGTCAGCAGCCGTTCGGGATATGCGGTTACGAAAATCACCGGAATATCGAAGCTGTGCAGAATCTCGGTGACCGCATCGATGCCCGATCCGCCCTCGCCAAGATTGATGTCGGCGAGAATGAGGCCGGGTTGCTGGGCCCGGGCTTTCGCGACGGCTTCGTCTTTCGATGCCGCGGTGCCGACCACTTTGTGGCCAAGTTCGACGACGAGGTTTTCAAGATCCAGGGCGATGATCGATTCGTCCTCGATGATCAGCACCCGCGACGCGAGCTGCCGTTCGATCGCGTGCTGCGCTTCGACGATCGATTGCTCGACTTCTTCCGGCGTCTCATCGAGAATCTTGCCAGCCTCACTGAGCGAAAATCCTTCAACCGCGGTCAACAGCAGCGCAGCGCGGGCGGCCGAGGTCAATGAGCGCAGGCGTTCCTCGGGCGTGAGTTGCTTGACGTCCAGCGAGACGTCTTGATCGAGCTGACTCGCGGTGCTGGACCAGATGATGTGAAACAGGCGGTACAACGCGACCCGTGGCGGCAAATCGGTGGACAACTCCGATTTCCCGGCCAGGACCGCGGTCAATGCCGCGCGGACATAAGCGTCGCCGCTGGTTTGCGATCCCGTCAGAGCTCGCGCATAGCGGCGGAGATAGGGCAGATGCGGCGCGAGCGATTCGGTCAGGGTCATAATTTTGTCCTTCTGTTGCACCGAAGCCAAACGGACAAACTGAAAGAATGTTCCCACGTTCCCGGAACTAGTTCCAGCTTCGTCCGTTTAAGGGCACTCAGGGTAGGCCTTTCTTTGGGAGGGCCATCATTCAGACTGGTAAGTCAGTCACTTAGGGCGCTCACATGGACGGTAGATACCGCGACGGATTGGCTTTGAGACGCGAGGGCGGGAATTTGGAACTCAAGAAAGAAGAACCGGACCGCGATAAAATGCTCGCTGCCCGGGCCCGGCAACGGGCAATAGGCCGCGAACTGCGACGAATGTTTGACGAAGTGGTGCAGGAGCCGGTTCCAGACGATTTTCTTGAATTGCTCAAGAAAATCGATGCGGCTGGGGCAAAAAAGGATGGTGCGTCGTGAAATCCCACAATTTTGACGAGCCATCCATGAGCGCCAGCGGGCAGGCGGCGCAAGCCGCCGTTATCGCCGAAACCGATCAGGATTTCAGGCATGATCTGCTTGAGCTGATCCCGTTTCTGCGTGCCTTCTCCCGTTCGCTCTGCGGTGACCGCGAACTCGCCGATGATCTTGCGCAGGAAGCTCTGGCGAAAGCCTGGCAATCGCGTGACACATTCAGGGCAGGGTCAAACCTGAAAGCCTGGCTGTTTACGATTCTGCGCAATCAGTTCTACTCGGATCGTCGCCGCGCCTGGCGACAGGCGCCGTGGGACGAGAGCGCTGCGGAGCGGGTGCCAATCGCGCGGGGTGAACAAACCTGGGCGGTCCAGCTCTCCGATACCGCCCGCGCCCTTCGTGGTCTGCCGGCCGAGCAACGCGAAGCTCTGATTCTCGTCGGCGCCGGTGGCTTCTCCTACGAGGATGCCGCCAAGATCAGCAATTGCGCCGTCGGAACGGTGAAGAGCCGCGTCGCCCGCGCCCGCAAGGCACTCTCGGCTGCTCTCGAGGGAAATGGACCATTGCCGAACGAGCCACGTCCCGCAGGAAAAGATGCGACCAATGAAATTATGGCGCAGCTTGACCGGCTGGCTCCGGCCGACTCGCTCGACAATGGTGACGAGCCCGACGCCAAGCGCGACGCCGGCTGAGTTCAGCGCGAGGCCACTGCGCCTCCGTCTTATGTTCTGGATCACGATTTGGTTGGCGCCTGTTGCCGCCATCAGCGTGATCCAGGGCATAGATCGCATCCAGCGCGACATTACGGATGTGCGTGACCGCATGTTCGAAAGCGCGCGCGCAAACGCAGCCCAGGAACAGACAGTCTTTGCATCCGGCGAACAGGTGCTGCGCGCGCTTGCCAATCAACCGCAAGTGCGCGGTCCCGGTCCCGGCTGTTCGAGATCCCTCACCGCCGCGCTGAGAGGACTCGTCTACTTCACCAACTTCTACCGGGTCGATCGCAATGGGCGGATTCTCTGCGCAGCCGCCCTGCCCCCGGTGGAAGTCAGCGACATCACATCCCAGAACTGGTGGGCGACAGCATCGCGCCAGAACGGATTCTTCGTCGCGCCACAAAGTTACAGCAAGGCATATCAGACGATATTGTTGCGCGGCGTGCTGCCGCTGCGATCGGCGAAAGGTGTGTTCGACGGAGCGATCGTTCTGGTCTTCGACGTGTCGTGGTTAAGCCCGCTTTTGCAAAATCGTCCGCTGCCGTCGAACACCGTTCTTGCGGTATTTGGCCCCGATGGCCGGATCATTGCCGCCAATGATCCAATGCAGGCTGCGGCCATTTTCGCCGGACATGCCTCTCCCGCCATCCAGGCCCAACTCCATTCCGCAAAAGTTTCCGGCGCCTCCTGGAGCTATATGCTGGCGCCCATTTCCGGCCGCGGAATTTCTGCCGGTTATGCCCGTCGAAATCGCGATCTCTTCGGCGCGACATATGTCCATGTCGCAACCAATCTGCTGCTTCCGATCGTCATGCTGGCGCTGGCCTATGCCGCGGTTTGGTTCGCAACCGGCCGGCTGGTGATCCATTGGCTGATCTATTTGCGCCGGATTGCGCTCGCCTATACGCGTGGCCATTACGGCGTGCGTCCCGTGGCGCTGGCGGAAGCGCCCGCAGAATTCCGCGATCTCGGCGAAACGATTTCGGTCATGGCGGAGGCGGTGGATGACCGCGACAAACGCCTGCGCACGGCTCTCAATCAGAAATCCCTGCTCATCCGCGAGACCCATCACCGGGTCAAAAACAATCTGCAGATCGTCATGAGTCTGTTGTCCTTGCAGGCGGGAAGACTCCGCGATCCGGCCGCCCGGCATGCCTTGCGGCAGGCCCAGTTCCGCGTCAATGCGCTCGCGCTGGTGCACCGGATTCTGTACGAAAACGATGACCTTGGCGCGATCGACCTCAAGAAGCTGATCGAAGAGATTTCGCGGCAAATCCACGAGGCGGCCGGCCGCGAAGCGCGTGCGCTGCAGCTCGAATTCGATCTGGTCCAACGGTCGATTGCCAGCGATCTCGCCGTGCCTTTGACTCTCTTCCTGGTCGAAAGCCTGACCAACGCATTCCACCACGCCTATCCGGGTGCAACAGCGGGCGCGATACGTGTTTCATTGCTGCCCGTGCCCGACGGGATGCTGCGTCTGGCCATCGAGGACGACGGAGTCGGATTGGCGCCGCCCGGCGACGGTGAGGGAATCGGCACGCGATTGATCGAAGCCTTTGCACGCCAGCTTGGCGGCAGCGCCGGCGTCCATCGGCGTGAGCCATCGGGCACAGTCGTGGAATTACTGTTTCCCGATCGCGAAACGGAAGCCGCGCCGGCAAGAATGCACGATCCCTTCAGTCACGACGAAGAAGCTGAAAGTCACGGCGACACGACCGAAGTGCCCGATCACGCGCCCGCCCACACGGACAGCCCCAATCAACTACACTAGCCGGTATTTGTCGCTTTCTGCTGGCGGACGACCCAGTGCTTGCCGACCTGAATCGGCCCCGGATCCACCGGCGTAAAACCCGCGTTGCGATAGAGCGCCAGAAGTTTTGGACGCGGCTCACAGTCGAGCCGGACAAAATCGCGTCCCATGGATCTGGCTTCGCGCAAGGCCCAGTCGAGCATGGCACGGGAAAAACCTGCGCCGGCAAATTGCCGTGCGACGCCGAGACGGTGCACATAAAGCGCTTTGTCCGGGCGCGCTTCGGGCCAGAAAACCCGATCCTCATGATGCAGATACATGCAGCTGGCGATTGCCCCGTCGACCCGCCCCGTAATCAATTCGCCGGCTTGCGCGACGCGCACGAGTTCGTCGCGCGATATTTCCTCTTCGCCCCAGAGTGCATCGCCACGGTCGATCAGCCACTGGGCAATATCGCGTATCAAGTCATATACGTCGGGCACCGCTTCCATTCCGGCACGCGTGATGGCGAGTTCTGCGGAGCGGATGTCGGCTTGAGGCGTCATCCGACAATTCTAGCCCGATCGAAGGCGGTCAGCCGAGAGCCTTGATGATTTCTTCCGTCATCTTCTTCGCGTCACCAAACAGCATCATCGTGTTGTCGCGGAAGAAAAGTTCGTTCTCGATTCCGGCATAACCCGATCCCATGCCGCGCTTGACGAACAATACTGTCTTGGCTTTTTCGACATCGAGGATCGGCATGCCGTAAATCGGCGATTGCGGATTGGTCTTTGCCGCCGGATTGGTGACATCGTTGGCACCGATGACATAGGCGACATCGGTCTGCGCGAACTGCGAATTGATGTCTTCCAGTTCGAAAACCTCATCATACGGAACATTGGCCTCGGCGAGCAGCACATTCATGTGGCCCGGCATGCGCCCGGCGACCGGATGAATGGCGTAGGACACCTTCACGCCCTCAGCCTTCAGCTTGTCGGCCATCTCGCGTACCGCGTGCTGCGCCTGCGCCACCGCCATGCCATAGCCCGGGACGATGATGACCGACCCCGCATTTTTCATGATGAAGGCCGCATCTTCCGCCGAACCCTGCTTCACGGGCCGAGTTTCGGCGGGGCCTCCGGCGGCCGCCGTTTCGCCGCCAAAACCACCGGCAATGACCGAAATGAAGGACCGGTTCATGCCCTTGCACATGATGTAGGACAGGATCGCGCCCGATGAACCGACCAGCGCTCCGGTGATGATCAGCGCAGTGTTTTCCAGCGTGAAGCCGATGCCTGCCGCCGCCCAGCCGGAATAGGAGTTCAGCATCGACACGACCACCGGCATGTCGGCGCCGCCGATGGGAATGATCAGGGTGATGCCGAACACGAAGGACAGTCCGGCGATTGCCCAGAACGTCCACGGCGCCTGCGATATGACGAAGTAAACGATCAGCGCGACGATGATCAGGGCGATCAGTAGATTGAGCAGATGGCGCGCCGGCAGGATGATCGGCGCGCCCGACATGTTGCCGTTCAGTTTTGCAAAGGCGATGATCGAACCGGCAAAGGTGATAGCGCCGATCGCAACACCGAGACTCATTTCGATCAGGCTCTGCGTACGGATGAGCCCGGTGCACATATTGCCGTTGTAGACGCAGATGCCATAGGCATCGGGCGAGTACAGCGCCGCGGCGGCGACCAGCACTGCCGCCAGACCGACCAGGCTGTGGAACGCCGCAACCAGCTGGGGCATCGCGGTCATGGCGATGCGCCGCGCCGTGACCGCGCCGATTCCGCCGCCGATCGCGAAGCCGCCGATGATCAGGCCCCAGGTCATGCCGTCGGGCACGCCCTTCCAGGCGAGCGTGGTGCCGATGGCCAGCGCCATGCCGATCATGCCCTGGCGATTGCCGGTGCGCGATGTCTCCGGGCTGGACAGCCCGCGCAGCGCGAGGATGAAAAGGACGCCCGCGGCGAGATAAAGCAGGGCGGCGATATTGGCGTTCATCGCGCGGACCGCCTCACTTCTTCTCTTTCTTGCGATACATCGCGAGCATTCGCTGCGTCACTAGAAAGCCGCCAAAGATGTTCACCGAGGCGAGAATGAGGGCAAAAAAACCCAGCCCCTTGGAAACCTGCCACGACGCGCTCGAGGCCTGATCGACGATCACCGCAAGCAGCGCGCCCACGACAATCACCGAGGAAATCGCATTGGTCACGCTCATCAGCGGCGTGTGCAGCGCCGGCGTGACGCTCCACACCACGTAATAGCCGACGAAGACCGCCAGCACGAAAATCGAAATGCGGAATATCAGCGGATCAATGGCTTCCATGAGTGTCGGTCTCTCAGCTGGCTGCCAGTGACGGATGCGTGACGGCGCCGTCGCGGGTCAGATTCGCGCCCTTGATGATTTCGTCGTCCCAATTGATTCGGGCGGTTCCGGTCTTCTTGTCGACGAACAGACTGATGAAATTGAACAGATTTCGCGAATAGAGATTGGAGGCGTCGACCGCGAGCCGCCCCGGCAGATTGGTGTAGCCCATGAGGGTGACACCATGTGCCTCCGTCACACGCCCCGCCTGGGTGAGAGGACAATTGCCGCCCTGCTCGGCCGCAAGATCGACAATCACCGAACCCGGCCGCATCGTCTTGACCATGTCTTCCGTCACCAACACCGGCGCCTTGCGTCCAGGTATCAGCGCGGTGGTGATGACGATATCCTGCTTGCGGATGGTTTCCGCGATGAGCGCCGCCTGCTTGGCCTGGTATTCCTTCGACATCTCCTTGGCATAACCGGCAGCGGTTTGGGCCTGTTTGAATTCTTCGTCCATGACGGCCACAAAAGTGGCGCCAAGACTTTCCACCTGTTCCTTGGTGGCCGGCCGTACATCGGTGGCCGAGACAATGGCGCCGAGGCGGCGCGCGGTGGCGATGGCCTGCAGCCCTGCAACGCCTGCTCCCATCACCAGGACGCGCGCCGGCGCGATGGTGCCGGCTGCCGTCATCATCATCGGCATGGCGCGGCCGAACTGGGCGGCGGCATCGATCACCGCTTTGTATCCGGCGAGATTGGCCTGGCTGGACAACACGTCCATGGATTGCGCGCGGCTGATCCGTGGCAGGTATTCCATGGCAAAGGCGTCAATGCCCGCGGACGCCATTTTGGCGATCGCTTCGCGCTCGGTCGCGGGCGATAGCAGCCCGACCAGAACCGCGCCGCGCTTGATCTGTCCGATTTCGGATTCCGACGGGCTCCGCACCTTGAGCACCACTTCGGCATTGTTGAGGACGGCCCCTGCGCCCGGCGCGATGGTTGCGCCCGCCGCGGCATATTCCTCATCGGAAATACGCGCTTTGGCGCCCGCGCCCGCTTCGACGCGGACCTCGAGACCAAGCCCCTTGAACTTTTTTACGGTTTCGGGGGTCGCCGCAACGCGCGTCTCATCGGCGCGCCTTTCGGCCGGTATCGCAACAATCCATGCCATGTTGAGAGATAGAAGAGCGGCGGATCAGCCGTTGTGGGTGCGGAAAATCGCGAGCAGTCCAACAATCACAACAATTCCGACCACGGAATATTTCGCCACATTCCAGAAACCGAGCCACATTTTGACGTGTTCGGAAATATCCATCGTCCCCTTGGGGGCGCCATCCTCAACTGCGTGATGCGTATTCGAGGCCATGTTTCTCCCGTTTCTGCTCTAATGAACGCTGCGGAACTATAACAAAGCCCGGTGGTGGGCAATGGCCGCGCTAAATTCCCGCGAGAGGCGACCTTTCGTCGCGGGGCGTCAGGCTCCCATCCCGAGTGCGGCAAGGTAGAGGTCGAGTATTGCGTCCTGCTCCTGCCGCTCGCTGGTTTCGAGCCGCCGCAGCCGGACCACCTGGCGCATGACTTTCGTATCGAAGCCATTGCCTTTGGCTTCGGAATAGACTTCCCGGATATCGGCGGTGAGTGCGCCTTTTTCCTCTTCCAGCCGCTCGATCCGTTCGATCAGCGATTTCAATTGCCCTGCCGCGAAGCCGTTTTTCGCCATGGCCGCCCCTCATTAACGCTACCCAGCCATTAAAACCGAGAACCGGCAGTGGGGAAGGCGCGCAGCATTTTTTAGCTGTGGGTTTTTGCCTGGCTCGACTTTGCGAATTGCGCCTGCTGCTCAGCCGAGGCTTCCTTCTGGTAGCGCTTCTTCCATTCCGCAGGCGCCATGCCATAAACGATTTCGCGCGCCTGGTCCTTTTCCAGGGTAATGCCTTTTTCCGCCGCCGCTTCACGGTACCAGTCGCCGAGGCAATTGCGGCAGAACCCGGCAAGATTCATCATGTCGATGTTCTGTACATCGGTGCGCTTGCGCAGATGCGCGACCAGCCGGCGAAATGCCGCCGCTTCGAGTTCGGTGCGGGTCTCTTCGTCCATCGTGTTTTCTCCGGAAATTCTGAGGGCTCGGGTCAACAATATGGTAGGCGGACCCATCGCTTGCAAAGCTTTGCGCAAGGCGCTGGCGAGCAATGGCCACCACCGCTCGCAGTCGCGTCGTTCGGTGATCAGGTCCTGCCGGACCTCGATCAGCACATGCGGAATTCCGCGTATGGTCCCGTGCCGATACAGGCAGTCATTCTCCAGACTGCCGGAATAGGGTTCGTTATTCCCGGCAACGACACCCTCGATCTTCCGCAATTCCGCCAGCAACGGCTGCGCAAGACGGCCATCGCGGTCCCACAGCACGCCGAAATGCCACGGGCGCCGATGGCCGCGCCAGACCGGCGTGAAGCTGTGAACGGAAACCAGCACCGGTACCGTAGCTCGTTCAAGCGCCGCGTCGACCGCGGCTTCGATGCGCCGGTGATAGGGTGCGTGATAATTTTCAATCCGGGCGCGCAGGCCCTTTTCATCAAGCGATGCATTGCCCGGAATGATGCGCCGGTCGGAGAGCTTCGCGACGACGGTCGGATCGTCTTCGCCCCGGTTGAGATCCACGACGAGCCGCGACCAGCGCCCGAGAATGGCCATGCAATCGAATTCACCGGCCAGCCATCGCGTCAATTCCGCCGCACCAATGTCGTAGGCAATGTGTCTGTTCAGTTCGCTCGCGGGGAGCCCAAGTCCGGTCAGTTCCGCAGGGACCGCATTGGAGGCGTGATCGCACAGGAACAGTACTCCGCCGCGCCCGGCAGGATTGTGGATTTCAAATGCTTCCGGCGCCGACAGGTCCAACTCCTAACCAGGGGGAACTCACAAATAAAACGGGAATGTGAGCCAATTCAATTTGCCGCGCATTAGAACAGAGGCCCCCTTCTGCATTGACATCATGCCCGCTGCCCGACACTTTTTTGCCCCACCCAGTGTGTAACCCGCTTCCGATCCGCCGCCGATCCCTGCCGGGAAATTCGTAAAAAACAAATCGACGGGCAAACCAGTCCTCGCCGCCAATGATCCGCCGAAGCCGTAAAACCAAAATCGTCGCCACGCTCGGTCCGGCAAGCCGGACCCGTGAGCAGATTCGCACCCTGTTCATCGCCGGCGCGGATGTGTTCCGGATCAATATGAGTCACACAGACCATCCGTCGCTGGCCGGTCTTGTCGACATCGTCCGTATGGTCGAGGCCGATGTCGGGCGTCCGATCGGAATCCTGGTGGACCTGCAGGGCCCGAAGCTGCGATTGGGCAAATTGCCCGGAGGCGAACAGCGCCTCGAAACGGGCAAACCGGTGACCCTGGCGCGCAGCGATACCAGTGACGATCCTGCCGTGCTTCCAATTCCCCATCCGGAGATATTTGCCGCACTCAAGCCGGGCGCGAATCTCCTGATCGACGACGGGAAAGTCCGGCTGACGGCCGAGTCCGTCAGCGACTCGCGGATCGAAGCGACAATCATCCAGGGCGGCGTCGTCAAGAACAACAAAGGGGTCAATCTTCCCGATACTCTGCTGCCGATTCCCGCTCTCACGGCCAAGGACCGCAGCGATCTCGATTACGCGCTGCAGCTCGATATCGACTGGCTGGCGCTCTCTTTCGTTCAACGGCCCGATGATGTCGCGGAACTGCGCAAGGCCGCCGCGGGCCGTGCCGGCGTCCTGACCAAGATCGAGAAGCCGGCAGCGTTTCAATCGCTCGACGAAATTCTCGAATTGTCGGATGCCGTCATGGTGGCGCGCGGCGATCTCGGCGTCGAACTGCCGCTGGAAGCCGTGCCCGGACGCCAGAAGCAGATCGTGCGCGCGGCGCGGCGGGCCGGCAAGCCGGTCATCGTGGCAACCCAGATGCTGGAATCGATGATCACCAGCTCGGCGCCGACGCGGGCCGAAGTCTCCGATGTCGCGGGGGCGGTGTTCGAAGGCGCAGATGCCGTCATGTTGTCGGCCGAAACCGCCGCGGGTGCATTCCCCGCCGAGGCCGTTGCCATGATGGACCGGATCGCGCAGTCGGTGGAGGGTGATCCGCTGTATCGCGGAATCATCACCGCCCAGCGTCAGGCGCCCGAATCCACCATGGCGGACGCGATCCTTGCCGCGGTCAACGACGTGACGAAAACCATCCGGGCATCGGCAATTGTCTGCTGGACCAAGTCGGGCTCGACCGGATTGCGCGCCTCCCGCGAACGTCCGCATGTGCCGATCCTCGCGCTCACGCCGATCCGGGCAATGGCGCGCCGCCTCTCGATCGCCTGGGGACTGCATTGCGTCGAGACCGAAGACGCGCATGACCTCGACGATGTTGCGTCCCGCGCCTGCGACCTCGCCTTTGCGCATGGCTTCGCAAAAAACGGAGATCGGGTTGTGATCACTGCCGGACTGCCGCTCGGCACGCCGGGCTCGACCAATCTGGTGCGCGTCGCATTCGTCACCCGAAGGTAGAGAGCGTCTGGTCTGAATTACCGTAAGCAACGCGTTCACCTTCCCCCCTTGCGGGGGAAGGTGTCGGCAGCCGCGCGCAAGCGCGGCGAATGGCCGACGGAAGGAGGAACATTCGGCGGTCACCCCCCTTTCGGGCGCCACACGCTGCGGCCAAGGCCGCAGCTGCGCCCACTTTCCCCCGCGCTTCGCGCCGATGCGCTCGCGGTGGGAAAGAGAAGCTGAAGAATTTTTACGACCCGATATAACAGGGCGGGAATTCGAAGTTCGCAATGCGCTTTTCGACAAACAGAAAGTCCGGCTGCATCAGCCGGGCGCGGAATTCGTCAGGCTGCGTCGACTCCACCCGGTAGGAATTATCGAAGCGATCAGGTTTGCCGTCGATGGTGTCGGAAATCATGCGCAGCACGCCGTTTGCAACCGACCACTTGCCGGATTCGCTCTGCTGCCAGACGACCTTCGTGCCCTGGCACTTGCGGAATTCCGAGTGGAACGTCCCGTCAGGGCTGTAGGAATCGATGTAGGAAATACTGGGATCGTCCGGCTCGCCCACCCCGTACCAATTGCCGATGAAGCTGAAATCCTGCGCCGGCGCGGCGGCCGCATTCATCATGGCCGCGACAACAATCGGAATGAGGGGAAATCGCTTCAATTCAGATTCCGGACGCGCAATCTGGAAATTCAAACTTCTGCACCCGGTGTCCGACAAAGATATAGCCTTGCGGATCGAGACGGATCCGCCGCTCATTCTCCGTCAGCAGAATGATTTTGTACTCCGACGCCGAATTGGCCGGGTCGCCGTTGATCTTGTCCGCCACGAGATGCTCGACATCGCCGTCGATCGACCAGGTGCCGCTTTCGGTCTGGTAACCGACATAATCGCCGCCGTCGCATTTGTGGAATTCCTCGCGGAACGTGCCGTCGGCGCGGAATTCGATCATCGACATCACGCCATCTTCATCGGGCTGGAATGGACTGAACCAGATGCCGATCAATGTCGGCTCCGCGCCTGATGAAGCGCTGCTTGCAATAAGCGCGACGGATGCCAGGGCAAGGAAAAATGCAGAGCGGCGCATCCCCTCAGATTCCCTGGCCCTCCACCGCCTTGCTCAATTCGCGGATACGGTCATCGACACCATCGATGAAAGGATCGAGGGCCTTGGCCTGCCGGAATGCTTCGAGCGCATGCGGCTTGTCATTATATTCGTCGAGGATCTCGCCGAGCTCGGCGAGTGCTTCAAAATTCTTCGGCTGAATCGAAAGCGTGTGCCGCAGCGAACTGATCGCGTCCTCGTAATCTTCCTTGTGCGCGGCGAGCGTCGCCCGCCGGTGCCAGGCTTCGGCGAAGTTGGGCGCGATATCGGTCAGCTTTTGCGTGAGCTGGCGTGCGGTGTCGAAGTCCATCGCATCCATGGCCTGGTCGGCGCGCTTGAGCAGCAAGTCCGCGGTTGGGCTGCCGGAATGCGCCCAGCGTGCTTTCAACTCGCGTTCGACGGCGCGCGCTCCGCGTTTGTCGGCAGCTTTCGCCAACTTCGCCAGAAGCTGGTCTTCCGTCTCGGGCGGCTTCGGCACCGGCCGCTGCGGTGCGGCCGCCTGGGGCGCTTGCGGTCCGGGTGTCGCCTGACCGGGGCCTGCATTGGGCCCGCGCGGTGGCAAAAGCTGCAAATCGGGCACCTGATCCGGCACACCGTTATGCGGTGCTGTGGCATCGGGCGCACCCGGCAGGTCATGCGGCGAGGGAGTAGTTTGGCCCCACGCGCCGGAGGCGAGCGAGAGCGTGAGCACGAGGCTCAAAACCAGTTGGCGCATGAATTCATGGTAGCCGCAATCGGCGGCGGAATCGATAGGCAAGCGCTGGTTAGGTCAGCCCTGGCGCGCCTTGAATCGGGGATTTTTCTTATTGATCACGTAAACGCGCCCTTTGCGCCGGATGATACGGCAGTTCTTGTCCCGGCTCTTCAACGAGCGCAATGAATTGCGCACTTTCATTCCGCTCTCCAATTGGCGTAGTGGCGTCGAATCTGTCAAAAGGCGCCGGAACCTATGCACCGCATCCCGGGCTGTCAACCGGGGTCGCCGGAACTTGCCGGAGTACATGAATGGAATTGGGTCTTGCTGCCACGCTAGCGATTACCGGCCTTGGGCTGGGCCTTTTCGGCTTTGCCAACTGGCGTGCGCGCCAGCCGGCCCAGCCGCTGAAAGTCCGGATGGTGAATTACCATTTGATCCAGATGGCGGCGATTGTCGTTGTACTGCTGATGGCCGCCCATCTGGTGACGCTTTTCGCAGGACACCCGGTCACCGGACAAGGAGCGGGTGGATTTTAGGGGACTTTCGCATTGAGGAAATTTCGACCCATCCTGGCATTGGCGGCACTTCTGGCAGGGACGGTTGCCGCGGGTCCGATGACCGCGGCCGAGACACAGCCAAACCCGGCGCCCGACGTGATGTCCGAGCAGGCGAGTTTCGAAAATTTCATCCGTGAGTTTCGCTCGACTGCCATCGCCGCGGGTATCAGCCCGGAAGTTTACGAGCGCGCCACATCCGGCATCAGCTTCAATCCGCATATCCAGGAGCTGAATGAGAAACAGCCGGAATTCGTCCGGCCGATCTGGGAATATCTGGAAGGCGTGATCACGCCGCAGCGGGTTGATCGTGGCCGCGAGCTGATGGACCAGCATGCCGGGCTGCTTCACCGCCTGGAAGCGCAGTATGGCGTACCGCCGCAAATCCTCGTTGCGATCTGGGGAATCGAAACCAATTACGGCCGTCAGCTCGGTTCATTCAACATGGTCGAAGCGCTGGCCAATCTCGCATTTGCCGGACCCCGCGCCGAATATGGCCGCCGCGAATTGCTTGCCGCGCTGCAAATGGCCCAGCAGCAACATCTCGATCCGGCGATGATGTCGAGCTCCTGGGCGGGTGCATTCGGCCAGACGCAATTTATTCCCACGACATTCCTGAAATATGGCGTCCGGGGAAACGGGAATGGACCGATCAATCTCTGGGATTCGCCCGCCGACGCTCTCGCCTCCACTGCCAATTATTTGCAGCAGTCGGGCTGGCGGGCCGGTGAGCCGTGGGGTCAGGAAGTGCAACTCCCCGACGATTTTCCGTATTCCAGTGCCGATCTGGCGATCAAAAAACCGGTCGCTGAATGGCGGCAGCTGGGTGTCAGGGCCATACCGGGCCAGCACCTCTCGGGCGATCAGATGGCCGCGATCATTATTCCCGCCGGTCACCGCGGACCGGCCTTCATGGTGTTCAACAACTTCAACGCGCTGCTGACCTATAACAGCGCCATCTCGTATGGGCTCGCGGTCGGCCTTCTCGCAGACCGGCTGAAAGGATTGCCGCGCGTCCAGGCGAGCTGGCCTGTCGATGAACCGGCGCTGGATTTGCCGAGCGCCATTGCGCTTCAGCAGGGGCTGACGCAGCTCGGCTTCTCAACCGGCGGCTCGGATGGTGTGTTCGGGCCAAAAACCCGCGACGCGATCCGGCTGTATCAGCAATTGCGCGGTTTGCCGGCCGACGGTTTTGCCACCGAGTCGCTGGTCCAGCGCGTACTCAACGAAAAGGCCACCGGGCCACTCGAGCCGCACTGAGCCGAAGCAGCGAGGAACGAGGATCGAGGAGCGAGAACTTCTCGCTTCTCGCTTTTGGATCCTCTCCTTGCCATAGGGCCGCCAAACGGCCAAAACTCGGACGAGTCTTCCGAGGAAAAATCCATGGCCATTTCGATGTATCGCGCGTCCGTTCCTGTGTTCCAGCAGATGCTGCCCGCATTGGGCGGTTGCCTGCGCAAGGGCGCCGACTACGCCGCCGCAAAAAAAGTCGATCCCGCGGTGCTGCTCCAGTCGCGGCTTTATCCGGACATGTTCCCGCTGGTCCGCCAGGTGCAGATAGCGACCGATTTCGCCAAGGGCACTGTCGCGCGGCTGGCCGGTCAGGAGCCGCCGAAATATGAAGATAACGAGACCACATTCGACCAGCTTCACGCCCGCATTAGCCGGACGCTGGACTATGTCCGCGAATTCAAGGCATCCCAGATTGACGGCTCCGAAGAGCGCGAGATCACTTTGACCCTCGGGAACCAGACCCGCTCATTCAAGGGCGAGAACTATCTGGTGAATTTTGCGCTGCCGAATTTCTATTTCCACGCCACGACCGCCTACGCGATCCTCCGCCATAACGGGGTGGATATCGGCAAGGGCGACTACATGCGCCCGCCGGCATGATTTTTCCGGCATTTGATTGAAACCGTGCAAAACGGGCTCACCGATCTTTGCGTGAGCCCGTTTCAGTTCATGTTCGGTTCAGCTTTAAGTTGGCATAAGCGCGGCGAATTCAATTCGATCCGCCGGGCGTGGCGGACGCATGCTGCGATGAGGAGCAATGATGCGCAACAGTGCAAAAATTCTGGCCGCAGGGACCGCGATCCTGTTGCTCGCGGGCTGTGCGACACGGCCGCTTGGGCCGACGGTGCAGGTCTTCCCCGCGCCGTACAAACCGTTCGATGTGTTCCAGCGTGATCAATTTGAATGCGGTCAGTTCGCGTCCTCCCAGGTTGCGGGCGGCGCAGAGGCCGTGAACAACAACGCGGTTGCGACAACCGCGATCGGCACGGCATTAGGTCTCGCGCTTGGCGCGGCAACCGGCAACGGCCGCGCGGCCACTGTCGGCGCCGTCACCGGCGGCGTGATCGGTGGAGCGATCGGCGCCAACGAGACCGCGCGCGGCGAATACGGCCTGCAACGGCGTTACAATATCGCTTACGCCCAATGCATGTATTCGCGCGGCAATCAGGTGCCCGGCTTCGCGGCTGCCGCACCGGCGCCCCCACCGCCGCCGGGAGGTTATCCACCGCCGCCTCCGGGCGGTTACCCGCCACCGCCTCCGGGATACGCTCCCCCGCCTCCACCCCGTTAACGATAGCGCCTCGCGTTTGAAATCATGTGTTCACCTTCCCCCCTTGCGGGGGATTGGAGCGCGTATAGCAAAAGGTCCGGTGGACCTTTTGTAGCGCGGAAACCGCGAGGGCTATGCCCGAGCGGGTCCGCAGCCGCGCGAAGCGCGGCGGGCGGAAGGGGGGTAGTCGCGTCACAAAACGGAACAGAGGGAAGCGTTACAACATCCTTCCGCGCGTCAGCGGACCCGCAGTCACCGCGGCCGCCACAATCACCCAGCACGCCGCGATATAGGCGAACACGCTCTGATAGCCGTAATGGGTGAAGAGAAGCGCAATCACCAATGGCCCCGCTGCATTGGAGAGCCGTCCGATGCCATAGGTGAATCCCGTCCCTGTGCTGCGGACTTCGGTCGGAAAACATTCGGCCGTGTACGCATAAAGCAACGGCGCGAAAGTCTGGATGAACATCGTCATCAGACCGCCGAAAATGACGATGAATACCGCCTGAAATGTCGTCCCGTAGAGAATGCCGCAGGTCGCAATCACCAGCGCGAACAGACTGACCCAGTATTTACGCTGCCAGCGATCCGCCAGGAATCCGGCGATGAACGCGCCCGGCACGCCGGCGAATTGCATCAGCGTTACCCATTGCAGCGACTGAACCAGCTTGAACCCGTGCTCGACCAGCAAAGTTGGTGCGAAGGCCGAAAATCCGTAAAAGCCGAGCGTCTGGAAAATCCACGCCGCCACCAGCATGAACGTGCGCGGACGAATCTGCGGCGCGAACAGGTCGGCATAACGGCCATTGCGCGTCACCGGATTCAGCGGCAATGGCGCAGGTAATGGCGCGCCGGTCTCGCGTTCGGCCGCCGCTTCCATGCGCGCAAGAATCGCATCGGCTTCGGCAAACTCACCGCGCTTCTCGTGCCAGCGCGGCGACTCTTCGACGTGGTGCGCCACGAGCGGAAACAACAGCGCGAGCGCGCCCCAGACGAAGACCAGCCGCCAGCCGAATGAAAATGCCGGGACCACTAGGCGCGCGACAAAGGCGGCCACCGGGATGCCGCACAGTCCGATGCCCATGATCCAGCCCTGATAGGTGCCGCGCAGCTTTGCCGGATACATTTCGGCGATATAGGTGATGGCAATGGCCGTCATGCCGGCAAGCCCGATGCCGGTCATCAGCCGGGCGAAGAAAAGTCCAACCGGCTCCCAGGCGAAAGCGTTCAGCAGCGAAAACGCGCTGAACCACGCGACCGAAATCATCAGCCCACGCTTGCGCCCGACCCGGTCGGCAAACCACCCGCCGCCGACGGCGCCAACGAACATGCCGAAAAACGTGCCGGACGTGATCCAGCCGATGTCGGTGATCGAGATGCCCCATTGGGCGCGGATCGCCGGCGCTGCATAGGCAAAGGTGTTAATCCCGGCGAGTTCAAAGAAGAAGCAGAAGCTCAATAGCCACATCATCCGCCGGTGAAACGAAAACACCGGAAGCCGGTCGAGCCGTCCCGCGGCCGAGACCCTTTCCCCCTCTACCCTTGTGGGAGAGGGCGGCGCGCCCGCACTTGCGGAACGCAAGTGCGGGGTGGCGCGCCGGGTGAGGGGTGAGTTCTGAAAAATGTTGGTCACACCGTGATCTAGCACGGTTTAGTCGTTGAGTCGCGGACGCGAATCAACTTGCATCGCTCTGCATCCGGCGGCACGCTCGGAAGTTGAGACACGGCGACATTGCCCAAGGGAGGACATGATGGCGGCCAGCGGAGAGAAACTTGCCAATCCGGCACCACTTGGATTGATTTGCTTCGGCCTGACCACGGTTCTGTTGAGTCTGATCAATGCCGGCATCCTGCCCAAAGCGGGCGAGAATGTCGTCATTCCGCTGGCACTTGCTTTTGGCGGCACGATTCAGGTGATGGCCGGGATCATGGAATTCCGCGCTGCGAACACTTTCGGCATGACCGCTTTCATGAGTTACGGCGCATTCTGGTGGTGGTTTGCGCTGCTGCTGATTCTTGGTTCGAACCACGTGCTGGCACTCGACGGCGCGGGCACAACGATCGGCACGGCGCTTGTGCTGTGGGGCGTGTTCACGATGTATATGTGGGTCTCCACCTTCCGGCTCTCGCGTGCGCTGTGGTGGATTTTCCTCACTCTGTGGATCGCGTTCTACCTGCTCGGCTTCGGCGCTTTGCTGGGGCTGCCTGCATTGTCACTCGCGGGCGGATATGTCGGCCTCTTGTGCGGCGGGCTCGCGATGTACACGAGCTTCGCACTGGTGACGAACTCGACCTTCGGCCGCGATGTTTTGCCGGTGGGTGTCGAACCGATGTTCACTCCGTCCGGTGCAGCGATGTCTGCTGGGCGGGCGAGACCCATCGCGCCGTAGGCACAGCTCGTTCAACCAGTCCGCCTCCGCGCGTTGAGCTACGGCGCGGCATCTTTCTCGCGCTCCGCGCGAGAAAGATGGTGGGCGCGACAGGGATCGAACCTGTGACCCCTACCATGTCAAGGTAGTGCTCTCCCGCTGAGCTACGCGCCCTTCCGCCCGACTCTATACATTCGCCCGCGCAACGCAGGCAAGCCGACGTCTGCTCTGGTCTTCAACGCGCGGGCATGCTCAGAATAGCCTGCTTCCGATGCGGCAATTTGGAGGCGTGCAGGCATGGCTCCGGATTGACCAAACACGCGTTGTCATTATCCGCCACCGGTTTTGATTGCAGAATATGGGCTTGTGAATGATCGGAAGTTCTCAACCGTTGCCGTTCAGTGGGTCGGAAGCCGACCCGGTTCTCGATGATCTCCGGGTCCAGCCGCTGTTGCTGCTCCAGCCGGAACAGCAAACCTCGCCATTGATCTTCGCCTCCCCGCATAGCGGCCGTTTGTATCCGGCAGGCTTTGTCCGCCAGACGCGCCTGGATTCGCTCACCCTGAGAAAATCCGAGGATGCATTCGTCGACGAGTTGTTCGACTGCGTGGCTGCGCTCGGGGCGCCGCTGCTCGCAGCACGATTCCCGCGCGCCTATATCGATTCAAACCGCGCACCGGGTGAGATTGATGCATCCATGTTCGACGGGCCGATGGCGTGCTGGGTGGGACCACGGACGCCGCGTGTCGCTGCCGGGCTTGGCGTCATTCCGCGCATCGTCCGGGACGGAGTGGACATTTACGACGGCCGTCTGCAGGGCCGCGAGGTGCTGTTCAGGTTCGAGAGTTTCTACCGGCCTTACCATGCCACGCTGGCGCGCCTGATCGCCCAGACCCGCGAGCTGTTTGGCCTGGCGATCATTGTTGACTGTCATTCCATGCCGCCGCCGGCGAAGGGCACGGAGATCGTCATCGGCGATTGCTACGGCGAATCCGCGGCTCCGGCGGTCATTGCGCAAGCCCACGCCGCACTGACGTCGCTCGGGTTTTCGGTGACCCGAAATGCGCCCTACGCGGGCGGCTATACGACCAAGCTTTACGGCAAACCCGAAGCCGGCGTTCATGCCCTGCAAATCGAAGTCAACCGGGCGCTTTATCTCGACGAAAACACGATGGAAAAAGGGGCGGAATTCGCGCACGCCAAGGACCGGCTTCGCCGCTTTGCCCGTGCCCTGACCGCCAAGTCCTGGACCGATCTCGCGCGGCGCCAGGCTGCTGCGGAATAGCCGACTGATAAAAAATTGGCCGCCCCGAAGGGCGGCCAAGTTGTTGGGAGGAAACGCCCCGGGAAGGGGCTGCGGCATGGCAGGAGGAAGAGCGATGCCGCACCGCAACAATATGCTATGCTGCAGCTGCGAAGGCAAGCACTTTTTTGTGACGTTCACCTAGAATTATATTAAAAATTTGGCGTTGCATTGCAGCAGCGGGGGAGCGCGGCAACTGCGAATCCTGATCGTCACAGATGCGTGGAAACCGCAGGTCAATGGCGTTGTCCGGACACTGGAATATCTCGGCGGCGAACTCGCCGGCATGGGTCATGACGTACGCTACGCGACTCCCGAGGGCCATACGACCTTGCCGCTCCCAACCTATCCCGAGATTCGGGTGGCGCTGTTCCCACGATCCAGGCTCTTGGAAACAATAGAAAAATTCTCTCCTGACGCGATTCATATCGCGACCGAGGGCCCCCTCGGCATGGCCGCAAGGGCAATCTGCCGGCGCAAAGCATGGCGTTTCACGAGCTCCTTCCACACCCGATTTCCGCAATATGTGCATGCGCGGTTTCCGATCATTCCAGAACCGCCGGTCTATGCGATCCTGCGCCGTTTCCACGGCGCCGCCGCAGTCACCATGGTCGCAACCGCCTCGATCAAGCGCGACCTTGAGATGCACGGGTTTGCCAACCTGGTTCTGTGGTCCCGGGGCGTGGACATCCAGCAATTCTCGCCGGGCCGGCGCATGTCCGCCGCCACGTTCCTGCCCGACGCCCAGCGGCCGCTTTTTCTCTATGTTGGCCGGGTCGCGGTGGAAAAAAATGTCGAGGCGTTTCTCAAAATCAACCTGCCCGGGACGAAACTGATCGTCGGCGAGGGACCGCAACGGGCCGAATTGCAGACGCGCTTTCCACACGCGAAATTCCTTGGCCAAAAGACCGGCGATGAGTTGGCCAGGATTTACGCATCCAGCGATGTCTTCGTTTTTCCAAGCCGCACCGATACGTTCGGATTGGTCCTGCTGGAAGCGTTGGCGTCAGGGACGCCGGTGGCGGCATACCCGGTCAGCGGACCATTGGATGTCGTCGGGACGGCCGGGATTGGCGCGCTTGCCGAGAACCTGGAGCTGGCCGCACTTGAGGCATTGGCGATTTCCCGGCATTCCTGCCGCCGCTTTGCCGAAGCCAATTCGTGGCGGGCCAGTGCCGAACAATTCACCACCAACCTCGCACTGACCCGCTAAACTGCCCCGCGTCCGAATCAGGGCTCGTGCGTTGGCAAGGCAGCGTTGCGCCGCCACGCAACTCTGTATAAGCCCATTTTTTCACCACAAAGGTTCCTATGGATCTCCGCAACATTGCGATCATTGCCCATGTCGACCACGGCAAAACCACGCTGGTCGACCAGCTCCTGAAGCAATCGGGGGCAGTGCGGAATAATCAGCAGATTGCCGAACGGGCGCTCGATTCCAACGATCTCGAGCGGGAGCGCGGCATTACCATCCTTGCCAAATGCACCAGCGTCGAATGGGGCAGCACGCGGATCAACATCGTCGATACTCCGGGCCATGCCGATTTCGGCGGCGAAGTCGAACGTATCCTGTCGATGGTGGATGGCGTCGTGCTGCTGGTCGATGCGGCAGAATCGGTCATGCCGCAAACCAAATTCGTGCTCTCCAAGGCGCTGAAGCTCGGATTGAAGCCGATCGTCGTCATCAACAAAATCGATCGTCAGGATGCGCGGCCGAAAGAGACGCTGGAAGAGATCTTCGATCTGTTTCTCGCGCTCGATGCCAATGACGATCAACTCGATTTCCATGTGCTTTACGCATCCGGCCGGCAGGGCTGGGCCTGCGCGGCGATGAGTGATGAGCACAAGGATTTATCGCCGCTGTTCGAACGCATTATCGCCGACGTGCCGGCGCCGAGAGTGCTGCAGCGGCAGGGCAGCGAATTTCCTTTCGCCATGCTGGTGACGACTCTCGAAGCGGATCCCTATCTCGGCCGCGTCCTGACCGGGCGCATTGAATCGGGAACCATCACCGTCAACCGTGCCATCAAGGTGCTGTCGCGCGACGGCAGCGTGGTCGAGCGGGCCCGCGCCACCAAATTGCTGTCGTTCCGCGGCTTGGCGCGGGTGCCGACGGAGAGTGCGTCCGCCGGCGATATTGTCGCCATCGCCGGCCTGACCAATGCCACCGTCGCCGACACGGTCTGCGATCTCGAGGCTGAAACACCGCTGCCGGCCAATCCGATCGATCCACCGACTCTCGCCGTCACTTTTTCCGTCAATGATTCACCGCTGGCCGGACGCGAGGGTGACAAGGTCCAGAGCCGGGTGATCCGCGACCGGCTGCTGCGCGAAGCCGAAGGCAATGTCGCGATCAAGGTCCGCGAGACCGGCGACAGCAATTACGAAGTCGCCGGACGCGGCGAATTGCAGCTCGGCGTGTTGATCGAAACCATGCGCCGCGAAGGGTTCGAACTGGCGATTTCCCGCCCGCGTGTGCTGTACCGCAAGGATCCCGATACCGGCGAGCGGCTGGAGCCGATCGAAGAAGTCACCATCGACGTGGACGAACCCTATGCGGGAATCGTCATCGAGAAAGTGTCGCAACGGCGCGGCGAGATGCAGGACATGCGCGCGACCGGCGCCGGTAAAACCCGCCTGACCTTTTATGCGCCCTCGCGGGGACTGATCGGCTATCACGGCGAGTTTCTCACCGATACCCGCGGCACCGGCGTGATGAACCGCATGTTCCACAGCTATGCGCCGTACAAGGGGCCGATCGAAGGCCGCCGCAATGGCGTTCTGGTGTCAACCGATGACGGCGAAGCGGTCGCCTATGCGCTGTGGTATCTCGAAGAGCGTGGACGCCTGTTCATCACGCCCGGCACCCGCGTCTATGAGGGCATGATCATCGGCGAAAATTCACGCGACAACGATCTCGACGTGAATCCACTGAAGTCGAAGCAGCTGACCAATATCCGCACTCACTCCAAGGATGAGGCGGTGCGGCTCACTCCGGTATCGCCACTCACGCTGGAGCAGTCGATCGCCTATATCGAGGAAGACGAACTGGTCGAGGTGACGCCGAAATCCATCCGGCTGCGCAAGCGCGCGCTATTGCCTCACCTGCGCAAGCGCGCCAAAGAGGAAGTCGAATAGCTTCGGCGGGAAACGCTTTAGCAACCATGGATGATCTGGAGCGCCGCGTCGCCTTCGCGCAAGCAGTGGCCGATGCCGCAGCCGCGGTGATCGTTCCGTATTTCCGCAGTCCCGTTACGATTATCGACAAGGGCCGCGCGGGAATTTTCGATCCGGTGACGGAAGCCGATCGCCGCGCCGAAGACGTCATGCGCAAAACCATCGCCGCGGAATTTCCCAAAGACGGAATCATCGGCGAGGAATTCGGCGCCGTGCCGGGCACCAGCGGATTCGACTGGGTGCTGGATCCAATTGACGGCACAAGATCATTTGTCGCCGGCAATCCATTATGGGGAACGCTGATCGGCCTGGAGCACCATGGCCGCACCGTCCTAGGTGTGCTGGATCAGCCATTCCTGCACGAACGCTTCACCGGCTGGCAAACAACCGAACTGCGCGACAGGACAGGCACAAGGCCCCTGCATACGCGGGAATGTGCCGCCTTGGCCGATGCGCTGATCTGCACGACTCACCCGCTCACTTATTTCGACGATGAACAACGCGCGAGGTTTCAGCGGGTCGAGCAGGCCTCCCGCTTTTCGCGTTATGGCGGCGATTGTTATTCCTATGCGCTGCTGGCGATGGGGCATGTCGATCTGGTGATCGAGGCCGGCCTCAAACATTGGGACGTCGCGGCGCTGATTCCGCTCATCACCGCGGCGGGCGGAATGCTGACCGGCTGGAAGGGCGATCCGGTGCCGCGCGGCGGCAATGTCATCGCCGCCGGCGATCCGCGCATCCACGCCGCCGCCGTCGAGCTGCTCTCGGGCTAGGTACCCGCCTTCGGCAGATGCACATCCATGAATGCGTCAAACTCGCGCCAGAATTCAGCGCGAATGGCGTCGGTTTCCATCAGGATTTCATGACGTGCGCCTGCGATCTCAACATAGCGCGCATTCGGCAGCCTCTGGCCCAGCGCGCGAATGGCGTCGCTGCGCACCACCGTGTCATTGCCGGCGCCGAACACCAGCAAGGGAGTCACGACGTCATCCGCAAAGCGGCGCCGGCGCATTCTGCGAATGGAGTGGAAGGCGGCGCCGAGCCAGCCGAATGTCGGTCCGCTGATGCGCAGGAACGGCTGTTGCCGGAGCAGATCCTGATTGCGTTCGAACCGTCCACGGTCGGAGGTGACGACATTATCCTCAAATCGCAATTCGAGCGGGTCGCGCCGTTCAATGCCGAAGATCGCGCGCTTTGAAGGCCGATAGACGTTGAAGAGCCAAGCCAGCAATTGCGCCACTGTGGGAGACACAGTGCCGGTATTGATGTCGATCATCGGCGCGCACAGCACGGCGCATAAAAACCGCCTCGGGTGGTCGTGCAGATAGCGCAGCAGATTGTGCCCGCCCATCGAATGGCCGAGTGCAACCAGGGGCAACGGCGCCGGTTGAGCGCGCTGTATCGGCTCCACGACCTGAAGCATCAGTGCCGCGAGGTCGATGTCATATTCCTCGAAATGCACGACATGGCCTGCGCGGTTGCCATACACGCGGCGTTCGGATGCTCCCTGACCGCGCCAGTCAAGGCTCACGACTTCGAAGCCGCGGGCGCAGAGCTCTCCCGCAACTTCCGTATATTTTTCCATGAACTCGGTATGGCCGTTCAGCAGCACGCAGATCGCCCGGGGAGGAGTGCCGGGCAAGCTCCAGACACCGGCGCGGAGCTGGTGCTGATCGGGAGTGATGATGGTCTGGGCGCGGAAGTCCGGGGTTGCCACGGTTCGGGCGGGCGGAAGGAAGCCGCCGATATGACCATTTACCGGCCCGCGAAACAACTTCAGAGCTGAGCCGTAGCTGTGACGGTTCCGCCACGGTTCCACAAAAATCCACGTGAGGGAAAACGAACTCTCCTCCCGGGACGTTTATCCAATGCCCAGTGACTCAGGAGGGCCAAAAGGGGTTAAAGCCATGGCGCGGTCGGCCGCTATCTCACTGTCCGAACGAGACAAAACCGGACAGTCCAGGTTTGACAAACTGCACTTTTGGCTTTTCGTCACCCATCTCGGAATCATCGCATATGTTGCGTTGGGATGGCTGATTTCTTCCCGAACATTACTCTTCTTCTACACGCTGCTTCTGCCAATGATTGTTCTTCAGTGGCTGATGAATGACGGCTGTTCGATCGTGAACAACGCCGAGAATCTGCTGCGGAAGGGCCAATGGAATGACCCGGGAAACAGGTTCCAGGGGGCGTTTTTCGTGACCATCCTGAATGCCGCCGGCATCCGGCTCAGTCAGGCCCAAGTTACGACCGCACTATGTTCGTTAATGCTGATCTTCTGGGTCTGCGCCATCTGCCGGATGATGTTGATCGTATCCGGAACCTCTTGAAGCGTAGGCGCTGGACGCCCATCTTTTCCTCGCCGGAAGGCCCATTGGGGTTCCGGCGATGTGGGCTGGCCCTTGGGCGCGCCCGAAACGAAACACTTCGCTCAAAGAGGTTGTGAAAATGCGCAGTTTTGATCTTACCCCCCTGTTCCGTTCGACCGTCGGCTTTGACCGTCTTGCCGACATGCTCGATTCCGTCTCCCAGTTCGACAGCAGCGTCTCCTATCCGCCCTATAACATCGAGCGGACGGAAGAGAACCACTACCGGATTTCGCTTGCGGTCGCCGGTTTCGGCGAGCAGGACCTGAGCGTCGAAGTCAAGGACGGCGTGCTGTCGGTACATGGCAAGCGCGAGCCCGAGAAAGAAGCTCAGCCGAAGCATTATCTGTATCAGGGAATTGCCGGCCGGACCTTCGATCGCCGCTTCCAGCTGGCGGAAAATGTCGAGGTCAAGGGAGCTGCCCTCGAAAACGGCCTGCTGCACATTGACCTGGAACGGATCGTTCCGGAGGAAAAGAAACCGCGCCGCATCAACATCAACGGCGGCAGCACCGGCAAGGTGATCGAGGCCAAGTCCAAAGCGGCAGCCTGAGCATCTCGAACCAATCCCAAAAGAGCACGGCAACTGCCGTGCTCTTTTTTTTGGGCGTCGCCCGGTGAAAACTGTTGCCGAAGCTGCCGCGATTCGAAACAACGAGTTTGATTTAGATCTGGAACGCCGGCACGGCGTTGCGAAAGCGCGATGGAAAAGTGGCAAACCTACCTGCCGGGGCGTGTGGCCCGGCATTTTCACAGCCATGTTGGTCACACCACGCCTGTCGCAGAGCTGCGCGCCCGCTATGACGCGATTCATTCCGGTTTCGGATCGACCGGACCGGAAGTGCTGGTCGAGCCAACCCAGCTTGGCGGCGTCAAGGGCGAGTGGATGACCATTGAAGACAGCACTCCGCAGCGGCTGATTTTGTACCTGCACGGCGGTGGATTTGTCGCCGGCTCGCCAGAGACCCATCGTCCGATCGTGGCGAAGCTGTGCGGGGCCGGCAACAGCGCGGCATTTTCCGTGGCATACCGGCTGGCGCCCGAATTTCCATTTCCGGCCGGGCTGCGCGACAGCGTTGACGCCTACCGTATTCTGACGAGCCGCGGATTCCCGCCGCAGTCGATCATCGTAGCCGGCGACGGTGCGGGCGGCGGCCTGGCTTTTTCGATGCTCATGGCGCTTCGCAATGCCGGGCTGCCGATGCCCGCAGGCATCGTCGCGCTTTCGCCCTGGGCCGATCTCACGCTTTGCGGCTGGTCCATGATGCGCAACGCGGCCAGCGACTCGCTGCTGTCCTGGGATCTACTGTTTGTCAGTGCACGGCATTATTTGCACGGCGGCAGCGCCGCCGATCCCTATGCATCGGCGGTGTACGGCAATTTCCGCGATTTTCCGCCGGTCATGGTTCATGCCGGGAGCCGCGAAATCCTGCGCGACGATGCCAGCCGTCTGGGCGAGCTTGCAGCGGCGGCGAATGTGCCAGTATCGGTCGAAGTCTATGAAGGCATGCAGCACCTGTTCCAGGTGCTCTCGCCGGTGCAGGATGGAAGAGTCTCGATCAATCGCATGGGACAATTCATTCGCGCCCGGGCTGCCGAAACCGACCTGTCGTTCCTCTTTGCCAAACTGGCGGCGCGCTAAACCGCGTCAGAATTCCGAAGAGAATGTAATCTTCACCGCGGCGGTTTATCGCTTGCCGCGTTAAAACGGGCGTGGCAGTTTCGCGCCCGCCGAGGGCACCATTATTTAGAAAAAGACCGTAATTCGGCTCGCCAACGAGGGTTTCGTGAGACGCAGTCCGTTTGCCTGCCTGTTGCTTGCCGGAGTTTCAGTCCCCGCTTTGGCGGACGATCTCACCATCTCCTCGGCCGTCAAAACGCCGGTTGCTACCGCGACAGCAGCGAACAATTCGCCGGGTGACATCACCATCGGCACCGGTGGGTCGGTCAGTGTCGCCGTGCAGGGCGCTGCGGCGACCCTGAATTCGAATAACAGAATCGACAATGCCGGCGTCATCCAGAACACCTTCGCCGGCAATGGCGCTATCGGCGTGCACATCCTCGGTGGCAACACCGGCACATTCGTCAACGAACCCGGGGGCACGACCGAAATCAGCGCCGGCGGCGGCAGCGGCACCAAAAATATCGGCCTGCTGCTGGATGGCAGCTCCGCCTTCAATGGCAATATCATTCTCGGCGCCGGCAGCAATCTGGTCACCATCGGAGCCAATTCGATCGGAATCGCAATCCAGGCGCCGCTGAATGGCAGCCTGAGCAACGGCGCGATCTCCTCGCTCGTCGGTCAAAATATCACCGGAATGCTGGTGACCGCGCCGATCTCGGGTTCGGTTACAACCTTCGGGACGATCACGGTTGTCGGCACCGCGGCGGCTTCCAACCAAATCCTCAACCCCCTGTCCGGCTCGGCAGTTGCGATTGGCTCCAGTGTCACCGGTGGGATCCTGAATGTGGGGCCAACCACGGCCGGCGATTCGACTGCGGTCGCGACCCTGACGGCGACGAGCACTCTGCCCGCCTACGCAATTCAGCCGTCCATTGCGGGCGCCAATGCCACCAACATCGTCATCGGCGGTTTTTCCGACACCGTGAATCCGGCTTTCAGCTTTCTCAATCGTGGCAGCATCAGGAATAGCGCTATCCAGCCGGGCGTCAGCACAATTGGTGTGCAGATCGGCGAACCGGGCGCGGCGGCAAACACGGTGACTCTGACCGGTGGCATTTACAACAATGGCACCATACAGGCGAACGCCGAAAGCGACACGACATTCGCCAGCAACGCAACGGCAGCCAACACGAACGCGACAGCACTGGTTATCGGCAACGGCGCTATAATCAATGCATCCGGCACGACGGCGCAGGCGCTGCTCAACAATGGCACCATCAACAGCGCGGTGATTGGCAATCTGCCGGCAGTGCCCCAAAGCAATTCCATTCAGATGGTTTCCACGGCGGTGCTGATCCAGCCGGGCGGTTCGCTACCGAGCATTGCAACGTCGGGAAGCATCACTGCCACCGCAGGCACTTCGAATGTCGATCTCAACAATCTGACGGCTTACGCGATCCGCGATCTGTCGGGAACGCTGCATACGATCACCAATACCGGGGCGATTTCCGCCATTGCGACGCCGTTGAACAACAACGCGCAGCAGACCACCGCCATCGATATTTCACATTCTTCGGCAAACGAGACCATCACCACATCGGGTCCGATCACGGGCGATCTGCTGTTCGGTTCGGCAGGAATGAACGGATCGGTGGCGGGCAATCAGCTCGTCATCGAAGGCGCGACGTCCACCGGTTCCGTGGCTTCGGTTGTCGGCAAGGTGGTCCCAGCGACCGGTGGCACGCTCGACGTACATATTTCGCAGGGCGGCACGGGCGGCGTATTGGATACTTCCAACGCGCGGTTCACCACTCTCACGGTCGGTCAAAACGGCAGAGTGGACCTCGCCCTCAACCAGAATCTCGCGGCGGGGCCGGTGATTTCTTCAACCGGGCCGGTGAAGTTCGCTTTTGGATCCAACGTGGCGCTGGTGCCGACGAGTTTCCTGCCGGCGAACGGCACCTACACGCTTATTCACAGCAACACATTGCTGACATTTGCCGATTTTACCGCCTCGACGGCACAGCCCATTCCCTTCATCTTCAACGGCAACATCACCCAAAACGGCAATGATCTGGTGATCACGCTGCAGCGTAAGACGGCGGCAGAACTGGGGCTGACCGGAAATGCCGCCGCGCTGTACGAGCCGCTGGCCCAATCCGCCCTGACCGACAATCCTTTCGGCGCCGCATTGCTGTCACTGACGACGAGGGAAGATGTTCAGGCCGCGATCAACGCCAATGTCCCGGACGTCGGCGGTGGAATTCGGGCGCTTGCGATTGCAATGACCGATTCGACGACGGGCATTGTCGGCGCGCGCGAACGCAATTTGGTGCTTTCGGCCGCCAATCAGCAGGACGAATTCCGCTTCTGGGCGCAGGAAGTCTATGATGGAGTCAGCGCCCAGACCACGAGCACAAATCCCGGATTTAGCGGCCAGGGTCAGGGAGTTGCCGTCGGGGTGGAATTCGGCGCGCTGCCGGATGTCCGCTACGGGGCAGCCTTCACGTTCTTTGCCAGCTCGGAATCCGAGGCCCATCCCGCCGACAACAAGACCGACGGGGACTGGCACCTGTTGTCGTTTTACGCCGGCTGGCGTCCGGGTAATTTCTTCATCACGCCTGAGCTGAATCTGGGGCAGGCCGATTACAACAGCCGCCGCGGTATTCCGATCGGTAATGTTCTGACCCGCACCGCCACCGCCAATTGGATCGGCTATCTCGGATCGGCCGCGGTCACCACCGGTTATGTTCTTCCGATGGGTGTGTTCGAGTTCATCCCGGAATTCTCTGTGGACGGATTGTACCTGCACCAGAACATCATCAACGAGAAAAATGCCGGCGCCGCCGACGTCAATATCGATGCCCAGAACGAAAAATCGGTGCGTGGATTTGCCGGCTTCCTGACCCAGGGCGCATTTGCCTGGGCCGGCGGAACAGTTCAGCCTCAGCTTCTTCTGGGGTGGAGCTACGACTTCCTCAACAAGCCTTCGGTCGTCAACGCCTTTTTCCGGCAGACTCCGAATGCGACTTTCCAGCTTACCGGAGCCGATCTTGGCGCCAACCGGTTCGTTGGCGGGATCGGACTCAGTTACGCAGTCGGCGCGTGGTCGGCCGGGCTGAATTATGACGTTTCGCTTACAACGGGCGCCATTGCGCAATCCGCAACATTCAATCTGAGCAGCCGGTTCTGAGACCTGCTCTGCGTTCATCCGTGTACTGATTTGATCGCAAATCGCACCGGATTTGCCACATTTTACGGCCTGGCTGACGCTGCAGGCACAGGTTTGTGAGTAGAAAATGCTTGCGAGAGCAGGCTCTTACGCGATAACAAACCCCTGCAGGCGTTTTGTCGCAAATTTGTGTCAGTTATTGATTGCGACGAAGTTTTCAGGTAATTCGGCGCCCTCCGGTGTGCGGCGGAATATCGCGACTGCAAAAGCGTTGGAATTCGCCCGGACTGCGGTAAGTGTCCGGCACAAAAACAGGCGGCCCAATGGCCGCGTCGAGGCCGGAGCAGGTTCAACGGTCTCTGCATGGTTGGGTGGGTCAAAACTATGGACCGTCGCTAAGATGATGTTAAAATCGTTGTCGATCGGTTATGAGGAAATTGCCTGCGGGCAAGTCCCGCACGGGCGTGAACATTCTATTTTGGTTGGGGAAATCACCTTTTTCGGGCGGTTTGAACAATGAGCGCAGCACTGCAAGACCTTCGTCCGGTTCACGGCAAACCACCGAAGAAGAATTTTGGGCCGGGCGTTATCGCGGCACTCGTCGTCAACACGACTTTGGTCGCAGGTCTGTATTTCGGCATGAATGGCGCCACGCTGAAGTTGCTGGCCCAAAACATCAAGGCTGTGGTGACGACCGACGAGGTCAAGCAGGACCTTCCGCCGCCTCCGCCGCCGCCGGATTTCAAGCCGCCGCCGGTGGTTGCAGTCGTGCCCGACGTGGCGATCGACCTGACCAAGGCGCCACCGCCGCCGACCGCCGTCACGACCTCGCGCCCGGCGCCCCCGCCACCGCCCGCACCTCCGGCACCTCCGCCGGCCGTGAAGGTGGCGCCGCCGCCGCCGCCGCCGCCGCCGTCACCGCCGGTGGCAACGACCAGCCATGCGGTTACGGCTGACGACTACCCGCCGGTCTCGATCCGTCTGCAGGAGCAGGGGAAAGTCCAGATCAAATATCTGGTCAAGGAAGACGGCAGCGTCGGCGACTGCAATGTCACCACATCAAGCGGTAAGACGCGGCTTGATGATGCGGCCTGCACGATGGTGAAGCGGCGCTGGAAATTCAAACCGGCGACGCAGGACGGCAAACCGGTGGCCGAATTCCTGACCGCAGAAGTGATTTTCCAGCTGAAGTAAGAGTGGTGATGTGACCTGGCGGAATGCTGTCGCAACGGTCTTCCGGGGTGTCTTTGAAGAAGTGTGAACGAGCGGACGTTTGGCGTCCTCAATCAACAACGGAGCAGAGTAGAATGAACGCGAAGACCCTGACGATCGCTTCCGCCTTCGTCGCTTTCCTGATGATTTCCGGCCCCGTCGGCGCCCAGCCGGCACCGGATGCAGCGGCACCCGCCGCAACCTCGCAGGTTGCCACCCCCACCACCCAGATCAAAAATCCGTACGGATTTGGCGCTCTGGTGGCGAATGGCGACTGGGTGTCGCACAGCGTGCTCGGCCTCCTGGCCGTCATGTCGTTCGGCTCGTGGTTCATTTTCGTGACCAAGATGTGGGAACAGTCCCGCCTCATGAACCAGTCCAAACTGACGGAAAAGAAGTTCTGGTCGGCAGCCAGCCTCGAGGAAGGCATTGATCGCCTCGGCAAGAACAACGCATTCCGCAACGTCGTGGAGCGCGGACAGCAGGCAATGGCCCGTCAGGGTGGCATGCTGAGCCAGGCCGATTGGGTCCAGATGTCGCTCAACCGCGCCGTCGAAGAAGAAAATGCCCGGCTTGGCGGTGGCATCTCCTTCCTCGCTTCAGTCGGTTCGACCGCACCGTTCGTCGGACTGTTCGGTACCGTGTGGGGCATTCTGAACGCGCTCACCGCCATCGGCGTCGCTGGCCAGGCCTCGATCGACAAAGTCGCCGGCCCGGTGGGTGAAGCATTGATCATGACCGCGCTCGGCCTGGCCGTCGCGGTGCCGGCAGTGCTCTGCTACAACTTCCTGGTTCGCCGCAACAAGGTGATCAGCGAGAAATTCCGCTCGTTCGCCAGCGATCTGCAGACCTACCTGCTCTCGTCCAAGCGCTAATCTGCGAGCCCAGGCGTAAACCGAAAGGACGACGAACATGTCGATGAGTCTTCCCAGCGGCGCAGATGAGGACGAGATCAATTCGTCCATCAATACGACGCCGCTGGTCGACATCATGCTGGTGCTGCTGATCATCTTCCTGATCACCATTCCGGTGGTGATCAAGTCGGTGCCGATCACTCTGCCGGTGGCGACGAATATCGTCACCGTCACCAAGCCGGAAAACGTCGTTCTGGCGGTGGACAAAAGCGGCAATTACTACTGGAACGACACCCCGGTCACGAATGACGAGATGCTGGATATGCTGAAGAAGGTTGCGGTCAAAGTGCCGCAACCCGAAGTCCATATCCGCGGCGATCGGGACGTCCGTTTCGAAAGCGTCGGCAGGATTCTTGCCGATCTCCAGCGCTCGGCCATTCTGAAGGTTGGCTTCATTACCAACCCGGAACAGCCGGTATTTTAAGATAACGAGAGAGGAAACGCTTCCATGTCAATGAGCGTTGGTTCGGCAAGCGGCAGCGACGAAGTGATGGTGGAAATGAACACCACGCCGCTGATTGACGTGATGCTTGTCTTGCTCGTGATGCTGATCGTGACCATCCCGATCCAGACGCACGCGGTCAAACTGGATCTTCCCCAGGCCAACAACCAGACGCCACCCAGCGACGTAAAGCCCACCGTGATCGATCTCGAGATCGACTTCGACGGGACTCCGATCTGGAACGGCTCACCGGTCACCAGCCGCGCACAGCTCGACAAATATCTCGAGGATTCGGCCAATCAGGTCCCGCAACCGGAACTGCATCTGCGTCCGAACCGCCTTGCGAAATACGACGTTGTGGCGCGTACCCTGGCCGATGCGCAGCGTCTTGGCGTCACCAAGATCGGTTTTGTCGGCACCGAGCAATACGTCGAATAGCTTGTTTGCAGACGGGTTCTGCGCGTAAGACTACGCGCGGAACCCGTACCCCTTTGGGTTAAGGGTTTTGGGGGCGTTTGCAGGTTTGGCTGCGCGGCAGCCCGATCCGAACGAAAGAGGAAAACCACCGATGATCAGACATACCACACGCGCGATTTCGACCGCATTCGCATTGGGCGTTGCTGCGGCCGCTCTTTCGGTTGCGTCCGCTTCAGCGGCGGGGCTTCAAACCAAAAACGAAGCGCTCGTCAAAGCCATCACCGACATGAATAACGCCGCCAAAGCGCAAAACTGGACCGAGGCGCTGGCCAAGGCCAAAGAAGCCGATGCCATCAAGGACGACAAACCCGCGGCGCTGAACGCGCCCATTCACGCGATGATCATCAGTGCTGCGATCCAGGCGCACGACTATTCGGCGGCGTTGGCGCAACTCGACAAGGAGATCGCGTCCGGCGAGGGCAACAAGGCCCAGAACCTGAAGCAGGCGCTTGCCGTGGCCATCTCTGCCAAGAACAAGGAAAAAACCGATCAGTACGCGAAAGAACTGGGCGGCAATCTCGACAACGAAACGCGCCTGTTCATCGCCAGCAATATGCTGCAGTCCGGCCAGGCCAAGGAAGCGCTGGACTATGCCAAACCGGCCCTGGAAAGCAATCCGACGGAAGCGGCGCTGAAATTCGAAGAAGCCGTCTACTTCAAGATGAATAATCTGGCCGGCCGCCGTACAGCGCTGGAACAGCTCGTGACGAGCTACCCCAGGCTGGAATACTGGCACGACCTGCTGCAGCTCGCCCGCAATGACAAGGGCCTCAGCGACGACCAGACGATGGATATTTACCGTTTGCGTCTGGCGGTGGGTGACCTCAAGACCGATGCCGATTTCCAGGAAATGGCCCAGGAAGCCCTGGTCGCGGGCTATGCCACCGAAGCCAAGAGCGTGCTGGACAAGGCCGCGGCGGCAAAAGTCCTCAGCGGCGAACGCGATCAGCGTCTGGTGAAGATGGCGACGGATCGTGCCGCTCAGGACGGCGCCGCCATCGCAGATCTGCAGAAGCGCGCCGGGACCGATCCCAACGCGGCAGTCAAGCTCGGACTGATGTACTGGACGACCGGCAAGAATACGGAGGCCGAAGATGTGCTTCGGAAGGCCATCGCTAGCGGCAAAGTAGATGCCGATGCAGCCAAAGTCGCACTCGGCCATGTTCTTCTCTCGGAAGGCAAGGGCGGCGACGCAGCGACAACGTTTGCTTCGGTTGCCAAAAACGGCAAGGAGGCGAATATCGCCCGGCTGTGGGCCATCTATGCGCGCCATCCGGAAGTAGAAGGCGATAAGGCCGAGAAAGCTGAAAAACCGGTAAAAGCCTCGGCGCCTGCACGCAAGCGGGCGGGTTAACCTCTGGCATTCCGCCATCAGGTTGCCATAAAATTTCGTGATGCATGTGAGGCGGGCGCAGCGATGTGCCCGCCTCAGCATTAAGCAGTTCCAGTCACCTGGCCGCCGCGTAGCGCAGATAGCGACGGGTGCCAAAGAAGAGGAATGTCATGAACAGATTCATTCGGCGCGCCACCATGGCCGCACTTCTTTCCACCGCTTCGGCATTTGCGGTTACGGTTCTGATTGGTGACCACGGCGCGCAGGCCGCCGCCGCCAAGAAAGAGGCCAAGAAAGAAGAAGGTCCCACGATCCGTCCCGCCATCGGCAAGCTGCTGAACGATGCGATCAAGGACACAGACGAAGTCAAAACTGCGAAGAACGATGCCGACAAAGCAAAGTTTTTTGCCGATGCGCTGGCCAAGGTGAAAGAGGCCGACGCCGTCAAGGATAAGACGCCGTTCGAAGAATATCAGGTCTCCAAATTCCTCGGCTTCATCGCGATCAATCAGCCGATGCCCGATTACGCCGCCGCCGCTGCCGCCTATGACCGGCAGGTCGCTTCAGGCGGTGCGCCTGAAGGCGAAAAGGCCGGCGCCTACAAGGTCGCCATGCGGCTCAACTATCAGGAGAAGAAATTCCCCGAGGCGATCAAGGACGGCGTTGCCCTGCAGATGCTGGAGCCGTTCGACGACACAGAATATCTCGTGATGATCCAGTCCTATTACAGCACCAATGATTTCCACAATGCAGCGGACATGGCGAAGAAGGAAATCGCCGCCAAGGTCGCAGCCGGAATGAAGCCCAGCGAAGATGTTCTCGGCCTGTTGCTGAACTCCGAGATCAAGGACATGAACGAAGCCGGTGCCCATGCGGCACTCGACCAGCTCGCCATGATCTCCGCCAAACCCGATGTGTGGGGGCAGGTGATGGATTTCGCGCTGGGCACCAAGGGCATTACCGACCATCAGTTGCTCAATCTGTACCGCCTCAGCATGCTGACCGGCACAATGAAGGATACCGATTACGCCGCGATGGCGACCATCGACCTCCAGAACGGATTGCCCAAGGAAGCGATTGCGGTCCTGATGAAGGGCAACAAGTCCGGCGATCTGCTGACACAAGCCAATCAGCTCGCCGCACGCGACGAACAGTCTTTGCCGGCGCTGGCTGCGGAAGCGGCGAAGCACATGGACGGCGAAATCGACGTCAAGCTTGGCGAATCCTATTACACCTATGGCCGTTATGACGATGCGATCGCCGCCCTTCAGAAAGGCATCCAGAAGGGTGGCCTGAAAGACGCGGCCGACGCGGAGACCACACTCGGTATCGTGATGATGGCTGCGGGCAAGAAAGACCTGGCCGTCGCGGAGTTTGATAAAGCCGCTGCCACCCCGACTGCTGCCGCCCAGGTCGCACATGTCTGGACGCTGTACGGGAAGCGCTCCGCGTAGCGATAAATTTTCCGGTTGAAAATGGGCGCGGGTGATCCCCGCGCCCTTTTTGTTTGTTCCAGAACGCACTTGTCTCAATCGACATTGCTTTCAGCTTCTCTTTCCCCCCGCGAGCGCCTCAGCGCGATGCGTGGGGGAAGTGTCGCCCGCGCGCGAAGCGTGGAGAGGGCGACAATAGGGGGGATTATCGCCGGACACCCCCCTTCTGCCCGCCAATCGCAACGCCTGCGGCGTTGCTGCGGGCACCTTCCCCCGCATGGGGGGAAGGGGGAAATTCCGGTTAGGCATAAACCGACCAACCCTAGCCCGCGTGGGCAATGCGGCGGTAAGAAATCGCTTCCGCGACATGGCTCCGGCCGACCCCTTCGGCGCCGGCAAGATCGGCAATGGTGCGCGCCACCCGCAGCACGCGGTGATAACCGCGGGCGGTCAGGCGAATGCGTTCGGCAGCATCCATCAGCAGTTTTTGTCCGGCGGAATCCGGTTTGGCGACACGATCGAGCAATTCGCCTTCGGCTTCCGCATTGGTTCTGAGCCCTGCAGATTCATAGCGTTTGCGCTGAACGTCGCGCGCTCTTGCCACCCGGTCCGCAACTTCACTCGATCCTTCGGCCGGCGGCGGCAGCGAAAGATCGGCCGCCGAGACGCCCGGCACTTCGACATGAATATCGATGCGGTCGAGCAGCGGACCGGACAACCGCGCCTGATAATCCTGGGCGCATTTTGGCGCGCGGCCGCAGGACTGCGCCGGGTCGGTGAGATAGCCGCAGCGGCAGGGATTCATCGCCGCGACGAGTTGAAACCGCGCGGGATAGCGCACATGCGCATTGGCGCGCGCAATCACCGCCGACCCGGACTCGATGGGCTGTCGCAATGAATCCAACACGCCGCGTTGAAACTCCGGAAGCTCATCCAGGAACAGCACGCCCAAATGCGCCAGGCTGACCTCGCCGGGTTTGACTTTGAGCCCGCCCCCGACCAGCGCGGCCATGGACGCGGAGTGATGCGGCGAACGGAATGGACGCACGCGCGAGATGGTGCCGTCTGGCAATTCGCCGGCGAGGCTCTGCACCATTGAAACTTCCAGTGCCTCGCGCGCGTCGAGCGGCGGCAATAGTCCGGGCAGCCGGCTGGCCAGCATCGACTTGCCTGCTCCGGGCGGACCGATCATCAGCATATTGTGGCCGCCGGCTGCTGCGATCTCGAGCGCGCGCTTCGCGGTCTCCTGACCTTTGACATCTTTCAGGTCCGGAATGCTGACAGAGCCGCCGGCCAGCCGTGCTTCCGGCACAGCCAGTACCTGAATGCCCTTGATATGATTGACGAGCGCGATCACCGACGGCGCGGCAATGATTTCCAGCTCTCCCGCCCAGGCAGCTTCGGAGCCGCAGGCGGCGGGGCAGATGAATCCACGGCCCGACTCTGCGGCGCGCAGGGCCGCCGGCAGAATTCCGGCGACAGAGGTGATCTGGCCATCGAGCGACAACTCGCCCATCGCGACATAGCCCGCCATTTCGCTCGCCGGCAGAACGCCCATGCCGGAAAGCAAGGCGAGCGCGATCGGCAGATCGTAATGGCTGCCTTCCTTCGGCATGTCGGCCGGTGCAAGATTTACCGTGATGCGGGTATAGGGCAGCGCGAGGCCGATCGCCGATAGTGCGGCGCGCACGCGCTCACGCGATTCTCCGACCGCCTTGTCGGCCAGACCGACAATATTGAAATCGGGTTTACCGCCATCCGCAATGTGAACCTGAACATCGACTTCGCGGGCTTCAATGCCTTCGAAGGCGACGCTGTAAAGATGCGCGGTACTCATCACCCCTCCCGGAACACCTGCGATTAGACATACGGGCCCGCCGCCCCGCAAGTCTCAGGCGTGAAGTCCTCCTGCGAAAAATGTAAAGTGGCGTCTGAAATCGGAAGGCGTCGGGCAATGAAATCCCTCAACTCCAGTCTGCTCGCAGCGGCAGCGTTCCTCGCCACCGTCACGCCCGCGGCGGCACAGACGCCTGCTCCAGCAATCGGCGACTACATCCGCGCAGCCAAACCGGCCGCCGGCACTGATTGGGCGGGGACGTTCCTTCGCCTGTGCATTCCCGGTGCGGCGGCGCCCGCGGCTGCTGGTCCGCGAGTCATTCCGGCGCGGGAGACCTGGTACGCCGAACCCGCAAAAGTCGCCGACAATCTTTATTTCCTCGGTACGAAAATCCACAGCTCCTGGGCCATCACCGGCAGCGAGGGCACAATCATCATTGAAGCGCTGTATGATTATGCCGCGCGGGATGAAATTCTCGGCGGCATCAAGAAGCTTGGCCTCGATCCGAGCCGGGTCAAATATGTCATTCTTTCGCACGCGCACGCCGACCACGATGGCGGCGCGAAGCTGCTTCAGGATTCATTTTCCGGAGCGCATCTGATTTACGGCGCCGAAGACTGGGATGCGGTCGACCGGTCGACCAATCACGCCGGTGGAAAGCCGAAGCACGACATGGTCGGCGCCGACGGAATGAAAGTCTCTGTCGGTGATGCTTCGGTGCAGATCGTCACGATGCCGGGTCACACGCCGGGCACGCTGTCCTTCTTGTTCGAGGTGCGTGATCACGGAAAACCGTTGCGCGTCGCCTATGTCGGGGGGACCGCGATCCCGTTCAATGCCAGCCAGGCGTTCTATGACGTATATATCGCTTCTTCGAGAAAGATGGCGAAAGCCGCGGCTGCTTTTGGCGCAACGGTGCTGATGTCGAACCACTCGGAATTCGACAATGCTTTCCTGAAGGCGCACACGGCGGCAAATCGCGTCGCCGGCGAAGCCAATCCGTTCGATGTCGGCAGCGATGCGGTTGCGCGCTATTTCAGTGTGGTGGACAACTGCGCCACGGCGACGAAGCTCCGCGCCGCCCGCTAAAGCAGCTTGTGATCGTTTGAGATTTTCCTCTCCTCCAGCGTCGAGCGCCTCGCGTGCCAACGGAGCAGAAGCGCAAGGGAACGCATCTGCCGCTTTTTCCGCCTCCCCCTTGACGGGAGGCACGCGAATTCCACTTCGGAATTCGCGGGTGGGGGAGATTGCTAGATTGAATCGCCCGGTGAACTAGACGGCCTCTACTCCCGACACCTCGGGAATGTAGTGCCGCAGCATGTTCTCGATGCCGTTGCGCAGCGTGATGGTCGAAGACGGACAGCCGGAGCAGCTCCCCTGCAAATGCAGGAACACAGTGCCCGAACCGCTGTCGAAGCCCTTGAAGATGATGTCGCCACCATCGGAAGCGACTGCGGGACGCACGCGCGTCTCGAGCAGCTCTTTGATCTGCGCGACGACCTCGGCGTCTTCGCCTTCATAGACAGGTTCGTCTTCGCCAGGTGCTTCGCTCTCGAACAGCGGTAAGCCGCGGGTGAAGTGCTCCATGATCGCGCCCAGCACCGCTGGCTTCAGATGCCGCCAGTCGCCGTCGCGCTTGGTCACGCTGATGAAGTCCGAGCCGAAGAACACGCGGTCCACTTCGGGGATGCTGAACAGGCGGGAGGCCAGCGGCGAGCGCTGCCCGGCTTCGGCATTGGGGAAATCGGCGGTGCCTTCCGGCATCACCTGCCGGCCGGGAATGAACTTCAGCGTGGCCGGATTGGGAGTGGTTTCGGTCTGGATGAACATGGCCCTGATATTGCGCGCAGAACCCCATTATGCCAGAGTGAACAAAACAAGAACATTGGGCAGAGGCTAGCATGGCTCCGCGCATAAAACAGCCGAAGCTACGCATGGTTTGTTCGAACTGCGGCTCCAAACGGGTGCGGCGTGATGCGTATGCCGAATGGGACGTGCGGAGCCAGAAGTGGGTACTACAGAATGTCTTCGATTTTGCCGTCTGCGAGAGCGACGAATGCGATGGCAACCAGACAAGAATTGATGAGGTGCCCATGTCGCGTAAGCGCAAGAAGACACGGTCAGTTGTCCCGTGACCAATTACCAGTCACTGAGCGGCGCATAGCCTATACTGTCCTCGCGATGTGAATTCGAGGTAACCGCGATCGCGTAAAAACTGCAGTTGCTGCCGAATTTTTGGCTTCACGTGTTTGTTGTGCGGAAACAGCCGGGATAGTTCGGCTTCGAACTCATAGACTTCATTGAGTTCGCACGTGCGGTTTCTAAACCTGTCGAGGCGCCTCATCACCTCTATCAACCAGCCACGAGCCTCCTTCGCTGCGTTCCTCAGAAACAGTGTTCGCTGCCACTCGGACAGCACAGATTTTTTCGGCAACACCGAACCGTCGCGGACGAAGTACACCTTGCCGGCAGCGGGAAGCTGACTGAGCAAGATGTTACAGCCTATCCATCCAGCCCGACGGGCAGTTTCTTTAAGAGGTTTTCGACACTCAATGATTCCCGGAACGAAGAATTGCTTCGGGACAACAAAGAAATTTCTGACTTGCAGATGGCCCAAATCGTAGTTGAGCAGCATCAGGTTGGGATTGTTCTGCGCCGCGAGACGCGCCCGCATAGTCTCATATGCGCCGTCAACCGCCTTGGCGCCGAATCTGCTTTTGCTCGATTTCAATTCGTACTCTTCGCCGCAGCCGCGGCAGACGAAATCCGCAACCGGCTGATTATTTGGGAATCGCTTGATTCCGTCACCACAGCCCGGACAGAAGGCGGACCGGCCAACCCAATCTTCGGTGAGAATTCGGGCGTTTTGAGACGCGCTCGTATGGATTGACTGCGAAGTGTCGAGATGCAGGTTCATTGCGCTGACAAAATCAGGAGCCGGTTTTCCGCTGGCCGACGGACGCTGCGGAGCGGCGATCTTCGCCGGGATCGACGTGGAAATCGATCACGCAGACGCCGCCGGATTTCAGCACGCCAACGCCTTCGGAAATTGCTTTGGGCACATCATCTGCATTCGTCACCGCGCCGATGCCCACCGCACCCTGCGCCTGCGCCAGCTTCGCAATATCCGGCAGCGGATCGTCCAGGCGCAGCCCGATCCAGCGATTGTTCTCGTTCCGCCCGCGCCCCCGCGCGACATTTTCCTGATGCAGCTCGTCATTGAAATAGGAACGGTTGTTGTCGATCAGGACCAGCAGCGGAATGCGATGATGAACCGCGGTCCACAGGGCCGTCGCACCCATGCAGAAATCGCCGTCGCCCAACACCGAAACCGCATAACGCCCGAGCTTTTGCAGCGCGACGGCCGCACCAACCGAAAGTCCGGGTCCTGAGCCGAGTCCGCCGCCGCCATCCTTGCCGAGATAAGACAGCGGTTGGGTGAAGGGCCAGATCTCGACCGGCCAGCCGCGATTGAGCAACGAGAACGTGACCTGCTCCGGATCGTCAAAACTCCCGCGCAGCGCCGCCGCGATTCCGTGCAGCGTAACCGAGCGGTCATCCGATTTTGCTGCCGCTCCCGCGATGCGCTGCTTCCATGGCCGCTTCGGTCCGTTGCCGAGCGCCTGCAACAGCTCATCCACGACGGCATCTGAACCGCTGTCGAAGTAGATATCCGCGGGCGCGAGCGCCTGATATTCCATTCCGGCGCCGCGATGCAGATGCCGGTCGAGCGATGCCGCAATAATCTTCGCACGCGATTGCGGGCTCCCCGCCTGCTTCAAGGCGCCGCCGAGATCGACCCAGTCGAGCGACAGGATAACGTCGGCTTCGGCCATGACTTCGCGTGCCGAACGGGTCAATGCATTGAACGGCGGCACGACATGCGCGGGATGACTGGTCGGAAACATCGCGCCGGTTTTGAGATCGCTCATGACGCAGGCGCCCAACCGCTCGGCCAGCCTGAGCCGCGCCTGCCATGCGGCGGCGTCGCGCGATCCTCTGCCGAACAAAATCAGCGGACGTTCGGCGCGTGAGAGCATGTCAACGGCACGCGTGATATCCGACTGCGCCGGCCGCGGCGGTGACGGCGGCTGAAAGCGCGCGAGATCGGGCCAATCCGGTTCTCGTTCGAGCTTCGCTTCCTGCAAACCGGCATCGAGGCAAACATAAACCGGCCCGGTCGGCTGCGAACGCGTCAGCAGCCAGGCGCGCGTCATGGATTCCACCAGCGATTCCGGCGAGGACGGCTGATCGTCCCATTTGACGAAATTCCGCACCAGGCCACCCTGATCGCGCATGGTGTGAATCCAGTCGATCCAAGGCCGGCGCTTTTCAGCGGCGAGCGGCCCCGTCGCGCCCAACACCAGCACAGGCGCGCGGTCGCACCAGGCATTGAACATCGCCATCATGCCATGCAGCAGCCCGACATTGGCGTGCAGCACGCAGGCCATCGGCTGTCCTGTCACGCGGGCATAACCATGCGCGATCGCCACCGAATGATCTTCATGCAGGCACAACAGAATGCCGGGCCGGTCATTGCCAAGATGATTGACAATGGAATCGTGCAATCCGCGATAGGACGCACCGGGATTGAGACTGACATACTCGCATCCCATGCGGCGCAGCATCTCGGCGGCAATATCGCTGCCCCAGCGAATGTCGCGGTCCGGCGCACCTTCGGGTTTGTCGAGTCTCATTCGTTAGCACTCTAGATAGCGAAAAGCTTGCAGTCGAATGTGATCGAAATTTGCGGAGCAAATTTCGGTGGGGGAAATCGCGACGACGTCCCCCACCCGCACTTTGCGAACTGCAAAGTGCGTGCCTCCCCTCAAGGGGGAGGCGGAGTTAGCATTGCAAGTTTTATCCTTCCTAGAATACGTCGCCCCAGTCTTTGCGGCGGTGCCGGCGGTATTCGGCAGGATCGCGCCGCGGAATGTCCACTTCTGATATGCCATTTTCCGTGCACAGGCGGAAGCGCGAGCCGGCTTTTGCCATCACAACCGGCGCGATGATGCGCTGCGCCGCTGTTGTCAAAACGACGCCATCCCGCGCCGCTGCCACATAGGAGAATTTCTCGTCCTCGTACGGGACCTGTGCGTTCTTGGCGCGCATGTGATCGCGCGTGCGCGGCAGGCGCACCGCAAAATGGCACCAGTCGCCACCCGTCATGGGACATTGCACTTCGCCGGGACATGGAGCGGCGATCATCGCCTGCCCTTGCAGCAAAGTCTGCCGCGCATGCAGCACGCGCTGAAATCCCGCGGGTGTTCCGGGTTCGACAATCACCAGGATGCCGCGGCAGACGTCCCACATTCGTGAGACGAATTCCCCGACGCGCGATTCCGCGATCTCGGACATGACATAACCGGCAATCACGAGATCGAAGCCGCGGTCGCCGGGTAATTCAGCCGTGACTTGCGCCTGCCGCAATGCAGAGTGCGGACTGGGGGCAGTGAGGGCGCGCGCAGCTTCGGCAAAATGCGCATTCTGATCCTGCATCACGATGGATTCGATGTCCGGCCAGATCTCCATCGCGGCCCAGCTTGCCGTTCCTGGCCCGGCGCCGAAATCGAGAAGCGATCGTGGAGCGAATTCAGGAGCGCGAATTTGCACCGCGCTCAGTGCCGCGTAAGTTGCAGCGTAAGTCGCGGGCAGCCGCGCTGTCAGATGGGCGGCGACATCGCCATGATCCGAAACGGCACGCGACGATCCACCTCCGCGGCGATAGCAAGCCGACTGTGCCGCCGCACGCTGCGCAATGTCCGGCCCGCGCGCTGTGCTGCAGAAATCCGCAATCGCGTCCTGCAATGCAGGCGGCAAGCCGCTCACGCCAGCGCGTCGACCTGTTCGTCGGTGAGATTGCCCGGCACCACCGTCACCGGAATGGGGTAGGCCGTGGCCGACGGGCTCGCAATCAGGGCCACCAGCGGCCCCGGGCCTTCCTTCGAAGTGCCTGCCGCCAACACCAGAATGGAAATCGCGCGATCATCCTTCAGGATTTCACGTATCTGCTCTGCGGGACGGCCTTCCTTCGTCACCAGTTCTGGCATCGAGCCGACGATTTCATTCACCGTTCTGGCCGCGTCGTGTAACGCCCGTTCCGCCTCCTGATGAGCCTCTTCGCGCATCAGCCGCTCCACGCCGGCCCATTGCTGAAAGTCAGCCGGCGGCACCACATAAAGCAGGGTCACGATCCCGCCGGTGTGCTGTGCCCGCCTTGCTGCAAAACGCAAGGCCACACGGCATTCCGGTGTCTGGTCGACGACGACCAGAAATTTGCGCCGGTGGGGCGGGATAAATGGGCGCTCGTTTTCGTCCATTTTTGACTTTTGCGCCCTTGCACCCATGACCGCAAGGTGGTCACGGCCCGGCTTCGCTCACCTTTCGTTTGAGCTCATAAAGAAGATCCAGCGCCGCCTTGGGAGTCAGCGCGTCCGGATTGGTGCCGCGCAGCATGTCTTCGATCGCGGATTTCGCGGGTACATCCGGATTTCGCGATTTCATTTCGGCGGCAAACAGCGGCAAATCGTCGATGCGGGCGAGTGGTTTATGTCCTTCACGTCCCTCTTCAAGCGCACGCAATACCTCCGCCGCTCGCGTCACAACCGCTTTCGGCAATCCCGCCAGCTTGGCGACCTGAATTCCATAGGACCGGTCGGCAGCACCGGGCGCAATCTCGTGCAGAAAGACGACATTATCCTTCCATTCGCGCACCCGCATGGTCGCACAGGCCACATCGTCCAAGCGGCCCGAAAGCGCCACCAGCTCATGGTAATGCGTCGCAAACAATGCACGTGACCTGTTGATGGCGTTCAGGTGCTCCACCACCGCCCAGGCGATTGCCAATCCGTCAAAAGTGGCCGTGCCGCGACCGATCTCGTCCAGTATCACCAGCGATTTTTCGCCGGCGAGGTTCAGAATCGCAGCCGTCTCCAGCATTTCGACCATGAATGTCGATCGCCCGCGCGCAAGGTCATCCGCCGCGCCGACGCGGCTGAACAGGCGATCAATTGCTCCGATATGTGCGCTCTCGGCAGGAACGTAAGAACCCATCTGCGCAAGAATCGCGACGATTGCGTTTTGCCTCAGGAATGTGGATTTGCCGGCCATGTTCGGGCCGGTGATCAGCCACAATCGCCCGCCGCCATTTTCTCCGGTGCCTGGCGTCAAGTCGCAATTGTTCGGGACGAAAGTCCCGCTGTTTTCCGCTGCCAGCGCCTGCTCCACCACGGGATGGCGGCCGCGCATGATCGCGAAGGTGAGCGAGTCATCGACAATCGGACGGCAATAGCGGTGACGGTTCGCAAGTTCTGCCAGCGCCGCCGCGGTGTCGATCACCGCGACGGCATCGGCGATGGCCGAAATCGTTGCAGCTGCGGCGCGGGTATCGGCGACGAGCATATCGAACAGATCGAGTTCGATCGCCAGTGCCTGCTCACCGGCTTGCGCGATCTTCACCGCGAGTCCATTCAGTTCTTCGGTCGAAAAACGCACCGCCGACGCGACAGTCTGACGATGACGGAAGCGATCGCCGCCGCTCTTCAGCAGCCGGTCCGACTGCGCCGCGGTCACCTCAATGAAATAGCCGAGCACCGCATTGTGCTTGATCTTCAAGGAGGCGATGCCGGTTTCGGCGCGGTAGCGGCTTTCCAGTTCGGCGATGAACCGGCGCGATTCATCCTTCAGCGCACGCGCTTCATCGAGCGCAGCATAGGCGCCCGGAATAATGAATCCTCCATCGCGGGCGAAAAACGGCGGCTCGGCGATCAGCAGGCGTTCAAGCTTGTCCTGCAATACACCGATGGTCAGTGCGCGATCGGCGATCTCCCGCCCGGCATCGGCGAGTTCTCCCGGCGCCGGCTGAAGCACCTCGTCGAGCTGGCCCAACAGGCGGCGCAGGTTGCGTGCCGCAGCAAGCCCTGCGCGAATGGCCGCAAGATCGCGCGGGCCACCACGTCCGAGCACGATCCGTCCGCTCGCGCGCGCCAGATCGGGCGCAGCGCGCAATGCGCTTCGCACCTGCGCCCGCAACTCCTCGCGCGCGAGAAAAAAACCGACCGCATCCAGACGCCGCGCGATTGCTTGCGGACCGACGAGCGGCGCGGCCAGACGGCGATTGAGGAGCCGTGCGCCCGCTGCCGTGACCGTCAGGTCGATGGTGGAAAGCACGCTGCCCCGGCGCTCGCCGGAAAGCGTTTCAATCAGCTCGAGATTGCGCCGGGTTGCCGGGTCGATCGCCATAACCCCGGATTCCGTGCTTTGCTTCAGCGGCTTCAGCGCCGGCCGGTGGCCCTTTTGCGTCAGGTCGAGATAACCCGCGAGCGCGCCTGCCGCAGACAGTTCCGCCCGGCTGAGCACGCCAAATCCGTCCAGTGCGGCGACACCAAAAAAGGATTTGAGCAACCGCTCGCCGCTCTGGGAATCGAAACTGACCGCCGGCCGCGGTGTCAGGCGTGGACCCAATTCCTTGAGTGCCGGTCCGATCACCTCGTCGGCCAGCAATGTATCGGGCACCAGGAGTTCACGTGGCGCAAGGCGTCCCAGGACCTGCGGCAATTCCTCCGGCGCAACCGTTTCAACCGCGAAATCGCCGGTCGAGATGTCGGCCGAAGCAATGGCCAATTCCCCGCCGGCCCGGCCCAAAGCCGTCAGCAGCGATGGGCTCCGCGCATCCAGCAGCGAATCTTCGGTCAATGTGCCCGGCGTCACCAGCCTGATGACTTCGCGCTTCACCGGTGACTTCGCGCCCCGTTTTTTGGCGAGCGCCGGGTCTTCCATCTGCTCGCAGACGGCGACCCGGAAGCCCTTACGGATCAGTTTCTCCAGATAGCTTTCCGCGGTGTGCACCGGCACGCCGCACATCGGGATATCTTCGCCAAGATGCTTCCCGCGCTTCGTCAATGCGATGTCGAGCGCCGCCGCGGCCTTGACCGCGTCGTCGAAAAACAGCTCGTAAAAGTCGCCCATGCGGTAGAACAGCAGATATTCGCTATTGGCCGCCTTGATCTCCAGATACTGGGACATCATCGGGGTGGCGCTATCGGAGCTGTCCGGGCCTGATATTGCCGGCCCGCTGACTTCGCCATTGAGGGGGTGCAAAATCTCCGCCATTAAGGGAATTTAGCAGACACCGAATACAGGTCGACCCGAAGGCTCGCCGCGTTGCCACTTTTCCCCAAGCCTTAAAGCGAGAGCCCGGCAACAGTAAAACGGAGAGTAGCCCGATATGGCCGTCGCGTCCGAACGCCCTTCTTTCACCGATGAAGAGGCATTGGCATTTCACGCCGGAGACAAGCCGGGAAAGCTCGAAATCCGCGCCACCAAGCCGATGGCGACCCAGCGCGATCTGTCCCTCGCCTATTCGCCGGGGGTTGCCGTTCCGGTTCGCGCCATCGCAGCCAATCCGGACCTCGCCTATGACTATACGACGAGGCGCAACCGGGTCGCGGTGATCTCGAACGGTACTGCCATTCTCGGCCTCGGCGATCTCGGCGCGCTCGCGTCCAAGCCGGTGATGGAAGGCAAGGCAGTGCTGTTCAAACGCTTCGCGGATATCGACGGGATCGATATTGAAGTC